>CAZNAT010000044.1:0-29577 GCA_964571245.1 uncultured Methylobacterium sp.
AGCGCCTTCTTCACCAGCGTCGGCTCCGACAGCTTGCGCATCCCGACACTGACCACCTTGGCCACGGGAACCCGCAACGTCATTTTCTCTTTGGCAAAGTTGACCACGAAAAGCTCAAGTTTGAAACCTGCAATCTCCTGTTCCTCGACTGCCGTTACCTGGCCGACGCCATGCGCCGGATAGACCACGTATTCACCCGGCTTGAAACCATCTCGCTGCGCCATTTTTTTTGTGCTCATCTTGTACCTCATCATCGCCCGCGCCCCCTTGCGGAAGGGCGGACGAACCTGTGCCGGCAGAGAACCGTCACTTCACATGGCCAGGGGATCCCGGAGTGGAAGGCCTGACCGTCGTCAGCGATAGGGTGATGCGACCAAAAAATTGCGCCCCGCCCAAACAACCGCCATAAGCCCGCGCGCAGCGTGCGTGCAGGCCTGAAAAAAGCAGCTCAATGGGAATCAAGGCGCAAAGGAAGTAGCCACCTGTCTCTACTGTCTAGAACAGGATATCACGATTCCACGGCCAAATCAAAAAGTGGCGCGGCAGGCAGGCCGTCCCCCACACAAAAAGGTTAACGCCCGGGCATTCGCCCGAATTTCCGGCATAAACCGTGAAATCCCCCGAAATCCACGGATAAAAAGTGCCTTGACCTAGGACGAAACCGCATCAACAGCGTCGACTTTAAGGGCGTTTCGCCCTGGGCGTGATCAATCGCCTTCGCCGGGTTTTTCCGAAAAATACGTCTTGAGCTTGTTGGGCACGCCGTCAAACTCCTTCGCATCCCCCGGCGCTTCGCGCTTGATGGTGATGTTCGGCCAGGACTTTGAAAAATCGGCGTTGAGCTTCAGCCAGCTCTCCAGCCCCGGCTCGGTATCCGGCTTGATGGCTTCGGCAGGGCATTCGGGCTCGCACACCCCGCAATCGATGCATTCATCGGGATGAATGACGAGCATGTTTTCGCCTTCATAGAAGCAATCTACCGGGCAAACCTCGACGCAATCCATATATTTGCACTTGATGCAATTATCGGTGACCACATAGGTCATCGGCTTCTCCTGCGCTGTCGCATGCCCAAGGCCACCTGATTTGCGGCCCAAAAACCGCGTCAACGACCCCGGAAACTCTGTTCGCCCCTCGCTAGATCGGATTGCCTCGCCATGCAAGGGAATGGATCAATCGATTTTCGCGGGATCACGCCCATATGGTTCTACGACGCGATAGAGACAAGACGCTGTCGCCGCATTGCCGCGACGCTAGGAGAGCGCGAGTACCTCAACAACCACGGTCCGCCCCGGCAGGGCAAGCGTCAGAATATCCCCGATCCGCAGGCTCGCGCCGGGCTGCGTCACCCTGCGACCATTAACGCGTGCATGCCCGTTACGCACCAGGCTGGCACAGGCCTCACGCGCACGCTGGAACCGCGCGTGCCAGATCCATCGATCGAGGCGCATCGCCTCGGCGGTGTCGGGTGGAGAACCCGGGTTGAACCGGGAGTCCGGGGCCGACGAAGGATCAGGCTTGCGGCTTGAGCTTCGTCCTCCCATCGGCGAGCCGGATCAGGATTTGCCTTCAAGCTGCGCCTTCAGGGCGGCGAGCTTGGCGAAAGGCGAATCGGGATCAGCGACCTTTTCGGGGCCGGGCTTACGTTCGCTCGAAAAGCGCTGCGGGCCGCGATCCTGATTGAATTTCGGCTTGCCACCAAAACCCTGACCTTCCCGGCCTGGACCACCACGCCCCGGCGCGCCGCGATTGGCGCCTTCTCCAGCCTGGCCATGTGGCCTGGGGCTGAAAGGGGGCCGGTCGCCTGCGGGCTTTGCGCCTTCTGGCCGGGTAAATTTCTCGAACTTCTTGGCGCGGCTTTCGTTCGGGCGATTGGCAACCTCGCCGGCCGGCGCACCCGGCTGCGGGCGACGATCCCCACGCGGTCGCTCGTGCCGTTGCGGCGTTTCGCCTTCTGCCGTGGCCGGTTGCGGCGCATGACCGCCCCGACGCTGGCCGGCATGGCGATGGCGGCCATGTTCTCCTCTGGCACGTTCGGGCCGCGCGACCCGCCAGATCTCGATTTCGGGCGCGGGAACGTCTGCGGCGGAAGAAACCACCTCAAGGGAAGCAACCGGCTCATCAGAAGCGGCTTCGGCTACCACTTCTTCGGCAGCAGCGACATTCGGGGCGGCGGCCTCAGGGCTGGCGGCTTCGGCAATGACACCCTCCCCCGCGACACTTTCCGCGCCCTCCGCCTCGACATGCGGGGACTCCGCTTGCCGGGGTTCGGCCTGCTCCGGTTCAGCCTGCGAGGGGTGTGCAGGAGCCTGTGCTGCCGCGACATCCTCCACAAGCTGGCGCTCGATCGCAACCTCCGGCATGGCAACCGCGTCGTCCTCGGTCGCAGCGGGCGACAACACGGGCTCGACCGCTTCCGGTGTGCCTTCCGCCGCGTCGGCGGCAGGAACGGCGACGAGCGGCGCGGTCGCGGCCAGGGCCGCCGGGCGCTTGATCGCGACAGTGATCGCCGGTCCCTTGCGCATTTCCGGGCGATAGCCGAGCGATTTGAGGATTTCGCCAAACTCGGCGCCGGCGCAGCCGACCAGCGAGGTCATGGCGCCGGTGATGACGAAGCCGTCGCCATCCGCAGCGCCCGCCGGCGGCTCGCCTTCGGTCACGCCAGGGCGATAGGCGATCGCCGGGCGAATGAGATCGGCAAGGCGCTCGAGAATATCGACGCGGATCGCACGCGGCCCGGCGACCCGGAAGCCGGCAACGCGATAAAGCTCCTTGTCGATCGCAGGATCGACCGGAATGGAGGTGCGGCCCGAGAACGCCAGATGCGAAACATCCCGCAAGGCGGAAGGGTCACCGCCGCGCGTCAGGGCGAAGAGCTGCGCTGCGAGGCTGCGCGGGCCGGGCTTCATCAGCGCGGGCACGAAAATATGGTAGGCGCCGAACCGCAGACCGAGCTTGCGCAATTCGGAACGCGCATTCTGATCGAGGCTGCGCACGTCGTTGGACACGCTGGCGCGATCGAGAATGCCGAGGTTCTCGGCCACCTGAAACGCGATGCCGCGCGCGAGGCCGGTCAGGTTCTCCGGCGCCTCGAGCGCAAACAGCGCGCCGAGCAGCTTGGCGACATGCGCCTTGATCCAGACGGTGAGCCGGGTTTCGACCATTTCGCGGTGAAGACCGACCAGGGTGTCATCGGCGAGGATCAGAAATTTTGGCTCGAGCACGCGGGCTCCGGCCTGAAGCGTCGCGATCGGCTCGCCGATATAGCGGATGATGCCATCGAGCGAGAGTTGAAGCTGCTCGTCGTTCGCGGTCGAAAGCCGGCTCGCGCGGGTTTCGATCTCGCCGGCGAGCGCCTTGACCGCCGCCGCCCTGAGGGTCTTGGCCTCAAGCCCGCTAGCTCCCTCGCCCTCACCGCCGGCATCCGGCGTGAAGCGGAAGCCTTCGAGCCTCCCGACATGCTGGCCTTCGACCAGCACTTCCCCCGTAGGCTTTACTTCAGTCTCAAGCATCACGTTCTCTTTCAGGCGGCGCATCAGTACCGACGTACGCCGGTCGACAAACCGTTGCATCAATTTCTCGTGCAACGCATCGGATACCTTGTCCTCTAGCGTGCGCGTGACATTCTGCCAATGCTCAGGATCATGCAACCAGTCTGGTCGATTTGCACAATACGACCAGGTGCGGATTTGCGCGAGCCTCCAGGACAGGGCGTCGATATCGCCTTCCGTGCGGTCGCAGGCCTTGATTTCCCTGGCAAACCAGTCGCGATCGATCGCGCCCTTGCGCATGATCGACTCGTAAAGCGACATCGCGAGATCGGCGTGGCTATGCGGCGACACTTTCCGGTAATCGGGCAGCTGGCACAGGTCCCACAGCCGGCGAACGGCGTTTTCGCCGCGCGCGAGGTCGCGAATGGCCGGGCGAGCGATGGCAAGCTCCAGCGTCACCTCGTCCTCGGCCTTGCGGGCACGGATGAGGTTGGCATCGCCGACGGCGCGGTTGAGCGTCAGTTCCAGCCGGTCGAGGCTCGAGAAATCCAGCGCCGAATTGCGCCATTGCGCGATCCGGAGCGGGTCGAACCGATGCGCCTCCAGCTCCTCGACCAGATCCTCGTCAAAAGCCGGGCAGCGCCCGGTGGTGCCGAACGTGCCGTCCTGCGTCGCCCGGCCCGCGCGCCCGGCGATCTGGGCGATCTCGGAGGGGAACAGCCGCCGATGCCGCCGCCCGTCGTATTTCCGGTCCGAGGCGAAGGCGACGTGTTCGATCTCGAGGTTAAGCCCCATGCCGATCGCATCAGTGGCGACGATATGATCGACCTCGCCGGCCTGAAACATCTCCACCTGCGCGTTGCGCGTGCGCGGCGAGAGCGACCCCATCACCACCGCCGCGCCACCGCGCTGGCGGCGAACCAGTTCGGCGATGGTGTAAACCTCTTCGGCCGAGAACGCGATCACCGCCGAGCGCGGCGGCAGCCGGGTGATTTTCTTCTCGCCGGCAAAGGTGAGTTTGGAGAGGCGAGGCCGCGTCTGGATCAGAACCCCGGGCAGGAGCCGTTCGATGATCGGCTGCGCCGTTGCCGCGCCCAGCAGCAGGGTTTCGGCCCGGCCACGCCGATGCAGCATGGCATCGGTGAAGATATGGCCGCGATCGAAATCAGCAATCATCTGCACTTCATCGATGGCCACGAAGCTCGTCGCCACCTCGCGCGGCATCGCCTCGACGGTCGAAACCCAGAAGCGCGGGTTTTTCGGTTTGATTTTCTCCTCGCCGGTGACAAGCGCCACGGCATCCGCGCCGACCTTCGCGACAATACGGCCATAAACCTCCCGCGCCAGCAGCCGCAGCGGCAGGCCGATCATGCCGCTGTCGTGGCCGAGCATGCGCTCGATCGCGAGATGGGTCTTGCCGGTATTGGTCGGGCCGAGCACCGCGGTAACGCCGCGACCGCGCAAGGGCGAATCGGATTTTCGCGCTTCGGCAGGCAATCGAAATGACAGGGTCATGGCACCTTCACTCACGCCTGCGGCGCCAGACTTCAACGCGCGCCCAAAGCGCCGGACTCGGCCACCCACCTATCGGGCGGCGCAGCAAACCTTAACGCAATGTGGTGAGAATGGTGCCCGGCGGCAAGCCCGGAATGGCGTTTTCAACGAGTTCCGGCCACCGCCGTCCCGCTACGACACAGATCGACCGCAAAACCAAAGCGCAGTGCAAGCTTTCGAACAGGAAAAGAACGAATCCGGCCCGAATCAGCGACTTCCAGGAGTCACGGTTTGTTCGACCACAAGATATGGCAAAGCATACTCGGATTTTGTCCATATTTTGTTGATTCGCTCGATTCTGCATCAAACTCCGGTAGCGCAACAAGACTCGGTTGCGGAATCCCGCCGAAAGTCGCGTCAAGCGATTTCTTGAAACTCTCATGATTAATACTTTGTTCGGCCGGCGGCACGGCCTAGCACGAGAAATCTTAACGATGGGGGAAGGGCGGGAACAAAGCATCGACGAATCAGCGAAAACCGATTCGCCCCCTGATCGGCCGTCACGGCCTCGGGGCGGCTTCTGGCCCGCTTTCGCCTTTCGGATCAAAGGACTGAGGACCGAGGAGGCACAAAAGCACCCCGTTCCCGTCACGCGCCCGAAGACGCCGGAATTCAGGAGATAACCATCAAAGCGTTAAGAGAGAGTGTCCCGGTCCGGCACAGATCCGCCATCCACCCGGGTACGGAGTGTCAATCGGGCAAGGGCTCATGCCGGCAAGGGCTCATGCCGGCAAGGGTTCTCCCCGGCAAGATCAGCCCGGGTTAAAAACCTCGGCCTCGATCACGGTGGTGCCGATCATCGTCTTGACCGATATCCGGTAGGGAACCAGCAGCTTGCCGCCATTCACCGGCGCGAGCCAGGCATCCATGCTGCGGTTTTCAGCCATAAACTTGGTCACACGGCGATCCGGGCGGTGCCCGGCCACTGGAACGTAGCGCGCCGAGCATACCAGCACCGGGCCGGAATAACCGCGCTCGCTCTTCACCTGGCGGATGCCGACGTAGGACAGCACGACATCGAACCGCTGGCTGCCGTCGAAAACCGGAATCCGGCGCTCGCAATTCGATTTATCGAACGGATCGGCGGCGCGCGAGGGCATGATCAGCGCGCTGACGGGATCGATGATGCCGATCTTGTGGCTGTCACGCAGGGGAATCCGGACACCTTCGTCGCCCTTGTCGACGAAGGGCGGGTCGATCACGACGTTCCGCACCGAGCCGGAAGCCGCGGCGATCTGGATGGTGCGCTGCTCCTTGCCGTTGCTGGCGGAAAGAGAAAACCCGTTGGTCAGCACCCCGCCGGAGCCGACGCTGCCGCGCGCCGTCGCCGCGCCGCGCCCCTTTGCCACCGCACCGACGATCCCGGTCAGCGCCGCGCTGGCGTTGAGGGTGTAAGCATTGCCCTCCTGCACGATGGAGAGCGACGCCTTGCCGATGGAGAGCCCGGCCAACGAGATCGCGTATTGGGCTTCCACGCCTGCCGCCCGCAGCGGCGAGGCTGCGAGCAGAGCGGCAACCGGGAGCAGCCAGACCGGTTGCCGGACCACCCGCGCCAACCGGCAGGAACCGGAAAGTCGCATTCTGCGAACGAGGTACATCATGATGCGGGCGACACCGATTCGAAGCTTGAGCACACAGAGTTTCTATCTATTTTGTGAATCCATGGCCGATTCGTGGCAAGCCCCCGGAGGAAGACGCCGGGGGACAGCGGGATTTTCGGGTCGAAGCCACAAAAAAGCAAGCGGCGCGCCTGCGAACCGTTGACCCGCCGCGATGCTTGGACTATACGCCCCACTTCCTATTTCCAGCCGCTTAAGAGGCAGTTGGCTCTCTGGGCTGGCCCCGGCGCGCTCTTGGCAGTCCGGGTTACAAAAGGTTTGTTGAAATGTCTCGTGTTTGCGAATTGACCGGCAAGGGTGTTCAGGTCGGCCACAAGGTCAGCCACTCGAACCACAAGACCAAGCGTCGCTTCCTGCCGAACCTCGTCAATGTCACGCTCCAGTCGGATGCGCTGAACAAATCGGTTCGCCTCAGGATTTCGGCCAACGGCCTGCGCTCGGTCGAGCACCGCGGCGGCCTCGATGCCTTCCTGATGAAGGCGGCCGATTGCGAATTGTCCTCGACCGCGCTCGATCTCAAGCGCGATATCGCCAAGAAGCTCTCGGCCTAAGCGAGATTCTGGCGCCTCGGCGTCATTTCCAGCGGATGACATTCAGGCGGCTTCGGTCGCCTTTTTCGCGTTGTTGAGCTGGTGGGATGGGTAATTTCGGCTGGCCCGATCGCCAGAGCGCCGTCACGGCAAGGCCGGGCACTCGCGAAGGGCTTACTCGTTCAGCGCGAACCGCAGGACGAGATTACGCTGAAGGATCGAGAAGTTATCATCCGACATCAGCGTGAGAATGACCCGGCCATCGCTGGCGCGGTGGATCATCATGGCTTCCATATTGTCGATCTGCTGGCCGAGATCGGCCTCGATCAGGACCTCGCCGTCGAGCACCGCGCCGGGACGCACCATCGCGATGGGGATGCGACGGATGCGGAACCCGAGGCCGAAAAACGGCACAAACCGGCGCTCAAGGATCAGCATGTCCCCGCCGGGAAGAAACCCGAGGTCGGTGGTATCGAAATCGCCGAGCCTGCGAACGCTCAGCCGCCCGCCCTTCGGTCCGAGGATGAACCCGGGATTGTCCGGGCTCGATGCACCGCGTGGGGCCTTCTCCGCCAAATCGATCAAGGCGCCGGCCTGGGCAGCGGCCGTGGGCAGGATACCGAGGGCCTCAATGCCGCCATTGCTGCGCAGCCCCTTCATCTCGGCGGGAACATCGAGAAGGCGCGCCCGCGCCCCCAGGCCCCGGGAAAGATCGAACTGGAGGATATCGTGGGTCCGCTCGACGCTGACGAAGGCGGTGTTGCCCTGCCGCGCGAGGCCTTCGGTGTCGAAATAGCGGGTATCCTTCAACCGGCGGCCGTCCGGGGCAACCATCGGGGTGATCCGGACGGCCTCGATGCCCTTGAGCGCGCCGTTCTCTTCGGTGAAGCGGCCGGAGATCCAATGCGCGTGATCGCTGATGGCCAGAAAACCACGCCCGTCCGGATCGATCGAGCCTGCGGAAATACCGCCGAATTCCGGGTCCTTCGACCGCAGCTCAAGCCCGCCGAGAAAGGTCAGCTTACCAAACTGGCGCTGATCTCGATCCGCGATCGAAAACGCCGAAAACGCATGCGCCTCCACGGCAACATCGCGCGGCGCCTTGCGATCCAGCGCGCCGGAGCCCGGATCTCGCGCGAACGCGGCGCGGCCCGCCGCTGGCAGGCATGCCAGTGCCGCGACCAACCCGCGCCGCGAGATCAATGCCGCCCTCCGGCGGCGCGGCGCTGCGGCTGTGCCGGCACCTCGCGCGGGTTCTCGGAGAAGAGTTCGGCGAGCTTCTCGGTCATCACGCCGCCAAGTTCCTCGGCATCGACGATCGTTACCGCGCGCTTGTAATAGCGGGTCACATCGTGGCCGATGCCGATGGCGATCAGTTCGACCGGCGAGCGCGTCTCGATCGCTTCGATCACCTGCCGGAGGTGCTTTTCGAGGTAATTGCCTGAATTGACCGAGAGCGTCGTATCATCCACCGGTGCGCCATCCGAGATCATCATCAGGATCTTGCGCTGCTCACGCCGGGCCAGCAGGCGATTATGCGCCCAGTCGAGCGCCTCGCCATCGATGTTTTCCTTCAAAAGCCCTTCGCGCATCATCAGCCCGAGATTGCGGCGCGCGCGTCGCCAGGGCGCGTCCGCGCTCTTGTAGATCACGTGGCGAAGGTCGTTGAGCCGGCCCGGATTGGGCGGCTTGCCCGATTGCAGCCAGAGTTCGCGCGCCTGCCCGCCCTTCCAGGCCTTGGTGGTGAAGCCGAGAATCTCCACTTTCACCCCGCAACGTTCCAGCGTACGGGCGAGGATATCGGCGCAGGTGGCCGCCACGGTGATCGGCCGGCCCCGCATCGAGCCGGAATTGTCGATCAGCAGCGTGACGACGGTATCGCGGAAATTGGTATCCTTCTCGCGCTTGAACGAAAGCGGCGAGAACGAGCCGCGCATGTCATCGATGACGACGCGGGTCAGCCGGGCCGGATCGAGCGTGCCTTCCTCGAGGTCGAATTCCCACGAACGGTTCTGCTGAGCGAGCAGCCGGCGCTGCAGCCGGTTCGCGAGCCGCCCGACCACGCCCTGGAGGTTGTTGAGCTGCTTGTCGAGGTAGGCGCGCAGCCGCTCCAGCTCTTCGGCATCGCAGAGGTCTTCGGCCGCGATCGTCTCGTCGAATTTCTCGGTATAGGCCTTGTAGCCGCCGGCATCGCGGCCATTGTCCTTCGATGTGGGCGGGCGCGAGGCCTCGGCGGGTTCCTCGGCGTCCGCCATATCGCTTTCATCGGGGAAATCGCCTGGCGGGGCGTCTGCGGCCTCCTGAGCGCCATCGCTCGTGTCGTCCTGCGCGGCATCGGTTTCCTCGAGGTCGAAGCCCTCGTTCTCCTCAGCCTCGCCCTCCTGCCCGTCCTGCGGTTCCTGATCGCCGTCCTCGTCCTGATCGTCGCCCTTCTCGTCCTCGTTGTCGCTGCCCAGGGGATCGGCCTCGATCATGCCGAGATCGACGAGCAT
This sequence comes from uncultured Methylobacterium sp., assembly GCA_964571245.1. GTDB lineage: Bacteria > Pseudomonadota > Alphaproteobacteria > Rhizobiales > Beijerinckiaceae > Rhabdaerophilum. The sequence continues at coordinate 9,687 of CAZNAT010000044.1, forward strand.
GTCGCGGACGACCCGGGCGAAGGCCTGCTGATCCTCGACCCGGCCCGAGAGCGCATCCAGCGTCTTGCCGGCTTTTGCCTCGATATTACCGCGCCACAGGTCGGTCAGCCGCTGGGCCGAGGCGGGCGGCTTCTGCCCGGTCAGACGTTCGCGCACCAGCATGGCGATGGCATCGTCCATCGGCGCATTGGCGATATCGGTGACATCCGCGAGGTTCGAGCGCTGGTAGCGGTCCTCGAGCATGGCGTCGAGATTGGTGGCGACGCCCAGCATACGGTTGGCGCCGATCGCTTCGCAGCGCGCCTGCTCGACCGCCTCGAACACCTTGCGGGCATCCAGGCCTTCCGGCATCAGCCGGCGGTGCAGTTTTTCGTTATGGCAGGCGAGTTTGAGCGCGTAACTGTCGGCGTGGCCGCGCAGGATCGCGATATCCTTGGCGCTGGGTTTGCGCGGCGGCTCGGGCAGGCGGGCGCGGACGATCTCGCCGGCATCGACAAGGCTTGGCCGGTCGGCGGCGAAGTGCACCTCGACCTCCTCCTTGCCCGCCATCGCCCTGAGCGCCGAGGCCACCGCCTTCTTGAACGGCTCGACCGGGCTGTCCTTGGCGCCGGGACTGGCTTTCGAATTCGAACTCATGCGCCGGGTATCCCTGTAACCAGTAAATTCGCGAGATGCCCGAGGTCGCGCGCGGCAACATCCACGGGGACCTCAGGCGTGGTTTCGCCCTTGCCGGGGCCCTGCTCGTCCGGCCTGGCGATATGCGCCGTTTTCAGCCCGACAGCCGCCGCCGCGGCGAGATCGGAGGAATGCGCCGCGACCATCATGCCATGCTCCGGGCGAAGGTCGAGCGCCGCGCAGCCGGCGAGGTAGACCGCCGGCCTGGGTTTGTAGTCGCGGGCGATTTCCGAGCCAAGGATCGCATCCCAGTGAAATCCGTTGTGCCTGGCCATATCCACCATCAGCGAGATATTGCCGTTGGACATCGGCGCCAGCAGGAATTTTTCTCTCAGCCGCGCCAACCCCGGCACCACATCGGGCCAGGCATCGAGCCGATGCCAGACGAGATTGAGCGCGGCGCGCTCGGCTTCCGGCATCGCATCAAGCCCGAAGTGCGGCAGGATGCGATCGAGGTTTTCGCGGTGGAGCACATCGAGCTTCACATAGCCGCGCCCGCCGGCGCGGATGGCCTCCATTGCGCCCTGGTATTCACCGCGCCAGGCATCGGCGAAGGCTTCGCCATCGATGCCTAGGCCAAGCCGGCGCACTTCGCGCGCGATGCTGCCACGCCAGTCCACCAGCGTGCCGAAGACATCGAAAAAAAGGGCGCGGATGCCGTTCACGTCAGATCGCCTTCACGAACATAAAAGTGGTGACCCCGGCGGGATGATTGTCCATCCGGCCGAATTCACTGAACCCCATCGCCCGGTAAAACTCGGGCGCCTGGAAATCCCAGGTCCAGAGGTGGATGTGGTCCGCGCCGAACTTCCGGGCCTCGGTCTCCGCCAGCTCGATCAGGCGCCGACCGGTGCCCGTGCCGCGCTGGCTCTCGTCGATCCACAGGAGGTCGACATAGAGCCAGTTGAGCCGCAATTCGCCGATCAGGCCGCCGACAACCGCGCCGGCGTCATCCCGGACCGACAGCGCGAACGGAAAGCGGTCGCGCTCCCGAGGCAGAAAGCGGTCGTTGTAGCGCGACAGCCCGATCGAAACCGCCTGCCGGACTTCGTCAAACCGCTCGGTATCGACCTCGACGACCGCCATCGCCTCAGCTCAGGGCGACGTTCACAGCCGATTCCTTCAATTCCTGCCCGAACGAGCGCTGGAAGAACTCGGCCACCAGCTGGCGCTCGAGCTCGTCACACTTGTTGAGGAAGGTCAGCCGGAAGGCAAAGCCGATGTCGCCGCCGAAGATCGCGGCATTCTCGGCCCAGGTGATCACCGTACGCGGGCTCATGACGGTCGAAAGCTCGCCGTTGATGAAGGCATTGCGGGTCAGGTCCGCGACGCGCACCATGCGGTTGACGATCTCGCGGCCTTCCTTGCCCTTGTAGTGCTTGGCCTTGGCGAGGACGATATCGACTTCCTTGTCATGCGCGAGGTAGTTCAGCACGGTGACGATGGACCAGCGGTCCATCTGCGCCTGGTTGATCTGCTGCGTGCCGTGATAAAGGCCCGAGGTATCGCCAAGACCGACCGTATTGGCCGTGGCAAAAAGCCGGAACGCCTTGTGCGGCTTGATGACCCGGCTCTGGTCGAGCAGTGTCAGCCGGCCCGAGGATTCGAGCACGCGCTGGATGACGAACATCACATCCGGGCGACCGGCATCGTATTCGTCGAAGACCAGCGCGACATTGTTCTGGTAGGCCCAGGGCAGGATGCCATCCTTGAACTCGGTGACCTGCTTGCCATCCTTGAGCACGATCACGTCCTTGCCGATAAGATCAATCCGGCTGACGTGGCTGTCGAGGTTGACGCGGACGCACGGCCAGTTGAGACGGGCCGCGACCTGCTCGATATGCGTCGATTTGCCGGTGCCATGGTAGCCGGTCACCATGACACGGCGGTTATAAGCAAAGCCGGCGAGGATCGCGAGCGTCGTATCCTTGTCGAAGAGGTAGTCCGGGTCGAGGTCCGGCACGTGCTCGGTGCGGGTCTTGTAGGCGGGAACGACGAGGTCGCTATCGATCGCGAACGCGTCGCGGACGGAAACGGTCGTATCCGGCTCGCCGGCATTCAACGCGGCACTCGTCCCGGGCGTGTGGTTTTCAGCTAGAGCGGTCACAGACATCAATCACCTGAAGGCCGCCTTGGTGAAGGCCGGCCCTTCCTTTCGCGTGCAAGACCAGCCTCAGGCGAGGCCGGCGGTTTTGAGATAATTATAGGCGTCGATGATCGCACGCAATTTATCTTCGCGCGAGCGGTCACCTTCGTCGAGATCGGGGTGGAGGCGTTTGGCAAGATCCTTGAAGCGGCTGCGAATGGCCGGCTTGTCGGCGGTTTCGTCAAGACCGAGGGTTTCGAGGGCTTTTCTCGCGGCTTTACCCACGGTTTTCCGGGTATTTTGCCCGGCGGCCTCGCGGGCACGGCGCAAGCGTTCGAGCTTGGCGCGCAGCAAGGAGGCGGCATCGAGCTTGGTTTCCGGCGCCACCGTGCCGTTGACCCCGACCGTCCAGGTCGGGCGGTGACCGGTCAAGGCGTCCTTCTGGTAGGTCTGGACAGCCGAATCACTCATCCCAGCGAAATAATTGTAGGACTGGTTGTATTCCTTCACGTGCTCAAGGCAGAACCGGAAGAACTCGCCCTCGTGATCCCGCCCCTTGGGGGCCTTGAACTCGCCCTTGCGGGCACATCCCGGGTGCTGGCACCCAAGCCGGTCGTCGACCAGCACCGCTTCCGCCACCGGCTTGGAGCGGATTTTGTCAAAGAGGGGCGAATTGAGGTTCATCATCGTCCAGGTCTGGGTTCCGCGACAAGTCTAGGCTCTGTGGCTGGTCAAGGGCAAGCGCCGGATTTCGCAGATGCAAAAACACCCCGTTGTGGCCCAGGGGCGCTACTTTACCGCCTGAAGTTTAGCATCAAGGCATAAACGAAAGCTGGACATGACCAAAAAACCGGGCAGGAGCAAGCCCGCGCTTTGGAATCGCTCCGGGCTTTCGCTACAGTCGATCGGAAATCTCTGCTACCGGAAAAACCACTCCCGCACAAAACCAGCATGAACCAGGAAACACAATGAGCCAGGAAACACCACAATGAACCAGGAGACACAATGAGCAGGGCACACCGGATACGTTCAGCCCTTCAATCACTCGATCCGACTGAACTCGACGTGATCGACGACAGCGAAAAGCATCGCGGACATGGCGGCTGGCGCGAAGGCGGCGAAACCCATTACACCGTGCGGATCCGCGCCAGGGCTCTGGAGGGCCTGTCGCGCGTCGACTGCCATCGCCGGATCAACGCCCTGCTGGCCTCCGAGTTCGAGCGAGGCTTGCACGCGCTTGCGATTGATGCCGGCGGCCCCGGAAAATAGCCGTTTTGCCGGGGCAGTGCAGATAAACCGGCGGAAGACTGGACTTTTGGAGCCTGGCATGGTGAAACCCGGGCGGGGCAAAACGCCCTGCAAGGTCCATTGTCTTTAACCCATGTTGGCGGTCGAACTCTTTATCGTTCTCGGTCTTACGCTGGTGAACGGTTTTTTCGCGATGTCGGAAATGGCGGTCGTCTCGGCACGCCGTGCCCGGCTCGAAGCCATGGCCGACAACGGCAATCGCGGCGCGGGCGTCGCGGCGGAGCTCTCGCGCGACCCCTCCCGGTTTTTATCCTCGGTGCAGTTCGGCATCACGCTCGTCGGGATTGTGTCGGGCGCGTTTGGCACCGCTACCCTCGGGCTCAAGCTCGCCGAATACCTCGCGACTTTCCCGCTGATCGGCGCCTACGCCGAACCGATCGCCTATTCGACGATCATTATCCTCATCACCTTCCTCTCGCTGATCCTCGGCGAACTCGTGCCGAAGCGGATCGCGCTCGCCTATCCCGAGGCCGTCGCGGCGCGGGTGGCGATCCCGCTCGCGATCGTCGGCTCGGTCGGCAGGCCGATCGTCAACCTGCTGGGGTTTTCGAGCGCCCTGATCCTGACGGCGCTCCGGGTGCCGCAAGTGCGCGACCAGAGCGTGACCGAAGAGGAGGTCGAGACCATCCTGCAGGAGGGGACCGAATCCGGGATCATCGATCCGGCGGAACGCGCGATGGTGCGCGAGGTGATCGGCCTGGCCGACCGCCCGGTTTCCGACATCATGACCCGGCGTGCCGAGGTCTACTGGGTCGATGTCGCGGATGACCCCAAGGTGCTGCGCGCCGAGCTGCGTCAATGCCCGTACAGCCGCGTGGTGGTCGCCAAAGGCAGCTCGATCGACGAACCGCTTGGCTTCGTGCACAAGAAGGATCTGCTCGACCTCCTGCTCGAAGGCAAGCCGCTCGATATCGAGCAAAATGTCCGCGAGCCGATTTTCGTGCCGGAAGTATCGTCGGTTCTCGATGTGCTGGAACTGTTTCGCGAAAAGCGAAACCACTTTGCCTTCGTGCTCGACGAATTCGGCACCTTCGAGGGCGTCGTCACGCTCACCGATGTGCTCGAAGCCATCACCGGCGACATTCCCGAGGAACACGAAACCGAAAGCCGCTCGATCATCGAGCGCGCGGATGGCACATTTCTGGTCGATGGCCGCACCGAGATCGACGAACTCGAGGAAAAGCTCGGCATCGAAGTGCCCTCCGATGCCCGCTTCCGCACCGTCGCCGGTTTTGCGCTCGAAGCCTTCGGCCGCATCCCCGCCGATGGCGAAATCGCCGATCTCGAAGCCTGGACCATTGAAATCATGGATATGGACGGCAGACGGATCGACAAACTGCTGTTCCGCCGCAAATCCTAGGGACTGGACCTTTCAGCCCCCCGAGTTGCGCCGCATGCACCGGTTCAGGGTTTGGGCCGCGCCGGCGCCCAGGCATAGATCGCGGCGGAAACCACCAGCAGCACCCCGAACACCACGTGCAGATCCGCATAGGTCTCGGCCGCCGACATACCCGATTTACGCATGCCTTCAACGGCATAGCCCGAGGCCATCTGCACGATCCCGGTCCCGCCGATCGAGACGAAATTGATGAAGGTGATGCCGCGCCCGATCACATGCCCCGGCATGAACAGCCGACCATGCGCGATCAGAACCGCGTAGGAAACTCCGAACAACCCCGCCAGCCCCATCAGAACCAGCGCGCCGGGAAGCGGCAGTGACGGCCAGAGCCCGAGCGCCAGAAACGCGGCGCCGCACAAAACATTGCTCACCAGCACCACGCGTTTGGAATTGTTGATCATCCCGGCGACAGGCCCGGCCAGGATCGCCGATGCCGTCATCGCGATCGCCAGCGCCAGCACGGCATGGCCGCGCGAAATCAGGTCGAGCCCGTAGACTTCCCCGAAAAATGGCCCGACCCATAGGGATCGCTCGGTGAAAACCGGCCCGGAAATCGCAAAACTCATCACGAGAATTGGCCACATCGCCGGCAATCGCAGCAAGGCCAGCACATCGCCGACGAGCGAGCCGCCTTCTGGCGCGGCCTCCTGGGGGGGATCGCGGAAAACGAGGAAATTGAGCGCGGCCACGCCCGCCGTCACGACCGCAAACAACCGGATCGCATCGCGCCAGCCGACCGCCTTGACGAGCAGCGCCAGCGGGCTTGCCGCGATCAGCCCGCCGATCAGCCCGCAGGCGAGAAACAGGCTGCCGAGCGCCGCAAATCGCGCCGGCGGCTCGGTCTTGGCGAAGAAATAGAGCGGGCCCATCAGCAGCGGCGAACAGCCGATGCCGATCAGCGCCATCCCCAGGGTCGCAACCTCGTGCGACGGCGCGACCGCAAACAGCGCCGCACCGGCCACGGCGAACAGCAGCATCCCGGAAATGGTCCGGCGCGGACCAAGCCGGTCCAGCGCCACGCCAACCGGAAACTGCGACAGCGAGAAGGCAAAAAACCACGCCGACCCCAAGGTGCCGAATTCCTTCGGGCCGATCGCGAGGTCGCGCACCAGATCATCATAGATGACGGTGAGGAACGAGCGGTAGAACTGGCTGAGCAGGTAGCCGCAGGCGGCGACACCAAAAACCGCGCGTCGCCGCCCGAGCGAAAAGGCGTCGGGCCGGGCAGAAAATGCCGTCATCGGATGCGTTCGAGGATCGAGACGTAATTCGCCACCGCCGCCCCGCCCATGTTGAAGATGCCTCCGAGTTCCGCCCCGGCGATCTGCATCCCCTCCGGGGCATCGCCGCAGAGCTGCATCGCGGTGAGCGCGTGCATCGAAACCCCGGTCGCGCCGATGGGGTGGCCCTTGGCCTTCAGCCCGCCGGAGGGGTTCACCGGCAGTTTACCGGTTTTCTCGGTCCAGCCCTCGAGGATGGCGCGCGCGCCCTCGCCGGGTTTGGTGAGCCCCATCGCTTCGTATTCGATGAGTTCAGCGATGGTGAAGCAATCGTGGGTTTCGACGAAGGAGAGATCATCGAGACCGAGCTTCGCCCGTGAAAGCGCCTGCTTCCAGGCGTTCGAGCAGCCTTCAAACGCCAGGATATCGCGCTTCGACATCGGCAGAAAATCCTGCACATGCGCCAGAGAACGCAGCAACACCGCGCGCTCCGAGCTCATCGCGGTATCGAGATCGGCGATCACGACCGCCGCCGCGCCATCCGAGACGAGCGAGCAATCCGTGCGCTTGAGCGGACCGGCGACAAACGGGTTCTTCTCGCTCTCGTGACGGCAGAATTCGTAGCCGAAATCCTTGCGCATCTGCGCATAGGGGTTCGCCACGCCGTTCTTGTGGTTCTTGGCGGCGATTCGCGCCAAAGCATCGGATTGGTCGCCGTAACGCTGAAAATAGCCGCCGGCGATCTTGCCGAACACCCCGGCAAAGCCACCGGGCGTGCCACCATCCTCCGGCAGATACGACGCCTTGAGGAGATTGGCGCCAATTTCAGGGCCGGGGGTGCGCGTCATCTGCTCGACCCCGACAACCAGCACGACCTTTGCTGATTTCGCGGCGATCGATTTTGCGGCCTGATGCACCGCGGCCGATCCGGTGGCACAGGCGTTCTCGACCCGGGTTGTCGGCTTGAAGCGCAGCGCCGGATCGGCCTGAAGCACCAGCGATGCCGTGAAATCCTGCAGCGAGAACCCGGCGTTGTAGTGCCCGAGATAGATCTCATCGACCTCGCTGGCCGAAATTTTCGCATGCGCGAGCGCGTCCCGCGTGACGGCGACGATCAACTCCTCGACGCTCTCTTCCTTCTTGCCGAAGCTGGTATGCGCCCAGCCGATAATCGAGGCACCCATGGTTCATTCCTCCGCAGGATCCGTTTCGCCATACTTTCCCGAATGCCGCGCGTGGTAAAGCCGCTTCCGGTCTTGCGCCAAAGGCAGGCGCAAAAAACGGGTTCACGCGCCGCTCACCAGCAAGATTGTTCAATTTTTAACAATAAATCAAGCCGGTAAATCGCGGCGAAAATCGTGACAGGAATCGCGAGCCGGCTACCCGGAGCGGCGGGGCGTCCCATGAAAGCCATATTTCGATGGCTTTGAACCGTATCGGCGCGCAAGCCTCTTCTCAAAGCCGATCGGGGGCGCTACCACTGAGCTCTCGCACACCGCTTTTTTTCTGAACTTACGCCGGCACGCGCGCTCCTGAAAAGCTCGCGCATACGTCAAAAAATCGAGGCTATCGTGCAGCATACCGCCACGAAATCCGCTGTTGCGGTCGCGCTTGTCCTGGCTACCCTCGGCCTCGCTTCCGACCCGGCGCTCGCCGACCCGATGGTTCCGACGGTGATCCTGGATGCCGCGACCGGCGAGGTGCTGCAATCGGAAGAGGCGACGCGGCCATGGTTCCCCGCGTCGACCACCAAGCTGATGACGGCCTATGTCGCCCTCCGGGCCGTCGACAAGGGCCTGATCAAGTTCGACACCCCGATCGTGGTTTCCGCGCACGCCACCAAACAGCCGCCGAGCAAGATAGGGCTGAAGCCCGGCCAGGAACTCACGCTCGAAAACGCGCTCAAGATCATCATGGTCAAATCGGCGAATGACGTTTCCACCGTCATCGCCGAAGGGGTTGGCGGCTCGACCGCAGGCTTCTCGGCAATGATGAACCGCGAGGCCGCGAGGCTCGGCATGCGCGAGAGCCATTTCGTCAATCCGCATGGGCTGCATAGCGACAACCATGTCTCTTCCGCCCGGGACATGGCGATCCTCGCCCGGGCGTTGCTCACCGAATATCCCTCTTCCCGGGATCTCTGGGCGTTCGGCGCGGTGCAACTCGGCACCCGCCGCTATGCCAATACCAACGGGTTGATCGGGCGCTACCCCGGCGCGATGGGGATGAAGACCGGCTTTGTCTGCGCCTCCGGTTTCAACCTCGTTTCCGCCGCGGAACGCAATGGTCGCACATTGATCGCCGTCGTTTTCGGGGCGACGTCGGCGGCGGACCGCACGCTCAAGGCGGCGCAACTGCTGGATCAGGGCTTTTCCGGCGGCGGGTTCAGCCTGTTCGGCGGCGCAGCCCGCAGCGGACAGACGCTGCAGGGGCTGATGGCCAGCTCCGAGCGCCACGCCCCCAATCGCCGTGCCGAGATTTGCGGTCGCCGCGGCCCTCCGGTCAGCGAGGAAGACAGCGGCGGCGCCATGGCGTTCTCGGGCAGCACGACCGACCGCGCGGACGGCCCCAGCATGATCGTCGGGTTCTCGGGCAGCGCGCAATCGGTCTCGGTCGGCCAGCGCGTCGGCAACAGGATCGCGCTCGGCCCACGCGATGTATTCGAGCCGGTTCCGGTTTACATCGGCCGCAAGCCGGGCAGTACCGAGGTTGCGCGACGCCCCGGCGGCGAGCCGGTCCAACCCGCCAGTCAAGCCTTCGCCGAAACCCCCAAACGCAACGCGAGCGGCAATCCGCTGGCGCTGCATGGCAATACCCCGCCGACAGCCGCAGCCAGCAGCCGCATCGGCGGGACGAAAGCGGCGGCGCCACGCCCGGCGGCGGCCGCGTCGCTTGCTCAGCGCGGGGCGGCAAAGCTCAAGGACCCCGTGGTCGCTCCGCCTCCGGCCAAACAGCAGGCCGTTGTCAGCGACAAGGCCAAGGCTCCGGAAAAGACCAAGGCTCCGGAAAAGGTGAAGTCTGCGGCCAAGGCCAAAACCCGCCCGCAGAAGAACTCCGGGAAAACCGAGCCTAAGACGTGAACGACGCGCCGCGCGGGAGCGACTTCGCCGGGCCCGCTGATCTCAAAGACCCGTTCGACCCCAAGAACCCGGTCTGGGCGGCGTCCCGGCACGCACTGGTGAGCGGGACGGTTTTCGCGCTGATCGGCGCGGCGCTCTATGGCGCGAATATTCCCGCAGCGCGGATGGCCTCGCAAGCCGGCATGCCCGGCGCGGAGCTGATCTTCTACCGCGCCATCCTTCTGGTACCGATCCTCGCGGGGATCGCCCTCGTGCTCCGGCAATCGCTGGCGCTCGCGCCCTCCGAGCGCGGCAACATCCTGCGGCTTGCCGTGTCGGCGGGGTTGACCGCGACCTTCTACCTCTCGGCGCTCGATCATCTGGCGGTGCCGCTGACAGTGGTGATTTTTTATATCTTTCCGCTGTTCGTGATGCTGATCGCCAACCGGCTCGAAGGACGCCAGCTCTCGCGCCGGCAGGTCGCGATTTTTGCGGTCGCCTTCCTGGGCCTTGCCGTCGCGGTTGGCCCGTCGTTCGACCAGCTCAGCCTGCGCGGCGTTGCCTATGCGCTGATCGCGGCCTGCGCCTGCGCGATGCTGTTCGTCGTCGCCGGGCGGGTCCAGGGGTCGGCGATCCGGACGATGTTCTGGACGCAAGTCGGCCAGGGACCGATCGCCCTCGCCTTCGTGCTGCTCAACGGCGGGCCGGTTCCGCTCGAGGTCTTCGCCAAGGCCCCGGTCGCGATCGGGATCGCGATGGGGGCCTATGCCATCGCCTTCGTCTTCCAGCTGCTGGCCTCGCAGCGCATCAGCCCCAGCCGCACCGGATTACTGTTCCTGTTCGAACCGGTGACGGCGATCGCCATTGCCGGGCTTTTTCTCGGGGAAACCCTGCAACCGCTCCAGATTTTCGGGGTTGCCCTGATCCTGTGCGCGCTCGCCGCCGAAATCTGGCTCGACGCGCCCCATAGCGCCCCGATGGTCGCCTCAGATGACCCACCCGCCACCCGCTGACGCCCCGCCACGCAACCCGCTGGAGCCGATCCCGCTGGTCATCCTCTCCGGGTTCCTCGGGGCCGGGAAGACGACGCGCCTCAACCGCTGGCTGAAGCATCCCGCCCTGGAGGATACGCTCGTCATCATCAACGAGGTCGGGGAGATCGGGCTTGATCACCTTTTGATCGAGGAAGCGCCCGGCGATATCGTGCTGATGGCGGCGGGGTGCCTGTGCTGCTCGTTGCGCGGCGATCTCGTCGCCACGCTCGAAGACCTGCTCCGGCGGCGCGACAATAACCGGATCCGGTTTTTCAGGCAGGTCCTGATCGAGACGACCGGGCTCGCCGACCCCCTTCCCATCCTGCATTCGGTGCTTCAGCACCCGTATCTGTCGAAGCGCTTCACGGTGCGCGGGCTGGTGACGCTGGTCGATGCCGTCAACGGCGTGGCGACGCTGGCGAACCACGTCGAAGCGCGCCGGCAGGTGGCGCTGGCGGATCAGCTTCTGGTCACCAAGACCGACCTTGTGGACGAGCCCGCCATCAGCGATCTGACGGCCGCGCTGTTTCACCTCAACCCGGCAATACCCCCCCTTCCGGACGATACCATCTTCGACCCCGCCACCTTGTTCGCGCCACGCTTCGAGCCGACGTCGGTCGATGGCGGTGATCTCGCAGCCTGGCTGGGCACCGCCGAGGAGAAAGCCGCAACGCTGCCCCTCGGCCAGAACCGCCACCATGCTTCCGCCAACGGGCATGACGCAAGCGATGCCGCACCCGATTCTCCGCGCGAGGAGATCGTCAGCATGAGTTTTCAATCGGAAGCGCCGGTATCGCAGATGGCGCTGGTCGGCTTCCAGCACGCCCTGCGCGTGCTGCATGGCCCGCAGCTTCTGCGCCTCAAGGGCCTCGTCGGACTCAGGGAAGACCCCGACCACCCCGTGGTGATCCATCAGGTGCAATCTGTCCTGCATCCCCCGGTCCGGCTCGCGCGCTGGCCGAGCCGCGACCGGCGGACGAGACTGGTTTTCATCACCCAGGGCATTGCGCGCGAAACCATCGTCCGGTTCTGGCAGGCGCTGATTGCGCCGCCACAAGCCTGATCCTCCGCAGCACCCGGTTCAGGAAACCCTATCCCGCAGGATGCGGCGGATGATTTTGCCCGTCGTGGTCAGCGGCATCTCCGCGATGAAATGGATCTCGCGGGGGTATTCATGCGCGGAAAGCCGTTCGCGCACGAAGAGTCGGATTTCCTGTTCGAGCGCCTCGCTCGGCGCATAGCCCGGCTTGAGGACAAGGAAGGCCGTTACGATCTCCGTCCGCACCGGATCGGGCTTGCCGATCACGGCAGCAAGTGCCACCGCCGGATGCTTGATCAGGCAATCCTCGATCTCCACCGGCCCGATGCGATAGCCCGAGGAGGTGATAAGATCATCGTCGCGCCCGGTGAATCCGATGTAGCCCTCGGCATCGATCGCGCCCTGATCGCCGGTGGTCATCCAGTCGCCGATGAATTTATCTGCGGTTGCTTCCGGTCGGTTCCAGTAGCCGAGGAACATCACCGGATCGGGCCGGCGGATCGCGATCTGGCCACGCTCGCCGATTTTGGCACGGGAGCCGTCCTCGCGGATCACCGCGACCTCGTGCCCCGGCACCGGCTTGCCGATCATGCCCGGCCGCGCCACCCCCATCGCCTTGGATGAGCCGAGCACCAGGTTGCATTCGGTCTGCCCGTAGAACTCGTTGATCGGCAGCCCGAGAACCTCCCGGCCCCATTCAAAGGTCGGCGTCCCCAGCGCCTCGCCGCCGGAGCCGAGCGTGCGCAACGGCATGCCAAACCGCGCCACCGGATCCCGGACCGAACGCATCAACCGGAGCCCGGTCGGCGGGATAAAGGCATTGCGGACCTGGAGCGCACTCATCATCGCGAATGAGGCTTCCGGATCGAATTTCTGGAACGCCCAGGCCACCACCGGCACGCCGAAATAGAGCCCGGGCAGGAGAATATTGAGCAACCCGCCGGCCCAGGCCCAATCCGCCGGGGTCCAGAGCCGATCGCCCGGCTGCGGCAGGAAATCATGGCTCATCTCGACACCGGGCAGATGCCCGACCAGCACGCGATGCGCATGCAAAGCGCCTTTGGGCTGGCCGGTCGTGCCGGAGGTATAGATCATCAAGGCAGGGTCATCGCCATGGCTGGCACGGGTCTCGAAGCGCTCCGGCATGCCCTCGACGAAGCGGCGGAGGGCTACCGCGCCATCACCGTCGCCCTCGATGGAAACAACCGTTTCGAGCGCCGCGGCCCCGGCCCGCAGCGGTTTCAGCTTGGCCGCGCCGATGGCATCGGTGATCACGATCCGCGCGCCCGAATCCGCCAGCCGGTAGGCAATCGCCTCCGCCCCGAACAACGCCGCCATCGGCAGCGCGATCGCGCCGGTCTTGTAGATCGCCATATGCGCGATCGGAACGTATCGCCCCTGCGGCAGGAGAATGGCGACGCGATCACCCGGGCGGATGCCGGCTTTCACCAGGGCATGGGCAAGCCTGTCGGCCTCGCGCCGCATCTCGCCATAGTTCAGGACGGAAACCGAAAACCCCGGGCCGACCTCAAGAATGGCCGGGCGTTCCGGCTCCGCATCGGCGTGGCGATCGCAGCAGGCGAGCGCGATGTTGAAGGATGAGAAATCCGGCCAGCGAAACCGCGTCCGCACGGTTTCATAGTCACCGGCGGCACCCAAAAGCGGCTGGGCATACGGGCTTTCTGACGTCACCGACGATCTCCTCGATAAACATGCGCGCTGTTCTGCGGAAAATCCCGGCGTTTTGCAATAGGTTGCAGCGCAGCAAAGCGGCCATGCACTCGGCGCTCTTGACAACACCGATCCGTTGCGGTTATCCACCCTCCCGTTATCGGGCCCCTCTGGCATGATCTGATCATGCGATGTCGATAGCACTCCCGGGGGCTCTAACGCGGTAACATCCCATGCTCGACATTTTTTTGACTGTTGTCCTCGGCAAGCCGCTGTGGATGTGGACAGGCTTTGCGCTCGTCATCCTGACGCTGCTGGCGTTCGACCTTGGGATTCTCCATCGCGAGGACCGGGAACTCGGTGTTGCCGAGAGCCTGTGGCTTTCGGCGTTTTACATTGGCGTGGCCCTGGCGTTCGGCGGGTACATCTGGTGGTCGTATGAGACCGGCCGGCTGATCACCGAAGACGGAACCCACGCGGGGGTCGCGTATTTCACCGGGTTCTTCATCGAAAAAGCGCTGTCGATCGACAATGTCTTCGTGATCTCGCTGATCTTTTCGTTCTTCGCGATCCCGCCCCGCTACCAATACCGGGCGCTGGTCTGGGGCATTCTGGCGGTCATCCTGCTGCGCGGCCTGATGATCGCCGCCGGCGCGGCGCTGGTGCAGAACTATGGCTGGGTATTGTATGTGTTCGGCGCCTTCCTGATCGCCACCGGCATCAAGATGCTCATCGTGCCGGAAGCCGATCCCGATATCGCCAAAAACCCGGTCATCCGCTTCCTCAAACGCCATATGCGCGTGACAGAGACGCTGCATAACCAATACTTCTTCGTGCGCCAGCCCGATCCCGCCACCGGCAAAATGGTCACCTTCGCCACGCCGCTGTTTCTGGCGCTGGTCGTCATCAACCTCGCTGATCTGGTGTTTGCAGTCGATTCCGTGCCGGCGATCTTCGCCATCACCACCGACACCTTCATCGTCTACACCGCCAACATCATGGCCATTCTCGGCCTGCGGGCGCTGTATTTCGCGCTTTCCGCCATGGTGCACCGGTTCCACTACCTCAAATACGCGCTGGCGCTGATCCTGGTGTTCATCGGCCTGAAGATTTTCTGGAACGAGATCGTCGGCAAGCTCAACCCGGCGATCTCGCTGGGGGTTACCCTCGCGCTGATCCTTGGCGGTATCCTGTTCTCGCTCTGGAAAACCGCGGATGTCAAAAAGCGCACCGGCTAAACCGCGCGCAAACGCGCTGGAGCATGAGAGGTGAATGTGAATTCACGAAAAAATGCTCTAGAGCGGAAGCGTCAACTCGGACTTGACCTCTTCCATCACCGCATAGGATCGCGATTCCTTGACCCCCGGAAAGGCCAGAATGGTCTGGGTCAGGAGGTTGCGATAGGCCTCCATGTCCTTCACCCGCGTCTTGATCAGATAATCGAACCCGCCCGCGACAAGATGGCATTCGAGGATCTCGCGCGAGGCCCGCGCCGCCAGCGCGAACTTGGCAAAAACGTCGGCGGTGGTCTTGTCGAGCGTGACCTCGACGAACACCAGCAAGGCCCGCCCCAGCAAGGCCGGATCCAGCACGGCGTGATAGCCCTTGATGTAGCCGTCCCGGGTCAGACGCTTGACCCGCTCGGTCGTGGCGGTCGGCGACAACCCGACGTTTTCCGATAGCGCAACGGTCGACAACCGCCCGTCAAGCTGGAGCGCGCGCAAGATCTTGATATCTGCCCGGTCAAGTGCCTCGGCCATGCGGTTCCTCATGATTATCACGGCTGTTGGTTGCTGCGTTAGCGGTTATCACTCTCTTCGGGGCGATATCAATGAGATTTCGCTGCGAACACGCATGGGCGACCGATACCCTCCCCTAGTAACGGCCGGTTCGTACACCACGAGCCTTTCCACGCCGCGCGGTCCGCGATAGGACTGAAGCCGACAGGATTTGCGTGCGGGGGCCGCTTTGACCGGGAACGGTTTTTCCATTCGATCGGCCATCGCGGCAGGCAGCCTGGCAGTATTGCTGATCGCCGCTCAGGCCCAGGCCCCCACGCCGCCCCCCGGCGGCTTTTCACTGGCGCTGACCCTCGGGCCGGCCTGGACCTCCAACCCCCACGAGATGCCGGGGCGCAACAAGGGCGATGGCAGCTTCGGAATGGAGGCCATCGCCGCGTATCGCTGGGCGCTCTGGGAGGGCGGCGCACTGACGGTCACCGGCTCCGGCTATTCCGAGCTGTACTTTCGCGAAGACAGCGCCGGCCTCAACCGCATCGGCGCCTCCGCCACACTCAGCCAGCGCTGGCGCGACATCAGCTTCACGCTGACCACGAGCGCGCGAACCGCCGCAAACCAGCGGTTTACCGCGCATGACAGCGCCAGCCAGGAGATCGCGCTCGGGGTTTCACGGTCGTTCACGCTGGCGAAAGACCTGACGTTCACACTGTCCTCGGGCGCGGCGCGCCGCTTCTATCAGGATGGGACCGAGGATCAGGTCCGCGCCCGGCTCGGCGCGACGCTGGCGCAGAAATGGGGTCTGTTGACCTTGCGTATCGGCGCGGGCTTCGGCTATGCGCTCGAGGACAAGACCCCGCTGCTGCCGCGCATCAACGACCGAACGGTTTCCGCGACGATCGGCGCGACCTACGAATGGCAGAAGGACCGCGAGATCTCCGCCAAAGTGACCTATTCGCGGACCTATTCGAGCCTGCCGCTGAACCGCTTCAAGGTGTTCGGCTTTGCGCCGCAGGTTGGGGCGACCTTGCGGTTTTAGGCCAATAACTTGGCGGTTTTAGGCTAATAACTCGCGGTTTTAGAGCGCAAAAACGAAAAGGGCCGCTTGCGCGACCCCTAGTTTCATCGTGCTCCTGCACAGGTTCAATTGCGGACAGCCGCCATCATCGCCTTCAGGCCATCGAGCAGCTCGACCGCCTTGTCGCGCGCTTCGCCGGTATTGGCGTCGCGGAGGTCTTCCTCGGCGTTCTTGATCTCGCCGGCGAGCTTCTCGACGTCGATATCCTCGATCGCGACCGCCTTTTCGGCGAGCAGCGACAGCCCGGAGGCCGAGACATCGACGAAGCCGCCGCGCACGAACAATCGCTTGCCGCTATCGATCGTCACGACGCCGGAACGCAGCGCCGACATGAACGGCGCATGCCCCGCGAGCACGGTGATCTCGCCCTCGGAAGCGGGAACGACAACCTGTGTCGCCTCGCCTGAGAACAGGACGCGCTCCGGAGAGACGAGTTCAAACGAGAAAGTTGCCATTCAGTTCACCCTACCAAAAGGTCCGCGACGCGCCGATTCTGGCATAATCCCGGCCCCACAAAATGGACAATGATGTGCGAACAACCGCACCCAATGCCCTTCCCTTCCCTCAGCGGCATTATTGTATCCGGCTGTCATAGCCAACATACCGTCGCGTCCGAAGAAATATTTGTAGTCGTAGTCGGTATTCAATTCTTCCTGAAGACGGGGGCAGCAACTGCCAAGTGGTTTATTGTTGCCCTCGTCTGTCACGACGAGCCCTTACGCCGCTTCGGCCGCGAGCTTCTGCGCCTTTTCGACGGCCTGCTCGATGGTGCCGACCATGTAGAAGGCGGCTTCCGGCAGGTGATCGTATTCGCCGGCGCAGATGCCCTTGAAGCCTTTCACGGTGTCCTCGATCTTGACCTGCACGCCGGGCGAGCCGGTGAACACGGCCGCGACGTCGAACGGCTGGCTGAGGAAGCGCTCGATCTTGCGGGCGCGGGCCACGGTCATCTTGTCCTCTTCGGAGAGTTCGTCCATGCCGAGGATGGCGATGATGTCCTGCAGCGCCTTGTAGCGCTGGAGGATCGACTGCACCTGACGGGCAACATCATAGTGCTCCTGGCCGACAACCGCCGGGGAAAGCATGCGCGAGGTACTGTCGAGCGGATCCACCGCCGGGTAAATACCCTTTTCCGCGATCGAGCGGTTCAACACCGTCGTCGCGTCCAGATGGGCGAAGGAGGTCGCCGGCGCCGGATCGGTCAGATCGTCCGCCGGCACGTAAATCGCCTGCACCGAGGTGATCGAGCCCTTGGTCGTCGTGGTGATGCGCTCCTGCAGCGCGCCCATGTCGGTCGCGAGCGTCGGCTGATAGCCCACCGCCGAAGGAATACGGCCAAGCAGCGCCGAAACTTCCGAACCCGCCTGGGTGAAGCGGAAGATGTTGTCGACGAAGAACAGCACGTCCTGGCCCTTGTCGCGGAAGTTCTCGGCAACCGTCAGGCCCGAGAGCGCGACGCGCATGCGGGCGCCCGGCGGCTCGTTCATCTGGCCGAACACCAGCGCGCACTTCGACTTCACGGAGGGATCCGGGTTGTGCGGGTCGGCGTTGACCTTCGATTCGATGAACTCGTGATAGAGATCGTTGCCCTCGCGGGTGCGCTCGCCGACGCCGGCGAACACCGAATACCCACCATGGGTTTTCGCGACGTTGTTGATGAGCTCCTGGATCAGCACGGTCTTGCCGACACCCGCACCGCCGAAGAGGCCGATCTTGCCGCCCTTGGCGTAGGGCGCGAGGAGATCGACGACCTTGATGCCGGTGACGAGAATCTGGCCCTCGGTCGACTGCTCGGCGTAGCTCGGCGCTTCCGCATGGATCGGGCGGACGCCATCGCCGTTGATCGGGCCGGCCTCGTCGATCGGCTCACCGATGACGTTCATGATGCGCCCGAGGGTGGCTTCGCCCACCGGAACCATGATCGGCGAACCGGTATCGCGGACGGCATTGCCGCGCACCAGACCTTCGGTCGAGTCCATCGCGATGCAGCGCACGGAGTTTTCACCCAGATGCTGGGCGACCTCGAGCACGAGGCGGTTGCCGAGGTTATCGGTTTCCAGCGCGTTGAGAATCTGCGGAAGTTGGCCGTCGAAATGCACGTCGACGACGGCGCCGATAACCTGTGCGATACGACCCTGCGGCTTGGCCATGTTAAAAACCCTCGTTTCCTGTTCCAGTTCGGAGCATTTTCGCTAACGCGGACCTTCGGTTCAAGCGAAGTGGAGACCGGTTCGCGTCAAGAAAATGCGACAAATAGTAGAAATCTCAGAGCGCCTCGGCGCCCGAGATGATTTCGATCAGTTCCTTGGTGATCATCGCCTGACGCGAGCGGTTGTAGATCTGCGTCTGCTTCTTGATCATTTCGCCGGCGTTGCGCGTGGCGTTGTCCATCGCGCTCATCTGCGAGCCGTAGAACGACGCTGAATTCTCGAGCAAAGCACGGAAAACCTGCACCGCAATATTGCGCGGCAGGAGTTCGGAGAGGATCGCGCCCTCGTCCGGCTCGTATTCGTAGGCGGCTTTCACGCCACCATCGCCGGCCTGCGCCGCCGGCACTTCCGCCGGGATCAGGCCCTGCGCGGTCGGGATCTGCGCGATCACCGAGCGGAAGCGCGAGTAAAACAGCGTCGCGACGTCGAACTCGCCGGCCTCAAACATCGAGATGACGCGTTTTGCGATCATCTCGCCTTCGGAATAGCCGATGTTCTTGATGCCGCGCAGCTCGATGAGATCGACGATGTGCTTCTCGTAATTGCGCTTGAGCTGCTCAAAACCCTTCTTGCCGACGCAGAGGATCTTGACGGTCTTGCCGGCGGCCAGCAGCGAATTGATCTTCTCGCGGGCCAGACGCACGATCGAGGTGTTGAACGCGCCGCAAAGGCCGCGTTCGCCGGTGCAGACGACCAGCAAATGCACCTGGCTCCTGCCATTGCCGACCAGAAGCGCCGGGGCTTCGGAGCCGGAAACGCCGCCGGCGATATTGGCCAGCACGGCTTCCATCTTGGTGGCATAGGGGCGCGCGGCTTCGGCCGAGGCCTGCGCACGGCGCAGCTTCGCCGCCGCCACCATCTGCATGGCCTTGGTGATTTTCTGCGTCGCCTTCACCGAGGCGATGCGATTGCGGAGATCTTTTAGCGACGCCATGAAGCGGTCCTGCTCAGTCCGTAGGGTTCAGGGCCGCACTGATCGCGCGACCCATCGGCAGAAAATTCTCAGGCAAAAGACTTCGTGAAGCTCACGACGATGTCCTTCAGCTTCGCGGCATTCGCGTCCGAAAGATCCTTGGTCTTGCCGATGTCAGCCAGCAAATCCTTGTGCGTGCCCCGCAGCAGGCTGAGGAGCCCGTCTTCGTAGGCGCGGACGCGGTTGACCGGGATCGCGTCGAGGTAGCCGTTGACGCCGGCGTAGATCACGCAGCACTGCTCTTCCATCTTCAGCGGCGAGAACTGCGGCTGCTTCAGGAGTTCGGTGAGGCGGGCGCCGCGGTTGAGAAGGCGCTGCGTCACCGCATCGAGATCCGAACCGAACTGCGCGAAGGCGGCCATTTCGCGATACTGCGCGAGTTCGCCCTTGATCTTGCCGGCGA
>CAZNAT010000045.1:0-27505 GCA_964571245.1 uncultured Methylobacterium sp.
GCCCGGTTTCGGGCTTAATCTAGCATTTTGCGCTGCAATATCCATCCGCATCATCTCGCCATATCGGCGGATAGTGGCTATATGGGGGGCATGGCTTCCAAATCCGCCCTTCGCTACGCTGGCACGCACAATCCCGGGACCCACAAGCCCGGGACGCACGAGGCCAGCGGCCATCCCGGTCACACCTGCTGCGAAGCCCATGCGATTTTGCCGGGCGAAACGCTAAAGGCCGCCGATGAGATCTGCCGCAAGAACGGCCTGCGCATGACCCCGCAGCGCCGCTCGGTGCTTGAGGCCCTGGCGGAAGCCAAACACCCGCTCGGGGCCTATGATCTGATCGAAACCCTGCGCAACGCCAACGGCCGTGTTCTCGCGCCGATCGCGGTCTATCGCGCGCTCGATTTCCTGCGCGAGAATGGCTTCATTCACCGGCTCGAAACGCTCAATGCCTTCATCGCCTGTCCGCATCTGCATTCCACCGGCGAGAAGGTGATCTTCCTGATCTGCGAGGCCTGCCGGCATGTCGAGGAAGCCGGCGCGGAGGCGCTCTCGAACGCGCTCGCCACCCTCGCCGCCGAGCACGGCTTTATGGCTGAACGCCAGGTGATCGAGCTGGCCGGAACCTGCCGGAATTGCCGGTCGGGCGCGGCCTAGACCCGAGGCCGAGCGCTGGATCACCCCAAGCCCGCGTGTGCAGGGCCGAACACAAGACCGAGACATGGATCTTTCACCCCCGCCCTGCCTTGACCTTCCCAGTGATCGCACCGCCTGCGGGCCGCAGCCGCGCCACGCCTCGATTGGCGTCCGGGTGGGGCATGTCCAGGTCGGCGGGCGGATCGCCGGCCACCCCGCCCCTATCGTCGTCCAGTCGATGACCAATACCGATACCGCCGACATCGAGGGCACGGTCGCGCAGGTCGCCGCCCTCGCACGCGCCGGCTCGGAACTGGTGCGGATCACGGTGGATCGGGATGAGGCCGCGCGCGCCGTGCCACACATCCGCGAGAAACTGCTCAAGCGCGGTGTCAACGTGCCGCTCGTCGGCGATTTCCACTACATCGGCCACACGCTGCTGGCCGAGCATCCGGCCTGCGCCGAAGCCCTCGACAAATACCGGATCAACCCCGGCAACGTCGGCTTTCGCGAGAAGAAGGACCGGCAGTTCGGCGCGATCGTCGAGATGGCGATCCGGCACGACAAGGCGGTCCGCATCGGCGCCAACTGGGGCTCGCTCGATCAGGAACTGCTGACCGTGCTGATGGACGAGAATGCCAAAAGCGCGACGCCGCTGGATGCCCGCGCGGTCATGCGCGAGGCCATGGTGCAATCGGCGCTGCTTTCCGCCGCAAGGGCCGAGGAAATCGGGCTGGGGGCGGAGAAGATCATCCTCTCCGCCAAGGTTTCGGCGGTGCAGGACCTCATCACCATCTACCGCATGCTGGCCGGGCGCTCGCGCTACGCCCTCCACCTCGGGCTGACCGAGGCCGGCATGGGCTCGAAGGGCATCGTCGCCTCCTCCGCCGCGCTGGGCATCCTGCTGCAGGAAGGCATCGGCGACACCATCCGCTTCTCGCTGACCCCCGAGCCGGGCGGGGACCGGACGCTGGAGGTCAAGGCGGCGCAGGAACTGCTGCAGACCATGGGGTTCCGCATGTTCGTGCCGCTGGTCGCCGCCTGCCCCGGCTGCGGGCGCACGACCTCCACCGTGTTCCAGGAACTGGCGCGCGATATCCAGAACTGGATCTCGACCTCGATGCCCGAATGGAAAGCGCGCTACCCCGGCGTCGAGACGCTCAACGTCGCGGTGATGGGCTGCATCGTCAACGGCCCCGGCGAATCCAAGCACGCCGATATCGGCATTTCCCTGCCCGGTACCGGCGAAACCCCGACGGCCCCGGTGTTCATCGACGGCAAGAAGGCGATGACCTTGCGCGGCCCCGGCATTGCCGCCGAGTTCAAGGCGCTCGTCGCCGATTATATCGAGAAACGCTTCTCCGCCTGACGCGCTGCCATTGACGCCAACGGCCTCAACGCTTTCAGGCCACCTTGGCGAGGCTTGCGAACATGCCTTGCCCATCGGTGCCGCCGACCAGGCTCTCGATCAGGTTTTCCGGGTGGGGCATCAGCCCGAGCACGCGGTGGTTTTCCGAATAAATGCCGGCGATGGCATTGAGCGAGCCGTTCGGGTTTTCCTTGGTGATATCGCCGGTCTCATCGCAATAGCGGAAGGCGACGCGGCCATCACCCTCAAGGCGGGCGAGCGTCTCGGCGTCCGAGATATAGTTGCCCTCGCCATGCGCGATGCAGACCTTGATCACCTGCCCGCGCGCGTAAGCCGAGGTATAGGCGGTATCGTTTCGCTCGACCTTGAGATGCTGCATGCGGCAGACGAATTTCAGGCCGGCGTTGCGCATCAGGATGCCCGGCAGCAGCCCGGCCTCGCACGCCACCTGAAACCCGTTGCAGATGCCCAGCACATAGCCGCCCTTGGCGGCATGGGCGCGCACGGCATCCATGATATGCGCCCGCGCCGCGATCGCACCGGTGCGCATGTAATCGCCATAGGCAAAACCGCCGGGGAGCACGACGAGATCGGTTCCCGCGGGGAGATCATAATCCGCGTGCCAGGCGTGGGTGACTTTCGCGCCCGCCTGTTTCAGCGCGCGCGCGACATCGCCTTCGCGATTGGTGCCGGGGAATGTGATGACAGCGGCGTGCATGGGGGGGCTTTTCGATTACTGAATTCCGCCACGAATCATCGCGGCGATCATCTTGTTCATATTAACTACTGCGGACTTCTGATCTCTGGCGCTTGAAACGATGGTCATCATTTGCTTGCCTGAAGTTCCGAAGGTTCTGGTCGCAACAAATGAATGCTGCCCCTTGCATTTGCATTCATAGACTATCTGAAACCCAAATGGGCTGCCTTTTTGAGATGTGAACTCGATTACCCGCACCGAGTCATTTGGTCCGCGAGCCTCTGATTGAGCAACCTTCGTTGCCCATTCGCGATTTAAGCGACCGTCCTTCACATTCTGTTCAAATGCAGGACTCGGAGGGTTCAAACGAAGGAGTACCTGTGATCGCATACCGCAACGTTCGCCAATAACGCAATCGAACCCGAAACCACCGGGCGACCTTCCTCTCTTCCATTCCGGCGCAGGAAAGGCTGTGTCCAAGGGATCAGCAATGGCTGGAATTACCGATGAGAGGGCAAGAAAAAAAAGGAGAATGACCCTTTGAAAATACTTGCTGCGCATCACCCCAGCACCTCAACCCGGTAATTCTCGACCACCGTATTCGCCAGCAGCTTCTCGCAGGCTTCCTTGAGCAAAGCCTCGGCGCGGGATTTATCCTGCGTGGTGATCTCGATATCAAACACCTTGCCCTGCCTAACGCTGTCGATGCCCTCAAGCCCGAAGGATTTCAACGCGCCTTCGATGGCCTTGCCCTGCGGATCGAGAACGCCATTCTTGAGGGTGACGGTGACACGGGCTTTCATGGGGAGGACCTTGCAAGATGACGGCGGAAAAGATCGCTGCGGATTAGCGCCTTTGAGCAAAGGGCGCAACCGCCAGCTCCGTCATTGCGAGGAGGCGCCTCGGCGCCGACGCGGCAATCCAGACTATATGAAAAGAAAGACTGGATTGCTTCGTCGCGATGCTCCTCGCAATGACGAGGCCTTACTGCACCAGTTTCGGACCACCGGCGATGGGATTATCCCCCTCGGTGAGAATGCCGAGGCGGCGCGCCACTTCCGAGTAGGCCTCGATCAAGCCGCCCATGTCGCGGCGGAAGCGATCCTTGTCCATCTTGTCCGAAGACTTGATGTCCCAGAGGCGGCACGAATCGGGGGAGATTTCATCGGCCACGACGACGCGCATCATGTCGCCCTCATAGAGGCGGCCGCATTCCATCTTGAAATCAACGAGGCGGATGCCGACGCCGAGGAACAGCCCGGTCAGGAAATCGTTGACGCGGATGGCGAGCGCCATGATGTCGTCGATCTCCTGCGGCGTCGCCCAGCCGAAGGCGGTGATGTGCTCTTCCGAGACCATCGGGTCGTTGAGCTTGTCGTTCTTGTAGTAGAACTCGATGATCGAGCGCGGCAGCGGCGTGCCCTCCTCGATGCCGAGCTTGGTCGACAGCGACCCGGCGGCGACATTGCGCACGACCACTTCGAGCGGAATGATCTCGACCTCGCGGATCAACTGCTCGCGCATGTTGAGCCGCTTGATGAAATGCGTGGGCACGCCGATCGAGTTCAGCTGCAGGAAAATATATTCCGAGATGCGGTTGTTCAGAACGCCCTTGCCATCGATGATCTCGTGTTTTTTGGCGTTGAAGGCGGTGGCATCATCCTTGAAATGCTGGATCAGCGTTCCCGGCTCCGGTCCTTCGAACAGAACCTTGGCCTTGCCTTCATAGATGCGGCGACGACTTTTCATCGGCATGTACCGTGTTTTCGGAAAATCCATGGGGTGCCGTGGCTCCTGTAGCGAATGAGCGCCGGCGAGGGCGAAGACGGGCAAAGCGCGTAAGAAGTGCAGCTCGCAAACCCGGACGAGTACCTCCCTAACCTATCCTGCCGCCAGTGACAATGTTGCACCGCGAATTCAGCCGGGGATAGCCCGGCATAATCCTCAGCGAATGGCAGGACATCCTCAGCGAATGGCAGGACCCGCCAAAAGCGCCCGGGCGATCATCGCGAGACCGCCGGCCACCACGACGCCATCCAGCAGGGCGGTATGGACCTTGACCGGCAGGCGATCGAGGATCCGCTTGGCGATAAAAGCCCCGGGAACCGTCGAGAGCCCCACCAGCAGCGCAAAGAGGAACAGCGCCGACGGTAAGGCGCCAAGACTGGCGAAGGTCGAGGCCTTGGCAAAGCCGATCAGGATCGAGATCGCGGCATCGGTCGCGATCACGCTGGCGCCGGTAAGCCCGGAAGCCATCAGAAACGAGACGAGAATCACACCGGCACCGGTCGAACCGCCGGTCACGAAGCCGTAAACGCCGCCCGATACCGCGAGCGGGACGCCGGCAAGGCGAAAGCCGATCCGCTTCAGAAGCCGGCGCAGCGGCACCAGCACCACCAGAACGCAGCCGATCAGGATCGCCGCGCCGCGATTGTCGAGCCGGGTGAACAAAAAGGCGGCGAGCATCGTCATCGGCAGCGCCAGCGGCACCATGATCGCCACCTTGCGCCAATCGATGGCCTGGCGCATGGCGAGCGCCCGGCCGGAGTTGGTGAAAAGCGCGGTGATCGCGATGACCGGGACGGTGGCCTCCGCGCCGATCACCGGGACCAGCGCCAACGGCAGCAGCAGGCCGGTGCCATAACCGGCCATGCCGCCAAGGATGGAGGCACCAAAGGCGGTGACGGCGATGATGACGGACTGAAAAAGCGAGACATCGGCAAGGACAAAGGGCATACCTTCCCTCGTACCGATCCGGCGGAAATTTGCAAAGCCGGCTCGGGATCAAAATCCGCGCCCGTCGATAGCGCCGATGCCGGTCAAATTCTGCGGCCGGTCGCAAAAGAGGGCTCGCCTCGCATTGATTTTGCACCGCCGCACGCTTATTCACAACATCGGATGCCCGTCACGGGCACGCGCTTGATCCTGAAGGCGCTCGTAAACCTGAATGAAAGAGACCGGCCATGACGACGTTCGACAATCGCAAGGATGCCGCCGAAAAGAAGTTCGCCCATGATGCGGAACTTCAGTTCAAGGCCAGCGCGCGCCGCAACAAGCTGCTCGGTCTCTGGGCGGCGGGCCAGCTCGGCCTTTCCGGTGCCGAAGCCGATGCCTACGCCAAGACGGTGGTGATGAGCGACTTCGAGGAAGCCGGTGACGATGACGTCTACCGCAAGGTCGCCAAGGATCTCGCCGCCGGCAAGGTCGAAATCTCCGAGCACGTTCTGCGCCGCACGATGGACGAATTGATGGCCAAGGCCATCGAGCAGATCCAGGCTGGCACCTGAAATCATCGCGCACCGGGGCGAAAACGCGCAGATGGAGGCGTTTTTGCCCTAAATGGCTGATGCTCGGATTCTGCACTGGAAACACGTCAGGATATCCGCATGATGCAAGCGTCGCCCGAAGGGTGGCGCTTTTTTTTAAATCCACCCTTCTTCCATCCCCTTCTGCCACCCGCTGCCGGAAAGCCGCCATGCCCGATCGCCCGACACCCGACAATCCGATGCTGACCTTCGCCGCCCGCCTTCATGCCGGTCCGGCGGCCTATGCCGCCTGGTCCGGGCTGCGCGATCCCGGAGTCATCGAAGGCATGCTGCGCGAGGGGTTCGATTGCGCGATCCTCGACTGGCAGCACGGATTTCACGATTTCGGCTCGCTTCAGGCGGGAATTCTGGCGGCCCATGCCACCGGCGCGGCCTCGCTGGTGCGCATCGGCGTCGAGCAATTCGCCGAAGCCGCGCGCTTTCTCGATTGGGGGGCAACCGGCATCATCGCGCCGATGATCAATTCGGTGGCGGATGCGCGCAAGCTGGTGAGCTACGTGAAATATCCCCCGCTCGGCGGGCGCTCCTGGGGGCCGGCGCGCAGCCTCAATTATTCCGGCATGCCGCCGGTCGAATTTCTGCATCGCGCCAATGCCTTCACCCTGACGATCGCGATGATCGAAACCCGCGAGGCCTTCGCGGCACTCGACGATATTCTGGCGGTGGATGGCATTGATGGCGTGCTCGTCGGTCCGTCCGATCTGTCGATCACGCTGACGGGCGGTGCCACCGTCGATGCCGGCCACAAGGATGTCGACGCCGCGCTGACGGTAATCGCCAGAACCGCACGCAAGCACAAGAAGCTCGCCTGCGCCTTCTGCACCGATGGCGCGCGCGCCGGCCAACTCGGCCGACGCGGGTATCACCTCCTGTCGATCGCCAACGACCAGATGCTGCTGCGCGTCGGCTCGCGTCAGGAACTCGCGAAGGCAAGGGCCGAAGCCGGAACCGACGCCGTCGATTTCGACGGCACCGACGGCTACTGAGCCGGGTCTCGGCCCTAGAGCATTTTCCGCGCCTGTGGGCTCCGGTTGATCGAAAGAAAATGCGTCAAAACATAGAGATAGAGCGGTCGACCTGATCGAGGCAGATCGGAAACCGCTCTAGCCCGGGATTTTGAGCCCGAAATTCTGCGCGAGGAACAGCCCGCCGTGGCGCAGTCCCTCCTGATCGATGCCATGCGCGGTGCCGACGGAAAGATGCCACTGGCAGGGGATCTCGGCTTTCCCGAGGTTATCCATCGCATCGAAGAGGGCATCGACCGGGATGATGGCGTCCTGATCGCCGTGCACCAGCAGCAGCGGCGGCTTGCCTTTTGCCTCCGCCGCGAGGTGCTCGGGCCCGACAAGATGCCCGGAATAGGCAACGATCGCCGCCGGCATCGCTTCGCGGCGCAGGCCGACGTGCATCGCCATCATCGCGCCCTGGCTGAACCCGACCAGCGCCAGCTTCGAGGGCGGCAGGTGGTGCCGCGCCAGTTCCTGGACGAGAAAATGCTCGAGATCCGGGCCCGCGATCTGGCAGCCGCGCCAGCGCTCGGAAGGATCGCGCATCGTCAGCGGCCACCACTGCCGGCCCATGGGCGACATGCCGCAGGGTTCGGGCGCATGCGGGGAGACAAAGGCCGCATCCGGCAGGAGATCGGCCCAGCTTCGGCCGAGATCGATGAGATCATTGCCATCCGCGCCGTAGCCGTGCAGAAAAACCACCAGTTGCCGGGTCTGGCCGGATTTCGGCTTCAGGCGGGGGCCGTCGAGCGGGCGGGGCATGGGAGACCTCGTGAGGGAAACGGAGCCCCTCACATGGCGAATCTTCACGCCGCCCGCAAGGCCTCGACCGGATCGAGCCGCGCCGCCCGGAACGCCGGGTAAAAGCCGGAGACGACCCCGACAAGTCCGGAGAAGACGAAGGCCGCGATCACGATGGTCGGGTCGATCACCAGCGGCCAGCCCGCGACATCGGCGGAAACCACCGCGATCCCCACGCCGATCAGGATGCCGATCACCCCGCCGATCAGCGCGATCAGCGTCGCCTCGATCAGAAATTGCGCCATCACGTCGCGCGGGCGGGCGCCGACCGCCATCCTGAGGCCGATTTCCTTGGTCCGCTCGGTCACCGAGACCAGCATGATGTTCATGATGCCGATGCCGCCGACGATGAGGCTGACCCCGGCGACCGACAGCAGCAGCATCGCCATGGTACGGGCACTCTCCTCGCGGGTCGCCTGGATTTCCGCGAGATTGCGGATCGAGAAGTCGTCGTCGCGCCCGTCCTGCAGGCGATGGCGCTGGCGGAGCAGCTTCTTCATCTCATCTTCCGCCGCCGAGAGATCCTCACCCTCGCGCACCTTGACCATGATCTGGTTGACCGAGCGGGTCTTGGCGCGGCTGGTGCCGACAACGCGCTGGCGCGCGGTCTGGAGCGGCAGCAGGATGACATCGTCCTGATCGAGCCCGCCCATGCTCTGGCCTTTCCTCGCCATCACGCCGATAACCTCGAACGGAACGTTCTTGACCCGGATCTGCGCCCCGACAGGATCGCCGCCGGCAAAAAGCTCGCGCGCCACCGTCTGCCCGATCAGCGCGACCTGCCCGCCCCGGCGGGCCTCCTCCTCGGTAAACTCGCGGCCGGTTTCGACCGCCCAGTCCCGCGCGACGAAGAAAGCCAGATCGACGCCGATCGCCGTCGAGGCCCAGTTCGCGCCGCCGGCGACGATCTGCACGCCGCCGCGCACCAGGGGGGCCGCAGCCTCGATCGCGGAAACCTCGCTTTGCAGCGCGCTGGCATCCTGATCGGTCAGGGTCTGGGCGTTGCCGGTGCCAAGCCGCGCCCCGGTCAACGTGACGTTGCCGGGGATGACGATGATGAGGTTGGCGCCCAGCGCCTGGATCTGGGTGTTGACGCGCTCGCGGGCGCCATTGCCGACCGCGACCATCGCGATCACCGCCGCGACGCCGATGACGATGCCGAGCATCGTCAATACCGAGCGCAGGGCATGCGCCCGGATCGCCGACAGCGAGGAGAGCAGCGCATCCAGGACGCTCATGCCGCCTCCGCCCATTGCGCGAGCGCCGCCGCCGCATCCTTCGGGGTCTGCTCGACATCCGAGACGATCTTGCCGTCGCGGAAGCGGATCACCCGCCGCGCGAAGGCCGCCACCTCCGATTCGTGGGTGACGACGATGATCGTCATGCCCTCGCGGTTGAGCGCCTGGAACAGCGCCATGATATCGAGCGAGGTCTTGGAATCGAGCGCGCCGGTCGGCTCATCCGCGAGGAGGCAGGCGGGTGCGTTGACCAGCGCGCGGGCAATCGCCACACGCTGCTGCTGGCCGCCGGAAAGCTGGAGCGGCAGATGCGTCATCCGGTCCGCCAGCCCGACGCGTTCGAGCGCCCGCGCCGCCATCTCGCGCCGCGTCTTGCGGGCGATGCCGGCATAGATCATCGGCAGTTCGACATTGCCGAGGGCATCGACCCGCTGCAAGAGGTTGAATTGCTGGAACACGAACCCGATCTCGCGGTTACGGGTCGTCGCCAGTTCCGCCGGCGAGAGGTTGCCCACTTCGCGCCCTTTGAGGCGATAAGAGCCGCGATCGGGTTTGTCGAGGCAGCCGATCAGGTTCATGAAGGTCGATTTGCCGGAGCCTGAAGGTCCCATCACCGCCACGAACGAACCGGCGGCGATGCTCGTCGTCACCCCCGCCAGCGCCACGACGCGCTCCTCGCCCATCTGATAGACGCGCTCGAGGTCGCGGACATCGATCAGCGGCGGGGGGAGCGCGTCGGGCATGGCGCTCAAAGCCCGAAGCGGAAGGCGGAATTCTGCCGCGCGCCCTTGCCGGCCGGGTTGGTCGATCCGGTGATCACGCTATCGCCAACCTTGATCTCGCCGGCAAGAACTTCGGTGAAGGCCCCATCGCTGGCGCCAAGCTGGAGCGTGATCGCGCGCGGGTTGCCCCGCTCGTCGAGCACATAGACCCTGCCGGAAACGCCGGTGTTTTCCCGGGCGCTGCCCTGATCCCGGCGGCGGCCCTCCTGGCGGGCTTCCACGATCCCGCGGTATTTCTCCCGCTGTTCGGGGGTGAGAATGCCCTCGACGGCACGGGAAAAGCGCTGGCGGGCGGCGCGCGCCACTTCCCGCCGCGCCGCCGGCTCGCTGCCGGCAGCCTGAATGTCCTTGCGCATCGCCTGGGCGAGTTTCTCGACATCGTTGCCTTGCGCCGCCGTGAGCTGCAACGCCGATTTGAGGTTCTCGATCATGCCCGCCATCTGGTTGCCGCCGCCCGGCGGTTCCGCGAAGGGCCCCGCGGGGTTCTCGGTGTCTGCGCCGGCAGAGGGGGGCGTGCTGCTCCCTTCCGGGCTTGCAGCGCGCGGCACGCCGGCGGGCTGCCAGCGCAGCGCCGCATTGGCCACCCGCAACACATCGGGCTTGCGTTCGGTGAAAATCCGCAAATTCGCGGTCATTCCCGGCAGAAGCGCCATGTCCTCGTTCGGAACCTCGACGATCGTGGTGTAGATCACGACGTTCTGGACGGTCTGCGAGCCGAGCCGGATCTGCTTCACGCGGCCCCGGAAGGTTCTCGCGGCATAGGCATTGACGCTGAACTCGACCTCGAGCCCCGGCTTGACCCGCCCGACATCCGATTCATCGACATTGACGTAGACCTCGATCAGCCGGAGGTTTTGCGCCACCAGAAACAGCGTCGGCGAGGACAGCGAGGCCGCGACGGTCTGCCCCAGCTCGACATTGCGCTGGATCACGACGCCATCGACCGGCGATTTGATTTCGCTATTGGCGAGATCGACCTCGATCTGCCGCACCTGCGCTTCCGCTTTCGCGATCTGGGCGTCGCCGGAGAGCTTTTGCGATTCGGTGACCTTGAGATCGGCCTGAAGCGAGGCGATCTGTGCCGCCGAAGAGGCCATTTGCGCCTCCGCCGAACGCTTCGCGGCGCTTTGTGTATTGCGCTGGGTGGTCGCGGACTGCATGGCGACATCGGTCGCGATCCCGCGCGCCTTCAGGCTCTGCTGGCGCTCGAAGGTGGCTTCCGCATCGACCAGCAGCGCATCGGCGCGCTGGAGCTGCGCCTGCACGTCGTTCCGCTGCGCCTCGGCGCGACGGATCTCGGCACGCACCTTTTCAGCCTGCGCATCGGTGAGTTGCCGGGCAGCCCTGGCCTGCGCGAGATCGGCGCGTGCGCCGTCGTATTTGGCCATCAGGGTATCGCGGTTGAGCCGCGCCATGACCTGCCCGGCCTTCACCTCGGTGTTGTAATCCGCGAGAATTTCGACCGCCTGGCCGGAGAGTTGGGACCCGACGATCACCGTCGTCGTCGGCGTCACCGTGCCGGTCGACGAGACGGAAGCGACGATCGGGCCGCGCTGCACCTTTTCGCTGCGGTAGCGCTGGCTGGCGTCATTGCCATCCGGTGTCTGGCGCGAAATAAAAGCCCAGGCTCCGAACCCGCCCAGGAACACCACCAGGATCAGCCAATATTTCTTCATGCCGTGCTCATAGCAAATCGGAAGCCGGCGCGCATGTGAAAGCTTGGTAATCTGTTCGGCGGCAGGGTCTGGACTCGCGTGATGCTCAATGATCCCGCCCGCGATTGAAATCGAGGAGGGCATTGAGTGTCACCGCCCGATCGGCAAAGACATCGCTCAGCGCGGCCCGCCCGGCTTCGCTCGCGTGGTCCAGCGCCCGGCGTGCGCCCTCCACCCCGAGAAGATCGACGAAGGTCGCCTTGCCCGCCGCCTGGTCTTTCGCCAGCGCCTTGCCGACGCGGGCCGCCTCGCCCTCGATATCGAGGAGATCATCGCGGATCTGGAAGGCAAGACCAAGCTCGCGGCCATAGATCGACAGCGCCCGCCGTTCCGCCCGCCCGGATTTGGGCGCCAGCAGCGCGCCCGCCAGAACGGCAAATTCGATCAGCGCCCCGGTCTTGAGCGATTGCAGGTGGCGGATGGCCTTCACGCCGAGCCTCGGTCGACGCACGGTAGCCTCGAAGCGCCCCTCCGCCGCGAGGTCGAGCATCTGACCACCGACCATGCCGTCGATGCCGGCGGCTTCGGCCAGCGCCGAGATCAACCGGACGCGCCGCCCGGCCGGAACCCGCAATGTCGGCGCGGAAAGCACGGAGAAGGCCAGCGTCAACAGGCCATCGCCGACCAGGATCGCCGTGGCCTCGTCGTAGGCGCGATGCACGGTCGGCTGGCCGCGGCGGGTATTGTCGTCATCCATCGCCGGGAGATCGTCGTGGACGAGCGAATAGCAATGCACCGCCTCAAGCGCGGTCGCGACATCCAGCGGCGCCGCCCCCACGATATCGAACAGCCGGGCGGATTCGAGCACGAGAAACGGCCGCATGCGCTTGCCGCCGGCGAAAACCGCGTGCCGCATCGCCTCGACAAGTCGGGCGGGCCGTCGCCCGGTGGTCAATATGGCGCCAAGTCGCGCATCGACCGCTGTCGCCGCCGCCGCGAGCCGCTCGACCATGGAACCCGAAAATTGCTCGCGCTTGCTCATTCGAAGACCAAAACTACCCAGCTTCATGCCAACCGTTTGCCAATCCGGCACCTCTGGATTAGGCGTGTTTTTGCCGCGCAACAAGTCGCGTCAGTTTGGGCTGGCTTTTCCTCAAACAAGCGATTATAGAGCGCGCTTCACGAATTATCCCAGATGATCGTCTGGTACTTCCCGGGCCGCTTGGTCGCGCCGGGGTTCGCCTTGAGGAGTTTGACCATGGCCGTTCCAAAGAAAAAAGTTTCGCGCATGAAGCGTGGGCAGCGCCGCTCCGCCGACGCGCTTGCCGCCCCGAGCTACATCGAGGACAAGAACACCGGTGAACTGCGCCGTCCGCATCACATCGACCTGAAGACCGGCATGTATCGCGGCCGCCAGGTTCTCGCGGTCAAGAGCGCCGAATAATTGCCGGGGGCTGGTCGCTAAAGCGGACCGGCCTTGCGTGCTACCCGGAACTGCAGAAAGGCCTCGGAGGTTCCGTAGGCCTTTTTTGCTGTGCGTTCTGGCAGAGATCGTTCCGATTCAGGCCTATGAAACCCGCGCGGCTCAGACCGTATCGATCACGCGCAGAAAACTCAGCGAGCGACTCGAAGGCCGGTTCGAGAGCGCCGATCCGTAAGCCGACTGGCGCTCGGACGCCACTTCCTGGCGACCCAGCGTTTTGCGCAAATCACCATCGCCGCCCACCATCAACTGGACCAGAAACTCGCTGGCCCGCACGGCTGGCTTGGCGGAAGCGGCTTTTCCATCCCGGGACGGCAAGGGCCGGCCGGCAGCGCCGAATGTTTCAATCTGGTACAAGGCGAGGGGCTGATGTGTGCTCATGCCGGGATCTCGCAAACCCCGTGCCGGCGGCACGCCTGCCGAGGAACCGACGAAACATGGTAAGCAAAGATTTACCGGTCCCGCGCCATACTCGGGCAGAAGGATTTTCGTCGAACGAGGCGCGCCGCGCCCATTGCCGAAGCATCCGATGGCACCTTTGGCTGGATCGGGCGTAGCATGGCGCATACCGCAGGCGTGGATATTCAATCGATAATTGCAGAAAATACGGCGGCCTCCGATCCAGAAGCGAAACCTTTTGTCGGGAATCACGCGCTGGAAAGCCGTGAAGACCAGC
The DNA here is from genome assembly GCA_964571245.1 of uncultured Methylobacterium sp. Taxonomy (GTDB): domain Bacteria; phylum Pseudomonadota; class Alphaproteobacteria; order Rhizobiales; family Beijerinckiaceae; genus Rhabdaerophilum. Next base: position 13,668 of record CAZNAT010000045.1, read on the forward strand.
GCGAAGACCTCCTCGGCAATGGCGAAGACCTCGGCGAGACCACCTATTCCTGGAACATCGAAACCGACCATTCGACCTGGAGCACCAATGCGGACCGGATTTTCGGGGTGCATGATATGGCGGCGCTGGGAACCGGAACCTCGTTTGCGACGCTGATCGATCAGGCAAGCCCGACGTCGCGCCATGCGGAAATCTTTGAAAGCGACGGCAAGGACCAGGGCACCGGCGTGGCGTTTTCGGCCCGCTACCTTGTCAATCCCGCCCCCGGGTTACGGTTCTGGGTCGAGGACACCGGCCGCTGGTTCGCCAATGACGCCGGCCGGCCACGGCTGGTGCACGGCGTTTGCCGCCGTATTCTCGCGCCCACGGCCGAAGAGCTGGCGCTTGTCACCAAACGCCATTTCGACCCTACGACCGGCGCCCTGACGCGGGCCGATTTCTGCAACGCACTGGCCCATGCCATCGAAGCCAATGCCAGGGATTCACGCGGGATCGTCGTGATGATGGTGGCGATCGACGATCTCGCCCAGCTCAACAAGACCTATGGCTATCACGTTGGTGACGAGGTGATCGCGGCGATCGGGCGACGTCTGCGCGGGGTAATCCGCCGGCGCGACATCCTGGGCCGCTATGCGACCAACAAGATCGGTATCATTCTGGCCCCGAGCATGGCGGAGCATATGGAATTCGTGGCAGGCCGCCTTGCCAGCGCCATCCGCTCGACGCCGATCGACACCAGCGCCGGGCCGGTGTCGGCCTGCGTACATATTGGCGGGGTCGCGGTGCCCAGCGAGGCGGCGACCACCATGGAAGCGCTGCACGCCTGCGAGGAGGCGCTGCATGATGCCGACGAACGCATCGACGCGCCGTTCATCGCCTATGCCAAGAACCCGGAAACCCACACCCGCCGGTCAACCAACCGGGAATCGACGGATCTCGTCCTCTCCGCGCTCAACGAGCGCCGCATCCGCCTCGCCTATCAGCCGATCGTCACATCCTCGACCGGCACCATCGCGATGTACGAATCGCTGGTCCGCATGGTCACGCCGGAAGGCGAATGGCTCGGGGCCGCGCATATCGTGCCGGTTGCCGAACGGCTGGGCTTTCTCCATCTCATCGATCACCGGGTTACCGAACTGGCGCTGGAAACCCTGCGCGAGAACCCGGATGTCGTCCTGACGATCAATGTCGGCGTGTCCACCGCCCTGCACCCGGACTGGATGGCGGCGTTCCGCGCCCAACTCGCGCTCGATGCCAGCGTCGCGAGCCGGCTCGTCGTCGAAATCACCGAGACCTCGCTGATCGAGGATATCAACGCGGCGCGGGCGCTCATCGAAGGGATCAAGGCCTGCGGCGCCAGGGTCGCGATCGATGACTTCGGCGCCGGGCACACCTCGTTCCGCAACATGCGCCTGCTGCCGATCGACATCCTGAAGATCGATGGCACTTTCATCAAGAATCTCGCGCGCTCGGCGGATGATCGGTTCTTTGTCCAGACGCTGCTGCAACTGGCGCGGCATCTCAAGATCGAGACCGTCGCCGAATGGGTGCAGGACGAGGAAACGGCGACGCTGCTCACCTCCTGGCGGGTGGAATTCCTGCAGGGCGATTTTCTCGGCGCTGCCCAGAACAGCCTGCAGGGCCGCAAGCCGGAGCCGGCCCGCCTGACGGCGTGAGCAGCACCGCGCTCTGCCGCAGCGCTACTTGTCCGGGCTATTTGCCCTTTTTCTTGCCGGCCTCTTCCGGCTGCGTGTCGCCGGGTTTCATGCCGATGAAGGGCGTAAACGCGCGCATGGCCTCCTGGAAGATCGCCATATTGTTGCGCACCTGCTCCTCCATGGCGGCAATCGCCGTCGGTGCCACCGGCGCGAAGGGATTGGCAGCAAACCCCGGATTGCCAAACCCCTTGGAAAACTGCTCACGCAGCTTTTGCTGATCGGTCATGAACTGGCCGAGCGAGAATTCGAGATATTTGGGTACGAGGGCCTGCATGTTGTCGCCGTAAAACTGGATCAACTGCCGCAGGAAGGCGATCGGGAGCAGGAACTGGCCCTTGTTTTCCTGTTCGAAAATGATCTGCGTGAGCACGGAACGCGTGATGTCATCGCCACTCTTGGCATCGGTTACGACAAAATTCTCGCCCTGCCGAACCATGAGCGCCAGGTCCTCCAGCGTCACGTAAGAGCTTGTCCCGGTGTGATAGAGCCGCCGGTTGGCGTATTTCTTGATGACCGTCGGTTCTTTCGTGCCTGCTTCCGCCATGCTCACTCCACTCATCCGGCGAAACGCCATCATCCCCGCACCCTTGCCGGCTTTCCGGGCGGTGCAAACCCCGGCCCCGCCTCAAGCCATTCGCCTGACGCAACGCCGACCTGACTATCTTAGACAAGTTTCTGGCTTGACGATAGTTTCTTGGCAAGTCTCATAGTCGAGACGGTTAAATCCCGGAACCGGGGACCAGGCCCGAAAACACGATACCCACGCGAGGAGAACAGCATGCCTGAAAAATCGATTGTGATCGCGAGCGCGGCACGAACTGCGGTTGGCGCCTTCAACGGTGCGTTTGCCGATGTGCCGGCCGCCCAGCTCGGTGCCGCCGCGATTATGGGCGCGCTGGAGCGCGCGGGCGTTGCGGGCGCGGAAGTGGATGAAGTGATTCTCGGCCAGGTCCTCTCCGCCAACCAGGGTCAGAACCCCGCCCGGCAGGCCGCGATGGCCGCCGGCATCCCGCAGGAAAAGACCGCCTGGGGCCTCAACCAGCTCTGCGGCTCGGGTCTCCGGACCATGGCGATCGGTATGCAGCAGATCGCCAATGGCGACGCGTCGATCATCGTTGCCGGCGGCATGGAATCGATGACGCTGTCGCCGCATGTCGCCTACCTGCGCTCCGGCACCAAGATGGGCGAGCTGAAACTGCTCGATACCATGCTGCGGGACGGGCTGCTCGATGCCTTCCAGGGCTACCACATGGGCAACACCGCCGAGAACGTCGCCGCCAAGTGGCAGCTGACCCGCGAGGAGCAGGATGCCTTCGCCGTCGGCTCGCAGAACAAGGCCGAAGCCGCCCAGAAGGCCGGCAAGTTCAAGGATGAGATCGTCGCCTATACGGTCAAGACCCGCAAGGGCGATATCGTCGTCGATACCGACGAATACCCCCGCCATGGCTCGACGCTCGAGAGCATGGGCAAACTCAAGCCCGCCTTCTCGAAGGACGGCACGGTGACCGCCGGCAACGCCTCCGGCATCAATGACGGTGCCGCCGCCGCCGTGCTGATGACCGAAGCGGAAGCCGCCCGCCGCGGCATCACCCCGCTCGCCCGCATCGTCTCCTGGGCGACCTGCGGCGTCGATCCGGCGATCATGGGCACCGGCCCGATCCCGGCCTCGCGCCGCGCGCTCGAAAAGGCCGGCTGGAAAGTGGGCGATCTCGATCTCGTGGAAGCCAATGAGGCCTTCGCGGCCCAGGCGCTGGCCGTGAACAAGGACATGGGCTGGGACCCCGGAATCGTCAACGTCAACGGCGGCGCGATTGCCATCGGCCACCCGATCGGCGCCTCGGGCGCGCGCATCCTCAACACGCTGTTGTTCGAGATGAAGCGCCGTGGCGCCAAGAAGGGCCTCGCCACGTTGTGCATCGGCGGCGGCATGGGCGTCGCGCTCTGCGTCGAACGCTAATACCCCGCGGGAACAGGGGCGAGCGTGCCGCCTGTTCCCGCATCTCAACGACCGGACATCTTGAGCAACAAAAAACACGATAAAAAAAGCCAATCAGCGTTCTAGGGAGGAACAATCATGGCGAGGGTAGCATTGGTCACCGGTGGATCGCGCGGCATCGGCGCGGCGATCGCTAAGGCGCTGAAGGCGGCGGGGTACAAGGTTGCGGCGTCCTACGCCGGCAACGACACGGCAGCCGCGGCCTTTTCGGCTGAAACCGGCATCAAGACCTACAAGTGGGATGTCTCGGATTATGACGCCTGCGTCGCCGGCATTGCCAAGGTCGAGGCCGATCTTGGCCCGGTCGAGGTGCTCGTCAATAACGCCGGCATCACCAAGGACGGCATGTTCCACAAGATGACCAAGGACCAGTGGTATGGCGTCATCAACACCAACCTCAACTCGCTGTTCAACATGACCCGGCCGGTATGGGAGGGCATGCGCGCCCGCAAATTCGGCCGCGTCATCTGCATTTCCTCGGTCAACGGACAAAAGGGCCAGATGGGCCAGGTGAATTACTCCGCCGCCAAGGCGGGCGATATCGGCTTCGTCAAGGCGCTGGCGCAGGAAGGCGCCCGCGCCGGAATCACCGTGAACACGATCTGCCCCGGCTATATCGCAACCGAAATGGTGATGGCGATCGACCCGGCGATCGTCGAAAAATCCATTCTGCCGCAGATTCCGGTCGGCCGCCTCGGCGAGCCCTCGGAAATTGCCCGTGCGGTGGTGTTCCTGGCCGCCGACGAGGCCGGGTTCATCACGGGATCGACGCTGTCGGCCAATGGCGGGCAATACATGATCTAAGGGTTTTCCTGATTAGGAGGCTCCTTGGTGGAATCCACGGTAAGGGCCGGGAAACCGGCCCTTTTCTTTTGGGTGCGGCACGGCTATCCGCTTTGGGATGATCACTCTCTCCCCCGCGACCCTTGCCGGCCTTGGTGCCATCCTGCTCTGGGGCCTGCTGGCACTCCTGACGGCGGCGACTGAGGGCGTACCGCCGTTCCTGCTCACGGCGCTGACTTTCGCCATCGGCGGCGGGCTGGGCCTCGCGCTCATTGCCATGCGGGGGGATCTCGGCAAGCTGCGCCAGCCCGCCATGGCCTGGGCGCTCGGTGTCGGCGGGCTCTTTGGCTACCACGCCGTCTATTTTGCCGCGCTGAAAACCGCCCCGCCCGCGGAAGCCAGCCTGATCGCCTATCTCTGGCCTCTGCTGATCGTGTTGTTTTCCGGGCTGCTTCCGGGTGAAAAGCTGACGTTCCGGCATGTGCTCGGTGCCGTTCTCGGGTTTGCCGGGGTGGTCGCGCTGGCGCTGTCGAAAGGCGGGATCGGCAGCGGCACGGCCTTCCCCGTTCTCGGCTACAGCCTCGCGCTCGCCTGCGCCTTCCTCTGGGCGGGATATTCCGTGCTCTCGCGCCGGATGGCGAGCGTCCCCACCGAGGCGGTCGTCGGCTTCTGCCTCGCGACGGCGGCGCTGGCCGGGCTCGCCCATCTCGCGCTCGAACCACGCGGCCTGCCGCAGGAACCGGCGACCTGGGGGGCAATTCTCGCGCTCGGTCTCGGCCCGGTCGGCGCGGCGTTTTTCCTGTGGGATATCGGCATGAAACGCGGCGATATCCGCTTTCTCGGCACCGCCGCCTACGCCGCGCCGGTAATCTCGACCCTCGCGCTCATCCTCGCCGGGCGCGCGGAAGCGGGCTGGCCGCTGGCGATCGCCTGCGCCTTGATCGTCGGCGGGGCGGTGATCGCCCGTCGGTAACGGCGTCAGCTGTCCCTGACCAGCGTGCGATAGCGATACGCTTCGCGAAAGCCGAAGGAACGATAGAGCCGAAGAGCCCGCTCGTTACTGGTCTCGACCTGCAGGAAGGCGGAATGCGCGCCGGCGTCGCGGGCAAACGCCAGCAAGGCCGCGATGAGTGTACGGCCGGCCCCCTGCCCGCGGCAATCGGGCGCGATGATCACGGAGCCGATTTCGGCCATCCTGCGATCAATCGCGATCATGGCATGCCCCATGGGGGTCTCGCCGTCGAAGAGGGTCGCAAACCCCGAGGGGACCCTGATCCGCCCGACAATGGCTTCGAGATGCGCGGAATTGCGTTTTGCCCCCTCCTGAAGCCGGCCGACGCCGGCGAGCCAGGCCTCGCCAGGGTTGGGATCAATCCGGATAGACAGGTCCTTTGACCCCTGCCGGTCCGAAAAGCCAACCGTCCCCCGGTCGTTATCGAGCAGGGCGATCTGGCCAAAACTCTCGTCACGGATCCGGTATCCCCGCGCGATCAACCGTGCTTCAAGCCCCGGTGCCGCCAGCGGCGTGACCCGGACCACCGACGGCAGGTTCGCGTCACGATAGAGCCCTTCGATGGTTGACAGCGTCTCATCCGGGAGATCCGCCCCGGCTTCGATCGGCGTCGCGGAATTGGCCCGCCCGGAATAGCCATTGGCAAAACGGACAACAAAACCCTCGAACAGCATGGTCGCAACCGCCGGCCAGCAATTGACGATCCGCTCCTCGCAGGCCCGGACAAGCGCGAGATCAACCCCTCCCTGCATCTGCTCAGCCCCCGGACTTGCGCGGGGCCGGACGCCAACCGAGCGGTGCCATCTCGAACCCCTCGAAGGAAAACCCCGGGGCAACCGTGCAGCCGACAAGGCTCCAGGCCCCCAGGCTGGCGGCGCTCTGCCAATGGTGCTTGGGCACCACGACCTGCGGGCGTTGGCCGGCCGCCAGAACCGGGCCAAGGTGATGCGCCAATACATCGTGCCCGTCCGGGCTGATGGTGATGACCATCGGCGCACCCGCGTAATAATGCCAGATCTCGGCGGCGTCGACGCGGTGCCAATGCGAGACTTCGCCGACCTCGAGGAGATAGTAGATCGCCGTGCCGACCGAGCGGCCTGCGGCATCGCTCGCCTGATCCCGAAAGGTTTCGCGGTAAAATCCGCCTTCGGGATGCGGCGTCAGCGCCAGCAGGCGAATGACGTCCTTGGCGCCAAGCCCCTCAGAAACCTGCATCGTCGCGTCGAATGGATTGATGGTCATGGTCTGCCTAGGGGCTGTTGTTGTCCGGATGCCGTGTGGTCGGAGCCTACTCGGCAAACTCGCATTCGCCTTCCGTGCTCCATTGGTATGTTTCCTAACACGAACCGAAAACCACCCCTGCCTTCGTAAGGGCAAGCTTCGCTCGAAAATGCTCTAGCGTCTCGACCCCTAGAATGCGTTTTTGGCTTCACGGCGGGCGGCGAATTCGGCCAGCCCCGCCGCGCGCATGAAGACATTCGTGGCCTTTTCCTCGGCAATCGTCGTCGGAACGGTAAATCGGCCCGCCGCTCGCGCCGCCTCGACGGCTTTGAGCCGCGCGGCGATCGCGGCATTGCCGGGCTCGACATGGGCGCAGAATTTTGCGTTCGAAAGCGTGTACTCATGCCCGCAATAGACGCGCGTCGCATCCGGCAGCGCCGCGATCCGCATCACCGAGCGATGCAGCGCCTCGACCGTCGAATCGAGGACGCGGCCGCAGCCCATCACGAACAGCACATCGGCGACAAAAATCACCTGCTCTCGCGCAAAATGATACGAGACGTGATCGACACAATGCCCCGGGGTCGCCCAGACATCCGCCCGGAGCGCGCCGATCTCGACGACATCGCCCTCATCGACATAACGATCCGCCAGCGGTACTTCCGCCTTGGCGAGCACGGGGGCAACGAGTTTCGCGCCGTATTTCGCCACCAGCGGTGCAATCGCCTCGATATGGTCGAAGTGCTTGTGCGTGACCAGGATGACATCGAGCTTCCAGCCGCGCCGCGCCAGCGCCGCCTCGATCGGAGCAAGTTCCGGCGCATCGATTGCGGCGACCGTGCCCGTCGCGGGGTCGCGGACCAGAACCCCGTAGTTGTCGCTGCGGCACGTGAACAATTCGATTTCCATCGCCCTAAACCCCATGTGTCCTTGAAACCGCGCTTTGCGCAGCGCGCCAATTCCTGTCAGGTTCTAACGATGCAACTGGATGTCGTCGATCTCAAATCGTTCTATTCGAGCCCGCTCGGGGTCGTCGCGCAGCGGATGATCCTGCGCGGAATCCGCCATCGCTGGGAAAGCCTTTCCGGCCTGGCGCTGCTGGGGCTCGGCTACGCCACGCCCTATCTTGATCCCCTGCGCGAAGGCACGGAACGGGCTATCGCCTTCATGCCGGCCCGGCAGGGAGTCGTCGCCTGGCCTGCCGGGCAGCTGTCCTCCTCCAGTCTTGTCGAGCCGACGGACATGCCGCTGCGCGATTCGGTGGTCGACCGGGTTCTGCTTGTTCATGCGCTCGAAACCTCGGATGATCCCGCCGCGCTGATGAGCGAGATGTGGCGCATTCTCGCGCCCGGCGGCAACATCATGATGATCGTTCCGAACCGGCGCGGCCCCTGGGCGCGCCTGGACACCACCCCCTTCGGCCATGGCCAGCCGTTCTCGCGCCGGCAATTGACCGAATTGATGCGCCAGGCGCTGTTTACCCCGACGCATTGGGGCGAGGCGCTCTACATGCCACCGATCCAGCGCAAGTTTTTCTTGCGGACCGCCCTGGCATGGGAACGCATTGGCGCGTCACTGTCTCTACCCTTCTCCGGCGTCTATATTATCGAAGCGACGAAGCAGGTTTATCGACCGGCGCTTTCCGGCCGTTCCGCCCGGATCCGGAACCTGCTGCAGCCTGCCCTGGTGCCAAGCGGGAATGCCGTCGGGAAAACCGATTAGCTGGCTTTATTTTCCGCGCTCCAGCCAGAAAATCCCCTGCTCGCCCATCAAGTTCCAGAACCACCAGGGCATCTTGACGTCGACGGCGTTTCCACCAGCATCCAGAGCATCCGCCCGGACGATCTTGGCGCGCAGCTCATCCGCGAGCGCGACGAAATCACGGATCGTGCAAAAATGGATGTTAGGCGTGTCGTACCAGGTGTCCGGCAGGTTTTTGGTCACCGGCATTGAACCGTGAAACAGGATATGCGCCCGGATGCGCCAATGGCCGAAATTTGGAAACGAGACGATCGCATTGCGCCCGATGCGCAACATCTGCTCCAGCACCACCCGCGGCTTCCTGGTTGCCTGAAGCGTCTGGGACAGAATGACAAAGTCGAAACAATCATCTGGATAATCAAACAGATCGGTATCGGCATCGCCCTGAATCACCGCGAGCCCTTTGGCCACACAGGCCGCAACGCCCTCACGCGAAATTTCGATTCCGCGCGCGTCCACGCCCTTGCGCTGGGCCAGATGCTGCAGCAAAGCACCGTCTCCGCAGCCCACATCGAGCACGCGCGCGCCCTCGCGCACCATCTGCGACACCCGGCGATAATCGGAACGGAAATCAACCTCGCTGGCCAAGCGTTCAACCATTACGCATCCCCCAAAACCCCTCTTGCGCGCGCGGCTGCATCGAGAAAACCGCGCGTCGTCGCGAAGAGATTGGGCTCCTCGAGCAGGAACGCATCGTGCCCTTTGTCGGATTCGATTTCGACGAAGGAAACCGACGCGCCGGCGGCATTCAGCGCATGAACAATTTGCCGACTGTCTTTTGTTGGAAAAAGCCAATCACTGGTAAACGATACCAGACAGAAACGGGTCTTCGTGCCCTTGAACGCCGCGGCAAGAGAGCCCCCGTTGTCAGCCGCGAGATCGAAGTAGTCCATCGCGCGGGTCAGATAGAGATAGGAATTGGCATCGAAGCGCTCGACGAAGGTGAAACCCTGGTGCCTGAGGTAGGATTCCACTTGAAAATCAGCATCAAAGGAAAATGTCGGCAGGTCCCGGTCCTGCAGGTTCCGCCCGAATTTCCGCTGCAGTGCCGGCTCGGAAAGATAGGTGATATGCGCCGCCATGCGCGCAACGGAGAGCCCCTTCACCGGCCTGGTGCCCTCCTGCATGTAGCGGCCGCGTCGCCAATCCGGATCAGCCATGACAGCTTGCCGGCCCACCTCGTGGAAGGCGATATTCTGCGCCGAATGCTTAGCAGACGAAGCAATCGGCATGGCGGCGAACACCCGCTCGGGAAACAACGAGGCCCAGGCCAGAACCTGCATGCCGCCCATCGATCCCCCGACAACCGCCAACAGCGTTGCAATGCCGAGGTGATCGATCAATCGCGCCTGGGCGCGCACCATGTCGGAAATCGTCAGCAGCGGAAATTCGGTTCCGTAGGGCTCGTCCGTTCCCGGTTTTTTCGACGCCGGCCCGGAAGACCCCATGCAGCCGCCGATGACATTCGAGCAGATGATGAAGAACCGGTTGGTATCGATCGGCTTGCCGGGGCCGACGAGACTCTCCCACCAGCCGGATTTCCCGGTAACGGGATGGATATTCGCGACATGCTGATCGCCGGTCAGAGCGTGGCAAATGAGGATCGCGTTGGTACGTTCAGCGTTCAGCGTGCCATAGGTCTGGTACGCGATCCGGAGCGGCGACACCGCAGCCCCCGACTCGAGGCGAAGCGGCGCCTCCGGTCCCAAGAGCAGGAGATGCGATTGCGGCTCGTCCGCTTCACTGGCCCGAACGCCCATATCCCACCCCTCGCACTACCGGCGTAAAAGTACCGGCACACGACACTACCGGTTCGGTGCGCGATCGGCCTATGGGAAACCGTCGGACCGAAACGAGCGAAACACCAGAACTGAATTCCTGCACCAAGGCTCCGAGAGACTCAAAAAATCCGTTTTGCCGGAAATATCTGCTAAAAGGGTATTCTTGTTCGACTTAACGAACAAGTATTTTTTCTGTCGGGGCTCGATCGCCGTGTTCCCGCTTGCCGGTGCCGGTGCCGGCGCTCTAACACTATTCCCGGTAAATCCGGCCTTACACCCATGATTTTGGCTCATCCTGGCGATCTGTACCACATGTCAAACGCCCTCTCTCCCCTTGCCCAGCTGCGCATCGAAATCGACCGCATCGATGCCTCGATCCATGCCTTGCTGGTCGAACGCGGCGATGTCGTCGGCCGCGTGATCGAGGCCAAGCGCGCCGCAGGGGACACCGGTTCGGCCTTCCGGCCAGACCGGGAAGCGGATCTGATGCGCAAGATCGTGCTGAAAAACCCGGGCCGCTGGCCGGTGGATGCGCCCGAGAACATCTGGCGGGTGCTGGTGGCCACCTCGACCTTCACCCAGGTGCCCTATTCGGTCCATGTCGATATTTCCGGCGGCGATATCGCCATGCGTGAGAGCATGCGCTTTCATTTTGGCTTTACGGTGCCGTTTGTTGCGGCGGAAAGCTCCACGCAAGTGATCACCAAGGTCGAGAACTCCAACGGCGATCTCGGGATGTTCCGGATCGATCAATCCGCCGATCTCGGCGCCTGGTGGAAGGGGCTGGAGCGCCCGGATGCGCCCAAGATCATTGCCCGGCTGCCGTTCGCCGAACGCGCCGATCACCCGGTGGGGCTGCCGGTTTTCGTCATCGCCAACCCCCAGCGCGACGGCCTCGCCCGCGAGACCATTTTGGCCTCGATCCGTGCGGAACGATGGCGAGCGCCGGCGTTCGACGCGCTCAAGGCGCTCGGCGCGGAGCTGGTGGCCTCCGCCGGGGATGCCAATGGCGCCAATCTTCTTGTCGCCCACCCCGCCGAAATTGCCCGGGAGGCATTGACGAATGCGCTCACAGAGGCGAAATGCGCGCCATCGCGTTATCTCGAGGTTGGGTGCCATGCTCGTCGCTTCGTGCTCACGCGAGGACTGTGAACGTCGATTTTGGATGGGACAGACGTTTTCCCGCGCCAAAGTGACCCGATAATCGCATTTCAAGCCGAGCCGGCGGCGCAATCCGGCCAAATGGAGCTGCCTCGTGTCACTCGCGCCCAAACCCCGCCCCGGACTTCTCGAGATCGATGCCTACGTGCCCGGCAAGAGCAAGGCTCCCGCCGGCGTGAAGCTCTACAAGCTGTCCTCGAACGAAACCCCGCTTGGCCCGAGCCCTCACGCCATCGCGGCCTACCGTGCGGCGGCGGACACGCTCGAACTTTACCCGGATGGAACCGCCGAGAAGCTGCGCAATGCCATCGCCCATCGCTATGGGCTGGATCCTGCGCGCATCATCTGCGGCGCGGGTTCGGATGAGCTGCTTTCGCTGCTCGCCAATGCCTATATGGGGCCGGGCGACGAAGGGCTTTATTCCGAGTACGGGTTCCTCGTGTACCGGATCGCCACACTGGCGACCGGCGCAACCCCGGTGGTTGCGAAGGAGAAAAACCTCCACACCGATGTGGATGCGATGCTCGCCGCCGTCACACCGAAAACCCGGGTCGTGTTTCTGGCCAACCCCAACAACCCGACCGGCACCTATATGCCTTTCGAGGAGATCAAGCGGCTGCATTCCGGGCTTCCCGGTAATGTGCTGCTCATCCTGGATGCGGCCTATGCCGAATACGTCCGCCGGAACGACTATTCCTCCGGGCTCGAACTCGTCGCGACCAGCGAGAACGTCGTGATGACCCGGACGTTCTCTAAAATCCATGGCCTCGCCAACCTGCGCGTCGGCTGGCTCTACGCGCCGGAAGCGATCGTCGATGTGCTCAACCGCATCCGGGGTCCGTTCAACGTCAGCGGTCCCGCCATCGCTGCCGGGGTTGCCGCGATCGAGGACCGGGCACATGAGGAACTCGCAGTATCGCAAAACGCGCATTGGCTCGCGCGCATGACGCTGGCGCTGAAAGGCCTTGGCCTCGGAATCACGCCGTCGGTGGCCAATTTCGTGCTGATCCATTTCCCCGACGAGGCCGGAAAACGCGCGCCGGATGCCGATGCCTTCCTCACCGCGCGCGGCATCATTCTGCGCCGCATGGATGCCTACGGGCTCCCGAACGCGCTGCGGCTCACCATTGGCGGCGAGGAAGCCAATGCGGCGGTGCTGGCGGCGCTCGGCGATTTCCTGGGCGTGAAACCCACTTGAAAACCAGACGCCATGAAGGCCGTGCCGCTTTGAAAGTCATGTCGCGATGAAAACGCCGTTCGAACGTCTTGCGATCATCGGTCTCGGGCTGATCGGCTCGTCGATTGCCCGCGCGGTTCGCCGGTCGGCGGCGGCACGGCATATTGTCGCGATCGACGTGGATGCCGAGGTCCGGGCGCGGGTTGCCGCCCTCGCCATCGCCGATGAGGTGACCGGCGATGCGGCGGCGGGTGTACGGGACGCGGACCTTGTCATCCTCTGCGTGCCGGTGATGGCGAATGCCGCGGTGGCCGAAGCCATCGGGCCCGCGCTTGCCCCCGGTACGATCGTGTCTGATGTGGGCTCGGTCAAGGGCTCGGTGGTGCGCGATGTCGCGCCGCACCTGGCCGCCGGCGTGCATTTTGTGCCGGCGCATCCGGTCGCGGGAACGGAATACTCCGGCCCGGATGCCGGTTTTGCCGAATTATTCGTCAATCGCTGGTCGATCCTGACGCCCCCCTCCGAGACCGATGCCGCCGCCATCGATCGGATCAAGGCGTTCTGGGAAGCGCTCGGCGCGAACGTCGAGATCATGACGCCGGAGCACCACGACCTCGTGCTCGCGATTACCAGCCACGTCCCGCATCTCATCGCCTATAACATCGTCGGCACCGCCGCCGACATGGAAGAGGTCACGCAGTCCGAGGTGATCAAGTTCTCCGCCGGCGGTTTTCGTGATTTCACCCGCATCGCAGCCTCCGACCCGACGATGTGGCGCGATGTCTTCCTGACCAACAAGGATGCCGTCCTCGAAATGCTGGGCCGGTTCAGCGAGGACCTTCTGGCGCTTCAGCGCATGATCCGCTGGGGCGATGGCGATGCCTTGCACGCGCTCTTCACCCGCACCCGGGCGATCCGGCGCGGCATCATCGCCTCCGGGCAGGAAACGGCGGCGCCGGATTTCGGCCGGCCGCATGATGCCTTGCCGACAACGGGGAAAGTCAGGAAACCTCAACCAAAGAAACCTGAGTCAAAGATACCCGAGACCAAAAAGCCGGCCGCGAAAAAACCGGGTGCCGCCCGGCCCTAGCAGATCCGCCTCTCGGTCCCTAGGGTCCAGACCCATTAATTTAGCTGAATGCGGTTGGATCAAAATGCACGAGATTGAGGAGTAAGCCTGCCGGAAGTCGTCTGACTTTCAAAGGTTTGCGACATGAAGATTGTGCAT
>CAZNAT010000046.1:0-4642 GCA_964571245.1 uncultured Methylobacterium sp.
TCACGCGCCAATCGACCCCGTTTTTGGGAGCATTTGAACGGCCATGCTGACCGCTATTCGCACTGCCTACTCGAAATGGCTCGGGCGCCTCGTCCTGACCGTGATCATGGGCGTTCTGATCGTCTCCTTCGCGATCTGGGGCATCGGCGATATTTTCCGCGGCGGCATCAACCGCACCGTGGCGACGGTTGGTTCGACCAAGATCAGCGCCGATGAATTCCGTACCGGGTTCAACAACGAGTTGCGCCGCATCCAGCAGCAGGTGCGCCGCCCGGTGACCACCGAGGATGCGCGCGCCTTCGGGCTCGACCGCGAACTGCTCAACCGGATGATCGACGAAGCCGCGCTCAACCAGAAGGCCAAGTCGCTGGGGTTGGCGGCGGATCAGCCGACCATCCTGCGCTCGATCACCGAAGCGCCGGAATTCAAGGTCGGCGGCATCTTCGACCGCGCCCGGCTGAGCGAAGCCTTGCAGCAATCCGGGCTGAGCGAGCAGGCCTTCATCCGCCAGCAGGGCGATCTGGTGCTGCGGTTCCAGCTGCTGGCCGGGCTGGTCGGCGGGCTCGCCGGCTCCGATAGCCTCGGCAAGGCCATCCACCAGTACCGCAACGAGGAGCGCAACCTCGACGTGATCGTCGTCCCCGCCGACAAGGTCCCCGCCCCCGCCGAGCCGGACGAGGCGGCCCTCAAGGCGTTCCACGAGGAGCGCAAGTCGGAGTTCCGCACGATCGAGACCCGCAAGGTCACCGTGATCCAGATTTCGCCAACCGATTATGCCACCGGCCTGAGCGTGAGCGAAGACGATCTGCGCGCCTTCTATGCCGGCGCGCTAGCGGCGGGCCGGTTCGGCACCCCGGAGCGCCGGCAGGCGCAGCGCGTGCTTTTCGACACCGAGGCGGAGGCCAAGGCCGCCGCCGAGAAGCTTGCCGGCGGCATGAGCTTCGAGGCGCTGCTGGCCGAGCGCAAGCTCACCGAAAAGGACGTCGATCTCGGGCTGAAGGCCGCGCGTGACATCACCGATCCGGCGTTGCGGGCGGCGATTTTCGCCACCGAGGAAGGCAAGCTTGCCGCGCCGATCAAGGATGCGTTCGGGTTCGTCCTGGTGCGCGTCCTCAAGGTCGAGGCGGGGAAAACCACGCCTTTCGAGGCGGTGCGCGGCCAGATCGAGGGCGAAGCCCGCGCGGACAAGCTCCAGCGCGACCCGACGATCCGCGCCAGGCTCGACGAGGCCTTCAAGAAGCTTGAGGATCAGCGCATCGCCGGCAAGAGCCTGGCCGAGGCCGCCGGTGTTGCCGGCGTCAACGCGGTGGTCATCGCCTCGCTCGATCGGCAGGGCGGCGATGGCGCCGGCGGCCGCGTGACCCTGCCCGGCGGTCCCGAGGCGCTCAATGCGATTTTCGCCTCCGACATCGGGCTCGACAACGAACCGCTGCAGAGCCGCGACGGCGGCCACGTCTGGTTTGAGGTCAACGGGATCGAGCCGGCGCGCGACAAGGCGTTCGACGAGGTCAGGGATCAGGTCAAGGCACGGTTTCTCGCCGATCGCAAGGACAAGGCGCTGGCGGAATTCCTCACCGGCCTCGTCCGCAGAATCGACGAGGGCGCGAGCCTGGCCGCGGTTGCGGCGGAACTCGGCCTGCCGGTCCAGCGCATCGCCGGGATCAAACGCAACAGCCGTGATGCGGTGCTTGGACAGGCGGGCGTCGAGCGCGCCTTTGCCGGCCCGGTCGGCAAGCCGGTCAGCGCGGCAGCCGGAGACGGCACCAGCCGCGCGCTGATCGTGCCCGTGGCGACCAGCCTGCTGCCGCATGACCCTGCGGAAGACGACAAATCCGGCATTTCGCGCCAGATCGCGCAGAACATGGCGGAAGACATCATGGCGCAATACACCGCGGCGGTGCGCAAGGAACTTGGCGTCTCCACCAATCAGGCCATCCTCAACCAGGCGCTCGGCCAGACCACGAACTGACCCCCTTCGAAGCGTGAACGCCAGAACATGAGTGTTGTCCTCGCATGAGTATCGTCCCCGCATGAGTATTCTCCCGGCCTTCGAGGTTTTTGAACCGCGCTTCCGGGCGGGCGAAGCGCAATGCGTGGCCCTCACGCTGGTCGCCGATCTGGAAACGCCGGTATCGGCCTATCTCAAGATGAAGCCGCTCGCCGGTTCCGGCCCGAGTTTCCTGCTCGAATCGGTCGAGGGCGGCGCGGTCCGCGGGCGCTATTCGATCATCGGCCTCAAGCCCGACGTGATCTGGCGCTGTGTTGGCGACAAGACCGAAATATCACGAACCGGAACGGATGCGGCCTTTGCCCCGCTGGCCGGCAAGCCGCTCGAAACGCTCCGCGCCCTGCTGGCCGAAAGCCGCATTCCGCATCTGGCGGACTTGCCGCCGATGGCGAGCGGCGTCTTCGGGTTCCTCGGCTATGACATGGTCCGGCACATGGAGCGGCTCGCGCCGGCCAAGCCCGATCCGATCGGGGTTCCGGATGCCTTGATGATCCGCCCGACGCTGCTGCTGGTGTTCGATGCGGTCAAGGACGAGATTTTCGTGATCACGCCGGTGTTCCCCAAGGCCGGGACCAGCGCGAAAGCGGCCTATGAGGCGGCGGCGGATCGGCTCAATGCGGTGGTTGGCGCGCTCGATGCGCCGCTGCATCACGCCGGTGAGCCCGCCGGCCTCGAAGCGCGGCTGCCGCAGAGTGTTTCCAACACCACACCCGAGCGCTACCGGGCGATGGTGGCCGAAGCCAAGGAATATATTCTGGCCGGCGATGTCTTCCAGGTCGTGCTGAGCCAGCGCTTCTCGACGCCGTTCGATCTCGATGCCTTCTCGCTCTATCGGGCCCTGCGCCGCGTCAATCCCTCGCCGTATCTCTGCTATCTCGATTTCAATGCCTTCCGGATCGTCTGTTCGAGCCCGGAAATCCTCGTCAAGGTCGCCGGCGCCGCGGATGGCGAGCGCAAGGTCACCATCCGGCCGATCGCCGGAACGCGGGTGCGCGGCGCGACCCCGGCCGAAGACAAGCGGCTGGAGGAGGAGCTGCTCAACGACCACAAGGAGCGTGCCGAGCACCTGATGTTGCTCGATCTTGGTCGCAACGACGCCGGCCGGGTGTCGAAAATCGGCTCGGTCGAGGTGACCGACAGTTTCTTCGTCGAGCGCTACAGCCAGGTGATGCACATCGTCTCCAACGTCGAGGGCTTGCTCGATCCGGCCTATGACGTCATCGACGCGCTTGCGGCGGGGTTTCCGGCCGGCACGGTGTCCGGCGCGCCGAAGATCCGGGCGATGGAGATCATCGACGAACTGGAGCAGGACAAGCGCGGGGCCTACGCCGGCGCGATCGGCTATTTCGGTGCCGATGGCGCGATGGACACCTGCATCGTGCTGCGGACGGCGGTGGTGAAGGACGGCGTGATGCATGTGCAGGCCGGGGCCGGCATCGTCCACGATTCGGACCCCGCCTCCGAGCATGCGGAATGCGAGAACAAGGCGAAAGCGCTGTTCCGCGCGGCGGAAGAAGCGGTCCGGTTTGCCAGCCGGGGCAAGCGGGGGCAGTAGCTTCCCGCTACGGCATCTCGCCCATTTCCTTGAGCGCGTTCTCGCTGTCGATGGCCGTGGATGAGCCCGGATTTGCCCGCTTCACAACGTCGCGGTGATCCTTGATCGCGCCCTCGCGATCGCCAACGCCAGCGCGCGCATGAGCACGCGTATTCAAGGTCGGGAGGTCGCCGGGGCGAAGCTTGAGCGAGCGCTCGGCAAGCTCAAGGCCTGCCGCAAACTGGCCTAATTTCACCTTGCTCCACCCCAAATTATTGAGATTCCTGGGGTGTTCGGGTGATAGAGCAATCGCTTTTTCCAGATAGAGCACGACTTCCTCGTGCCGTTCGAGCTGACTAAGGCAAGTACCGAGATCGGTGAGGACAAAGAGGTTGTCGGGCTTCCATTCGTGGAAGGCTTTCAGATCACCGACGGCTTTTTCCCACTCGCGAATACGCTTGTAGAAATGTCCTCGCGCTTTCAGATTGTATTTGTCGTCTGGCGCCAGTTTGAAAATTGTTTCCAAACCCTGCCATCCCTTTTCTTTCAGTATCGGATCAGCATTCTTCTCGTATTTCAGGCCATATATGCCCACTAGGTTTCGAATGGGGTAGATATATCTGGGATCAACTCGGTTCGATATGGTGTAAGCTGCTTCTGCCTCGTCAAGACGCCCAAGCGATTCAAAAGCTGCGCCTTGATTGTTGTGGGCAATTTTGTGCTGCGGCTCAAGCGCAACAACTCTGGTGTAGTCATCCAAATCTGCTTGGGTCTTGCCCGCATCATCGTACAGCAATGCGCGGTCGTACCAATAGGCTGCCACGCTTGGCGAAAGCTCAATTGCCCGGCTGATAGAAGCGATGGCCTCCTCTGGTTTTTTCAGGTTTTTCAGCATGAGCCCCCGCCAATAGAAGATATTGGCATCCTTCGGACCGAATTTTTCGGCCTGCTCGAGATCGAGCAGAGCTTCGTCCGTCCTTTTCAGCACGAACGCGCAGCGACCGCGCAGGATGAAATTCTCGACGTTGTTTGGGGTAATGCGCAAGGCTTCTGTCAACGCATCGTAGGCGCTTTGATAGTCTTGACTGTCAAAAAGGATC
>CAZNAT010000046.1:4652-17593 GCA_964571245.1 uncultured Methylobacterium sp.
GGCTTGGAGGGCGGCATTTGGAGTTCTCCGCAGGAAGGCGTCGAGCGTCGGCAGCACGTCGCGCCCCAACCCAATTGTGCGTGCTTGCTTCACAAGGCTAAGAAGCGCCCTTTCCTCCTTTTGAGCATGCTTGAGCGCCTTCTGGATGTCCGCGCGAGCGGACGGTAGTTGCTTCAGCCAAACCGAGGCCTCGGCCCGGCCGAGGTAGGCATCTGCCAAGAACTGACGTTTTTCGATCAACGCGCTGTATTCCCGATGAGCACCTATAAAATCGCGCTTGTTTAAGAGAAGTCGGCTGAGAGCCAAGCCAAGGAGGGGTGCCTCTGGGGCCAATTTTCTAGCACCGGTGATCAGACGTTCGGCTTCGTTCAACCTGCCTTTAGAGACGTTGCTATCCGCCTGCATGAGCAGTGCGGAGAAATTTGCGGGATCGAGCCTGATAGCTTCATCCATCAGGCGTTCGCCTTCCGCTGAAAGCTCATCATTGGTCTGGTTTTCGCGCGAACTCTCGAGCACGGCTTTCCACATCAGGGCGATGGATCGCTGACGGTCGGAGAGTTGTCCTGCCTTTTGATGGTTCAGCGCGGCTTCCGTACGCTTGGCACAGTCTTGTATGAACGCGTTCTCAAACTTCACGACCGCGCAACGCGAGAGATCGGGTAGTGGGCCATCAGCCCCGAAAGCGACCAAAGGAAAAAGGATAGTTGTCAAAAGAGTGATAACACGCATCGATCTGCTCCCAATCTCGCAATTCGACCAGAGCTTTGATGCAGTGACAAGATGTTTGTGCGGCCACAACGTACTTCCTCGATCTTTCATCCCCCTTGACCTCGTCTCCCCTATGCGCTTGGACTGATCGCCGTTTTCGAGGTTCCCATGCGCGTTGCCCTGATCGACAACTACGACAGCTTCACCTTCAACGTCGTGCACGCCCTCGGGGTGCAGGGCGCGACGATCGACGTGATCCGCAATGACACGATGAGCGCGGCGGAGCTGCTGGCGCGCGGGCATCAGGCGATCGTGATTTCGCCCGGCCCCGCAACCCCCGATCAGGCCGGGATTTCGCTCGATGTCATCCGGCTTGCGGCGGGCAGGATCCCGCTGTTCGGCGTCTGCCTCGGCCATCAGGCCATCGGCCAGGCGTTTGGCGGCCAGGTGATCCGCGCCACGCCGATGCACGGCAAGCTCAGCCGCATCAACCATGACGGCAAGGGCCTGTTTCGCGGCATCAACGGCCCGCTGGAGGTCACGCGCTACCATTCGCTGGTGGTCGAGGCGGCTTCCATGCCCGAAGACCTCCTCGCCACCGCGCGCTCCGAGGACGGGTTGGTGATGGCGCTCCAGCATCGCGCCAAACCGATCTACGGCGTGCAGTTTCACCCCGAGTCGATCGCGACCGAGCAAGGCGCGCAGATCTGCGGGAATTTCTTGATGCTGGCGCGCGAGTTTCACGCCGGCACCAAAACGGCTTAACCTCAAACCCAGACCCAAAAGCCCAGACGATCGTGCCTTCCGGTTTCTCGCGCCGCCATGCGAGAACAAGCAAGACAAGAGAGTAGCCCGATATGGATGCGTTCAAGCCGCTCATCGCCAAGGTCGCCGCCGGGCTGCCGCTGTCGAGCACGGAAGCCGAGATGGCGTTCAGCCAGATCCTTTCGGGCGAATCGACGCCGGCCCAGACCGCCGGTTTCCTGATGGCGTTGCGCGTGCGCGGCGAAACCGTCGAGGAAATCACCGGCGCGGTCCGGGCGATGCGCGGAAAAATGCTAGCGGTGCCGCCGGTATCCGGCGCGATCGATGTCGTCGGCACCGGGGGCGATGCCTCGGGATCGTGGAACGTCTCGACGCTGGCCGGGCTGATCGTCGCGGCCTGCGGCGTGCCGGTGGCGAAACACGGCAACCGCGCGGCCTCCTCGAAATCCGGCGCGGCGGATGTCCTGCAATCGCTCGGCGTCAGGATCGGGCTGACGCCCGCCGAGGTTTCGGCCTCGATCGCAAGCACCGGCTTTGCCTTCATGCTCGCCCCCGCGCATCACCCGGCGATGCGGCATGTCGCCCCGGTGCGGACCGAGCTTGGCACGCGCACGATTTTCAACCTGCTCGGCCCGCTGTCAAATCCGGCCGGCGTCAGGCGCATCCTGCTCGGCGTTTTCGCGCTCTCCTGGCTTGATCCGATCGCCGAAACCCTGCGCGATCTCGGCACCGAACGCGCATGGGTGATGCATGGCTCGGACGGGCTCGACGAGATCACCACCACCGGCCCGACGACGGTGGTCGAGTTGAAGGACGGACAGCTGCGTCGTTTCGAGATCAATCCCGCGGAGGCCGGGCTGGCGCTCGCCGACCCCGAAGCCCTCAAGGGCGGCGAGCCGAACCAGAATGCCGCGGCGCTGGCGGCGGTTCTGGATGGCGAAAAAAACGCCTATCGCGACATCGCGGTTCTCAATGCCGCCGCCGCGCTGGTGGTGGCGGACAGGGCCAGCAATCTCCGGGATGGCGCGACCCTTGCCGCTGCCGCGCTGGACAGCGGCAAGGTGAAGGCGCTGCTGGCTGCGGTTGTTGCCGCTTCCAACGGGGGGGCTTGAAGCTTGTTTTTCTTTTTTGGTCCCTCGCATACGCTCGCGCGGCCGTTCGGCCTTCGGAAGACAACATCGTGACGGATATTCTCAGACAGATCGAAGCAACCAAGCGTGGCGAGATCGCCGCCGCGAAGGCGCGGGTTCCGGAAGTCGACCTGCGCCGCCGCGCCGAGGATGCCGATGCCCCGCGCGGCTTCATCCGCGCGATCGAAGCCCATCTGGCTGAGGGGCGGCATGCGCTGATCGCCGAGATCAAGAAGGCGAGCCCTTCCAAGGGGCTGATCCGCGCCGACTTCGATCCGCCCGCCCTCGCCCGCGCCTATGCCGAGGGCGGCGCGACGTGCCTCTCGGTGCTCACCGATGCGCCGTATTTTCAGGGAGCACCGGAATATCTGGTCGCGGCCCGCGCCGCTTGTGCCCTGCCGGTGATCCGCAAGGATTTCCTGTTCGAGCCCTATCAGGTTTACGAGGCCCGGGCGATGGGGGCGGATTGCATTCTCGTCATCATGGCCTCGGTGGGCGATGCGGCGGCGCTCGAATTGATCCAATGCGCGGGCTCCCTCGGCATGGATGCGCTGGTCGAGGTGCACGACGCGGAGGAGCTCGAACGAGCGCTGAAACTGCCGTCCCGGCTGGTTGGTATCAACAACCGCAACCTGCGTAGCTTCGAGGTGTCGCTGGAAACCTCGGAAGCCCTCGCGCCCAAAATTCCGGCGGACCGGATCATCGTCGGCGAAAGCGGCATCTTCGCGCATGCCGACTGCGTCCGGCTCGAAAAAGCCGGGATTTCGACCTTTCTCGTCGGCGAAAGCCTGATGCGGCAGGCCGATGTCGCCGCTGCCACGCGCAGGCTGCTGGGGCTTGGCCGCACCGGAGCCGCCGCATGAGCAAGACCCCGCCCCGCCTCACCCATCTTGATGCCGCCGGTGCCGCCCATATGGTCGATGTCGGCGACAAGGCCATGACCACCCGCGAGGCGCTGGCCGAAGGCCGGGTGGTGATGGAAAGGGCGACGCTCGACCTCATTCGCGGCGGGCTTGCCAAGAAAGGCGATGTGATCGCGGTCGCGCGCATCGCCGGCATCATGGCGGCGAAGCGGACGCATGAGCTGATCCCGCTCTGCCATCCGCTGCTCCTGACCAAGGTTTCGGTCGAGATCGAGCCGGATGAGGCCTTGCCCGGGCTGTATGTCCGTGCCCTCGCGCGGGTTTCGGGCCAGACCGGCGTCGAGATGGAAGCGCTGACGGCGGTTTCGGTCGCCTGCCTGACGATCTACGACATGGCCAAGGCGGTGGATCGCGGCATGCGGATCGAGGGCATCCGGCTTCTGGAAAAATCGGGCGGAAAATCGGGGGATTGGCGCGCGGAGCCCAAGCGGTGAGCGCCGATGGCGCCGATCCGGCCCGTCGCCCGCCGCTGTTGCCGGTCGCCGAGGCGCTGGGCCGCATCCTCGCCGCCGCCCGGAACCGGCCCCATGTGGTGGAATCCGTGCCGGTCGCCGAAGCCAATGGCCGCGTGCTCGCCGCCGATCTCGCCGCGCTGCGCACCCAGCCACCGATGGATGTTTCGGCAATGGACGGATTCGCGCTTCGTGCGGCGGACACCGACCCGCCCGGAAAACCGCTCCGCATCATCGGCGAGAGCGCGGCCGGCCACGCCTTTGCCGGGGCACTCCTGCCTGGCGAGGCCATCCGCATTTATACCGGCGCGCGTGTGCCGGAGGGCGCGGATGCCGTGCTGCTGCAGGAGCGCGCCGGTGTTTCCGGCGATGTCGTCCGCAGCGAAATCCCGCTTCGCCCCGGCACCTTCATCCGTCGCGCCGGGCGTGATTTTGCCGCAGGCGCGGTGATGCTGCGCGCCGGAACCCGCCTCACACCGGGCGCCATCGCGCTTGCCGGCGCGATGAACCACGCCATGCTGCCGGTTTTTTGCCGACCGCGGATCGCTATTCTCGCGACCGGCGACGAGTTGGTGGCGGCGGGCGAACCTGGCGCCAGCGAGGCGATCGTCGCCACCAACGCCTATGCGATCGCCGCGATGGCGCGGGCGGCCGGGGCCGAGATTCTCGATCTCGGCATTGCCAGGGATAGCGAGGCGAGTTTGAACGCCGCCTTCGACCGGGCGAGCCAATGGCCGGCGGATTGCCTGATCACGATCGGCGGCGCCTCGGTCGGCAAGCATGATCTCGTTCGTCCGGTCGCGGCCGCACGCGGGGCCCGGCTCGACTTCTACAAGATCGCGATGCGGCCGGGAAAACCGCTGAATTTCGGCACATTGGGGCCGATGTTATTGGCGGGATTGCCGGGAAATCCGGTTTCCGCGCTGGTGTGTGCCCGGTTGTTCGTGATGCCGTTGATCGGGGCGCTTCAGGGTGACCTTGCCGCCGGCTGCGAAGCCCCGGAACCGGCGGTTCTGGGCTCGGACCTCGGCGCCAACGACGAGCGGCAGGACTACCTGCGCGCGACCCTGATGCGGCACCCCGACGGCGCGCTGGTGGCGCGTGTCGGTCCGGACCAGGATTCATCGCTGCTCTCGGTTTATGCCGCCGCCGACGCGCTGATTATCCGGCCGGCGCATGCGAAGCCGGCAAAAGCTGGTGACGCCTGTCAAATTCTGCGGATTTGAGCGCACGAACGCTTGCGGAACAAGCGCAGAACATGGTAACGATGTTCCGGGTTTGTTTTTGGCGATTCTCGGGAGATCAGGTGCATGCTCACCAAGAAGCAGATCGAGTTGTTGCGCTTCATTCACGAGCGCCTGACCGAGAACGGCGTGCCGCCGTCCTTCGACGAAATGAAGGAGGCGCTGGATCTCAAATCGAAATCCGGTATCCACCGGCTCATTCTGGCGCTGGAGGAACGCGGGTTCATCCGCCGCCTGCCGAACCGCGCCCGGGCGCTCGAGGTGATCCGCCTGCCGGATGCCTATGTGCCGCGTGCCGGCCGCCAGCGATTTTCTCCCAGCGTCATCGAGGGCGATCTCGGCCGGATCAGGCCTCCCGCTCCCACCGTGGAGCAGGAACCGGCCCGGACGATCTCGATCCCGGTCATGGGGCGGATTGCCGCCGGTACGCCGATTTCCGCCATCCAGAGCCGTAGTCATACGGTCGAGATTTCCCCCGAGTTTCTCAGCCATGGCGAGCACTTCGGGCTCGAGGTTCGCGGCGACTCGATGATCGAGGCCGGGATTTTCGATGGCGATCTCGTCGTGATCCGCAAACAGGAAACCGCCAATAGCGGTGATATCGTCGTCGCCTTGATCGACGACGAGGAGGCGACGCTGAAACGGCTGCGCCGTCGCGGGGCCTCGATCGCGCTCGAAGCCGCCAATCCGAATTATGAAACCCGGATTTTCGGCCCGGACCGGGTCCGGGTGCAGGGCAAGCTCGTCAGCCTTGTTCGGCGCTATTGAATCGGCGGCGCGATTGAACCTGAGCGCCACGGATCCGGATTCTCTTCGGCGCTTCCGGGGATCAGGGGGCGGATGCGGGGTTTTGCGGCGGGAACAACCCCGGTTCGTCTTCGAGCGTTTCCGCGGTCCGATTGGCGGGCAGTTCCGGGCTGAAGGTCTTGCCGGCTAAGGGTGTCGTGGCCTTCGGTGTCATGGCGCTCGGTGTTGAGGAAAGCGTTTTGGGCGGTGGTTTTGGCTGGCGCCGCCATGGGCGTTGTCCCTCGGGATCGAGGCTGGTTTCAAGCCGCCATTCGCTCGGCGATCGGGAGATGATCTTGGTCGCGCCATAGCGCTCGAAATGGTCTTTCGCGAGCAGTTTTCCGCGCGATACCGGCGGCTCTTCCCGCCCCGCGGGTGGTCTTTCGCGTGCCACAGGGAGGCTGTCGCGCCTTGCGTGGGCCTTCCCCTGCCCAGCCGGTCGGTTTTCAGGCTCGCATGCCGCAATTCCAGAGAGCGGCGTGATCACGATATCGGCCCGGCGGCAGTCCTCGCGCAACCCCTCCGCACGGATGGTCAGCGCCAGCAGCCGCCCGTCCAGCATCCGGGTGGTGCACCCGGTCTTGTCGCAGCGAACGCCGTCGCGCAGGCTGGGGTCGTTTGGCATGCGGGCGTCGCCCAGCGCGGGCAGCCATTGCGCCAGGGTAAACCGGCTAGGCGTGCCCACGGCCAGGACCCGGTACCGGCCATTTTCGCCCCGGGCCAAGGCCATCTGGCCGGTTGGGTCGATGACGATGTCGGGTGCATGCGCCGCGCGCAAGGTCACCCCCCACAAGGCGAACAACCCCAGCGCGGCCCAGCGCAGCGGTGTCCTGAACCCGATGAAGATCATCAGCGCCGCGACGAGCAGGGCAAAACCCGGGCCTTGCATGTTCGGCGCGGTGACGCTGGCATTCTCGATCGAGGCCACCCAGTTTGCGACGATCAGCACCCCGGCGACGCCCTCGCCCATGATCCGCCAGACGAAGCCGTCGAGCCCGAAGGGAACCAGCACCGTGCCGATGACCGCCGCCGGCATGACCACCAGTGAGACCAGCGGAATGCCCAGCGAATTGCCGATGATGCCATAGGGGTTGAGGCGGTGGAAATGATAGGCCGAGAACGGCGCGGTCGCCAGCGTGGCCACGATCGTCGTCGCCGCGATCCCCAGGAAGGCGAAGCCGAGTTTGCGCAGAAAACTGGCGGCCCGGCCGCGCGGCAGTTCCGGGTTGCGCGCCTTCCATTCCGACCAAACCTGGTTGGCGGCGATCAGGCTGCCGACGGCGGCAAACGACATCTGGAAGCTGGGGCCGATCAGCGCTTCCGGCTCGCGCGCCAGCACAATCAGCGCCGAAATCGCCAGATTGCGCATGGCGAGCGCCGGCCGGTCGACCAGGATCGCGCCCAGCATCACCAGCGTCATGATCAGCGAGCGCTCGGTCGCGACCTCGGAGCCCGAGAAGATGCAGTAGAACGTGGCGCCGACCATCGCGGCACCCGCGGCGTATTTCTTGATCGGATGCGTGAGCGCGATGGCCGGGATCGCCGCCAGCCCGGCGCGGATCGACCAGAACAGCACGCCCGCCGCCAGCACCATGTGCAGCCCCGAAATCGAGACGATGTGGTAGAGTCCGGCCCCGCGCAGATCCTCGTTCGCCGGTTCGGAGATCAGCCCGCGCTTGCCGGTGATCAGCGCCGCGGAAAGCGCGCCGGCATCCCCGCCGATGGCGCGGGCGATGCGGTCGGTCAGGGTGTTGCGCCAACGGTCGACCGCCGCGTTCAGCGTGAGATCGAGCGGCGCGGTCGTGGGGGCGGTCTCCTTTCTGACCGGCCCGATCGCGTAGCCGACGCCCCCGGTCGAGCGGAAGAAGGAATCGCGGCGAAAATCGTAGCCGCCGGGCATCGCGGCTTCCGACGGCGGCATCAGCCGGGTCTTGGCCACGACGAAATCGCCGGGCATGGCGCCGGATTTCCCCGGCGTGCCAACCCGCAGCCGGAACGGCAGATCCTTTTCCGCGAGGCCTTCCATCGCGGTGGGGCGAAGCACCAGCCGCTGGCGATGGCGGATGTCGTCGATGGTTTCGACAAACCCCCTCACCTCCCCGAAATGCTCGCGCTCCAGCATCGGGCTTGCCACCATGGCGGTGCGGATCGTCGCGGCGCTGAAGCCCATCGCCATGAACAACAGCGAAAGGAGCCCGGCGCGCAGCATCCCGCGCGCGATCAGGACCGCCGGCAACACCAGCAGCGCCAGTAAAGGGCCAGCCCAGAGCAGCGGTTCCTGCGCGGCCGAGAAATAGCCGACAATACCGATCCCGAAGGCGACCGGCAGCCAGAGGAAACCGGTGCGGTAGTCATTCTCGCGGTGGAGGTTATGAAGGAGCCAGCCGCGTGCGCCGTCGAGCCAGCCGAGCAGGGTTTCTCCGGAGAGTTGAGCGCCGCCCTGCAGCCCCGCCGCTGTGCGGGCTTGATTTCGGTAAACTTGGCTCTGGCCAGCCTGGTTCCGGCGAGGCTGGCGCATCAGACCCCCGCACCAGGCAAGCGCCGGCTGGCGTGCGTCGCGGGCTTCCCTGGGGAATGCTCCACATGGGCGCGTTCTTGGGCGCGTTCTCCGGAAGACGTCTCTCCCAATGAAGGGTTGGCCCGGTTCGGCTGCATAATCCGCTTTCCGTATGAAGGCGACGCATGCTAGATCGCGGCGGATCGCTGCGCAACGGCAGGCCTGTTCTTGCTGCCCGCTTTCTTCCCGCCCGTTTTCTTCTTGCCCGTTTTCTTCCCGACTTTTGCGAGCCCGCCGATGCCCAATCCTGTCGTCACCCGTTTTGCCCCCTCGCCAACGGGGTTCCTTCATATCGGGGGCGCGCGCACGGCGCTGTTCAACTGGCTGCTGGCGAAGAAGCTCGGCGGCAAGATGCTGCTCAGGATCGAGGATACCGACCGTGCCCGCTCGACCCCCGAGGCGATCGACGCCATTCTCGACGGGCTGAAATGGCTTGGCCTCGATTGGGATGGCGAGGTCGTCTACCAGTTCGCCCGCGCCGCCCGCCATCGCGAGGTGGCGGAGGAAATGCTCGCCAACGGCACGGCCTACCACTGCTACGCAACCGCCGAGGAGCTCGAGGCGATGCGCGAGAAGGCGAAGGCGGAGAGCAAGCCGATGCGCTACGATGGCCGCTGGCGCGATCGTTCCGAGGCTGACCGCAAGGCGGCCGCGTCGGCGGGGCTGAAGCCGGTGATCCGCCTGAAGGCCCCGCAGACCGGCGAGACCGTGGTGGAGGATCTGGTGCAGGGGCGCGTGACCTGGACCAACGACAACCTCGACGATCTCGTGCTGCTGCGCTCGGACGGCAACCCGACCTATATGCTCGCGGTGGTGGTCGATGACCATGATATGGGCGTCACCCACGTCATCCGCGGCGATGATCACCTGACCAATGCCGCGCGCCAGACGCAGATCTACCAGGCCATGGGCTGGAAGGTGCCGCTGATGGCGCATATTCCGCTGATCCATGGCGCGGATGGCGCCAAGCTTTCCAAGCGCCACGGCGCGCTCGGGGTCGATGCCTACCGGGCGCTCGGCTATCTGCCGGCAGGCTTGCGGAACTATCTCGTCCGACTCGGCTGGAGCTTTGGCGACCAGGAAATCTTCTCGACCGAGGAGATGATCGCGGCGTTTGACCTGAAGAACGTCGGACGCTCGCCGGCGCGGTTCGATTTTGCCAAGCTCGAAAGCATCAACGGCCACTACATGCGCCAGACCAGCGACGCCGATCTGATGCGCGCGATCGAAACCATGCTGCCGTTTACCGAGGGCGGGCCGGAGTTGCTGGCGCAACTGACCCCGCAACGGCGCGCCCAGTGGCTCCTGGCCATGGCAGGCCTCAAGGAGCGCGCAAAGACCCTGGTCGAGCTTGTCGATGGATCGCGCTTCATCTTCGCGGCACGGCCGCTCGGCCTCGATGACAAGGCCGCCGAGATCATCGCCAAGGGCGGGCGCGAGGTTCTGCGCGCGCTGCTGGCCCGGCTCGAGGCCGTGACCGTCTGGGACGCGCAAACGCTCGAGGCGGCGGTGCGGGCCGAGGCCGAAGCCAGCGGGCTCAAGCTCGGCGCCCTCGCCCAGCCGCTGCGCGCGGCCTTGACCGGGCGGGCGACATCGCCGGGTATTTTTGACGTTTTTGTGGTTCTGGGCCGCGAGGAAAGCCTCGGGCGGCTGCGTGATCAGATTTTATCAACCTGAGCGTGCAATGGTGCGCCAATCCTGTTCGTCTGCGCCTGTTCATTCGGGGCATATTGGCCGGAAGCCCAACTTGAACCTGAACAGATGTTAAGCTAGGGGTTTAGCGAAGAAATGCGGCACTGCAGCAATCCAGCTGCCCTGCCGGGCCGGTGTGCACGGATCGGGTGTCTGGGCTTGCCATTTGAAACGAGAGGAGATTGCCATGACTGTGCATACGACTTCCCTGAAAGTTGGCGAGCAAGTCATTGATCTTCCGGTCAAGGAAGGCTCGATCGGGCCTGCGGTTGTCGATATCGGCAAGCTCTATGCCCAGACCGGCATGTTCACCTACGACCCCGGGTTTACCTCCACGGCGGCGTGTGAATCGAAGATCACCTATATCGACGGCGACCAGGGCATTCTGCTCTATCGCGGCTACCCGATCGAGCAGCTGGCCGAGCACGGCGATTTTCTCGAAAGCTGCTATCTCCTCCTCTACGGGGAATTGCCGACGCCGACCCAGAAATCGGATTTCGACTACCGCATCACGCGCCATACCATGGTGCATGAGCAGATGATGCGCTTCTTCCAGGGCTTCCGCCGCGATGCGCACCCGATGGCGGTGATGGTGGCTTCGGTGGGCGCGATGTCAGCATTCTACCACGACTCCACCGATATCTCGGACCCGTATCAGCGCATGATCGCCTCGATGCGGATGATCGCCAAGATGCCGACGCTGGCGGCGATGGCCTACAAATATTCAATCGGCCAGCCGTTCGTCTATCCGAAGAACGATCTCGATTACACCTCGAACTTCCTGCGGATGTGCTTTGCCGTGCCGTGCGAGGAATACAAGGTCAACCCGGTGCTGAGCCGCGCGCTCGACCGGATCTTCATCCTCCACGCCGATCACGAGCAGAATGCCTCGACCTCGACCGTCCGTCTCGCGGGGTCTTCAGGCGCGAACCCCTTCGCCTGCATCGCGGCGGGCATCGCCTGCCTCTGGGGCCCGGCGCATGGCGGGGCGAACGAGGCCGCGCTGCAGATGCTGCAGGAAATCGGCTCGGTCGAGAATATTCCCAAATACGTCGCCAAGGCCAAGGACAAGAACGACCCGTTCCGCCTGATGGGCTTTGGTCACCGCGTCTACAAGAACTACGATCCGCGCGCCAAGATCATGCAGAAGACCTGCCACGAAGTCTTGAACGAACTCGGCGTCAAGGACGATCCGCTGCTCGATGTCGCGGTGGAGCTGGAGCGCATCGCGCTCTCGGACCCCTATTTCATCGAAAAGAAGCTCTATCCGAACATCGATTTCTACTCGGGCATCACGCTGAAAGCGATGGGCTTCCCGACCGATATGTTCACCGTGCTGTTCGCGCTCGCGCGCACCGTCGGCTGGATCGGCCAGTGGAAGGAAATGATCGAGGATCCGGGCCAGCGCATCGGCCGTCCGCGCCAGCTTTACACGGGCGAGCCCAAGCGCGACTACGTGCCGATGGCGCAGCGGCGGTAAGGTTTACCCGACATTCGGCAAAGCCCCGAATGCCGGAACACCCCTCGCACAAGCTCGGGCGCCCATTCGGGCTTCGGAAGAAAAGAAAGGCGCCATGAGGCGCCTTTTTTGTTGGCTGGGACGTGAACAACACCCTTGCCGATAGATCGGAATGGGTCAGGTGCGCCATGGCGCCTCAGCCTCGGCGCAAGAGAATATTAAACGTCTTGTGTTTTGATCTTCTTTGGGAATTTGCCAAAGGGGCGCTCGATGAAGTTGCAGTCGGTTGTTGGTGTCGCATGCGGTCTGGCCCTGCTCTCCGGCCTCGCGGGGGCCCTATCCGGCTTTCGGATGACGAATGCCTATGAGAGCAGCGGCGAACGCACCGCGACGATCGTCTCCTCGCTCCGGCAGCACATGACCGCCGACATGATGCACGACAACCTGCGCGGGGTCGTGTTCCGCTCGCTCTACGCCGCCTCGATCCAGGACAAGGAGATGGCGAAGGATGCGCAGGAGGACCTCAAGAAGGCGGCGCAGACCTTTCGGGATGCGATCAAGGCCCAGCAGGCGCTTGATCTGCCGCTGTCCGTTCGTACCCCGCTCGCCGAACTTGCGGCGCCGCTCAATAACTACGTTAATAGCGCGGAGGCGATCGTCGGCCTCGGCATCGCCGGCAAGAGCGACGAGGGCAAGGCTGCCCTGCCCGCCTTTCTTGCCTCGTTCGCGGTTCTCGAAAAGGAAATGTCGGATGTCTCCGACGCGATCGAGAAGGCCGGCAGTACGGAAACGGCCTCCGCCGCGGCGTTGGGCAAGGCTTCCATGGTGGCGAACTGGATCATCCTCGCATTGGCCGGGATCCTTTTTACGGCGTACTTCGTCCTCTGCCGCCGCCTCGTCATCCGCCCGCTCGTTGGTGTCGCGCAAGCCATGCTGGCCGTTGCCGCGGGCAAGCAGGAGGAACCTGCGGCGATCACCAGCGGAATCGCGGAAATCCAGGATTTGAGTTCGGCTCTGACGACGTTCCGCGCGCATGTTCTCGATCGCAATTAGCTCGTCCGCTAGCGCGAGCGCGACAGCGAGACGCTCGCCGCCGAACGGCGTGCGGCGATGCTGACGCTGGCGGATGGGTTCGAAAAGAGCGTTGGCAGCATCGTCAATACGCTGGCCGACAATGCCGCGCAGCTCCAGACGGCGGCGAAGGGCATGACCACGAGCTCCGAGC
>CAZNAT010000046.1:17662-27155 GCA_964571245.1 uncultured Methylobacterium sp.
AGTCGCTGGCGGCTGCGACCGAGGAGCTTTCCGCCTCCGTCGAGGAGATCAGCCGGCAGGTGCGCGGCTCCAGCGATATCTCGGCGGATGCCGCGGTGAAAGCCGACCGGACGATCGACAAGGTCGCGGAGCTGTCCTCCGCCACCCAGCGCATCGGCGCGATTGTCGGCATCATCCAGGACATCGCCGGGCAGACGAACCTGCTCGCGCTGAACGCCACGATCGAGGCCGCGCGCGCGGGGGAAGCCGGCCGGGGGTTTGCGGTCGTTGCGTCCGAGGTCAAGGAACTTGCCGCGCAAACCGCGAAGGCCACGCAGGAAATCAGCGGTCAGATCGCCGAGATCCAGAACGCCAGCAACGCCGCCGTGCAGGTGATCACCGAAATCACCGACGCCATCCGCAAGATCAACGAAATGGCCTCGCGCACGGCGGGAGCGGTTGGTGAACAGGGCTCCGCCACCAGCGAGATCGCCCGCAACGTGCAGCAGGCCTCGGTGGGGACCGGCGAAGTCTCCAGCAATATCGCGATGGTCAGCAGCGCGGCGCAGGATGCCGCCCAGGCGGCAGAACGCGTTCTGGCCTCCTCCAGCAGCTTTGCCGCGCAATCGGAGCAGTTGCGCCAGGAGATGAACGTCTTTCTCGACCGGGTGCGCGCCGCCTGACAGCGCCCGTCCCGGGTGAGGCGTTCGCCGTTCAGATCGGCCTTGAAGGCACCCAGCAATAGCCGTCGGGGTCGAGCAGGAAGCATTCCCTCAGGCCATGCGGGCGATCGAGGCTTTCGCGCAGGACCATATCCCCCCGCGCCCGCGCCTTGGCTTCGGCGGCATCGGGATCGCAAGCGAACAGCCGCAGCTCGACGCCCCCTCCGCGAACGCCGCTTTCAGGAAGGAGACTGGGCAGGGGATGCGCGTGATAGGTCGCGTCCTCGTGGAGCTGGACCAGCGTCGCGCCGCGTCTGAGCAGCGCGAACCCGTTCTCGTTGCGCAGGGGCTGGAAATCCAGCACCTCCACGAGAAACGCCTCGGTCCTCGGGATGGCGCGCACCAGGAGGTTGATGCCGAACTCGCGGAGCGCACGCCCGAGTTCGGGCGCGGAAGCGGTCGTGTAGTCGATCATGGCCAGGAATCCTTATGCATGGCCAGGAATCCTCATGCATGGCCAAAAGCCCTCAAGCGAAATCCCCTCGCTTGGCCGCCAGTTCACTCCACCGTCACGCTCTTGGCAAGGTTGCGCGGCTGGTCGACATCTTTGCCCATCACCACGGCGGTATGATAGGCGATCAGCTGCACCGGCACGGCATAAACGATCGCCGAGAAATCCGGGGCCATATCCGGCATCTCGATTTCGGCGAGGGTATCGATGGCGGCAGCCTCGCCGACGCCCTTGGGGCCGATCAGCACGATCACCCCGCCGCGTGCCGCGACTTCCTGGATGTTCGAGACGGTTTTTTCGAACCAGTGGTCCTTCGGGGCGAGCACGATCACCGGCAGCACCTCGTCGATCAGCGCGATCGGGCCATGCTTGAGTTCGCCTGCTGCATAGCCTTCGGCGTGGATATAGCTGATTTCCTTGAGCTTTAACGCGCCTTCCATGGCGAGCGGGTAGGAGGTTCCGCGCCCGAGGTAGAGCACATCCGTCGCCTTGGCGAGATCGCGCGCCAGTTCCTCGATCGGGCCTTCATGGCGCAGCGCCTCGGCGATCAGGCCGGGTATCGCGATCAGCTGGTTGACGAGGTCGGCCTCGCGGCTGGCGTCGATCGCACCGCGCGCGCGGGCGGCGGCGATGGCGAGGCTCGCGAGCACCGTCAGCTGGCAGGTGAAGGCCTTGGTCGAGGCGACCCCGATCTCGGGCCCGGCGAGCGTCTGGGCAACGACATCGCTCTCGCGGGCGATGCTGGAGGTCGGCACGTTGACGACCGAGAGGATATGGTTGCCCTGCGCCTTGGCGTAGCGCAGCGTCGCCAGCGTATCCGCCGTTTCGCCCGATTGCGAAATGACGATCATCAACTCGCCCTTGTCGAGCGGCGCGTCGCGGTAGCGGAATTCCGAGGCGATATCGATTTCGACCGGCAGCCGGGCGATGCGCTCGAACCAGTATTTCGCGATCAGCCCGGAGAGGAAGGCGGTGCCGCAGGCGGTGATCGAGATCCGCCTGAGGTCTTTCCAGTCGAAAGGCGTCTCGAACGGCAGACGAACCTCGCCCGCGCTCATATCGACGTAATGCGCCAGCGTGCGGCCGACAACCTCGGGCTGCTCGTAGATCTCCTTGAGCATGAAGTGGCGGTGGTTGCCCTTGTCGATGAGGTAGGCGCCGGCCTGGCTTTTCTGCGCCTTGCGCCGGACCGGAGTGTTGTTTTCATCGAAAAAGCTCGCGCCCTCGCGGGTCAGCGCCACCCAGTCGCCCTCTTCGAGATAGGCGATGGTATCGGTGAACGGGGCCAGCGCCAGCGCATCCGAGCCGAGATACATCTCG
The DNA here is from genome assembly GCA_964571245.1 of uncultured Methylobacterium sp. GTDB lineage: Bacteria > Pseudomonadota > Alphaproteobacteria > Rhizobiales > Beijerinckiaceae > Rhabdaerophilum. The sequence goes on from CAZNAT010000046.1 coordinate 20,135, forward strand.
CCGTCGCCATAGCCAACCGCGAGCGGCGCGCCGCGCCGCGCGCCGATCAAGAGATTGTCCTCGCCGGTGAAGATGAAGCCGAGCGCAAACGCACCATGCAGGCGCGGCAAGGCGGCGGCGACCGCCGCCTGCGGGCCGAGGCCCTCGTTCATGTAGGAGGTCACGAGATGCGCGACCACCTCGCTATCGGTCTGGGTGACAAAATGCGCGCCATCGGCGATCAGCGCCTCGCGCAATTCACGAAAATTCTCGATGATGCCGTTATGCACGACCGCCAGTCTGGCGGTCGCATGCGGGTGGGCGTTGTTCTCGGTCGGGCGGCCATGCGTCGCCCAGCGGGTATGGCCGATGCCGGCGTGCCCCATCAGCGGGCTCTCGCGCAGCTTGGCGTCGAGGTTCTTGAGCTTGCCCTCGGCGCGGACGCGGGCAATCTCCCGGCCTTCGATCGTCGCGATCCCGGCGGAATCGTACCCGCGATATTCGAGCCGCTTGAGCGCCTCGACCACCTGAAAAGCCACCGGTTCCTTGCCGAGAATTCCGACGATGCCACACATGGGCGCCTCTTTCTGTGCCGATTCCGAATGGCCTGATGGATGCCAGCCGCATCGATCTGGCACAAATCACGTTGAAAAACCGTTTGTGACGTCAAGGCAGCAAGGGGCGGGCCAGAGCGAGGTGGACCAGAGCGGGGTGGGCCAAATCGCACGCGCCATCCCGGGCGCCGTTGGCTCACTCCGCCTACTCGGTAGCGTCTTTCTTGGCGGCGTCCTTCCTGGCCTTTTCGACGTTCTCGGGGCGCGCGCGGAACCCCTCCGCCCAGCCCGGCTTCACCGCCTGCGTGCCGCGCGCCAGCGCCAGCGCGTTCGGCGGCACGTCCTCGGTGATCACCGACCCTGAGCCGACAAAGGCTCCCTCGCCGATCGTGACCGGGGCGACCAGCGCCGAATTCGAGCCGATGAAGGCATTCGCGCCGATGGTGGTCCTGAACTTCAGGAACCCGTCGTAGTTGCAGGTGATGGTGCCGGCACCGATATTGGCCTCCGCCCCGATGCTGGCATCGCCGAGATAGGTCAGGTGGCTGACCTTCGCGCCTTCGCCGAGATCGGCGTTCTTGATCTCGACGAAGTTGCCGACCTTGGCTTTTCCGCCGAGCACCGTGCCGGGCCGCAGCCGCGCGAACGGGCCGACGCTGGCCTTGGCGCCGACGCTCGCGCCTTCGAGGTGGCTGAAGGCATGGATGACGGCGCCTTCGGCAAGGGTAACGCCGGGGCCGAAGATGACGTTCGGCTCGATCGTGACATCGCGTGCGATGCGCGTATCCAGCGAAAAGAACACGGTTTCCGGCGCGATCAGGGTGACGCCCGCGCGCATATGCGCCTCCCGCAGCCGGCGCTGGAGCACGGCCTCGCAGTGGCTGAGCTGAACGCGGTCATTCACCCCTTGCGCTTCCTCCTCCGGCACCTCGACGATCACCGCGCGGTGGCCGCGCGCCCGCGCGATCGCCACGCAATCGGTGAGGTAGAATTCGTTCTGGGCGTTGGCGCTGCCAACCGACCGGAGGAGATCGAGCGCCAGCGTGCCCTTGAGCGCCATCAGGCCACCGTTGCACAGCGAGATCGCGCGCTCGGCCTCCGAGGCATCCTTATGTTCGCGAATGGCTTCCAGCGTGCCGTTCGCGGTCACGAGGCGGCCATAGCCGGTGGGGTCGGCGGCGGTAAACCCCATCACCGCGACAGCGGTATCCGGCTTGAGCACGGCCTCGCCCAGCGCCCGGATCGTCTCGGCGCGCACCAGCGGCGTATCGCCGAAGAGGACCACGACGGCGTCGCAGCCGGCCGCGATCATCCGTTCGGCCTGAAGCACGGCATGGGCGGTGCCGCGCCGCTCGCGCTGCTCGAAAATCTCGGCGGCAGGGCTTGCCTGCGCGATGGCTGCGGCGACATCCGGCCGATCCGGCCCGATGACGACGGCAAGATGGCTGACGCCGGCGCGGGCGGCGGCAACAACGGCATGGCCGACAAGGCTGAGCCCGGCGACCGCGTGCAGCACCTTGGGTTTGGCGGATTTCATCCGCGTCCCCTCGCCCGCCGCCAGCACGATCGCCAGAATCCGGGGGGAGGAAATGTCTGGATTTTCGTTCGGGGGATTCTTGATCATCACCTCCGCCTTTTGACCGAAATTTTGATCCCTCGCCAGCGATTTATCGGATTTTCCGGTGCAGGGCGACCCTCGGGACGCCATGTGGTGAAGGAATTGACACCCCTCTTCCGGGATGGCGATCACGGCTGCCTGGTTGGCAGGAAGACGGGCGTCGCGTTGGCTCTTGTGGGAGGCCGGTGGAGTGCGATAGGGGTTAACGCAGCGTTGTCGTTTCAGCGCATCCACGGGAGGCGTACATGGGTCTTTTCAATTTCATCAAGTCGGTCGGCCAGAAGGTGTTCGGCGCGAGCGAAGCGCAGGCCGCTCCGGCGGATCAGCTCGCCAAGGAAGTCGCCAAGCACGGCCTCAATGTCGACGGGCTCGACATCCAGGTTTCCGGCAACAAGATCACCGTTGGCGGCTCGACCACCAATACGGCGGAAGCCGAGAAAATCATTCTGGCGCTCGGCAATACGCTCGGCGTATCCGAGGTCGAATCGAAGCTGATCGTTTCGGAGGAAGTGCCTGCGGCCACCATGTACGAGGTGAAATCCGGCGATACCCTCTGGAAGATCGCCGAGGCGCATTACGGCAAGGGCAAGGGCGCGAAATACGACGTGATTTTCGAAGCCAACAAGCCGATGCTCAGCCATCCCGACAAGATCTACCCGCACCAGATCCTGCGGATTCCGCCTCTCGCCTGAGCCCGGCGAGAACCGAAGCGAGGCCGGGCATGTCCCGGCTTTTTTTGACAGCCGGCCGGTGCTCCCGTTCATCGGCTGGCGGTGGCTTTCGTTGCCGGACGCCGGGCAGCCAGGAATGGGACGAGGGTTGGAGGGGCTGGCCGAGGGTCTGGCAAAAACTCCGGTCAAGAATATCGTGCCCATCGCATCGCCGGCCGCCGAAGACGCATTGACCCGGCGCGCCGGAGCCTCTATCAGGCCCCCTCACCTTGGTGCGAGCTCGTAGCTCAGTCGGTAGAGCACGTGACTTTTAATCATGGGGTCGTGGGTTCGAATCCCACCGAGCTCACCAAGGTTTTTCCGGGATTTTCAGGTTTTCTCTGTTTTTTGAGTTTTCCCGGAATTTTGGTTTCTCTGAAATTTTCCCCGCCCTTGCATCGGATGTCCGCCGGCATGCACCACCATCGTGATGATGCCCGGAAAAGCGCGGTAGATCCCTCCACAACAGCGCCTTCCGCCGCGAGCCCCTGCGTCAAGCTGTGCGTGCTTGATCCGGCGACCGGCTGGTGCCTCGGCTGCGCCCGCAGCGGGGACGAGATTGTGGTCTGGAGCGGAATGAGCAACCCCGCGCGGATCGCGCTCAGGCAGCAGCTCGAACCGCGGCTGGCCTTGCTGGCGGCATCTCGGCAGGGGCCGGGTACCTAGAGCATTTTCGAGCGAAGCATGCCCCTGCGAAGGCAGGGGTGGGAACCGGTTCGCGTCAAGAACCGAAGGTCCGCGCAAGCGAAAACGCGCTAGGGCGCGATATTGCCGGAGACGCGCAGCCATTCGGTCACGCTGTCAAAGCGGTTTTTGCCGGAAGCCTCGAAGGCGGTGAGCGTGTTCTCGAGCAGGCAGGCGATCGTCATCGGCCAGACGCCGCCCGGAACCGGCGTCACGGCGCTGGCGATGGGCAGGACGGCCTCGAAATTGACATCCCCCACCAAGCGCGACTTGCCGGTCGTCTGATCGCCAATCCGGTTGATGCCGACATCGATCACGATCGCGCCCGGTTTGACGTGTTCGGCGCCGATCAACCTTGGCAGGCCGACGGCGCAAACGAGAATATCGGCCTGCCGGCAGATTTCCGGCAGGTTCCGGGTGCGCGAATGCGCCACCGTCACCGTGCAGTTCTCGCCGAGCAGCAACTGGAGCATCGGCTTGCCGACGATGTTCGAACGCCCGACCACGACGGCATGAAGACCGGAGAGATCCTGCCGCACCGAATGGATCAGCTTGAGCGCGCCGCGCGGGGTGCAGGGCACAAAAGCCCGCCCGCCGGTCGACAGGCGGCCGACATTGAGCGGGTGAAAGCCATCGACATCCTTGGCGGGCGTGATCGCCTCGATGATCTTGTCGGCGTCGATATGTTTCGGCAGCGGCAACTGCACGAGAATGCCATCGACGGTCGAATCGACGTTGAGCCGTCCGACGAGGTCAAGCAGCGCGGCTTCACTGGTCTTTGCGGGCAGCTTGTGCTCGATCGAGCGCATGCCGACCTCAAGGGTCTGGCTGATCTTGGCCCGGACATAGACCTGGCTGGCAGGGTCCTCCCCCACCAACACCACGGCCAGCCCCGGCTGGCGTTCGCCGTTCGCCTGGATGGCGGCGACGCGCCCGGCCAGTTGCTGGCGAAGCGCCGCGGCAATCGCTTTGCCATCGATGAGAGCCGCGGTCATCCTGCACTCCGGTGATTCGTTCTGTGGGATTTTGCTCCCCCTGAATGCGCTTTTGCACCGTTCGGGGCAAGATCAACTTCGGTGTGAAGCCACGGCTTCCTGGTGGACACTGGCCCCTAGTGGTCCCTGGCGGCTTCGGCCAGCATCGCGCATACGTAAGGGGTGAACGAGCGCCAGACCTCGACGCGGAACACCTCCGGCGCCATCCGCCACAGGATGATTTCCGCCTTGTGAAACAGGGTGCGGGTGACCATGCCGACCGGGAAGGCTGGAAGCGCGAGATCGAGCGGGCAGCCCGAATTCAGTAAATCCGCCGCCTGTGCCCCCTCCAGCACGAAGCCGAGATGACGGTCGGACATATCGACCAGCGCCTGCGGCATACCCGCGGCGGCGGCATCCATCGCATCGAACAGCGCCGGGCCCTCTTCTCGCGGAGCGATCAGCAGCACTTCGTCCGGCCCGAGCCGCAGGGCTACCCGCGCGCCCGGCTGACCGCGCCCGCCCTTGCTGGTCGCCCGGTTGAGGAGCGCCGGAAATTCGAGCCCATAGGCGGCGGAGGCTGCGGCCTCCGCGCGTGCATCGCCGCGAAATACGAAACGCGCCAGCGAGGGCGCCCAGATGAACCCGGGGATCGCCGTTTCCGGCGCATCAATGCCCTGGAGGTCGGCGGGCTCGAGAGGATCGCGCGGGCGCGTGGCTTCAGCCATGGAGCCGTTCTCCCTTCGGATCGTAAAACACCGGGGCCGCGATGCGTGCGGCGATCGCGCCGCCCGGCATCGGGATATGGACGATGTCACCGAGCCGCGCCCGGCCATTGGCCACCACCCCCAGCGCGATCGAGCGGCCGCAGGCCTCGCTCCAATAGGCGGAAGTGACATGGCCGAGGGCGGTTCTCGCTGCATCGCCCGGCGTGGGTTCGGTCATCTGCGCGCCCTCCTCCAGCACAGTTGCCGGATCGGTCGTCAAGAGCCCGACGAGCTGCTTGCGGCCCGGCGCGACGAGATCGGGCCGCATCAACCCGCGTTTGCCGACAAAATCGCGTTTGGCCTTGCCGATCATGCCGGCGAGGCCGACGTCATCCGGCGTCATCGTGCCGTCGGTCTCCTGCCCGACGATGATAAACCCCTTTTCGGCGCGCAGAACGTGCATCGCCTCGGTGCCATAGGCCGTGCCGCCGTGCTTGAGCGCTTCGGCGTGGACCGCCTCCCAGACCGCGCGCCCGGCGCTGGCGGGCACATTGACCTCGAAGCCGAGTTCGCCACTGAAACTCACCCGGAAGAGACGGGTGGCGACCCCGGCGATGGTGCCGGTGCGGACAGCCATATGCGGCAGCGCTTCGGGCGAAAGATCGATCCCTTCGATCAGCGGCTGCAATGTCTCGCGCGCCTTCGGCCCCTGCACGGCGATGACGGCGAAATGTTCCGTGGTCGAGGTCTGCCAGACCTGCAAATCCGGCCATTCGGTTTGCAGGTAATCCTCGAACATCGCGAAAACCCGCGCCGCGCCGCCGGTCGTGGTGGTGATATGGAAGCGGTCGGAGGCCAGCCGCGCGATCACCCCGTCGTCGATGATGAACCCGGCCTCGTTGAGCAGGATCCCGTAGCGGCAGCGCCCGACGGCGAGCCCCTTCCAGGCATTGATGTACATCCGTTCGAGGAATTCGGCGGCATCGGGCCCGACGAGCTCGATCTTGCCGAGCGTCGAGGCGTCGAAAACGCCGACGGCCGCGCGCACGGTCCGGCATTCGCGGTTAACGGCGGCGTGCAGGCCCTCGCGCGAGCCGGCAACCCCTTCGCTGGCGGAAGCGGGTATTCTCGTAAAGTCGGGTATTCTTGGGAAGTCGGGTATTCTCGGGAAATAATGCGCCCGCTTCCATTGGCCGACATCCTCGAAGGCCGCGCCCTCCGCCACTGCCCAATCGTGGATCGGCGTCTTGCGGACGGGGTCGAAGAGATCGCCGCGCGCCGCGCCGGCAAACAGCCCGAAGGTCACCGGCGTATAGGGCTGGCGGAAGGTCGTCAGCCCGACCTCGGGGATGGACTTGCCGAGTTCGCGCGCGACCAAGCCGAGCGCGTTCATGTTGGAGGTCTTTCCCTGATCGGTCGCCATGCCGGTGGTGGTGAAGCGCTTGACATGCTCGACCGACTGAAACCCCTCGCGCGTCGCGGCGCGGATATCGCCGGCGGTGACGTCGTTCTGGAAATCGACGAAGGCCTTGCTGGTCTTGTTCTCGTCCTCCGCCGGGCTCGGGCCGTTGCGCGCGCCGACGTAGTCAAACAGGTCAACGCCTTCCACGCGCTCAGTTACGATTGCGCACGAGTGCCAAAGCGCGATATGCTGATAGAAGCGCACAATACCTGAGACGCCTTGCGCCCGCCGTAGCAGCGCAGCCTCAAGCGGCATCTCCTCCTGGTCGGTCTTATACCAGTAATCCACGCGATACTTTGGGACGAACTTGACAGCTACTGGATGCGCATCTGA
>CAZNAT010000047.1:0-25841 GCA_964571245.1 uncultured Methylobacterium sp.
ATCATTTTCCGCTGGTGGTCTGGCAGACAGGCTCCGGCACCCAGTCGAACATGAACGCCAACGAGGTGATCTCGAACCGCGCCATCGAGATGCTCGGCGGCGAGATGGGCTCCAAGAAGCCGGTACACCCGAACGATCACGTCAACATGAGCCAATCCTCGAACGACACCTTCCCGACGGCGATGCACATCGCCTGCGCGGTCGAGGTGGTGAACCGCCTGCTGCCGGCGCTGAAGCATCTCCATGGTGCGCTCGACGCCAAGGCGAAAGCCTGGCACCACATCATCAAGATCGGCCGCACGCATACGCAGGATGCGACCCCGGTAACCCTCGGGCAGGAATTTTCCGGCTACGCCAAGCAGATCGAGAATGGCATCGCCCGCGTCGAGATGACGCTGCCGATGCTGATGGAAGTCGCGCAGGGCGGCACCGCGGTCGGCACCGGGCTTGCCGCGCCGATCGGCTTTGCCGAAAAGGTGGCGGAGCGCATCGCCGCGATCACCGGCCTTCCCTTCACCTCGGCGCCGAACAAGTTCGAGGCGCTCGCCGCGCATGACGCGATGGTGATGACGCATGGCGCGATCACGACGGTGGCGATGAGCTGCTTCAAGATCGCCAACGATATCCGCTTTCTTGGCTCCGGCCCGCGCTCGGGCCTGGGCGAACTCGCGCTGCCGGAGAACGAGCCGGGGTCCTCGATCATGCCGGGCAAGGTCAATCCCACCCAGTGCGAGGCGCTGACGCAGGTCGCCGCGCATATCCACGGCAACAACGCCGGCATCGGCTTTGCGGGGTCGCAGGGGCATTTCGAGCTGAACGTCTTCAACCCGATGATGGCCTATAACTTCCTTCAGTCGGTGCGCCTGCTCGCCGATGCGGCGGTGTCCTTCACCGACAACTGCGTCGTCGGCATCGAGCCGCGCCTCGACAATATCGCGCGTGGCCTCGCCAATTCGCTGATGCTGGTGACCCCGCTCAAGGAGAAATACGGCTACGATCTCGCGGCGAAGGTGGCGAAATACGCGCATAAGAACGGCACGACCCTGCGCGAGGAAGCGGTTGCGCTCGGCATTTCCGGCGAGGATTTCGACGCCATCGTCCGCCCGGAGAAGATGATTTCGCCGGGCTGACCAAGGGTGTGGGCAGGCGGTGCTCGCGCTCTGCCTGTTACCCCCCGGCCGGGCGATACTGCGCGGCGGAGATGAACTGGCCGAAGCGCTCGCACCAGATCACCACGCTGGTGTAGGCGCGGACATCGACCTCCGGCGGCACCTTCAGGATGAAGCCGGAAAAGCCCTTGACGTCGCCGATGTTGAGCGACTTGTCCTTGATCGCGAGGAAGCCTTCGGCATCCTCGACGAACTGCGGCGCGAGGTAGAGCTTGTAGTCCGGCCCCGGCGCCAGTTTGCCGCGATGCGCGATCCGCTTGGCGGTGACCATGATCTCGCCTTCGCCCCAGTGCAGGAAATCGGAGCCGCGCAGGTCCCGCTTGAAACGGCCGCTCATCGGCTGCGCTTCGCCCAGTTCGGCGTAGGCGCTCTCGGGGGGCGGCGGCTCCGCGGTCAGGATCGGCAGCAGATAGATCCCGACGGCGATGCCGGCAAGGAATACCGCGCCGTGGGTCAAGGTGGAGAGTGGAAATCGCCGCATGGTTCCTCGCTTGCTTCCCGTTTCAACAGCTTTCGCCGAGATCCAGACCTTAGCTTAGCCTAGCCGAACCATGCCAAGCATGGCAAAACCGTGCTGCATGTTCCGTTCAAGCCAGCCGAAAGGGGCCCAGGATGGCCGAGATCATCAACCTCCGCATCGCCCGCAAGGCAAAAGCCCGTACCGAGGCCGGCAGGCAGGCCGAAGAGAATCGCGCAAAATTTGGCCAGACCAAGGCCGAGAAGAAAACCCGCAAGGCCGAAGAGGCGCGCGCGGGCAAGGCGCATGCCGCCGGCCGGCTCGAAAAACCCGAATAATCGCGCCGCCCCTTGCCATCGACACGCCGCGACCGCTAATCGGTATCCGAGAATTCACCCTGGGAGTGTTCCATGCGCCGCTTCGCCGCCAGCCTCTTTCTCACCCTCGGTCTTGCCGCGACGGCACTTGCGCAGGATTTTCCGGTACGCCAGATCACGCTGATCGTGCCCTTTGCCGCCGGCGGCACCTCGGATATCATCGCCCGCATCGCCGCCGACGAGATGAGCCAGATCCTCAACCAGAAGATCATCATCGAGAATGTCGCCGGTGCGGGCGGCTCGACCGCGCTGACCCGCGCCGCGGCCGCCACGCCCGATGGCTACACGATCTCGATCGGCAACGCCGGCGTTTCCGCCGCGACCTATTCGATCCACAAGGAACTGAAATTCACCCCGGACAGTTTTGCCCCGATCGGCATGATCGCGAAGACCCTGCCGGTCATCGCGGTCAAGAACGGGTTTCCGGCCAAGGACCTCAAGGAATTCCTCGCCTATGCCGAAGCCAACCCGGGCAAGGTGACGCTGGGGCATGCCGGGGTCGGCTCCTCGAACTACCTCATCTGCAAGCTGTTTCTCCAGGCCGCGAAGGTGAAGGTCGAGCTGATCGGCTATCGCGGTGCCGGGCCGGCGCTGAACGACGCGATGGGCGGGCATGTCGACGGCGTCTGCGATGCCGCCACCTCCGTCGCCGGCGCGATCAACGGCAAGCAGGTGCGCGGGCTGGTGATCGCCTCGAAAAAGCGCGCCGAGCTGCTGCCCGATCTGCCGACCGCCGCCGAGGCCGGGTTGCCCGCCTTCACCAACGAGGGCTGGAACGCCCTGTTCGCCCCCAAGGGTACGCCCGCGCCGGTGATCGCCAGGCTCAACGAAGCCTTGCGCAAGGCGGTTGCCAGCGACAAGGTCGCCAAGCGCCTCGCCGATCTCGCGTCCTTCCCGGCAAGCGGGGACGAATTGTCGCCGGAATTCGTGACGGCGCATGTCGAGGCCGAAGTGAAACGCTACCGCGAGCTTTTGGCCGAATAAGCCGTTGGCGATGACGAAAATCATCAAGCGCAGCCTGCGGATCGCCGGACACGCGACCTCGATTTCGCTGGAGGAGCCGTTCTGGCGGCTCTTGCGCCATGCGGCGGCGGCGGAAGGGCTCGGCCTGGCGGCCTTCGTCGAGGCCATTGACCGCGAACGGCAGGGCGCCAATCTGTCCTCTGCGGTGCGGGTGCATCTGCTCGAATGGATGCTGGCGCGCGCCAGCATCGCATTGTACGAGTAAGGCTCGGAACGGGCAATGTTCAGCCGGGTGGCGCGGGGGCCCTTGGCATCAGGTTGAGCGGCGCGCCCTGGGGCGGCGGAGAGGCCTCCTTGATCCGGCTGCGGTCTTGTGCCGGGCGTGTTTTCTCCTCCGCGGGGCGTGTTTTTTCTTCTGCCGGACGCTGCTTTTCTTCCGCCAGGCGGGCCCGGATTTGCGCATCCAGCTCCGCCGCGTTCTTTTCCGCGATCGCGCGGGCCTCCTTTTCGAGACTGATCGCGAGTTCGCGCTGGCGTTCCAGCTCGGCGGCATTCTGCGCCCGCCGCTGCAGCGCCAGGGTTTCGGCCGCCGTCGCCGCTTCCGCGTCGAGGATTTCACGGGCCCGGCGCTCCGCGAAAGCATCGCCGCGCTGGCGCCGCAGCTGCGCCTCGCGCTCGCGGAGATCGGCCTCGAAGGCTTCCGCCCGTTCAAGGTCGCGGTGGATCGCCATGGCGAGAAAGCCGTTGACCAGCGAGGCGACCTGCAAGTTGCGTTGCGGCGCGGCCTCCTTGATACGGGCGTCGTGGCGCGCGCCGAGGACGAGCGTGAACTCGGGCACCGCCCCTCGCCACGCGTTCGGCAGGCTGGTTTGCGCGAAGGTGAACCGGGCTTCGGCTTCCCGGCGAATGAGATCCACGACAAACGTCGGAGTAACGCTGGTGGCTTCCAGCTGCGGGGCGATCTCGGCTTTTGTCGTCCCGCCGACGCGGATTTGCCCGTTGAGCAGCCCCAGCGGCCAGGCCGCGCGCGGGATACGCAGTTCGCCCTTGCGGATTTCGGCGTCCAGCAAGCCGCCGATCCGGTTTTCGTCGAGCGGCGCCAGCGCATCGAGCGACAGCGCCGTCACCCGCGCCAGCGCCAGCGGGTCCGCCGCCGGGACGACAAGATCTTCCAGGGCAATCTTGCCCGCGCCCGAGAGCGATGAAACGAGCTCAAGCGGCGTCGTGCCGCTGGATGAAAACGGGATCTCGCCGCTGACGCGGCCCGCCAGCAAGCCGAGCGGCAGTCGCGCGAATTCAAGCCGTCCGGCGAGATCCACGCGCTGCTGTTGGCGCAACAAGGCGAGGGAACCGGCGATGCGCGTGTCGCTCGATCTGGCCTCGAACCCGTCGATGGCCACCGAGCCGGGGGCGAAGCGCAGCACGAATTGCGGTGCGGTGAGGCGCGCACCCCCAGGAAGGAGCGCTTCTTTCGCCTCGATCCAGAGATCGCCGGGGAAAGGCAGCGGCAGGGGATCGCCAAACTTCTCACGCGACCAGCCGCTTGCCGCCACCGGCCAATGGGCGCCGATAATTGGCGCCAGCAGCGACTCAAGCGCCACCGTTTCCAGCCGGAGCTGTCCGGCGAGCTGCCCGCCGCGCGCCAGATCAACGGAGACCTCACCCGTCACGGGCGCGGTGCCGAGCCGGGCCTCTACTCCGCCGAAGGTGACCTTGGCGCGTTCGGCCGCCAGCCGGCTTCGCAGGGTAAAGCCCTGGCCGGGCAGCGTGGCGAGGTCTTGCCTGCCCAGTACCTTGGCGAGCGGCGCCAGATCGCGCAGCACCAGCGAAAACCGGCCTTCGAGCGGCGTCGCCCGGAACGGGTTCCACCCGCCCTCAAACGCCATCTCCGCGCCGGCGAGTGATCCGGTGATGGCGCCTGAAATCAGGCGGCGCGGGTTGCCCTCCGCTGTGATCGTGATCCGGCCCGGCACGTCCTGGGCGGCGAACGCAAGGCCCGAAAGCTGCCCGGCCAGTTGCCCGCTGTCCGGATTGGTCAGCGTACCGTCGAGACGGACATGGAGGTCGTTGCCCTTGAGCGAGGAGTGGCTGCGCCCGGACAGAGCCGTGCCGCCAAGCTTGCCGTCGACCATGACATCCCAGACCGCATCGCCGGCCTGGGTCACGAACCGGAGGTTGGCGACGGCGATCGCGGGTTCGAGCGATGCGGCACGCCCCAGAAAGGCCTCCGTGAGCGGGCCGGGCAGCAATGCCCGCGACAGCTGCGCGATATCGCCGAGCCGTTCGGCATCGACCTTGGCCGTCATCTGGAGTGAGGTCCCGGAAGCCGTGCCGGAGAGCGTCAGTTCCTCACCGTTCCGGCCGGTCAATCGCAACTGCCGGAGGGTCGCGGTGGCGCCGTCACGGTCGAGCGCCACCTGGAGCCCACCCATTTCCGTGCCATCAAGCGCCAGCCGCCGGACGGTGAGCCGGGTTGTCAGCTCGAGCCCCGGGATCGGTCGCAGCGGGTCGAGCGCGGCCAGCACGCGGGTGTCGAAGCGATCGGCGGCGAGATCGAGCACCAGCCGGGGCAAGGGTCGCTTGCCGGCCTCCCGCGGCAGGAATTCGCCCGTCCCGGACAGAATCCCGGCGGGGCTTTCGAGCCGGATATTTTCCGCTTTCACCCCGGCGGCATCGCCGGTCAAGCGCGCGCGGAGCCGGGCGCTCGCCGGAAAATTCAAGGCCGCGTCCGCGCCCCGGATCCAGCCGATCAGGGTCTGGAGTTCGCCGGCGGCGATGTCGAGGTCGCCGTCGACTGGTAGTCCGGAGGAGACTGCACCACGCTGGAATTCCGCGCGCGTCGCCCCGGGGAGCGTGGCCGATGCGGTTTCGAGGACAAGGGTGCCGGAGGAGAGCCCGGCCTTGAGCACCACATCCTGCAGGCTGGCGCCCGGCACCTGGATCGCCCCGATCGAAAGATCCAGCGCCAGATCGAACGGCAGCGCCAGCGCCTGGATTTCGCCAAGCCTGTCGAGGAGGAACCCCGGGGCGGCACCCGGCGATGCCACCTCATCCGGGAGCAGAAAAGCGGCGGCATCGAAGCGTTTGGCGGCCAGCTTGACCTGGACGAGCGGGCGCGTGCCCTTGAGGTCGACGAAGCTTTGTCCGGCGAGCTGGAGGGCGTTATCCCCACTACCCCAGGCGAGATTGACCGGATCGGCGATCACGTGATCGGTATGCGCCATCAGCCGCGCGGTGCCGGTGAAGGGCAGCTGCGGCCCGGCCTTGCCGAGCACGGGGTTGCCGCTGAACGTCGCTGCGCCATCGAAGACCGGACGCCCGCCAATCCCCGGGGTGGCGAACCAGCCATCGAGCGAGAGGCGCAGGCTGGCCTGTTTATCTTCCAGAACCCCCTTCATCCGGGCGCGGCCACGTTCGAGCTTGCCGATCTGGGCACGGAAATCCCGCCCCAGCGCCGGATCGGAAATCTGTAGCCGGAAGGGGCCGTTCAGGCCCGGCGCCTCCAGGGTGACATCATAGCCGCTGCCGGTCTGGGGCAAGGGAACCCCGGGTTCTATCCGCTCGACCAGACGTGCCGCTTTGAGTTCGAGATGATCGAAGCCGATTTGCGCGAGTTTTTCGGGCAGCAGCGCTTCCGGGTTCGCGCTGGCCGCCTCGGGCGAGCGTGTCAACGCGCGGATTGCGGCTTGCGAGACCACCGCCCGGTCCGCGCGCGCGGTGGTGAAGGTGATGCGTCCGCTGAGCAGCGCCGCCGGCGATAGCGAAAAACTCAGCCGTTCCATCCGGGCGAGGGGCGCATCGGCCGGGCCCAGCTCGATCTCGCCGGCGTCAAGTTCGGGGGAGGGCAGCAGGGTGATGCGGAGCGGCCCGCCGATGCGGACCGCGATGCCGGTCCGGCTTTCGAGGGCGGTGGCCACGCGCAGCCGCTGGCTGTCCCAATCGACGAAATACGGCCCGACCATCAGCGTGATCAGCGCGATGGCAAACAGGGCAGCAAAGGCCGTCAAGATATCCCGCAAGTGATCATGTCCCGCAAGTGATCGGATCCCGTGATTCGGCCGCCGAACAGGGATTCGGGCGGCTCCAGAATACCTTATCCGCATTCGCGCTTCGGATCACGTGCCGGATCGCGGCGAAAGCGTGATGGCGCGGATTTCACCAAAAAACGGGTATCAGGGCAAGAATGCGTTTCCGGGCAAGAATGCGTTTCAGGGCAAGAACGGGTTTCAGGGCAAGAACGGGTTTCAGGCTAGGAACATCCCGCTCCGGTGAAAATCTTGCCGGGGTTGAAGATGGCGTGCGGGTCCAGCGCCTGCTTGATGGCGCGCATGGCGCCCAGTGTCGCGGCGCCCAGCTCGGGTTCGAGGTATTTCATCTTGCCCTGGCCGATGCCGTGCTCGCCGGTGCAGGTGCCTTCCATGCGGTGCGCGCGCTCGACCAGCCGGTTGAGAAACCCTTTGACCACCGCCATTTCCTCGGCATTGGACTGGTCCACCAGCACCGAAGAATGGAAATTACCGTCGCCGACATGCCCGACGATGGGGGCGATGATGCCGGAGGCGACGATATCGGCCTGAGTTTCCTCGATGCATTGCGCCAGATGCGAAATCGGCACGCAGATATCGGTGGCGAACGGCTTGGCTCCGGGCCGCAGCGCCATCACCGCCCAGTAGCTGTCGTGCCGGGCCTGCCAGAGCTTGGTGCGATCTTCGGGCTTGGTGGCCCATTCGAACGGGCCGCCGCCGTATTCGCTGGCGATTTCGCCGAAGCGTGCCGCCTGTTCGGCAACCCCCGCCTCGGTGCCATGAAACTCGACCAGCAGCAGCGGGCTTTCCGGCAAGGAAAGCTTGGAATAGGCGTTCACCGCCTTGACCTGGACCGCATCAAGCAGCTCGATCCGGGCCACCGGAAGCCCGGACTGGATGGTGACGATCGTCGCATCCGCCGCGGCGCGGACGCTGGGGAACGGGCATACGCCGGCGGAAATCGCCTCGGGCAGGCCGTGCAGCTTCAGCGTGATTTTCGTCACCACGCCAAGGGTGCCTTCCGAACCGACGAGCAGGCGCGTGAGATCATAGCCGGCGCTGGTTTTTTTCGCGCGGCGCGCGGTGGTGATGGTCTCGCCATTGGCGAGCACCGCTTCGAGCGCGATGACATTGTCCTTCATCGTCCCGTAGCGCACGGCGTTGGTGCCGGAGGCGCGGGTCGCGACCATGCCGCCGATCGAGGCATCCGCGCCCGGATCGATCGGGAAGAACAGGCCGTAGCTTCTGAGGTAATCGTTGAGTTCCTTGCGGGTGACCCCGGGCTCGACGATGCAATCGAGGTCCTCGGGGTGGACCGCGATGATCTTCTTCATCCCGGAAAGATCGAGCGAAACCCCGCCGAGCGGCGCGTTCAGCTGGCCCTCCAGCGAGGAGCCCGACCCGAACGGGATGATCGGCACCCGGTGCGCGGCGCAGAGCCGGACGACATCGCGGATTTCATCGGTGTTCTCGACGAGAACGACCATATCCGGCGGCTGGTTGGCGATCCAGGTCGTCGTATGCGCGTGCTGCTCGCGGACAGCCTGGCTGGTGACGCAGCGATTGCCGAACTGACGCTGCAGCGCGAGCGTGACCTCCGCGATCGTCGCTGGGCTCGGGCGGCCGGAGAGTTCGGGCATCGCGTTCTCGGGCATCGCGTTCTCCAGTGTGGGGCGCCACGCGCCTTCCAGGATCCATCCGAAAAAAGACGGGCGCTTTTGGGCGCCCGCTCCGGTATTTCGTGCAGCTTGGCCGAGGCCTGATGCGAAATCAAGCCGTGGTTTGGCGCGCGCAAACCCTGGTTCAGGCAAGGTTTGGTTCAGGCAAGGTTTGGTTCAGGGAAGGCTTGGTTCAAACAACGCCTGGTTCAGCGGTTGAGAAAATCGCCCTTGCCGAGTTCAACACCGTTGTGGCGCAGCAGGGCATAGGCGGCGGTGGCGTGGAAATAGAAGTTCGGCAACACGACCTTGGCGAGATAGTCCTTGCCGGCCATATCGGTTTCCGGCGCATTGCGGCCGAGCTTGATCTTGAGGGTCTTGTCATCCGAGCCTTTGAACGCATCGGCCGAGATCGCCTTGATGAAAGCGGCGGTCTTGGCGATGCGCGCCTTGAGATCCGCAATGGACTTCTCGTCGTCGGCCCAGGCGGGAACCTCCTGGCCGGCAAGGCGGGCCGCGGCGCCCTTGGCAAAATCGCAGGCAATCTGGATCTGCCGCGTGAACGGGAACATGTCCGGGGACAGGCGCGAGGTCAGAAACACGCTTTCGTCGATCTTTTTGGCCTCGGCATGCGCGGCGAGCTTGTCGAGAATCCTGTCGAGCGCGGTCAGCGTCTGGTTCAGTGTGGCAAGGCCGATCTGGTTCATCGATGACATGGGTGTTTCCTGCGTGCGGGTGGGCGAAGGCCCGGGGAATTGATACCTTGCTGATCCTGCCTCGCGCGGCAAGCCTTGTTCAGACAGCGAGGCTTCACACTTGCGTCAAGCCGGGGTTGTCGCCGCATGTTCTACTCTTGTTCGCGTCCAGGCGCGCTTGCAGGCGTCAGAAATAACATTCCACAGAATATTGTATATTCTTCTTATATATCTAGAACAAAAAACGAACATGATATAAATGCAGACGTAGTCCAGGGGTGTCGGCGATGCCTGCCAATCCTTTTTGTGGCGAATCAGCCAGAATGGTTGTCAGGGTCAGCACGAAGCCCCATGTCACCAAGCCCCGTGTCCTGATTTCCTGACCCCGCGATGTGAAGCCCCGAAGTGTCCGATCCTTTTTCGCTCGACAGCTGGTCCGAACCGCCAGCCCCGCTTGCCCGCCCCACTCCGGCTCCGGGGGGCATTGCCGCGCGCGCGCGGGCGGCCGCGCAGCCTGCGCCGGCCTACCTTGAGGGGCTCAACCCGGAACAGTTGCGCGCGGTGGAAACGCTGGATGGCCCGGTGCTCGTGCTGGCGGGGGCCGGAACTGGCAAGACCAAGGTGCTCACCAGCCGCATCGCGCATCTGATCGCGACTGGCCGCGCCCGGCCCAACGAAATTCTGGCGATGACCTTCACCAACAAGGCCGCCCGCGAAATGAAGGAGCGGATCGGCCATCTTGTCGGCGCGGTGGCCGAAGGCATGCCCTGGCTGGGCACCTTCCATTCTATCGGCACCAAGCTGTTGCGCCGCCACGCCGAACTCGTCGATTTGCGCTCCGATTTCACCATCCTCGATACCGACGACCAGTTGCGGCTGCTCAAGCAGGTGATCGCCGCCGAGGATATCGACGACAAGCGCTGGCCGGCGCGCGTGCTGGCCAATATCATCGACGGCTGGAAGAACCGCGCGCTCACCCCGGAGAAGGTGCCGGCGGGCGAGGCCATGGGCTTTGCCGGCGTCGGCGGCAAACTCTACGCGGCCTATCAGGCGCGGCTCAAAACGCTGAACGCGGTCGATTTCGGCGATCTCCTGCTGGAAGTCATCCGCCTGTTCCGCGATAACCCCGAGGTCACCGCGCAGTATCAGGACCGCTTCCGCTACGTGCTGGTCGACGAATACCAGGACACCAACGTCGCGCAGTATCTCTGGCTGCGGCTGATCGCGCAGGGGCGGCGCAACATCGCCTGCGTCGGCGACGACGATCAATCCATCTACGGCTGGCGCGGCGCCGAGGTCGACAACATCCTGCGCTTCGAGAAGGATTTTCCCGGCGCGGCGGTAATCCGGCTTGAACGCAATTACCGCTCCACCGGGCATATTCTGGGGGCGGCGGCGCAGTTGATCGCCCGCAACGAAGGCCGCTTGGGCAAGACCCTGTTCACGGAAGGCGAGGCGGGGGAGCGCGTTTCGGTCGCCTGCGCCTGGGATTCGGAAGAGGAAGCGCGACAGGTCGCGGACGACATCGAAGGGCTCCAGCACAAGGGCCATCGCCTCAACGAAATGGCGATCCTGGTGCGGGCCTCGTTCCAAATGCGCGAGTTCGAGGAGCGCTTCATCACCAACGCCATCCCCTATCGCGTCATCGGTGGCCCGCGGTTTTACGAGCGTGCCGAAATCCGCGATGCGCTGGCCTATCTCAAATGCGTCGCCAATATCTCGAACGACCTCGCCTTCGAGCGGATTTTCAACACCCCGAAACGCGGCCTCGGCGATGCGGTTCTCGCCACGCTTCATGCCCACGCGCGGGACACCCGTGTCCCGCTGATGCAGGCGGCGCGGGTGCTGGTCGAGACCGAGGAGTTCAAGCCCAAGCAGCGCCAGACCATGCGCGAGCTGATGGAGGCTTTCGCGCGCTGGTCGGCGATGATCGAGACCACGCCACACCACGAACTCGCGGAAACCATCCTCGAAGAGTCCGGCTACACCGACATGTGGAAGAAGGATCGCTCGGCGGATGCCGCCGGGCGGCTCGAAAACCTCAAGGAACTCGTCCGCTCGATGGAGGAATTCGAGAACCTCGCCGGCTTTCTCGAACACGTTGGCCTGGTGATGGACGCGGCGGCGGCGGGGGCGAGCGATGATCGCGTCTCGATCATGACGCTGCACGCCGCCAAAGGCCTCGAATTCGAAACGGTGTTTCTGCCAGGCTGGGAGGAGGGCGTGTTCCCGCACCAGCGCGCGCTCGACGAGCAGGGCAAGGCCGGCCTTGAGGAGGAGCGCCGCCTCGCCTACGTCGGGCTGACCCGCGCCAAACGCCGCGCCAAACTGTTTTTTGCCAGCAATCGCCGCATCCATGGCATGTGGAACGCCGCCATTCCCTCGCGTTTCATCGACGAACTCCCTGCCGAACACGTCGAGGTGATGGAGGGGCAGGGCACCTACGGTAGCCAGCAGCGGCATATGGTGGGCGGCGGATATGGCGGCTCGCGCTTCGACAAGGTGGCGCCGTTTCAAGGATCGAGCTATTCGACCCCCGGCTGGCAGCGGGCGCAGGCGGCCGGGGCGGCAGGCTTCAAGCCCTCTGCCGCACCGCAGGACCCCGGCCGACCGGGCGGGTTCCGCAGCCCAGGCTTGATCGAAGGCCGCGTGCTCGCCTCTTCGACCGGCGGTGCCTCAAAGTTCCGCGTCGGCGACCGCGTGTTCCATGTGAAGTTCGGGCCGGGCTCGGTGGCCGAAACCGACGGCAACAAGCTCACGGTCGATTTCGACAAGGCTGGCCGGAAAATGGTTCTGGATAGTTTTGTGCAGGCGGGGTGATTTTTCAGATCAATCCATCGAAAATTGATATAGTTCTGCCGCATAATTGAACCAATTTGACTGGTATCGATCCCAAAAAAACTTCGCGTTTTCTTTATAATCTTCTTTAATTTTTGATACAAAGTAATTTTTTACTTGTGTATTAGTCGCATAGATAGCAATTTCATCCCAAAAATTCCAATACAATATACTTTGTTCGCTTATTAATATAAATGATTGAAACGCGTATTCATATAAAAAATTCTCAAAAAATTTTGAAGCTGGCTTTAGCTCAAACGAATCCATGCCCACATCAAACAATATGAACTTCATATTATCATCATTCTGAGAAAAACTGAAAATATGCCTCCACTGTTCCCAATCGTGGTCATAAAACAGAAGGATGTTTTTATAATTATTGAGGATTATATGCGGCCGCAAAGATCGATCTTCATCGATCCAATCAATGTAATTTTCCATCAAATACGCCCCACCAAAGACCGCTGCGAATGCCGTGTGCTCATGCAAAAGGTTACAAACTCGAACTATGCGGTCAACAATGAATGCCGGTTCCGATCGGCATCTAGCAAGCCATCGCGAGTTCTAGCCGTCCAAACTGATCCAGGCTAATCCTGCTGGCGTTTGCCGCCCTCTTCGGCTTAAAGCACTGGCCATGAACAGCCAGACAACCGCCCCCACCGTGATCGCCCGGCTCATCACCGATGAGGCCACTGCCAAAGCCATCGCCGATCAGTTTTCGGAGTTGTTCGACCCCGAAGAGCTGGCCGCTTCCGCCTTCGAGATGCCGGATGCCGATGCGCTCCCCACCGCCGTGCCGCGCCCCTCGCGGCAGAACACCCCGCGCGAGGGCGCGATGGGCACGCTGCTGCCGGACAGCGACTGCCCCTGGCAGGCCGAACTCTATTTCGGCGAAGCCCCCGATCGCGACGCGATCCGCGCGCTGGTCGCCGAGGTTATCGGCGCGGAGGCCGCGAAAGCGCTGATTTTCGAGGAAATCGCCGCGCAGGACTGGATTGCGACCTCGCTTGGGGGCATGAAGCCGGTCGATGCCGGGCGCTTCACCGTGCATGGCGCGCATGATCGCGGCAAACTGAAGCCCAACCGTTTCAACATCGAGATCGAGGCCGCGCTCGCCTTTGGCACCGGCCATCACGGCACCACGCGCGGCTGTCTGATCCATCTCGATGCGATCCTCAAGCGTCGCCGCCCTCGCGATATCGTGGATATCGGCTCGGGCACCGGTGTGCTGGCTTTTGCGGCGGCGAAGGCGCTCAGGCAATTCGTCGCAGCCGGGGAAATGGACCCGGATTCGGTGCAGATCTCCCGGGAAAACGCCCGCCTCAATGGCGTCCGGACCTTTGTGCGTCCGGTGGTGGCGGCGGGGTTGCAGCACCCTGAACTGCGCGCCACCCGCGCCTATGACCTCGTGTTCGCGAATATCCTCGCGCGGCCGCTCAAGATGCTGGCGCCGGAAATCGCGCGCGCGACCGCGCCGCAGGGCGAATTGATTCTCTCCGGGCTGCTGATCCGCGATGTGCCGGGGGTATTGGCGAAATACCGCGCCTTCGGGTTTCACCTTGCCGCGCGGCTCCATCTTGAGGGCTGGGCCAGTCTGATCCTCAAGCGCGGCGGGGCAAAGCCGCAGCATGCCGCCTCGCACGCGATCGCATAACCGGGCTGTTTTCTTCCGGTATAGCCGCGCGCCAATCGCACGCCGGCCAATCTCTCCGGTGAAGCCGCTACTTCTTCTTGCGGAATGCTTCGAGGCTCACGACTTCCGCGCTGCCGACGGGTTTTTCCGCTGTCGGGGTCTCGGAGGCCGGCGCGTCATCCGCCGATGCCTTGGTGCGCGGCTTCTTGACGGGAAGCGCCTCGACCTCCGCATCCGCAGAGAGGGGCCCGGCCTTGTTCGCCTCGGTTTTGGCCAGCTCGCTCTTGGCCAGTTCGCTCTTGGCTAGTTCGTTCTTGGCTAGTTCGTTCTTGGCCTTGCGATTCTTGCCGGTTTTTTCCAGCGATGCGATGGCGTCGAGCTGGTCCTTGACGCTCGGCTCGTCGATCTCCTCGCCAAGATCGTTGTCGGCCTGGGCCTCGTCAGGCGTGAACTTCAGCCCGAACTGCACCGAGGGATCATAAAACCCCGTCAGCGCCTCGTAGGGGACGAACAGCCGCTCCGGCACGCCACCAAACGACAGCCCGACCTCGAACGAGGTTTCGCCGATGATGAGATCCCAGAACTGATGCTGGAGCACGATCGTCATTTCGTCCGGGTATTTCTCGCGCAGCCGGGAGGAAATGCGGACACCCGGCGCATGCGACCGGAAGGTGATGTAAAAATGATGCTCGCCGGGAAGGCCGACCCGGGCCGCATCCTGCAAGACCTTGCGGACGACGCCGAGCAGCGCTTCCTGCACCATGACGTCGTATCGGATGAGATCTTCGCTGGGAGGCTCTTTCGTCATGGTCCGCCGCTTGTCATCAGAAATTGATAATCCTGCTTCCTAATCGCGTGATTCTTGCATGCTGGAAAGCAAAAAGCCACTGGATAGGGTGACTGGGCTGGATCGTGCGCCATATTCTTTCGCGCAAACGCGCGTGAAGAGCGGGGAACTTTTGTTGCCAGGCGCTCCAGATCCCCTCGCGCCTTCCGGCGCAAAGAAAGTGGCAGGGTTCTGTTGCCAGGCCCCTGCCGGCCCCGCCTTTAAGTGCTACCCCAAAGGACTTGATTTCGGCATTCCAAACCGCTTACGCAGCCTGGGCAACCGGAGCATAGTTGTCATTCGCAACTATAAAATGACCCGATAACGGCGGAATCATGCCGAGCAAAAGTCAACCCTTTACACCCTCGTCGATCCTATTTCGCCCCCGCCGAAAACCAGCCTGCCGGTTTTTGGGAACAAGCTCGTCGTGCGAGCCTGCTGGTCTTGGGTGGAGGCGCCGGGTACCGCCCCCGGGTCCGAAAGGTTTATTACGATAGCCGTTTATCGCCATAGTCGCCCGGATGGACGACGGACCCAATATAGGGGCACGCGGCCCGGAATTGAAGGGGCAATCGGCGGGAAATTCGGGCTGCCCGGAAATCCGCGTGGTTTTCTGGGGCTTGGCCAAAACGGGGCGTAGCGTTTTTGCGGGAATCGTGATCCATTTCACGCTGTCGCCTGGCTTGTGGGCTCGACAACTCGAAACCGTTGGGGAGGAATTCGCGCATGGATCATCTGGCCGATGTGAAGAAATACACTGCGAGTGTGGATGAGGCGGCGGTTGCCGGCATGTCCAAGACCTACGCGCTTGTGATGAGCAAAGCCGATACGCGCTATGTCGCGGCGAGCGATCCGGCGGAAGTGAAGCGTGTTGTCGATAATTTCTGCAAGAAAAAGCTCGGCCGCAAGGAAAGCGACGCCGATCTGACCGCCGTGGTCAAGGCCCAATGCGAGAAGATGAAGGCCGATCGCACCAAATCGCGCATCACCGTCTATTATCTCGTCGCCGAGCATTTCAAGGCGCTCAAGATGTTCCACCCGAAGAAGTAAGCGATCACGCTCTCGCTTGGGAGCACGTCGTTCGTCTTCCGGGAAAGTCGCTTGGGATAAGCGCGGGACGGGATGCCGCGAGGTATCGCCCCCGCGCTTTGGCGGTGGCATCATGGGCAAGGGCCGGAATCGGCTTTTCGCGCTACAGGGCTTGTCGCCATGCAGAACTATCTCGACCTGATTCAGCGCGTCCTGAGCGAAGGCGTCGCCAAGCAGGACCGCACCGGAACCGGCACGCTGTCGTTGTTCGGCGCCCAGCTGCGCTTCGATCTGTCCCGGGGGTTCCCCCTGGTGACGACCAAGAAGCTGCATCTGAAATCGATCATCCACGAGCTGATCTGGTTCCTGGCGGGCGATACCAACATCCAGTATCTGAAAGACCACGGCGTCTCGATCTGGGATGAATGGGCCGATGAACACGGCGAGCTTGGCCCGGTCTATGGCCGCCAGTGGCGGAGCTGGGCGGTGCCGGACGAGCCCGGTCAGCCGCAGGGCCGCGTCATCGACCAGATCTCGCAGGTTCTGACGGAAATCCGCCGCAACCCGGATTCGCGCCGCCTGATCGTTTCCGCCTGGAACCCGGCGGATATCCCGAAAATGGCGCTCGCGCCCTGCCATTGCCTGTTCCAGTTCCATGTCGCGAATGGCCGGAGCGGAAAACCGCGGCTCTCGTGCCAGCTCTATCAGCGCTCGGCGGACCTGTTTCTGGGCGTGCCGTTCAACATCGCCTCCTATGCGCTGCTGACGGAGATGATGGCGCAGGTTCTCGATCTCGAACCGGGGGATTTCGTGCATTCCTTCGGCGATGTGCATCTTTATTCGAACCACATCGAGCAGGCCCGCCTGCAATTGTCCCGGCAGCCGCGCGCCCTGCCGCAGCTCAGGCTCAACCCCGGCGTGAGGGATCTTTTCGCCTTCCGCTACGAGGATATCGAAATCACCGGCTATGATCCCCACCCCGCGATCAAGGCCCCGGTGGCGGTGTGATGGCCGTAGGCAAGACGTCGATCGTCATCATCGCGGCGGTCGCCAGAAATGGCGTGATCGGCGCGGACAACCGCTTGCTCTGGCGGCTCAAGAGCGACATGAAGCATTTTCGTGCCCTGACGATGGGCAAGGTGCTGATCATGGGCCGGAAGACCTTCGAGTCCATCGGCAAGCCGTTGCCGGGCCGGCACTGCGTGGTCATCACCCGGGACAGCACCCTGAACATCGAGGGTGCGCGGGTCGTTCATTCGCTTGACGAAGCGCTGGCGGTCGGGGCCGGGATCGCCCGGGAGACTGGCGCGGACGAGATTTTTATCGGTGGCGGCGGCGAGATCTACGCCGCGAGCATGCCGATCGCGGATCGGCTTGAAATCACCTCGGTTGACCTTGAGCCGGAGGGGGATGCCTTTTTCCCACGGATTGATAGTGCGCTCTGGCGTGAGGAAAAGCGGGCCACGTTCACCAAGTCTGCCGATGATGAGGCTGCTTTCGACTTCATTTCCTACGTCCGGCGTTGACCTTCGGGCCGCAAAGACCCAAATGAGTATCGGCGCGCATGCCTTTTCAACTCCCCAGCGGAGTTGGAAATCGGCAGATGCGAATGAATAATCGACGAATGATACCATCCGACCGGAGAGAAAACGGACCCATGAGCAACGGACCTTGGCAATCCAAGGGGCAGGGGCCCCGCAATCCTAACCCCTGGGGCGGCGGCCCCACTGGAAGCGGTGGCGGCGGCGGGCGCGAGCCCCCCGACCTTGAGGATATCCTCCGCCGGAGCCAGGAAAAGCTGCGCCGGGTGTTGCCGGGCGGTGGCGGGGATGGCGGGCTTTCCAAGCTTGGTGCGGTCGGGATCGCGTTCCTGGCCCTGCTCGGCATCACCGGCTGGATGCTGACCGGTTTTTACACCGTGCGCCCGAACGAGATGGGGATCGAGCGCGTGTTCGGGCAGTTTCTGTCGATCACGCCGCCGGGCCTGAACTGGAACTGGCCCTATCCGATCGGCCGGATCGACAAGCCGACCATCGGCGTGCAGACGATCGAGATCGGGTTGCGGTCCGGGGTTGGGCCGCGCGGTACCACCCGCGACGTCCGCGAGGAAAGCCTGATGTTGACGGGGGACGAGAATATCGTCGACGTCGATTTCTCGGTGCTCTGGCTGGTGGATGCCAAGCGGCCGCAGGATTTCGTGTTCAACCTGCGCAGCCCGGAAGCCACCGTCAAGGCGGTGGCCGAGAGCGCGATGCGCGAAGTGATCGGCCGGCGCGAAATCCAGCCGATCCTGACCGGCGCGCGGCTTGAAATCGAGCGGGCGGTGCAGGAATTGATGCAGAAAACGCTCAACGCCTATGGCGCCGGCATCATCGTGCAACAGGTGCAGATGATGAAGGTCGATCCGCCGGCGGAGGTCATCGATGCCTTCCGCGACGTGCAGGCCGCCCGCGCCAACCAGGAGCAGGCGCAGAACGAGGCCCAGACCTACGCCAACCGGGTTATTCCGGAAGCGCGCGGTGAAGCCTCCAAGATCACCCAGCGCGCCGAAGCCGAGCGCGAGCGGATGATTGCCGATGCCCGTGGTGAAGCCGCGCGCTTCATCTCGGTGCTCGACGAATACAAGAAGGCCCCGGAAATCACCCGGCGCCGGCTTTATCTTGAATCCATCGAACGCATCTACAGCGGCATGGACAAGGTCATCCTCGATCAGGGCAAGCAGGGGGCCGGCGTGGTGCCGTTCCTGCCGCTCAATGATCTCATGAAGAAAAACGAACCGGGGAAGCGCTGATGTTTCGCTCAATCTTGGGTTTTGCCCTCGCGGCAATCGTGGTTGTCGGCGGGGCATCGATGTTCATCGTCGATCAGACCGAACAGGCCATCGTCACGCAGTTCGGCGATCCCCGCCGGGTTGTCACGAAACCGGGCCTGAACTTCAAGGTCCCGTTCCTGCAGAACGTGATCTCGCTCGATCGCCGCGTGCTCGATCTTGAAACGCCGTCGGTCGAGGCGATCACGGCGGATCAGAAGCGGCTTGTGGTCGATACGTTCGCCCGCTACCGGATCGATAATCCGCTGCGCTATTTCCAGGCGACGGGCGGTTCGGCGCTGCGCGGCAACCAGCAGCTCGGCACCTTCATGGATGCCGCGCTCCGCCGCGTGCTCGGCGAATCGACCTTTCTCGTCATCGTGAAGGAGGATCGCAACGGCCTGACTGCTAAAATCCGCGAGCAGGTCAACAGCGAGGCGCAGGCGCTCGGCGTGTCGATCGTCGATATCCGCGTTCGCCGCGTCGATCTGCCGGACCAGAACAGCCAGGCGGTGTTCAACCGGATGAAGACCGAACGCCAGCGCGAGGCGGCGGAGCTGCGCGCGCAGGGCACGGAAATCTCGGATCGCATCAAGGCGCAGGCGGACCGGACTGTCACCGTCACCCGCGCTGAGGCGGATCGTTTCAGCCGCGAGACGCTCGGTAAGGGCGAGGCGGAACGCACCCGGCTGCTGGCCGAGGCCTTCAACCGGGATAGCGAGTTCTTCGCGTTCTATCGCTCGATGCAGGCCTATGAGGCCAGCCTGAAGGCGGGAGACACCAAGCTCGTGATCACGCCCGACACCGAGTTCTTCCGCTATCTCAACAACCCCTCGGGGCTTGTTGCGCCCAAGGCGCCGTAGCGGTTGCCCGCACGCCCCGGGAATGGGCAACAAGGGTCTGGCGGCAGCAAGCCGCCACCTAACACGGCACGCTACCTTGTGGTGTTGGGAGATCGGGTTGTGTAAAGTGATATTGTTCCACCGGGGGATCTTGTCAGGTCCTGTGGTGGATATGATAGCGTGAACTTGCCGTACCGGCTGCATTTGCGTGCGACGGGCCAAGAAGCAAGATACAAGACGGGCGGGAGTGGAATGGTTGATGGTTGCTGGGTCAAGATCCCGGCCGTTGCGGTCGAAGCGTGAAGTCCCGTTCGGGTTGTCCGTCAAGGAAACAACCCGGGATGGGAACACCCCATGAGTGAGTTTTTGACGGCCTTGGCACTGATGCTGGCGATCGAGGGGCTCAGCTTTGCGGCATTCCCCGGCGCGATGCAGCGGGCGTTGCGGGATGCCTCCGAAATGCCGGAACGGACGCTGCGCATCCTCGGTTTTCTGGCGGCAGGGCTCGGCGTTCTGCTCGTCTGGGCGTCGAAGGGGTTTCCGGCGTTCAAGCTGTTGTGAAGGCTAGGATCCGCAGTTTTTCTGTCGCGTTTACGCCGCAATTCTTGCGTTGATATCCGGGCATCGCGGGCGGCGATGCGACCTGAGAGATAAAACGAGGGCAATGATGTCAGCTCAACCTGTTGAGTTCGGTACAGCAAGACGGCATTTGGAGAATATGTATCCCGGCGACGCAGTGCGCGCGCGGGCTCTGCCCTTGGCCCATACGACGCTGGTGCGCAAGCTGACGCGTGCGGCCGGGGCTGTGGCGCTATCCTTCCTCGTCGTGCTGCCGATGCTCGGCCCTGCCGCTGCGCGTAGCGGGCCGGATGGGATCGCCGATGTCGCCGAGCGCGTGATGGATGCGGTCGTCAACATCAAGGCCTCGCAGAAGGTTGCCCAGCGCAATGTGCCCATGCCGCAGCTGCCGCCGGGTTCGCCGTTCGAGGATCTCTTTAACGACTTCTTCAATCGGCGTGGGCCGAACGGCCAGCCGGCCCCGCAGGGCCCGCAGCAGCGTTCGTCGTCGCTTGGGTCGGGCTTCGTGATCGATGCTTCCGGCACGGTGATCACCAACAACCATGTCATCGCCGAAGCCACCGAGATCACGGTTGTCTTCAATGACGGGACCGAGCTTAAGGCCGAGGTGATCGGCAAGGACGCCAAGACCGATCTCGCGGTGCTCAAGGTCAATTCCGACAAGCCGCTGAAGGCGGTCAAATTCGGCGACAGCGACAAGTCCCGGATCGGTGAATGGGTGATCGCGATCGGCAACCCCTTCGGCTTTGGCGGTTCGGTGTCGGCCGGTATCGTTTCGGCCAAGCAGCGTAATATCCGTTCCGGCCCCTACGACAGCTTCATCCAGACCGATGCCGCCATCAACAAGGGCAATTCGGGCGGCCCGCTGTTCAACATGGACGGCGATGTCATCGGCATCAACACCGCGATCATCTCGCCGTCGGGCGGCTCGATCGGCATTGGTTTCGCCGTGCCGTCCTCGCTGGCCGTGCCGATCATCGATCAGCTCAAGCAGTTCGGCGAAACCCGCCGCGGCTGGCTGGGTGTGGCGATCCAGGATGTGGATGACGATACCGCCGATGCGCTCAAGATCGGCAAGGCACGCGGCGCCATGGTCATCAACGTCGATGACAAGGGCCCGGCCAAGACCGCCGGTTTCGAACGCGAGGACGTGATCCTCAAGTTCGACGGCAAGGATATCCGTCGCTCGAATGACCTTCCCCGGATCGTGGCCCAGACACCGATCGGCAAGGAGGTCGAGGTGATCGTCTGGCGCGCCGGCAAGGAAATCACCCGCAAGGTGACGCTCGGCAAACTCGATGAATCCCCGCAGAAAGCCTCGGTCGAAACGCCGGCGCCGCAGGGCAATGGCGCGACCAGCTCGGTTCTCGGGCTGGAAGTCGCCCCGCTCAACACCGAGACGCGCAAGCGCTTCAACATCAAGGACGGGATCGAGGGCGTCGTCGTGCTCAAGGTCGATCCGAACTCGGTGGCCGCCGAGCGTCGCGTTTCCGCCGGCGACGTGATCGTCGAGGTCCAGCGCGAGGCGGTCAAGACGGCGGCGGATATCCGCAAGCGGCTTGAGGCGCTCAAGGCGCAGGGCCAGAAGCGGGCGCTGTTCTATGTCGCCACCGGCGCGGAAGGCACGCTGCGCTACGTGACTTTGCCGATCAATTAACTTGGCCCATCAATTAATCTGGCCGATCAATTAACTTGGCCGATCAGACGCGCCGTGCTTGCAAAAGTCGGCATAGCGGCCTTCGGGGGATGCTGGAATACAAGGCCGCCCCGCAATGGGCGGCCTTTTCTCAATCAGGAGACGAAATCCTCGTCGCGATAGCCCTGGAAATAAAGCAAGGCGGTGAGATCGCCGTGGTCGACGCGGGCATGGGCGGCCTCCGCCACGATCGGCTTGGCGTGGAAGGCGACGCCGAGCCCGGCCTCCCCCAGCATCGCGAGATCGTTCGCGCCGTCCCCCACCGCCATCGTGGCCTCCGGCGACAGGGCGAAGCGGATGCGCAATTCCTCCAGCGCGGCGCGTTTGGCTTCCTTGCCGAGGACCGGTTCGGTGACCGTGCCGGCAAAGCGCCCGTCCGCGATCTCAAGGATGTTGGAGCGATGCATGTCGAAGCCAATTTTTGCGGCGATCGGCCCGGTAAATACCGTAAACCCGCCGGAGACCAGCGCGGTATAAGCGCCATGCGCCTTCATGGTGCGCACGAGTTCGATCCCGCCGGATGTCAGGGTGATGCGCGTCGCGATCATCTCCTCGACAATCCCGATCGGCAGGCCCTTGAGCAGCCCGACGCGCTCGCGCAACGCGGGTTCGAAGGCGATTTCACCGCGCATCGCCCGCTCGGTGATCGCGCTGACATGGGCTTTCAATCCGGCGGCATCGGCGAGTTCGTCGATGCATTCCTGGCCGATCATGGTCGAGTCCATATCCGCCAAGAACAGCTTTTTCCGGCGTCCGGCGCCCGGCTGAACGACGAGATCCACCGGCAGGCCGGCGAACGCCGCCCGCAACTCGGTCGTGATCGCGCCGGTTTCCCGATCCGAGGTGAAGTGGAGATCGATCGCGCGGTTGTGCGCGAGCACCGCGATCTCCGCCGAGGGCAACAACGAACGCGCCATCGCGATGGCCGCAAGATCGAGGCAGGCCTCGCCGGGGGCGCTGACCAGGGTGGCAACAAGCGAGCGGGATATGGGCATGCAGGACATGGGCATGCAGGACATGGGCATAATCATAATCGGCATTCCGGGAGCGGCTCGCATTCCAGCATGGAAACGACTAGTGAGGCGGGTATCGATCAACGCCGGATTTGGCAAGATGCGGGATCAAGGTGCACGACCACGCTCAGAACCCTGGGGATAGACGACATCCGGATGCCGGTCCTGACGGGCGGGTGCTGGCTACCCTGATCGCGGGCCCGACGGCCAGCGGCAAGAGCGCCCTGGCGATCCGGATTGCGCGGGCGTTACAGGCGGCAGAGGGCCGGGACTGCGCGATCGTGAACGCCGATTCCATGCAGGTCTACGCCGACTTGCGGGTGCTCTCCGCCCGGCCGTCGGCCGAGGAGGAGGCGGGTGTTCCGCATCGGCTCTATGGCTTCGTGCCTGCCGGGGAGGAATTCTCGGTCGGGCGCTTCATCGCGGCGATCGGGCCGCTGATCGAGGCGGCGCGCCGGGACAACACGGCGCTGGTCATCGTCGGCGGGACCGGGCTCTATTTTCGCGCGCTGACCCAGGGGTTGATGCCGACCCCGGCGATTCCTCACCAGATCCGCCGTGACTGGCGCGGCAAGGCGGAAGCGGGGCATGATCTTCACGCCGAGCTGACCCGCCGCGACCCCGTCCGCGCGGCGATGCTCAATCCGGCGGATACCCCGCGCCTCCTGCGCGCGATCGAACTCCATGCGGCGACCGGACGGGCGTATTCCGATTGGCTCCAGGAAAACCCCGGTGAGCCGCTGCTGAAGCCGGAGGAGTATCGCGGCGTTTTTCTCGATCCGCCGCGCGAGGCGCTGCACGCCGCGATCGACCGTCGGTTCGAGGCGATGATGGAAGCCGGCGCGCTGGATGAGGCCCGGGCGCTGGCCGGGCGGGAGCCCAAGCTCTCCCGCAATCTCGGGGTGATGAAGGCGCATGGCATGCCCCATCTCGTTGATTTTATTGAAGGGCGTCTGCCGCGTTCAGAGGCCATCGCCCGCGGGCAGGCCGATACCCGGCGATACGCCCGCCGGCAGGTGATTTTCGCGAGAAAATACCTCGTCGGGCCGAACTGGCGCTGGTTTTCCTCCGCAGAGGAGGCCGGGCGCGCGCTGCTGGGGGATCAGGCGGCTTCGGTCTTGCCCGGAGGGTTGGCCTGAACATCGACTTCGGTCGCGACCCGGTTTCGCCCCGTGCGCTTGGCGGTGTAAAGCGCGCGGTCGGCGCGGTCGATCAGCTCTTCGAGGTTCGAGGATTTGCGGTTCATGGCTACGCCGAGACTGATCGTCAGGCGGATTTCGTTTTCACCGACGATCACTGCGGTCTGCTCGACGCGGCGGCGGAGCTTTTCGGCAAAGGCAATCGCGGCATCGGTGTCGGTTTCCGGCAGCAGCACGGTGAATTCCTCGCCGCCCATCCGCGCGGCGATATCGGTGTTTGGCCGCAGCGGCGCCTTGATGATATCGGCGACACGGCGCAGCACGGTGTCGCCGGCGCCATGGCCGTAGGCATCGTTTACGCGTTTGAAGTGATCGATATCGATGGTGATGATGGCACAGGCGCGGTGGCTGGTCTGGGCCTCGGCCAGTTTCAGCAGAGCCGCATCCTGGAAGGCGCGGCGGTTCGGCAGGCTGGTCAGCGGATCGAGATGCGCCAAGGCCCAGAGTTCCTGCTCCAGTCCCCGGCGCTGCTCCATCTCGTCCATCAGCATCTTTTTCTGATGCTCGACCTCGAGAAAGGCCCGCTTCATCTCGGAAATATCGTTCATCGAAATCAGGATCCCGTCGCGGATCGGCGTCGAATGGACCTGGAACCAGCGTGAGCCGTGTTCGCCGCGATGGTGATAGTCGAAGGACAGCGGCTTGCCGCTCCGCAGCACCGTCAGATGTCGGTCCCAGGTGCCGGAGGAGGTCGCATCGCCAAAGCTGTGGCAGAGCGTGGTGTCGAGCAGGCCCTGAAGGGTTTCATGCCCGGTGAATTCCACCGCGCGGGTATTGGCGGCGACAATGGTCGCGTCGATGATTTCGTTGCGTGAATCCCGGATCGGCGTGGCGGCGATCGCGGCGTTCGGCAGCGTGTCCAGGAGGTTGCGCAAGAACTCGTGCTTGTGCTCGCGTGGCAGACACAAGGCCACGAACATGCGCGGGCTTTGCGTATCCTCCATCGGCAGGAACAGGCATTCCCAGCGATGCACGGCCGACGACAGGCCGGACTGGTGATTGACGCAGACCGCATCGTTGGTGCCATTCGCTTCATCGCAGCCAAGGCGATAGAGAGCTGCGGTAGCCGGCTCGATCGTGTTGGTGGCCTTGGTGCTCAGCGATTGGCCGGCATCATTGGGGATATGCGCGCCGCAATAGAGGAAGGTGTATTCGCCATCCGCCCCCTTTTCCAGGACAACGAGATGCTGGCCGTGTTCGCGCATGATCTCGCGATCGAGCAGGGCGATGGTCGCCGGGCGGCCTTCATTCCGCACGGCCCGGTAGCGCTGCAACAGGAAGTTCGTCTCAGGAGCCCTGAGGCGAACTTCCAGGTCCACGGTGAAAAGTTCGTTCGTCAACGTAACAACTCGGTGGGTGGGCTTAAGGGGTTCCTAACCAAAACTGTTGCCATAAAACCTTTTAAAAAGTGTTCTTGTTAAAAAGTGTTCTTGTTAAAAAGTGCTCTTGTTAAAAAGTGCTCTTGCCGACGGTAAAACCACGGCGCGCCGCGCGAAAATCCATCCGTTGCCGCCTGCGTGAAAACCTGCCACGGCGCGCGTTTTCCCGATTGACGCTCGATTTTCCCGTGTGTACCGTTACGCGTGAATTTGTTGGAGAAGACGATGTCGCTTCTTATTGTACCGTGCGCGCCGAGAGAGGGGCTGGCCTGACGCCAGAACCCCGGATCGGCGCGCATCCAAAGGCCCCTCAGAGGGCCTTTTTTGTTGCCCGAACCACCCTCGGCACGCCCGGACGGAAGAAGCAGCCGATACACTGCGGGAGAACGACGATGACCGAGACGATGACCGGCGCCGAGATGGTGGTGCGCGCGTTGCAAGATCAGGATGTGGCCCATATCTTCGGATACCCGGGCGGCGCGGTCCTGCCGATCTACGACGCGCTGTTCCAGCAGAACTCGGTTGAGCATATTCTCGTCCGCCACGAGCAGGGCGCGGTGCATTCGGCGGAGGGCTATGCCCGCTCGTCCGGCAAGGTCGGCGTGGTGCTGGTGACCTCCGGTCCCGGCGCGACCAATGCGGTCACCGGCCTCA
>CAZNAT010000048.1:0-14739 GCA_964571245.1 uncultured Methylobacterium sp.
GAGCGCCATCACGGACTTGATCGTGATGGCAGCATAAACGATGGAAAGGGCACCGAGCGCGATGATAGCGAGAAGAGCTGTCATGTTGGTACTCGTTCTTGTTGTAACGTGATCCTGAGTGTTCAGCCTTCAGCAGTTGCCTCCCTGCCCCTGCCCGCTGATCGCCTGCGGTGTTAGCAAAGCTTTAACCGTTAATCCACGGCTCCCTTGGTCGAATGATCGATTTTCCAGCGAATTTGCTGGAAAGACGGTCACCCGCCCGCCGCTTCCAGTCGCTTTTCGTGGCGGATCAGCCAGATCACCAGGATAACGGCCGCAAAGACGAAGGGGAAAATCGTCATGTTGAGGGTGGCCCAGCCGAATTTTGCCAGAATGGCCCCTGCCGAAAGCGAGGCGAGAGAGGTGGTGGCAAAAACAACGAGATCGTTGATGCCCTGCACTTTCGTGCGCTCGGCCGGGCGCAGCCCTTCGACCACCAGCGAGGAGGCCCCGACAAAGGCAAAGTTCCATCCCACCCCGAGCAGGATCAGCGCCGCCCAGAAATGCGCCACCGAGATCCCCGCGAGCGCCACGACGCCGCAACCGGCCAGCAACGCCAGCCCCAGGATCATGATCGGGAAGACGCCGAACCGCGTGATCAGCTTGCCGGTAAAAAATCCCGGCAGGAACATGCCGACGATATGCCACTGGATCGCCAGCGTCGCATCGGTTGTTGAGTGAAAGCAGCCGATCATGGCGAGCGGCGTCGCGGTCATGATCAGGTTCATCAGCGCCTGCGCGATGGCCCCGCAGATCACCGCGACCCGCAGCCGGGCGGTCCGGAAGATCTCGGCCATCGGGCGCGCCTCGCCACCCGCGTTCTCCCCTGTTGGCGCGGGTGGAAACCGCAAGGTTCCGAGGACGAAAATCGCCAGCGCCGCGACCAATGCCTGGCCGATATAGCTCGGCAGGAACGTATAGGGCGGCATCAGATCCTTGGTATGGATCACCAGTTGCGGGCCGATGACAGCGGAGGCCAGCCCGCCGAGCGTCACCAGCGAGATCAGTTGCGGTCTGAGCAACGGGCTGGCGTGGTCGGTCGCGCCGAAACGATAGGAGATCACGAAGGCCTGATAGCCGCCGCAGAGCGCGGTGGCCAGCATGAACGGCCAGAACAGCGCCTCACGCACCGACCAGGCGGCCAGCAACCCGGCGACGATGCCAAGCCCCGCACCAATCCGGTAGGCATCCTTGCGCCCGAGCCGGCGCATCAGCCAGGCGGCCGGCATGGTCGCAGCCGCCGTGCCGACCACGAAGGCGGTGACCGGCGCGGTCGCCCAGTCCGGTGACGGCGCGAGATAGCTGCCGACCAGCGCCCCGGTCGCGATCACCACCGAGGCATTCGCCCCCGCAAGCCCCATCGCCACAGCGAGAACGATCGCGTTGCGACGCGCGAGAACGTCATTCACGGGCATGGGGAGCTTTCCTTCGTGGCGTGATGCGTAGAAGTGGGTCGCGGTTTTGCGGCCAACGTCACGCGTTAGAAATGACGAAACGAACGGCTGGCGAACGCGATGCGCGCGCCATCCGCCCTCTGCCATTCGGTACCGGAATCGGCGGGAGACAACAGGCCGATCCTCGCGACAGCCACGCCCGAAAGCAAGGCCGCTTTTTCAAAAGCCGCCGCCCGATCCGGCGGGATCGCGGCGAGGATCTCGTAGTCATCGCCGCCGGTCAGCGCGATGTCGAGCAGCGCCGGTTCGAGCGCGATGGCCGCGCGCGCCGCCGGCGAGAGCGGGACATCGGCGATCGCCACCCGCCGGCCGAGATGCGCCGCGAGTTTGTCGCAATCCCCGACAAGGCCATCGGAAACATCCATCGCGGCGCTGGCATGGTCGAGCAGCAGGGGCGCGAGCGCGCATCGCGGCGCGGGGTGCAGGTAGCGATCGAGGAGGTGCGCCCGATGTTCGGGCGCGAGGCGCCGCACCCAATCGGCCCCCGGATCGAGCCGCAGGCGGAGACCGAGCGCGCCATCGCCGATCGTCCCGGAGACATAGAGCAGATCGCCCGGCGCGCCGCCTTGCCGGCGAACCATGCGGCCGGCCGGCACCTCCCCCACCACCGTGATCGAGAAAAACGCCTGCCCGGCGCGGACGGTATCCCCGCCCAGCAGCGGGCAGCCATACGCGCGGCTATCGGCGGCGAGCCCGGCGGCAAACCCGGCGAGCCAGGCATCATCCTGCCGTTCCGCACGCCCGAGCGCGAGCAGGAACCCGCGCGGGTTTCCGCCCTTGGCCGCGAGATCGGAGAGATTGACCCGCAACGCCTTCCTGGCGATGGAGGCTGGCGGATCCTCGGCAAAGAAATGCACGCCTTCCACCAGCGCATCCTTGGTCAGGATCAGGTCATGTTCCGGTGTGGGCGCAAGGACCGCGGCGTCATCGATGAGGCCAAGCGCGCCCTCCCCCGCCATCGGGGCAAAAAGCTGCTGGATGAGCTCGAACTCGGAGAGCGGTACACTCTGGCCGGCAGAATCTGGCAGCGGTTGCCCCTCTTGCTGGCCGGGCACCTTCCCCGTCATCGCTCAGGGCTGCCGGGCCGGGCGGGACAGCTCCTCGGCGCGGCATTCCTTGGCGAGCCGGTCGAGCACGGCGTTGATCATGCCGACCTCCTCGCGCTCCAGAAAAGCCGAGGCGATATCGACATATTCCGAAATCGCAACCCGGACCGGCACATCAGGCTTGTGCATCAATTCGAACGCGCCGGCACGCAACATCGCCCGCATGATCGCCTCGATCCGCTTGAGCGGCCAGCCGTCGGCCAGTAATTCGTCGACCTTGCGATCGATGCCGATCTGCTCGTTCAGCACCCCCTCGACGATGGCGCGAAACAGCTTGCCCTCGGCGGGCTTGTACTGATCACCCTCGATTTCGCGCCCCATCCAGAAGCTTTCGAACTCGGCAAAGACCTCGTTGAGCCCTTTGGCAACGATCTCCATCTGATATAGCACCTTCACCTCCGCAAGCCGGTCGTCGTCTCTGTTTTCGCCGCGCGAGGCGGGCGGCGCTTTGGGTTCGGGAATGCCGATGTCGCCCATCAGAAATCGCCTCGCTTGAGCGCATGAAGCGCGAGGGCGGCGCGGGCGGCATCGCCCCCCTTGTCGCCTTTGGCCGGATTGGCGCGCACTTCGGCCTGCGCCATGGTCTCGACCGTGAGAATGGCGTTGCCGAAGCACAGCCGCTCCCGCGTCGCCAGCGCCATCAATTCGCGTGCGCTCTCGTTCGAGACGATCTCGTAGTGCGTGGTCTCGCCCCGGATCACCACGCCCGCAGCGACAAAACCATCGGCGCGGCGGGTGCCGTTTTCGGCGGCATGGCGGATGATCTCGATCGCGATCGGGATTTCGAGCGCGCCGGGCACCGTCACCACCTCGACGCTCGCGCCCGAGGCCTCGAAGGCCGCACGAGCCCCCGCGATCAGCTGATCGTTGAGGGCGTCGTAGTAGCGCCCTTCGACGATGACGAAATGGGCGCCCTTCGCATCAAATATCGGAAGAGCGCGGCGCGCGGCCTCGGCCATGGTTCAGAACTCCGGTTGGGAAAACGGGGATAGAGCGCTTGCGCTGTTTCTGCAAGACGAACCTGAAAGGAAGACGAACCTGAAAGGCTTTCGCCGGCCAGCCCCTATTCGGCGGTCTCGGCCAGCCGCGCCGCGTAGCGCGCCATTAGATCGACCTCAAGGTGCACCTTGTCGCCGGCGCGGCGCTGGCCCCAGGTCGTCACCTCGAGCGTATGCGGGATGAGCAGCACCGAAAACAGATCCCCCTCGACGGTATTCACCGTCAACGATGTCCCGTCCAGCGTCACCGATCCCTTGATCGCGATGAACCGGTGCAGCGGTTTTGGCGCGCGCAGGGTAAACCTCGCGGTGGCGCCCCAGTTGGCGTCCGCGGCGGAGATCTCGTCGCGCGCGACAATGATCGCCAGCCCGTCGACATGCCCGGTGACGATATGGCCGCCGAGTTCATCGCCGATCTTCATCGCGCGTTCGAGGTTGAGTTTCGTCCCGACCTCCCAGGTGCCGGCCTGGGTCAGGCGCAGCGTTTCGGCCGCCGCCTCGACCTCGAACCAGCCGCCGGGGTGGCGGTCCCCGGTGCCGTGGCGGGCCTCGCCGCGATGCGTGACCGTGAGGCAAACTCCCGAGCAGGCGATCGAGGCTCCGATGGCGATCGTCGCCGGGTCATAGCCGCAGGCGATGCGAAACCGGCGCAGCGCCGCGCCGGCCGCCTCCAGATGCACGATTTCGCCGATGTCGCTGACAATGCCGGTAAACATCAGATCCCCTCGGCGATGGAGCTGCGGTCGCCGAACACCTGAAGCCTGTCCTGGAGCGCTTCACCGGGCTCACCGTGCTCAAGCATCCGCTCTTCCCGAATATCGGCCTTCCCGAGCCATTGCGCAAGCGCAGGACCGATCGCCGGCAGTCCGCTGCCGGCTTTTCTCGGGCCGGTGAGCAGCACGAGTTCGTCGCAGAGCCCGGCCTCGGCCAAGGCGTTCGCCAGCCCCGGTCCGGCCTCGACCATCACCCGGGTGATCCCGCGTGCCGCCAGTGCGCCCATCACCGCGGCAAGATCGAGATGCGGCCCCGCGCCCGGCTGGCGCTCGCCGGGGATCGCGATGCAGTCGACGCCGGCGACGCCGCCAAGTTTTTGGAGCAAGGCCACAGGATCGCTGGTTCCAATCAGAACCGGCACCCGGGCGGCATCCTTCAGCATGCGCGCGCCGGGCGGCATTCTCCCCCGCGTGTCGAGCACGACCCGCAGCGGCGACCATTCCGCCATGCCCGGCAGGCGGACATCGAGCCGCGGATCATCGGCCAGAACGGTATCGACCCCGGTGAGGATCGCGTCGGCATCCGCCCGGAGACGGTGGACATACTCGCGCGCCGCCGCGCCGGTGATGGCCAGCGGGCGCCGATCCAGGGTTGCGGCAAAGCCATCTGCCGTCACCGCCAGCTTGAGGCGGATGAAAGGGCGGTTGAGCCGAACGCGCTGGCAATGCCCGCGATTGAGCTCGGCCGCTGCGGCGCCCAGAACGCCTTCGACAACCCCAACCCCCGCCGCGCGCAGCCGGGCCGCGCCCTCGCCGGCGGCAAAGGGGGAAGGGTCCGAGGCGCCGATCACGACGCGCGCGATGCCGCTGTCGAGAATGAGTTCGGTGCAGGAGGGGCCAAAATGCCGCTCGGAGCGGCGGGCGCAGGGCTCCAGCGTGACATAGAGCGTCGCGCCGCGCGCGGCCGGGCCGGCATTGCGGATGGCGTTGTCCTCGGCATGCGGGCGGCCATGCGGCGAGGTCGTGCCGCGCCCAAGCACCACCGGCGGATCGCGGGTTTCATCGACCACAAGCGCGGCAACCGCAGGATTGGGGGCCGTGCGCCCGAGCCCGCGCCGCGCCAGCGCCAGCGCCGCCGCCATGAAGGCTTCATCGCGCAAGGCCTGATCCGTGACCTCGTGATCCGGGACGTCGGGCGGGCTCACCGACCCGGTGTCCCTTTGAACAGGTGGGGCAAGAATTGATCGGCACGAACCATCAATCGGGCTCTCCACCGGATCGTTCCCCGGCATTGTCGCGCTGGTCGGCGCTCAATTCGTCGATCAGCACCCCGAATTCCTTGGCCTCGGTAAAATTGCGATACACCGAGGCAAACCGCACGTAGGCGATGTCGTCGAGGGTTTTCAACCCTTCCATGACGAGGCTGCCGATCTCCTCGCTGGTGATCTCGCCCTCGCCCTGACTTTCAAGCTGCCGCACGACGCCGTTGATCAGCCGCTCGACCCGCTCGGGCTCGACCGGGCGCTTGCGGAGCGCAACCTCGATCGACCGGGCGAGTTTGTCGCGATCGAAAGGCGCCCGCTTGCCCGAGCGCTTGAGCACGGTCAACTCGCGCAGCTGAATACGTTCAAACGTCGTGAACCGCCCACCGCAATCCGGGCAGACTCGGCGGCGGCGGATCGCGGAATGATCCTCCGTCGGCCGGCTATCCTTCACCTGCGTATCCAGCGATCCGCAATACGGGCAGCGCATGCGCCTGCTTCCTTCCGGGTCATTCAAGAACAGGCATGCCCACTCGACCAAAACCGGGCCAAGGTCAATATCCAGTGGGTGTCAACCTCCGGGAAACGCCAATACCGACGTGCGCGCGGTCGAATTGGCCTCGCCGAACACGGCGCGAGCGGTATCAGCCGACTGGCGCAGGAAAACTCTCGGCGACGCGGCCTTGGCCGCCATCCTCCGCACCGCGGTGGGCGGTGAGACACACGGTCCCGCGCCGGTCTCTTCGGTCCGGCGTCCGAACGCCTGACCTTGCACGAGAATCGCCCGGAAGGGACGGCCGGAATGGGGCAAAAAGAGAGATTCGGCAGCCTGATCCATTGACGCTGTCTAATGTTTATGCAACTAGGCACCGCCTGCGCTGAAAAATTGCGCAGCATCGGCGCTTGAATGGCCACCAATTCATTCATTTCCATAAATACATATTTTCTATAGCCGCATCAATCTGCGGAATGGATCACGCATAAACGGTTCGCTACCGAACCCAGACATCATTCCCTAACAAGTCAATTAATCGGTATATTTTCCTATGTGTGATTGAGAATTCGGAATAAACTCTTGTAATATTAGGAGTTTCTTGTGTTTTTTGCCCTTGGCGGCGGTCGAATTTCCTGCGTCATAGCGCGCTTGGAAGCCCGCGATGTCGGGCGCAGGCAGCGCGTGAGTCTGACAGTTCATATGTGACCTTTATCCCCAGAACACGAGAACGTGAGGCACTTGGGCTATCGACAAAAAATGGCACACTACTATCAGTAGAGGACACAAGAAGTGCCGATTTACGGCACCTGAACTGAAGATCGGTGATTTGAGAAAACAGGGGAGCAGAGGCCATGACCAGCCCAATCACACACGCGAGTGTTCGGGATACCATCGCCACGATTGATGCCTTCGATCTCACGAAGCAGGGCTTCTCAAGCAGTGAAATCGAAACGATGTATTACGCCAACGAACCGATGATGCGCGCGCTGATCGAGGCGGCATCCCAGCTCACGGAACACGAACGGTTCTTGAGCCTTGCCATCATCAAGGTGATCGCGACGGTTGGCGGTGTCTAGAGCATTTTTACGATGAAGTGGACACCGGTTCATCGAAAGAAAATGCGACAAAGCAAGAAGATAGAGCGGTCGATCTGATCGAGGCAGATCGGAAACCGCTCTAGGCTCTCCGCAGGCCTCGCTGACGTGGCGCGCGCCCCTCTTCAGTAGCGCCAAGGAAAGGCCCCCTACCGGATCGTGGCAAGGCCACCCCGCCAAAGGTGCTCCCTTTTCATGCAAATTCTACCAGCGGCGCTTCCCCGCTGGTAGAGCCCAAACTACTCAGTAGATCGGGAACCGCGCCGTCAGCGCATGGACCCGGGCCTTGACGGCTTCTTCCACCGCGCCGTTGCCCTCTTCGCCGTTTTTCGCGAGACCCTCGACGACATCGCCGATCATCGCGGCCACCGCCTGGAATTCGGCGATCCCGAACCCGCGCGAGGTTGCGGCAGGCGTGCCGAGCCGGATGCCCGAGGTGACCATCGGCTTTTCGGGATCAAACGGAATGCCGTTCTTGTTACAGGTGATATGCGCCCGCCCCAGCGCCTTCTCGGCGGCGACGCCGATCACCTCCTTGGGCCGGAGATCGACCAGCAGCAGGTGATTGTCGGTGCCGCCGGAGACGATGGCGAAGCCACGCGACTTCAGGCTTTCCGCCATCGCCCGGGCATTGGCCACGACCTGATGCGCGTAGGTCTTGAATTCCGGCTGCAACGCCTCGTGGAAGGCCACCGCCTTGGCGGCGATGACATGCATCAGCGGCCCCCCCTGCAATCCGGGGAAGATCGCCGAATTGAACTTCTTCGCGAGATCCGGGTCGTTGGTGAGGATCATGCCGCCGCGCGGGCCGCGCAGGGTCTTGTGCGTGGTGGTGGTGACGACATGCGCATGCGGGAACGGCGAGGGGTGCGAGCCGCCCGCCACCAAGCCGGCGAAATGCGCGATATCGACCATGAAATACGCGCCGACCGCGTCGCAGATGCGGCGGAACGCCTCGAAATCCCAGTAGCGCGAATAGGCCGAACCGCCGGCGATGATGATCTTGGGCTTGTGCTCATGCGCAAGCCGTTCAAGCTCTTCCATGTCGATGAGATTGGTTTCGCGGTCCACATTGTAGGAGACGACGTTGAACCACTTGCCGCTCATGTTGACGGAAGCGCCATGCGTCAGGTGGCCGCCGGCGGCGAGATTGAGGCCCATGAAGGTATCGCCGGGCTTCATCAGCGCCAGAAACACACCCTGATTGGCCTGGGAACCGGAGTTGGGCTGCACATTGGCGAAATCGCAGCCGAAGAGCTTCTTGGCGCGGGCAATCGCGAGGTCCTCGGCGATATCGACGAACTGGCAGCCGCCGTAGTAGCGCTTGCCGGGATAGCCTTCGGCGTACTTGTTGGTCAGCACCGAGCCCTGGGCTTCCAGCACCGCGCGGGAGACGATGTTCTCCGAGGCAATCAGCTCGATCTCGTCGCGCTGGCGTCCCAGTTCCAGCTGGACGGCCTTGGCAATTTCGGGGTCGACATCGGCGAGGCTGGCGGAAAAAAAGGAATTGGAACGAATCGGCGCGTTGGCGGCGGACATGGCAGAAAACCTCGCGAGGAAATTGCGGCTCGGCAAGCGCGCTGTCTAGACGGATTGACGGAGCGCGGCAAGGGAACTCTCAGCCAGAATCCGGGGGCTGTGCGCCGATCAATTGTCCCAGCAGTCTTGCGAGCTGCTCTGCTTCGGCATCCCCCCTCAGTTTTGCCCCAAGATGCCGTGAAATCGCCGCGCGATACACCGGCCACATTGTCCTCAGCAGGGCCTCGCCGGAAGCAGAGAGGTGAATCACCTGTCCGCGGCCATCGGTCGGATGCGGCTGGCGCGACACATGGCCCGCGCGCTCCAGCCGATCGAGAAGCCGCGAAACATTGTGCTGAGGCAGCAGCAATCGGCCTTCAATCTCCAGGGGGCGCAGCGCCATCCCTTCCGCGCGGTGCAATTCGAGTAGGACGTCATACCACGCAAGCGGGGGCA
Source organism: uncultured Methylobacterium sp. (assembly GCA_964571245.1). Classification (GTDB taxonomy): domain Bacteria; phylum Pseudomonadota; class Alphaproteobacteria; order Rhizobiales; family Beijerinckiaceae; genus Rhabdaerophilum. Next base: position 9,137 of record CAZNAT010000048.1, read on the forward strand.
GCCCGGCCTTTTTGAGATCGGCCTCGACGGCGCCGAGAACGGCGGTCTGGGCGCGAACGAGATGGACCCATGCCTGAAGGACGGGCGCGGAGGGCGCTTGAGTGCTCATGGTGGCAGGATACAGATAAATGCATCTGCATCAACCTTGACATTTCAATGCACTTGCATCTATATCTTGTCAACACCTCTCTCACACCCGGAGCCTTGTTCATGAATTCCAATCCCCAGAGCGTCGCGAATGCCATCGCGCTGATGCGTATTGCCCTCGGAACCATGTTCCTGGCCCATAGCGTCGTGCTGAAGCTGTTCGTGTTCACGCTGCCCGGAACCGCCACGTTCTTCACCACCCTCGGGCTTCCGGCATGGTTGGCCTATCTGGTGTTTGCAATGGAAGCCGTTGGCGGCATCCTGCTCGTTCTCGGGATCCAGGCGCGCTGGGCTGCGCTGGCGCTGCTCCCCATTCTGGCGGGGGCGACATGGGCCCACGCCGGCAACGGCTGGATGTTCGGCTACACCAACGGCGGCTGGGAATATCCGCTCTATCTGAGCGTGCTGGCGCTCGTGCAGGCCATGCTGGGCGAAGGCGCCTATGCCCTCTCGCCCTCAAAGCCGATCGGTTTTCTCTCGTTCGATGAGAAGTGAGGGCACCATGGCAGACCTTGAGCTCGTTTCCTTCGATCTCTGCCCCTACGTCCAGCGCGTCGCCATCGCGTTGATGGAGAAGGAGATCCCGTTCTCGCGCACCACCATCGACCTTGCCGACAAGCCGGATTGGTTCAGGGCCATATCCCCCCTCGGCAAGGTGCCCCTTCTCAGGATCGGCAAGGAAGTGCTGTTCGAGAGCGCGCCGATCGTGGAATACCTCGAAGATGCTTTCCCCTCCCCGCTGCACCCGGCGGACCCGATCCAGAAGGCGCAGCATCGCGCGTGGATGGATTTTGGATCGACCATCCTTGCGGATATCTGGACGATCGAAACCGACAGGGAGGAAGCAGCGGTTCGGGCCAGGCTCGCCATTCTGCGCGCGAAATTCACCCGGATCGAGGGTGCGCTGGACAACGGTCCTTATTTCACCGGCGCAGCGTTTTCAGTGGTCGACGCGGTGTTTGCGCCGATCTTCCGCTATTTTGACGTCTTCGATACGATCATTGACCTGGGTGTCTTCGACGAGACGCCCAAAGTCCGCGCCTGGCGCGCCGGCGCCGTTCCGTGCGATTGGCCGTTGTCCCGGATTACGAGACCCTGCTCAAGGCATTCCTGTGCGACAAGAACGGCTGGTTGGGGCAACAGCTAAGGTTGTTAAGCGGCGGTTTGATGACTAAGCTGCCCGCAGGTGTTTCCGTTTGAGGCTTTTAATTGATGTCAGGCGCGCGTTTCGGTCGCGGGTTTTTGTTCATCCTGCCGCTTTTCTTTCTGGCGTTGCTCGCCCCTCGCGCCACGGAAGCGCAAACAGCCTCCGACGCCCTCACGCGTTTCGACCTGAGCCTGCCGGCCCAGACCCTGCGGCTCCCGGATGTCTCGAGTGCGCTCGACGCGCTTGGCCGCGAGAAATGCGACCGCGACGCCATCCTTGCGCTCGGCGATGCCCTGCAAAAGGCCAACTACCGCCGCGAGGGCGCCAAGGCGCTGATCCGGTTTTCGGAAGACTGCGGTGGCCATGCCCCTTCGCTGCGGCTTGCCACCAACATGTTCCTGACCATCACCGACTACCCAAAAGCGCTGGAAACAGCCTCAAAGCTGATCGAACTCGAACCGTTCAGTGACAATGGCCATTACCTGCGCGCGCTCGCCCATGACCGCGCCGGCGAGCCGCGCAAGGCCATCGAGAACTACGCGATGGCGATCGAGCTCTTTGGCAACAAGGCCGCTCTTTCGAGCGTTGCCTTTGTCGGCACGGCCAGAAGTTACGAGAAACTGGGCCAATTCTGCGAAGCTGCGCACGCCGTCGAGGCCTGGGTCGCGCTCAATGTCGCGAAAAACGACACCACCCAATCGCGCACCATGATCGCCAACTACATGCAGCGCGGCCAATGCGAGAAAGCGACCGCGGGTAAGGAGGAAGTATTCCCGGTCATCCCCAACCAGGTCGCGACCGTTGCGGTTGTCGTCAATGGCGTGCGCGGTAACTTCATCCTCGATACCGGTGCGACCTACGTCTCGATGAAGGCATCTTTTGCGAAGAAGGCGAAAATCGACGCCGAACCGGGGGTCACGCTCCGGCTGGGCACCGCGAATGGCATCGTCGAAGCGGCGCGCGGCAGTGCGGCCAGCATCAAGCTCAGGAGCCTCGAAGCCAAGACCGTCGCCGTGGCGATCCAGCTCGACCAGCAGGCCACCTACGGCACGAAAATCGACGGTCTTCTCGGGATGACGTTCCTGTCGCGCTTCAATCTGGTCATGGAAGCCAAACAAATCCGGCTGAAGGCGCGATAGGGGCAAAAGCCCCGTTTTACCGGCTCAGGCGGTCCACTCCTGCGCTCTAGCGAGATCGACGTTGCCGCCGCAGAGCAAAATACCCACCCGCTCGCCGGGCGCCGGCGAATAGGCGCCGGAGAGGATGGCGGCCAGCGCCGCCGCCCCGCCGGGCTCCGACAGCAGCCGGAAATCGCGCCAGAGCGTGCCGATCGCGTGGCGAATGGCGTCATCGGGCACCAGAACCACCTGATCGACATGCCGGGCGGCAATGGCGTGGACGAGCGCGCCGACATTGCGCGCACCGAGCGAATCGGCCGCGATCGATTCGACGGGCACATCGACCGGGCCGCCGGCTTCCAGCGCCGCCTGCAACGCCCGCGAGCCCGCGGGCTCGACCCCGACCACGCGAATGCCGCGCGGCGCCAGCACGCTCGCCACCCCCGAGATCAGCCCGCCGCCGCCGACCGCGATCAGGACCGTATCGAGTGCGGATTGCTCGATCCATTCGAGACCGAGCGTTCCCTGGCCGATGATGGTGGCTTCCGCCGAGAACGGGTGGATCTTGAACGCCCCGCTTTCACCGACATACGCGTCGCAGGCGGCCTGGGCGTCGTCGTAGCGCGCGCCGCCGATCACGATCTCCGCGCCGAAGCGCCGGATCGCCGCGATCTTGGAGGGGCTTGAAATCTCCGGAACAAAGATCCGCGCCTTGTGTCCCAGCGTTCGCGCGGCAAAGGCCACCGCCGCGCCGTGGTTGCCGCCGGAGGCCGCCGCGACCCCGGCCGGACCGATGGCGTTCGAAAGCAGGGCGTTGAAGGCGCCCCGGGTCTTGAACGAGCCGGCGAACTGGGTCAATTCCAGCTTGAACTTCGGGATGAAATCGCCGCCGAGCGCCCCGCGCGCCAATTCGAGCACGGGCGTTCGGCGAATTTGGGAAGAAATCCGCGCATAGGCCGCACGAACCGCATCAGGCGTAACCGAGTGATCAATCATGCCTACCGGCTAGCACGCGCCGAAACCGGTCACAAGATGCGGCGCGGGATTGACCGGGGCGATCGCTCTGGCCGAGGCCGGTTACTCGGGCCGGTCGTCGCCATCGCGCAGGGCCTGCGTCAGCGCGCCTGGACCAACGCCGTCCTTGCCGTAGATATCGTCGCGGAACTGGATGACCCCCTCGGGCGTGCCCCAGGCGGTGATATAGGTCCAGTAAACCGGGATCGGCTCGCGCGGGCGGGCATCCAGACGCTGGCCGGAGCGCAGCGCGGCATCGATCGCATCGCGCGTCCACTGCGGGTTGTCCTGCAGGATCCAGTAGATGTAGTCGCGCACGTTCTGGACCCGCACGCAACCCGAGGAGACGAAGCGATAGTCGTCACCGAAGATGCCCTTGGCGGGGGTATCGTGCATGTAGACGCCGTGCGGATTGGCGATGTTGATGCGCACGAAGCCGAGCGAGTTGAACTCACCGCCCGGATCCTGGCGGAACATGTACTGCGTCGCCTCTTCCGAGTTCCAGTTGACCTGCGCCGGCTGGATTTCCTGCCCCTGGCGGTTGATGATGCGGATCTTCTGCTCGGCGAGGTAATTCGGGTTCTTCCGCATCAGCGGAATGAGGTCTTTCCGGATGATCGACACCGGAACGGTCCAGGTGGGGTTGAAATTCACATCGAGAATCTTGGCGTTCATGACCGGCGATTGCCGATCGACCTTGCCGACGCCGGCGACGTGGCGGGTCGCGACCTGGCCGTTCTCGACGGTTTCGATATAGGCCGCCGGGATATTGGTGTTCACGTAGCGCGAGCCGAGATTGCCGCTATAGGAGCGCAGCCGTACCAGATTGACCTCAAGCTGCTTGAGCCGAACTTCCACAGGGGTGTTGAGCGCGGCATAGGTCTGTGCGCCGACAACGCCGGTGGGCGTCAGGCCATGGCGGGCCTGGTAGCGCTTCACCGCAGCCTCGACGTAGCTGTCGAACACCTGGCTGGAGCCGACATTCGGCGAGAGATCGCCAAGCTCGATCAGTCGATCGCGCAGGGGTTGGACGTTGGGATGGCGCAGGCCAAGCTTGAGCCGCTGACTGGTCGGAAGCGGCTGATGCCCACCCTTGGCAAGAATGTCCTGATAGACGCGGATCGCGCCTTCGGTCGCCTGAAGGGTGGCACTGCTCAAAATCGGGTGCTGCGTGAGGATATTGCGGCTCTTCTGCGCCCCGACATCATAGCTCTGCGCCCATTCGGCCTGGCCGCCGACCATGCCGCCCTGCTGGGCAAGAACGGCGCTGGCGGAAACCGCTTTCAACACGCCGGCACCGCCGAGCACGCCCGCGCTCCCCAAAAGGAACCGGCGCCGGTCGAGCCCGCGATGGGCGACTGCTGAATGATCTTCCCGCTGCATTTCCTGCCCCATCTCTTTGAGCGAACCGCGAATTTCCGAAACCACAGTCATACTCATACTTCCTTAACCAACGATGATCGCCTGCAATGGCGGGGAACAGGGAGGAGCGGAACACGCGAAGTGCGCCTCTGATCTGTCCGCGCTCTGGCGTCCGTATCTCCCGCTCTGCAAGCGCCTGTTCTCCGGCGAAAATATGGCAAGGCACAGGAAATCCGCATTCTCACGGGGTCGTTACCGCGCCGCGAGCGGTCTGCTGCTCCACGCCGCCCCGGGCCATGGCGGTGGAATGGCCGGTAGCACGCAAAAAGCCCGCCATCACGGCGGGCTTTGGCTTCAGGATCGGAAAACTTGGCGGTTGCCGGAGTGCGGCAACAAGGGCATCGCTTTTCGAAGCGATAACGGATCTGGTCGGTCCAGCCCCCCGCCAACCGGCTGTTGCCGGGCTTGCGGCTAGAATGAAACCGCTTCTGGAAAGGATCAGAGACGATAGCGGATCTGGTCGGTCCAGAAGCGATCGAGCCTGATCAGCGCCTGGTTCAGGCCATCGAAATCATGGGCCGAGATGCCGCCGATCTGCTCCACCGTCCGCACGTGCTTCTCGTAGATGCCGGCGACGATGTCATGCACTTCCTTGCCCGCCGGTGCCAGCCGGATGCGAACCGAGCGGCGATCAATGCGGCTGCGCTGGTGCGAGATAAACCCCATCTCGACGAGCTTCTTGACGTTGTAGGAGACGTTCGAACCGAGATAATAGCCGCGGGTGCGCAATTCGCTGGCGGTGACGTCGTTGTCGC
>CAZNAT010000048.1:14749-19090 GCA_964571245.1 uncultured Methylobacterium sp.
GATGTTGTAGAGCAGCAGCGCCTGCACGCTGTTGACATCCGCCCGGCCACGACGATCAAATTCGTCCTTGATCACATCAAGCAGGCGGCGATGAAGCCGCTCGACCAGCGCGAGGGATTCCAGGTAAAGCGGCCGGACGGCGATTTCGGCTTCCGGTTTGCTTTCGATACTACGCGCTACATTCGCGTTACTCATGACACCATACCCCTGTTTTTGAGGCGTGCTTTTGCGCGTCCTCGTCTTATGTCAGGCAAGATACGGCGCTCGGATGAAAATGAGTTTAAATTCCAGCGTAAATTTTAAGTTCATACTTCGAAGTAAACAGAGAATTGCGGACAGGAATTCTTAGTATTTTTTAAAAGTAAATCTAAATGTCTGTTTACCTCGTATTCTGTTCAGCGAAACCTTTTGGACACCATGCCGCGCTGTCATCGGTCTTCGTCCTAGAAATCACCAAGATGACGCCGCCTTACCGCGAAGGTCAGCACGAAGAAGCAGAACAGCGCCAGCCCCGAGCCGGAGGCCGAGGTCAGCCCGACGGCGTTGCCAATGCCGCTGGTGCCCAGGGCGATCTCGACGACCACGACAAAAACCCACAGGCTCTTGCCCCAGGGGGAGAGCAGCCACACCCCGACAGCGGCCGTGCAATCGAGCAGCGCGAAGCCAACGATCAGCGCCTGGCGCAACTGGCTTTCCTCCGCCAGCGGCAGATCGCCCAGCCCCATGACCAGCGCCCAGAAGCCGATGCCCTTCATCAGCCAGATCACCGCGGTCATCCGCAGGAACAGAACGTACATCAACTCCCAGCGGATGCCGGGGTTGGGAATCTCGGCCCCGATCGGCGGATCGTCCTGGCTGCCGGGCTCGATCATGATCATGCCCGAATGCCGGCGCTCCCCCGTGCTGCCGGCCTTCCTTCCGAGCCGCGGCAGCGCCATCAGAGCGCTCCTGGCCGACCGGCGGGGGGCGGCAGGCTCCGCTCAAACGACAGGTCCTGATCGAGCGGCGCGAAATAGCCCTCGATCGCGCGGGCATCGAGGTCGGCGAGCCTCGGGGGCTGCCAGCGCGGCGCGTTGTCCTTGTCGATGATCAATGCCCGCACGCCCTCATAAAAGTCGTGGCCGTGGACGATGCGGCTGACGATGCGGAATTCCATCACCATCGCGGCCTCGAAACTCAGTCCCTTGCCGCGCTTCATCTGCTCGAAGGCCAGCGCCATGCTGGTCGGGGAGCGTTTCATCATCCCGGCCAGGGTTTCCGCGGCGAAAGGCTCATCCTCGGCGGCCAGGCCGAGCGCCCCGATGATCGGCAGCAGGCCGGGCTGGAGAAAATAAAGATCGATCTTCTCGCGAAGATCCGCGATCGGCGGCGCGCCGGCATCCTCGGCAAACCCGGGAAGCAGCGCGTCGATCGCCGCGCCATCCGCCAGCGCGGCGATGATCTCGTCTTCGGCACCGGCACGGATCGAATGCGTGGCGAGCTTGAGCTCAATCGCATCCGCCCGGCGAATGCGCGCGCCGGTCAGGGCGAGATACATGCCGCAAGCACCTTCCAGCCGGGGCAGCGCGTAGCTCGCGCCGACATCGGGGAAGAAGCCGATCCCGACCTCGGGCATCGCGAACAGGTAGTTCGGGCCGCAAAGCCGGTGCGAGCCATGCAGCGAGATGCCGACCCCGCCGCCCATCACGATCCCGTCGATCAACGCGATATAGGGTTTTGGAAACCGCTTGATATGCGCATTGAGCCGGTATTCGCGGCGCCAGAAATCGAGTGCTTCGGCATGGCGCCCCGCCTGACCGAGCTCATACATCAGGCGGATGTCGCCGCCCGCGCAAAACGCCTTGCCGCCGCCGCTGCGAACCGCGACATGGCGCACCTCGGGATCGACCTCGAAAGCATCGAGCGCGGCCTGCAGGCCATCGATCATCGCCTCGTTGAGCGCATTGAGCGCCTGCGGACGGTTCAGCGTCACCAGGCCGAGGCTGCCGCGCTTTTCAACCAGAATATCGCCGTGATCGATCCGCATGCCCGCTCCGATAGCGTTGAACCTCGCCCGCGCCTGATGTTTCGGGGTAGCGGCGCAAACCCGCCTCGTCAATCGCCTGCCGCGCGGGATCGCATCGCAAGTCCCAACGAATAGGGGCTGGCCCCGGGTTTTGCCGGAACAGAATAGTCGCGCCGGCCTTTCCTTTGGCAACGGCGCTACTTATGAAGAGGGAACCCTATTCCAAGGTGATCCACCATGCGTAATCCTGACACGCCCCCCCTCGATCTCGTGCGCCGCCCGCGCCGCAACCGCAAGGCCGAATGGGTGCGGCGGCTGGTGCGCGAGAACCGGCTCACCACCGATGATCTGATCTGGCCGCTGTTCCTCACCGAGGGCACCGGCATCCGTGAACCCATCCCGACGATGCCGGGGGTGGAACGGTATTCGGTGGATGAAGCGGTCCACGCCGCCCGCGAGGCACTGGCGTTGGGCATCCCCGCCATCGCGCTCTTCCCCAACACCCCCCCCGCCCTGCGCGACGCGGAGGGCACCGAGGCCCTCAACCCGGAGAACCTCACCTGCCGTGCGCTGCGGGCGATCAAGGCCGCCGTGCCGGGGATCGGGCTGATGAGCGATGTCGCGCTCGACCCCTATACCAGCCACGGCCATGACGGGCTCGTGCGCGAGGGTCGCATTCTCAACGACGAAAGCGTCGCCATCCTCTGCCGGCAGGCGCTGATCCAGGCGGAAGCCGGCGCGGATGTCATCGCCCCCTCCGACATGATGGACGGGCGCGTCGGCGCGATCCGCGCCGCGCTCGACGACGCCGGCTTCACCGAGGTCTCGATCATGGCCTATTCGGCGAAATACGCTTCGGCGTACTACGGCCCGTTCCGCGACGCGGTCGGCTCGTCCGGCACGCTGTCGGGCGACAAGAAAACCTACCAGATGGATTATGCCAATGGCGCCGAGGCGCTCATCGAGGCCGAACTCGATATCGCCGAGGGCGCGGATATGATCATGGTCAAGCCCGGCCTGCCCTACCTCGACATCGTCCACAGGCTGAAGACGGCCTTCGGCGTGCCGACCTACGCTTTCCAGGTCTCCGGCGAATACGCGATGATCCACGCGGCGGCGGAACGCGGCATGATCGATCTCGACAAGGCGATGGTCGAAACCCTCACCGCGTTCAAGCGCGCCGGGGCCGACGGCATTCTCACCTATTTCGCGCCGCGCATGGCGCGCCATCTCGCCGGGAAGCCCTGAGCCCATGGCCGCGCCCCGCCTCGATCGCGAGCAAACCGGGGATGAGCCTGCAATCGGCGAGCGCGAACCGGTTTCGGCGTTTTCCCGCCGGGCGCTATGGGTCGTTCTGGCGGTGGGGATGGGGCTCGCGCTCATCATCATCCCGCTGTTCTTGTCGGGAACCTCGAACGCCGATGCCGAACAGGCGCGGCTCTGCCGCATGCTGCTGCCGGCGCTCTTCCCCGAGGAGGACGGCATCCGCGTCGTCGGAAGCGAGGCGGGAACGCGAAGCTCGGTCCATGTCAGCTTCCGGATCGGCGAGCAGGAACGCACCCGGCTTCTCACCTGCCGGTTTGGCGGCATCGGCTATTCCGCCGCCAAGCGCGATCTCGTCGCCATTCTCGTCGATGGGGTCGGGCTTGGCGAAGCCGCGACCTATTTCGCCCGCGAGCGCTGGCTGGAGAGCCGCCACGCGATCACCGCCGATCCCGGCCCGCCCGATCGCGGCAAGCCGATGCTTGTCCTCTCGCGCGAGGCGGCGGTGGCGCTCCAGCAGGTGATCGGCGGCTTGCCGCGCACCGGCATTCTGGCGCTGCTGGCGCTGGCGACCGCGCTGATCTACGGACTGATCGGCCGGATCAATCTCGCGTTCGGGGAATTCGCCGCGCTGGGCGGCATCGGCACCAGCCTGATCATCGTCCTCATGGTGCTGGCCGGGTTCACGTCTTCGGCGCTGGCGGGGCTGGTGGCGATCCTCGGCGCGCTCGCACTGACCGGGCTCTATGGCGCGGTGATGGGCCGCGCGATCCTCTGGCCGCTCTCGAACCGCAAGCGCAACCAACGCGCCGGCCAGCCCCTGCTGGTGGCGGGCGTCGGGCTGCTGATCGCGATCCAGGAAGGCCTGCGGCTGGCGCAGGGCGCCGGCACCCTCTGGCTGCAGCCGGTGAGCGGAGAGGCCTGGCGGGTCGCCTCCGGCTCCGGCTTTGACGTCGTCGCCCATCCACGCCTGCTGGCGATGGTGGCGCTCGACTGGCTCGCCGTTCTGGCGACGCTCTATCTGATGAAGAAGTCGCCACTCGGCCGCGCCTGGCGCGCAAGCGCGGATGACC
>CAZNAT010000048.1:19100-25728 GCA_964571245.1 uncultured Methylobacterium sp.
TCGACCCCAAGGCCCTGCTGATCGCTATCAGCGCGCTGGCAACCACGCTGGCGGGCCTTGCCGGCGCGACCATCACCCTCAACTATGGCGGCATGCATTTTTCCGGCGGCACGCTCATCGGCCTCACCGGGTTGATGGCGGCCATTCTGGGCGGCATCGGCTCGCTCGGCGGGGCGGTCCTGGGCGGGCTGGTGATCGCAGCGTTCCAGATCGGCTGGTCGGCGCTGCGCGAGATCGCGCATTGGGAATTGGCGAGCTTTACCTTATTGACCTTGGCATTGATTCTGAAACCGGGTGGTTTTTTCGGCTTTTCAGACGGCGCGCACCGCAAGGTCTGACACCCGATTGGCGTATTAAGAAGAAAGTTGCCGGACATGAGCGATGTGAAGCTGCCCCCCGCCGTCACCCTCGACGATATCCGCGAGGCCGCCCGGCAGATCAAGGGTCATGTCGTCCGGACGCCGTTTCTCCCGGCCCCGCGGCTTTCGGCGCTCACCGGCGCGGAGTGTCACGTCAAGTTCGAGAACATGCAGGTCACCGGCTCGTTCAAGGAGCGCGGGGCGTTTCTCAAGCTGTCGCGGCTCGACGCCGCCACGCGCAGGAACGGCGTGATCGCGATGTCGGCGGGCAACCACGCGCAGGCCGTCGCCTATCATGCCGCCAAGCTCGGCATCCCCGCGACGATCGTGATGCCGGTCGGCACACCGCATGTGAAGGTCGAGAACACCGCGCGCTTTGGCGCCCGCATCATTCTCGACGGTGCAACCCTCGCCGAGAGCCAGGCACGGGTCGAAACCGTGATCGAGCAGGAAGGCCTCACCCTCGTCCACCCCTATGACGACAACGATATCATCGCCGGGCAGGGCACGATTGCGCTCGAAATGCTGGAGGACAACCCCGATCTCGAGATGGTCGTCATCCCGATGGGGGGTGGCGGGCTGATCGCCGGCAACGCGGTGGCGCTGCACGCGCTGCGGCCCGATATCCGCATGGTCGGCGTCGAGGTCGAGAGCTATCCCTCGTTCCATAACGCCCTGACCGGCGACACCCGCCCCATCGGCGGGCAAACGCTGGCGGAGGGCATCGCGGTCAAATACGTCGGCAAAAGGACCCTGCCGATCATCCGCGACTTCGTCCACGACCATGTCATCGTGCCGGAAAGCGCGGTCGAACAGGCCGTCGATGCCTTCGCCACCCACCAGCGCTCGATGGCGGAAGGCGCCGGGGCCGCCGGGCTGGCCGCCCTCCTCCACAAGCCGGAGATGTTCAAGGGCCGGCGGGTGGCGCTGGTGCTGTGCGGCGGCAACATCGATGCGCGTATCCTGGCCTCGATCATGGTGCGCGAACTGGAGCGGCGCGAACGGATCATCTCGTTCCGCCTGACCGACGAAGACCGGCCGGGCTTTCTCGGGCATGTCGCGACGCGGCTTGGCGAACTCGGCGCCAATATTCTCGAGGTGACGCATCGGCGCACCTTCCTCTCCGTCCCGGCCAAGGGCGTCTCGCTCGATGTCACCGTCGAGACCCGGAACGCCGCCCATGCGGCGGAGATCGTCGCGCGGCTGGAAGCCGACGGCTATTCGGTCCACCGGATTGACGCGAACGGCGCGGTCCTGCCTCGGCCCGCGCATTAACAAGGCAACCCGGAGGGTTGCAGGAACGGCGGATTTGCGGTTTGATCCCTGCCGCGATCGGGCGACGTGCACGCCGGGAAATGTGGACGACATGACGGACCAACCGCGCGATACTCCGCAGTTCTTCCTGACTTCGCCTTCCCCCTGCCCCTATTTGCCGGGGCGGGAGGAGCGCAAGGTCTTCACGCATCTCGTCGGCAAGCGCGCGCTCCAGCTCAATGAAATCCTGACCCAGGGCGGGTTCCGCCGCAGCCAGTCGATCGCCTATCGCCCGGCGTGCGAGGCTTGCCGGGCCTGCGTTTCGGTGCGGGTGCTGGCCAACGACTTCAAGCCCTGGCGATCCTTCCGCCGGGTGCTAGCAGCCAATGCCGATCTGGCGGCGCGGATGGTACCGGCCCGGGCCACCGCCGAGCAATACAGCCTGTTCCGCCGCTACCTCGACGCCCGCCACGCTGATGGCGGCATGGTCGAGATGTCGGCGCACGACTACACCTCGATGATCGAGGACAGCCATGTCGAGACCCGGCTGGTCGAGTATCGCAAGCCGGGCGGAAGCGCGGATGAGCCCGCCGAACTCGTCGGCGTCGCGCTGATCGACATCCTCTCGGACGGGCTGTCGATGGTTTATTCCTTCTATGATCCCGCGCTCGTCGAGCGCTCGCTCGGCACCTTTCTCATCCTCGATCATATCGGCAAAACCAAGGCCTTTGGCCTGCCGTATCTCTACCTCGGCTATTGGGTCGAAGGCTCGCGCAAGATGGCCTACAAGGGCCGCTTTTTGCCGCAGGAGCGGCTCGGCATGCTGGCCTGGAACCGTGTCGAGGCGTGAGCCGCCCACAGAGATTGAGTCAATTCGTGCGGCGATCCCACTGATATCTTGTATGTTTCATAGATCATGGGCGGCTAAACTTCACAAAGTGATTCACCTTGTCGAAGTTCTGATTCCGGTTTAGCCGCGCCATCTAGAGCATTTTCGAGCGAAGCATGCCCCTGCGAAGGCAGGGGTGGATTCCGGTTCGCGTCAAGAACCGAAGGTCCGCGCAAGCAAAAATGCGGCAAAACAAGAAGATGGAGCATGAGAGATGAATGTGAATTCATCGAAAAAATGCTCTAAGCGGGTGGCTTAAACCGTGGCCAACGCTGCGTTCAGCCGTTCGATCAGGGTCTCGGCCTTCGAATAGCCCTTGCCGATCAGCGCGAACTCATCCTCGCCCCGGGGGGCTTGCGTGTGGACGACGAGGGTGGGAAATCCGTCGATGCCGAAGCGCTGCGCCACCTGGAAATCCGCCAGCGTCGCCTGCTTCATCGCATCGCTTTCGAAAGTCGCGAGAAAAGGCTCCCGTTCGATGTCGTAATGCGCCGCGTGGTGGGCCAGGACCTCCGCATCCGTGATGTCTTCACCGGCGTCATAGAACGCGCGCTGGATCGACAGCATGAACGGGTATTCCCGGCCCGGCGCGAGCATGCGCATCGTCACCACGGCCCGCGACGCCGGCTCGGTGTCATAGACGAACCCTGGCATCAGGCTGCGCGGCCGGCTGAAAGGTTGGCCGGTCAAGGCGCTGATCCGCGGATAGGTCTCCGCGAGAAAACCGCGCATCGTGTCCGCGACCGGCTCCTTGGTGAACGGCCTGAGCCCGCCCGAGAACAGCAGCATCTCGACGCGTTCACCGAGGGTTGCCAGCAGCTTGTCCATCTCGGGCGCAAAACCATAACACCACGAGCACATGGTATCGGCGAAATAAAGGAGGCGTGGGCGAGCCAGATTTTCTGCCATTTCAGCTCCCGGAAAACACGGGCGGGGTTTCCCCCGCCCGAAGGGTATCAGGCGGAAAGCTTGCCCGCCAGTTTCGCAACCCGCTCACCAAGCAGACGCGCGAACGCGCGGTCGCCAGCCGGCGGGGTAATCTCCGCACCGGCGTTGTCGGATTGCGTGATCACGCCAAGCGCGGAGCCGATCCGGTTCGGCTGATCGGTGCCGGCGTCGGTGTTGCGGTTGATCTGGGCGTTCGGTACGCCGGGGCCCGTCCAGAGCATGCCGTGCTGCATCGCCAGCACGAACATCGACATCAACGCGTGGTCCTTGTTCCCGCCGAAGGTCGCGCCGTTGGTGAAGCCCGCGGCGAGCTTGTCCTTCCAGCCCTGCGTGAACCAGATTTTCGAACTCGCGACAAAGAAAGCGCGCAGCGGAACCGAGACATCGCCCATGTAAGTCGGGGAGCCGAAGATCACCGCATCCGCTTCGGTCACGGCCGCCATGGCCGCGGTAAAATCCTGCTCGGCGCTTTCGAGCTTGATCACCGCCGGCGTTGCGCCGGCGCGCGCCACGCCTTCGGCCACGGCCTCGGCGACAACAGCCGTATGGCCGTAGCCGGAATGATAGACAATCGCGACAGTCGTCATGGGAACCCCCTGTTGAAACATCATGGGGGGTAAATGGATTGCGTTCGCGCAATCGACAACCCGAAGATCCCGCAAATCAGATTGCTAATTTGCAATGCCTGCTGGCAAACTATCCCGTGAACCGGTTCGACCTCGGGAAGCCCTTCGGCGGCAGGCGACCGGATTCGGCCCTGTGGCCCAGCCATTCCCGGAGATCCTCGCCCTTGAGGGTAAAGGTGCGCCCGGCGCTATCGAGCCAGGTGAGCCCGACCTCGGACTGGAAGGTCTTGAGATCGGCGAGCCCACCCTCCTTGAAGCGTTGCAAACGCACGCCCTTACCGCGCGGCAGCTCCGGCACCTCGGCGAGCGGGAAGGCGAGCAGCTTGCGGTTCTCGCCGACGATCGCCACCATGTCGCCCTCGATGACCTGCGCCACCCAGAGCCGGGCATCGTCGACATTCATCACCTGCCGGCCCTTGCGGGTGTTGCCGATGAGATCCTCGGCCGCGACCACGAAGCCGCGTGCATCCTTCGACGCCACCAGACGCTTCTGCCCGGCGACATAGGGGAACGCCGCCATGATCTCGGCGTCGGAATCGAGATCGACCATCAGCCGGACCGGCTCGCCGAACCCGCGCCCGCCGGGGAGCTTCGAGGCATCGAGCGTGAAGGCCTTGCCGTCGGTCGACATCAGGATGACCTTCGCCGTCGTCTCGGTGGCAAACGAGAAGGCAAGCGCGTCATCGCCCTTGAACTGAAGGTTGGTGAGATCGACCCCATGGCCCTTGAGCGCGCGGATCCAGCCCTTTTGCGTCACGACCACGGTGATCGGCTCGCGCTCGATCAGCGCTTCGGACACATCGCCGGAGACCTCGCCGACCACGCCGAAATCCGACCGCCGCTTGCCGAGCGCCGTCTCCTTCGAGAAGGCTTTGCCGACCTGGGAGATTTCCCAGCGCACGGTTTTCCACTGCTTGGTCTCGGAGGCGAGCAACGCCTCGATCGTCGCCTTTTCGGCGGCAAGCTCGTCGTGCTCCTTGCGCAGCTCCATCTCCTCGAGCTTGCGCAGCTGGCGCGACCGTGTATCGAGGATCGCATTGACCTGTACGGCGGTCAGCTCGAAGCGCTTCATCAGCACGGGCTTGGGCTCATCCTCCTCGCGGATGATGCGGATGACCTCGTCGAGATTGAGGAAGGCGACGATCAGGCCGGAGACGATTTCCAGCCGGGCGTCGATCTTGCCGAGCCGGTGGCGCGAGCGGCGCAGCAGCACCTCGCGGCGATGATCGAGGAACGCCTTGAGCATATCGGCGAGGCCGACGACCTTCGGCACCCGGCCGTCGATCAACACGTTCATATTGACCGAAAACCGCGTTTCGAGCTCGGTGAGTTTGAACAGCGCCTCCATCAGGAGTTCGGCTTCCACGGTGCGGACCCGCGGCTCCAGCACGACGCGGACATCCTCCGCGCTCTCGTCGCGCACATCGACCAGCAGCGGCAGCTTCTTGTCGTTGAGGAGTTCGGCGATCTTCTCGATCAGCCGGCTTTTCTGGACGTTGTAGGGGATCTCGGTGACCACGACGACGTAGGAACCTCGCCCGGTATCCTCCTTGTGCCAGCGCGCCCTGAGCCGCACCGAGCCCCGCCCGGTGCGATAGGTCTCCGCGAGGCTGGCCGCGCCCTCGACAATGATGCCTCCGGTCGGAAAATCCGGCCCCGGCACGTGGCTCATCAGGGTTTCAAGGCTGGCTTCGCGATCGTCGATCAGCGCGATCGCCGCAGCGCAGAGTTCGGCGGCGTTATGTGGCGGGATCGAGGTCGCCATGCCGACAGCGATGCCCTGGCTGCCGTTGGCAAGCAGATTGGGGAACGCCCCGGGCAGGACGACCGGCTCCTCGTCCTCGCCGTTGTAGGTGGGGCGGAAATCGACCGCATCCTCGTCGATCCCGTCGAGGATGAGGCGTGCAACCTCGGTCAGCCGCGCCTCGGTGTAGCGGTAGGCGGCGGCGTTATCGCCATCGATATTGCCGAAATTGCCCTGCCCTTCCACCAGCGGGTAGCGCTGGGCGAAATCCTGCGCGAGGCGCACCATGGCGTCATAGACGGCCTGGTCGCCGTGCGGGTGGTATTTACCGATGACATCGCCGACGACGCGGGCGCATTTCTTGAACGCCTGACCGGGATCGAGCTTGAGCAGCCGCATCGCGAACAACAGCCGCCGATGGACCGGCTTCAGCCCGTCGCGCGCATCCGGCAGGGCACGATGCATGATCGTCGAAAGCGCATAGGCGAGGTAGCGCTCTTCGAGCGCATCCCGCAGGGTGATGGCTTCGGTGCTCTCTTCGGGGGGTGGTTCGACCGGTTTTCCCATAGCGCCGGGTTAACGCAAGCATCGAGTCGGGACAAGGCGCGCGGCAGGCCTGCCGTTCGATATCCCCTGCCCTTCGTGGGGGCTGCTTCCGGCAACCGGGGCGGCACCGAGAAACGAAAGAGGCCCTGCTGGCCGCGCCGGACCTGTCTATTCGCCGAGCCGGACGTGTCTATTGGCCGAGCCGGACTTGCGTCGCGCCGATCGGGCCAAGCCCCGTCGGCACCGGAACCGGGGTTCCGGC
>CAZNAT010000049.1:0-1152 GCA_964571245.1 uncultured Methylobacterium sp.
GTCGTTGGGGTGGACGGGCGCCTTGGAGCCGAGCACGCCGCCCAGCATCTCGATCGCCCGGTTGGAGATGACCTCGTTGGCGTTCATGTTCGACTGGGTGCCCGAGCCGGTCTGCCAGACGACGAGCGGGAAATGCGCGTCGAGCTTGCCGTCGATCACTTCCTGCGCCGCCTGGATGATGATCCCGCCGAGCTTGGGATCGAGCTTGCCGAGCGCCATGTTGGCTTCGGCCGCCGCGCGCTTGACGACACCCAGCGCCCTCACGATCGGCTGCGGCTGCTTCTCCCAGCCGATCCTGAAATTGCCGAGCGAACGTTCGGCCTGTGCGCCCCAATAGGCGGAGGCGTCAACCTCGATCGGACCAAAGGTGTCGGTTTCGGTGCGGGTAGCCATGGTGCGCTCGCCTTCGCGTTGCCTGCCGCGCGGTTGGTCCCGAAAGCTGGGGGCGATGCCCCCGGAACACGCGGCAAGGGTGGATGCTGTGAGGCTTCTAGCGGAGGCGGCCAAAGGGAGCAATCCGGCGTTTGGCGGATGGCTTGCTTCACCGCGTCCATCCATGCAGGATTGATGGAGACGGTTCATGCCGCGCTGTTCAGGAAATCGCCGGTTGGCCTCCAATACACTGCGGGGCTTGCGCCGGATGTCGCAGCGCGTCTTCAGGCGGTCGCGCAGGAGCAGACGATCGCGCAGGAGACCGTGACGGCGTTCTACGATTGACCAACCGCGCCCCGCGCGACCACGCCGGAAATGCCGGGTGATGCCACCAAACAAGAGGCCTCGATGTCGTTCAAGAACCTTCTTCCTATGGCTGCCGCGCTGGCGGTCATGGTGTCATCCGCGGCGCTCGCGCAAGCACCGCCCGCGCCCAGGCCCGCCGAAGAGATTGACCTCAAGCTGTTCGACAAAGCCGAGAAGGACGCCGATCGATCGAAGGGCTGCACGGTGGCGCTCTGGCAGGCCAGCCGCGATCCGGACAAGGATCAATACGCGCTGCTGTTTGTCGAGCAGCTGCGCGGCAAGGACCATGCCCGTGAACCGGCGCGCATTCGCATCGGCACGGCGAATGTGCCGCTGACCCGGGTCGCGACAGGTGGCAAGACCCATGGCTATGGCCTCCACGAATACCAGCTCTACCGGATGACCGAGGGCGAG
>CAZNAT010000049.1:1162-16335 GCA_964571245.1 uncultured Methylobacterium sp.
GGCTATGTCGTGCTCGATCTCAAGCTTGGCGCGCTCGAAGGCGAGGCGGTGGAGATCGAGAGCGGCAAGATGATGGTGGCAATGCTCGGCAAGGAGGCGTTCCGCGCCTCGGTCAAGGGTGGGGCCGGGTGCATGGGCGCGCCGCTCCCGCTTGCCATTAGCCCTGCGTCCCCGCGGACAGCCGCCGTCGCAGCCCCCAAAGCGGCCACACCGGAGCCTGCCGCGAAGGCGCCCCCCGGCCCGGCGATGTTCGAGCGCTACAAGGTCGATGCCGCCCATTTCTCGCCAGGTTTCCGGCAGGAGGTGCAGAAGAAATTCAAATGCGATCCGGCGGTGATGCGGACGGGGGTTACCGGCTATTCGCTGTCAGAAGATTCCGCGATCTGGGAAATCCCCTGCGAGCGCTTCGCCTATCAGGCGACCTCGATCTTCGCGCTGGTCTATGTCCCGGCCCCGGAAAAGGAACATGCCTTCCTCACCACCCCCGCGCCGCCCGGGCGCAAGCGCACCAACGACAATGGCGTGCTGATGAGCCCCACATGGGATATCAAATCCCGCACGGTTACGTCGGTTTCGCTGGGACGCGGCAGCGGCGATTGCGGCGTGCTGGAAAAATTCCGCGTGACGCCGGAGGGCAAGTTCGCGCTGGTCGAGTACCGCGAAAAGGCCGAATGTGACGGCAACCCGACCCCGCCCGAACAATTCCCGCTGGTCTTCCCCAAGCGCTAGGACGAAAACGCACCAACTGAAGCAATTTTGATGGGATTTCGGGCGCGGGAAACGCCCCGCACTGCCTCAAAACCGCAGAAAAAAGCCTCCGATCTTGCGACCGGAGGCTGTTTTTTGTCAGACCGGACAACCGGCGGGTGGGTTTACTCGCTGCCCATCAGGCCGGGGTGCCGATGCGACATCGTGCGGTGAAGCTCGGCGCCCTCGGCAACGGCGTCACGGATCGTGGCGAGCATCTGAACCATGCGGCTCAGGAAGGCGATAATCATCATGAAACTCCTGATCTTGACGAGATGTTCCGCGGATCGCCGGGGTTAGCGGCTGAATGGCAATTCGCTGGGCTCGACCTTTGTCGAAGAAGTGTCCTGGTTACGAAGTTTGAACCCGTAGACGAGTTCAAGCCGTGCGATCTCGCGCGAAGCCTGCCGGCGACGGCTTTCCATCATAGCTTCGAGCAGCCGGGCGAAAAACCCGGGCCTGGCGGCATCGGCTGCTTCCGACTTGTCGGTCCCGGCAAGCGGGAGCAGAGCGTTGGAAAAGGTCATGCTGGCCATTTTAGTCTCCTGTGGTTGGAAGCCGGCGCCGCGCATCACAAGCGGTGCGATCTGCCGGGCTCCTCGTCGACGGAAGGTTTCCCACTCCGCCTCTGTTGTGGAGAAGATAGGCTTATGCTGCATCGCAACAAGAGGAGATATTGCACACTGGTCATGCGATAAACTCATAGCTATGTCATATTTTGTTAATATCTACCCTGATTGCGCATAATGCTGCCGCATTCTGCCCCATTCGCGCCATGATGATCGATGCATCGGCAACGGTAGCTGGATGCCCCTCCGATCGCGGACTGCACGGTGGCCTCCGCCCTACGGCTGAAGCGCCGGCCGCGCACGAAACGTACGGGATACGCGCCGCTTTCCCTGCCGTTGTCGCTTGAAGCCCCCTCAGTGGAGCGATAAGCTCGAAACCTGCCAGAAGTCTTCCGCCATGAGGTCCGGTGTTTTGTCGAAAACCGTCTTGCCCGCCGCCGCGCCTCGCTCTGCCATGCCGAAGGCACGCTTCCAGACCTTCACCACGACCGCCCGCCCGGATCTCTCGGCCGAACGCGTCGGAGCGTTGCGCGCCGAGCTCGCGCGCCGGAAGCTCGATGGGCTGCTGCTGCCGCGCGCGGATATCTTTCAGGGCGAATACATCCCGCCATCGGAAAACCGCCTGTCCTGGCTGACCGCCTTCACCGGTTCCGCCGGCTTTGCGATCATCCTGAAGCAACAGGCGGCGCTGTTCATCGACGGGCGTTACACCCTGCAAGCCCGGAACGAGGTTGACCTCAAGACCATCACCCCGGTGCCACTGGCCGAGAAGAACCCCGACGACTGGCTCAGGACAAAAGCCCGTTCCGGCATGCGCATCGGCTATGACCCCACCCTGTTCACCGCCCGCGGCCTGCTCCGCTTCCAGAACGCGGCCCGCGATGGTGGTTTTGCGCTCCTCGCGCTGGAGAGCGATCCCTTCGAGGCCATCTGGCTCGATCGCCCCCCCGCGCCGGCAAGCCCGGTCGTCGATCACCCCTTGCGCTATTCCGGCGAGGAGAGTGCCGCCAAGCTTGAACGGCTCCAGAAAAAGCTGGTCGACGCCAAGCTCGATGCGCTGGTCGTATCCGAATGCCCCTCGGTCAACTGGCTGTTCAACCTGCGCGCCGGCGACGTGCCGTTTCTGCCGATTCTCCGGGCTTTCGCGCTGGTTCCGGCGCGCGGAAAGCCGGCCTTGTTCGTCGATCCCGCGCGGCTTGAGCCGGACCTCGCCGCAAGGCTCGGGACATTCGGCGAGATTGTCCCCACCGCCCTGGCGCCGCACGACGGGCGGGGAGAACTCGCCGCCCGCCTGACAGCGATGGCGGCCAACAGTGCCGGGAACAAGAGTGACGGGAAGTCGGGTGTGCGCATCCTGCTCGACGAGGAAACCGCGCCCTCGCATCTCGCGCCGCTGATCGAGGCCGCAGGCGGCAGGCCGGTGACGGGTCTCGATCCGCTGGCGCTGATGAAGGCGCAGAAAAACCCGGTCGAGATCGAAGGCAGCCGCGAAGCCCATCTGCGCGATGGCGTGGCCATGGTGCGGTTTCTGGCCTGGCTCGAGCGTGAAGCGCCCACCGGCACTCTCACCGAGATCGATACCGCCATCGCGCTCGAAGGCTTTCGCCTCGAAAGCAACCATCTCGTCGATATCTCCTTTCCCTCGATCGCCGGCGCGGGCCCGAACGCGGCCCTGCCGCATTACCGCGTCACCGAGGCGAGCAACCGCGTCCTCACTCCCGGCTTTTTCCTGATCGATTCGGGCGGGCAATACCGCGATGGCACGACCGATATCACCCGCACCATCGCCATCGGCGAGCCCGGCCGTGCGATGCGCGAGGCCTATACGCGGGTGCTCAAGGGCATGATCGCGGTGTCGCTGGCGAGCTTCCCGAAGGGCACCAGCGGCGCGCAGCTCGACAGCTTCTCGCGGCAGTTCCTCTGGGCCGCCGGCAAGGATTTCGACCATGGCACCGGGCATGGCGTCGGCAGCTTCCTCTCGGTGCACGAAGGCCCGCAGCGGCTCTCGAAGCTCGGCACGACCGCGCTTGTCCCCGGCATGTTGCTGTCGAATGAGCCCGGCTATTACCGCGAGGGCAAGTTCGGCATCCGGATCGAGAACCTCGTGGCGGTCGAGCCGCGCGCGATCAGGGGCGCCGAACGCACGATGTACGGCTTCGAAACGCTGACCTTCTGCCCGATCGACACCCGGCCGGTGGTGCGCTCGATGCTGACGCGCCCCGAGCGCGACTGGCTCAACCGCTATCATGCGACAACGCATGCCCGGCTGGCCCCCCACCTCGGCGGCGCGGATCT
Source organism: uncultured Methylobacterium sp. (assembly GCA_964571245.1). Classification (GTDB taxonomy): domain Bacteria; phylum Pseudomonadota; class Alphaproteobacteria; order Rhizobiales; family Beijerinckiaceae; genus Rhabdaerophilum. Next base: position 4,774 of record CAZNAT010000049.1, read on the forward strand.
CGCCTTCCTCGAAGCGGCCTGCCGCCCGCTATGAACCCAGGCCGGACATGAGCCGCCTTCGCGGGCGCGCCGACGCGACAACGCGTGCCTTTTTGCTGCTGCTCGTCGCCCTCGCGATGCTGGGGCCGATGACGCTCAACATCCTGCTGCCCTCGCTGCCGGGGCTGGCGGTGGCGCTGTCGACCACCCGGGAAAACGCGCAGCTCACGCTCTCGCTCTATCTTTTCGGCATGGCGGCGAGCCAGCTGGTGCTCGGACCGCTGGCCGACCGGTTCGGCCGGCGGCCCATCGTTCTGATCGCGCTGGTGGTCTATGTGGTCTCGAGCGTGATGGCGTGGTTCGCGCCGAACATCGAGACGCTGATCGTCGCGCGCACGATCCAGAGTTTTGGTGCCAGCGCCGGCCTGACGCTGGGCCGGACCATGATCCGCGACCAGTATGACCAGAATTCCGCCGCCAGCGTCATCGGCTATGTCACGATGGCGATGGTGATCGCGCCGATGGCCTCGCCACTCCTCGGCGCGATGATTGACGAGAACTTCGGCTGGCGGGCGATCTTCGGGTTTTGCGCGGTGCTCGGCCTCGTAAACCTCGCCCTCGCCTGGCAGAGCCTGCCGGAAACCCGGCCCGCCACGCTGATCGCCGCCACGACGCGCGAGGTGATCGCACGGAGCTTCGCGCTGCTGCGCAACCGGCGCTACATGGGCTATTGGGGCGCGGGCGCGTTCTGCTCGGCGTTGTTTTTCAGCTTTCTCGGCACCGCGCCGCACCTGATGATCGAGGTGATGGGCCGTTCCAAAACCGAATACGGCCTGTGGTTCATCTCGCTCTCGCTGGGCTACATGGCCGGAAATTTCGTCTCGGGACGCAATTCGCGCCGGTTTGGCATCGATCGCATGGTCCGCTGGGGCAACATCGGCGGGTTGATCGGCACCACCGCGATTCTGGTGCCGGCCTTGCTCGGCTATCTCACCCCGCTGGCGCTGTTTTTGCCGGCGATGATCATGTCGTTCGGCAACGGCCTCGTGCTGCCCAATTCCATTTCCGGCGGGCTGGGCGTCGACCCCAACGCCGCCGGCGCCGGATCGGGCCTGATGGGGTTCGGACAGGTTGGGGTTGGCGCGGTCCTGAGCTATTTTTCGGCGAAATACTCACAGGATTCGGCGCTGCCGCTGGCGCTGATGATGGCCGCCTGCGCGCTTCTGGCGCATTTTTCCGGCTGGGTTAGCCGGCAGCCGGAGCGCCGGTAAGCGCCTGCGAACGAGGAACCCGCCGATATAAGAACCTCCCATAAAAACCGCCCATGAATGAGCACCACGCAAAGGTCCACCGATGAAAGCCTGCCACGAATGACCTCCCGGTTTGATACGATTGTCGTCGGCCTCGGCATCATGGGCTCATCGACGCTGGCGAGCCTCGCCGCGCGCGGCCAGCGCGTGCTGGGGCTGGAGCAGTTCGATCTCGGCCACGCGATGGGATCGAGCCATGGCGTCAGCCGGATCATCCGCATCGCCTATTTCGAGGGCGCGGCCTATGTGCCGATGGTGCAGCGCGCGGCGCAGCTGTGGAACGCGCTCGGTGAACGGCTCGGCGAGAAGGTGATGCACGTCACCGGCACGCTCGATTGCGCGCCCGCCACCTCCCCGCTCACCGCGCAGTCGCGCCATTCCTGCGTCGCGAACGATCTCCCCTTCGAGGAGCTGGATGGTGATGCGATCCGCCGCCGCTTTCCCGGGTTTCGCGTGCCGAAGCACTATACCGGCATCTTCCAGCCCGATGGCGGCTTTCTCGCCTCCGATCGCGCGGTCGCGGGCTACCAGATGCTGGCGATCGCCGATGGCGCCGAGATCCGCGCCCGCACGCCGATGCTCGGCTTCGAACCGACGCCGGATGGCGGCGTGAAGGTCCGCACGGCACATGGCACCTTTGAGGCCAACAGCCTGGTGCTGACGACCGGTGGCTGGATCGGCGAGCATGTTCCGGCGCTCAAGAAAATCGCCGTGCCGGAGCGGCAGGTGCTGGGCTGGTTCCAGCCGAAAGACCCGGCGCGGTTCATGCCGGAACGCTTTCCCGCCTCGATCCTGAAAACCGAGGACGGGCATTTCTACCAGTTTCCGCTCTGGGGCGCGCCGGGGTTCAAGATCGGTTCGCACCGGCACCTTTTCCAGCAAAGCGACGCGGAAACGCTCGACCGCAACGTCTACCCCGAGGACGAGGCGCTGCTGCGCAAGGGGCTCGCCGCCGCGTTTCCCGAGGCCAACGGCGCCTGCCTGCGGCTCACCGCCTGCCTCTACACCATGACACCGGACGAGCATTTCATCCTCGACCGTCTGCCTGGCGCGCCGCAAATCATCGTGGCATCGCCGTGCTCGGGCCATGGGTTCAAGTTCGGCTCGGTGTTCGGCGAAGTGCTGGCGGATATGGCCAGCGGCAAGGCGCCGCAATTCGACCTGACGATGTTTTCGATGGCGCGGTTCTCAGCCTGAGATCGGCGCCCGCGACACGACCGCCATGGCCGGGTTCAGCCCGGGCATGGCGCCGAAGCGATCATTCACCGGCTATCAGCGCCAGCCACTCGTCCTCGGTGATCACCTTCACGCCCAACTCGGTCGCCTTGTCGAGCTTGGACCCCGCCCCCGGCCCGGCGATCACGAGATCGGTCTTCTTCGACACCGAGCCCGCCACCTTGGCGCCGAGGCTTTCCGCCCGGGCCTTTGCCTCGTCGCGGGTCATTTTTTCCAAGGAGCCGGTAAATACCACCGTCTTGCCGGCAACCGGGCTCTCGCCACGTGGCTTTTCCGCCGGCAGCACGGTCAGTTCGGCGGCAAGCCGGTCAACCATCTCGACCGCCTCGGGGCGCGCAAAGAATTCGGCCAGGGCATCGGTCACCGCCGAGCCGATCTGGTCGATCGCCTGCAACTCCGCGATCGCTTCGGCATCCCCCTCCGCCACCCGTCTGGCGATCGCCTCGAAGGCCGGCCATTCGCCGCTTGCCCGCGCCAGGGTTTTCGCTGTCGTCTCCCCCACGTGCCGGATCCCGAGCGCGAAAATGAACCGCTCGAGGCTGATCTTGCGCCGGCCTTCGATCGCGGCGAAGAGGTTGGCGACGCTCTGCTTGCCAAAGCCCTCGAAATTCTCGATTTTCTGCACCGGAGAACCGGCGTTGCGGCGCTCCAGCGTGAAAATATCCGCCGGCTCGCGGATGCGAAGCGCCTCCACCGGGCATTCGTAGAAGAACGCGATCTGCTTCTCTCCGAGGCCTTCGATGTCGAAGGCACGGCGCGAGACGAAATGCTTGAGGTGTTCGATCCGCTGGTGCGGGCAGGCAAATTCCCCCGAGCAGCGCCGGACCGCGCCTTCGACACCGGCGCTGGTTTCCTCGCGGATCACCGGGGTTTTCAGCGCGCAGGGGCAGAGGGTCGGAAATTCGAACGGCTCGGCCCCGGCAGGCCGGCGGTCGAGAACCACCTCCACCACCTGCGGGATCACGTCGCCCGCGCGCTGGACGACGACGAAATCGCCGATACGGACATCGAGCCGGGCGATCTCGTCGGGGTTGTGCAGGGTCGCGTTCGAGACCACCACGCCGCCGACCGTGATCGGTTCGAGTTTGGCCACCGGCGTCAGCGCGCCGGTGCGCCCGACCTGGATTTCGATGGCGTTGAGCCGTGTCACCGCCTTTTCCGCCGGGAATTTATGCGCCACCGCCCAGCGCGGCGCCCGGGCGACGAAGCCGAGCCGCGCCTGCAACCCGAGATCATCGACCTTGTAGACCACGCCGTCGATATCGTAGCCGATCACCGGCCTCTCGGCTTCGATGCGGCGATACTGCGCGATCAGCGCCGTGATATCCGGGCAGACGGTCATCAGCGGATTGGTGGGAAATCCCCAGCGCGCGAAGGTTTCCACCATGCCGGATTGGGTTGTCGCGGGGATCAGGTCCTTGCCCGAGGAATCTCGCATTTCACCCCAGGCGTAGGCGAAAAAGTGCAAGGGCCGCGTCGCCGTGACCCTCGGGTCGATCTGCCGCAGGGACCCCGCCGCCGCGTTGCGCGGGTTGGCGAAGATCTTGCCCCCCGTTTCCGCCTGCCGGGCGTTGATCGCGGCAAAATCGGCGTGCGAGAGGTAGATTTCGCCACGGATTTCCGCGATCTCCGGTGCCTCCACCGGCAGCGTTTCGGGAATGCCGGTTGTTGCCTTCACCGCGCGGATGTTGGCGGTGACATCCTCGCCCTCCGCGCCATCGCCGCGGGTGGCGGCGGTAACAAGGCGACGGTTTTCATAGCGCAGCGAGAGCGAAAGCCCGTCGATCTTCGGCTCGGCGGTGAAGGCGAGCGCCCGATCGGGCGGAAAATCGAGAAACCGCCGGACCCGCGCGACGAACTCCGCCGCCTCGGCCTCATCGAAGACATTGCCAAGGCTGAGCATCGGCACGGCGTGGCGGACCTTGGAAAACTTCTGCGAAGGCGCCGCGCCGACGGCTTCGGTTGCGCCGGTGCGTAGATGCGGAAACGCCGCCTCGATGGCCGTGAGACGCGCCCGCAAGGCATCATACTCGGCGTCCGAGATGATGGGCGCGTCTTCGCCGTGGTAGCGCCGGTCGTGCTCGGCGATCTCCTCGGCAAGGCGCGAATGCTCGATCCCGGCCTCCATCGGCAGAAGCTGTTCGACCGCGACCGGCGGCTTCGCCATTCTACGCCTCCAGAAGGCGCGCCGCTGCCGCCCGCGCTTCATCGGTGATCGCGGCGCCGGAGAGCATGCGGGCGATTTCCTCGCGCCGCGCTTCGACGTCGAGCGGCTTGACCCGCGTCGCCACCCGTTTTTCTTCTCCCTCGTCGACATCGCCCTTGGCGATATGGAAGTGCGTGGCTGCCCGCGCGGCAACCTGCGGCGCATGGGTTACCGCCAGCACCTGAACGCCGCCAGCGAGCCGCTTGAGGCGCGCGCCGATGGCATCGGCCACGGCACCGCCCACTCCCGTGTCGATTTCGTCGAAGACCAGCGTCGGCGCCGAGCCGCGATCCGCCAGCACCACCTTCAGCGCCAGCATGAAGCGCGCGAGTTCGCCGCCCGAAGCGATCTTCATCATCGGGCCGGGCCGCGCGCCGGGGTTGGTCGCGACATGAAACTCGACGCGGTCGAACCCGGTCGCTTCCAGCCGGGTGGGATCGCTTTCGATCTCGGTGATGAACCGGGCGCGATCGAGCTTGAGCGGGGGCAGTTCGGCGGCGATCGCGGCATCAAGCGCGGCGGCGGCATTGCGGCGCTTGTCGGAGAGGAGGCCCGCCTTGGCCCGCAGCACCGCCTCGGCCTCGCGCGCCTGCGCCTCCAGCGCCGCAAGCTGGGCCTCGCCGTGATCGAGCGCATCGAGATCGGCGATATATTTGGCGGCCAGCGCCGGAAGATCGTCGACGGCGACGTGATATTTCCGCGCCGCGGCCCGCAGCGCAAACAACCGCTCCTCGACCTGCTCGAGCTCGCGCGGATCGAAATCCGCCGCGCGCAAGGCGGCGCTGAGCCCGTAATGCGCTTCTTCGAGCGAAGACAGCGCCGCTTCGAGCGCGACAATCGCGCCGGTGAGCGCCTCGCCCGCGCCCTCGCGCCGCCGCTCCAGCCGGCGCAGCACCGAGAGCAGCACCGGGCTCGGGGAATTCTCGCCGCCGAGAAGATTGTTGGCATCGCGGATATCGGCAATGGCCTTTTCGGCCTGCATCATCGCTTGCCGCTTTTCGGCCAGCGCCAGTTCTTCACCGGGTTCGGGCGAAAGCTTGTCGAGTTCGGCCGCGGCATGGCGCAGGAAATCGGCCTCCTTGCGGGCAGCCTCGATGCGGGCACGGGCCTCCAGCACGGCCTTTTCCGCCGCCCGCCACCCGGCGTGGAGCGTCCCGAGATGCTCGACATCCTCGTTCAGCCCGGCAAAGCCATCGACGAGCGCCCGGTGCTGCGCCGGCTCGATCATCGCCCGGTCGGCGTGCTGGCCGTGGATCTCGACCAGCGCCGCGCCGATCGTGCGCAGAACCTGCATGCTCACCGGCTGATCGTTGACGAAGGCCCGCGATCGGCCATCCGCCATCTGCACGCGCCGAAGAATGAGATCGCCATCGGTTTCGATCTCGCTGGCGCGGGCCATCGCGCGCGCCGGATGATCGAGCGGAACATCGAAAAGCGCGGTCACCTGGCCCTGCCCCACGCCCTGGCGCACCAGCGCGCCATCGCCGCGCGCGCCGAGCGCCAGCGAAAGCGAATCGAGCAGGATGGATTTTCCGGCCCCGGTTTCGCCGGTCAGCACCGAAAGCCCAGCCACGAAGGCTAGGTCCAGCCGGTCGATCAGGACGATGTCCCGGATCGAGAGGCCGATCAGCATGGCATCACGTCCGAAATCAGAGGCCGACGACGCGCGTGAAACCGCGGAACGTCTTGCTGATCCAGGAACCGGTATCCTCGCGCGGCCTCAGGCCGCCGCTTTCGAGCAGGGCAAAGGCATCCTTGTACCATTGGCTGTCCGGGAAGTTGTGTCCGAGCACCGCGGCCGCCGTCTGCGCCTCCTGGACGATGCCAAGACCGACATAGGCCTCCACCAGCCGCGAGAGCGCCTCCTCGACATGGCGCGTCGTCTGGTACTTGACGATGACTTCGCGGAAGCGGTTGATCGCCCCGGTGAAGTTGCGCTTCTGCAGATAATAGCGACCGACATCCATTTCCTTGCCGGCGAGCTGGTCCTTGCCGATGCGGATACGTTCGCGCGCATCCTTGGCGTATTCCGAGGTCGGCCACTTGCGAACGAGGTCTTCCATCGTCGCCACGGTCTTCTCGGCGCGTTCCTGATCGCGGCTGATGTCGAGAATCTGGTTATGGTAGCTCATGCCGACAAGATACTGGGCATAGGGCGTATCCGGGCTCGCCGGATAGAGCTGCACGTAACGCCGGCCGTGGTTGATCGCATCCGCGTAATCCCCGCCCTCGAAAGAGGCGAAGGTCGAGAGCAGCAACGCCCGGCGCGACCACTGCGAATAGGGATATTGCTTGTCGAGTTCGACGAATTTCTTGGACGCGCCGCCAAAATCACGCGCTTCGAGCCGGGCGAGGCCGTCGTTGAACAGCACGTCTGCCTTCTCGTCCTTGCCGATATCGCTCTTCGGGCCCTTGTCATCGAACGGATTGAGCGAGGAAATCGTTTCGCAGGCCCCGACCGAAAGCGCGAGCATCACACCCGCGACCAGCCGGACAAGACGACCGGCAGCGCGGCCCGGTGCTGGCGCGCGTTCTGTCTCTGTCTTGTCTGCCTCTGTCTTGGAGGACGAAACTACCCTGGACGAACCCATTACGGCCTCACGCTTACCACAGCGGTGCCCCGAAGCGCACGACGCCAGCCAACCGGCATTTCTGCCCGAATGATCTTCCGGCCCGGACACGATCCAAGCCAGTCGCTCTTTTGAATAAATCCGTCCCACAACGCAAGTGCGCCGAGGCGAGTATCGTTAATTCTCGTTAACCGCCGAGAAGGCGACAATAAGGCACGCCGTCAACCGCGCCCGAAAATAGCCGGAATTCCGCACGCGAAATCGCCCCCCGTCAGGGACCAGCACAGCCGGAAAGGCCGAATGACCGGGATGGGCACAAGGGGGCCGAAACCAGGAGATCAGGCCGGGGAGATCAGGAATTATCGGGTGCGAAAGCCGGCTGCGGCTGGAACATCTCGCCCATGGCACGGGCGGGGCGGCGGACCGGTTCGACGATGGCATAGGCCGAACGATCGGCGAAAAGCGCGTCGACGATCATGGCATTGAGCTTGTGGCCGGGGCAGAAGGCCTTGTAGTGGCCCTGGATGGCGTGGCCGGCAAGGGCGAGATCGCCGATGGCGTCGAGAAGCTTGTGGCGGACGAATTCGTTGGTGAAGCGCAGGCCTTCCGGATTGACGACGGCATCCTCGCCGACCGCAATGGTGTTTTCCAGGGAAGCCCCGAGGGCGAGACCGGCTTCCCAGAGGCGTTTGACATCGCGCATGAAGCCAAAGGTGCGGGCGGAGGCGATTTCGCGGCGATATCGGTGCGCATCCAGCTCGAAACCATAGGCCTGACGGCCGATGACCTTCGAGTCGAAGGCGATCTCGACATCCAGGCGGAACCCGGTTTCGCGCGGCAGCAGCTCCACCACCGAACTCCCCAATTCAACCCGCACCGGCTTGAGAACCTTCAGAACCTTGCGGGCGGCGGACTGCGCGCGGATGCCGACCTGATCGATCGCATCGACGAAAAGGCGGGCGGAACCATCGAGAATCGGCATTTCCGGGCCATCGACCTCGACGAGAACATTATCGACCCCGAGCCCGGCAAGGGCCGACATCAAATGCTCGATCGTCGCAATGGTCGCGCCGGTGTCGTCGCCGATCACGGTGCAAAGCTGGGTATCGCGGACGGCGTGGTTGCGGGCCTCGATCAGGCGCTCACGACCATTGGGCAGGTTGGTACGAAGAAACGTAATGCCCGAACCGGCTTCCGCCGGATGCAGCACCACACGCGCCGGACGACCCTGATGAACACCAATACCTTCGATGACAACCTGATCGACCAAAGTGGTTTGTTTCACGTGTCTATCCCCTACGCTCGAGGTTCAGCCTCGATGCCCGACGCATAAAACACCTGGCCGAAACCATGGTGCCACCCGTTACCTAAGCCGGGATACCCCGCCGACCAGCAATTGCAAAATCACTGATTCTTACGCTTCGTAACACGCAGACGCCACAGTGGAGAAACAACACGAAATCAAATTTACACATTAAATCAAATTATTGGCAACGGTTCTCCCGGTTGGAACCACAAACTTGTCACAATCCTCAGGAGTGGGTTTGTAACAAATGATTCACTGTTTTCTCGTGGGAAGGCCCGACTCACCCCGATTTTGCGGGCGTGGGCCGGGCCTTCAGATCGTGTGAGCCTCGACTATTTCACCTGGCGGCGCAGGAAAGCGGGAATCTCCAGCTGGTCATCCTCGAAACCACGCGGCGAGGCGGGCGCAGCCACCCGGCCTTGCGGATCGAGCGCGCCCTGTGCCGGACGATAGGTGGGCGCGGGCGCCGGGGCGGCCGGTGCCGGGGTGCGGCGGGCATACATCTCGTGCGTGGCGCTGGGGCCTGCCGGGGGCTCGGCTTCGGGGAGCGGCGCCGCGACATAGGGCGCCGGCGCCGGCTCTTCCTCACGCCGACCGCCAAGACCAACGGCCGCGAGGCGCTGCATCAGCGTCATGCGCTTGGCTTCCGGGGCCGGCTGAGCCGCCACCGCATCCTGGCGGCTGGCCTGGAGCACGGCTTGTCCCGGGCGCGGCAGCTCGTCGATCGTCGGCATGCGCTGCGGGCGAACCGGCGCGCGCTCCGGGGCCGGCGGAATAAAGGCTTCCGGCGCCCGGAGGTCCTCGTGCACCGGCTTCGGCTCGTCCATGATCGGTGCGGCGAAAAAGGCGGCAGGGCGCGGCTGGGCCGGCGCCACCGTCACATCCGGCATGAAGCTGGCCGGCGCGGGCTGCGCCGCCGGGGGCTGATAGGCCGGTGCCGGCATCGGGGCGGCCTGAACCACCGGCGTTTCAACCGCGGGTGCTGCACTCGGCATTTGCGGCGCGGGCTGGGCGGCGCGCTGCGCCATCTGCGCCCGCAGGCGATCCGCCATCAGCGCGAGGCGCTGATCGATGGTCGCGCCGTTCTCCGGGCTTTCGTCCCGCGCCATCGCCGGATCAAGCCCGGTCGCGACCACGGAGACGCGGATGATGCCTTCGAGGCTCTCGTCCTGCGTCGCGCCGAAGATGACGTTGGCGTCGACATCCACTTCCTCGCGGATGCGGTTGGCGGCCTCATCCACTTCGTAGATTTTCATGTCGGGACCGCCGGTGATCGAGATCAGCAGGCCGCGCGCGCCCTTCATCGAGGTCTCGTCGAGCAGCGGATTGGCGATGGCGGCCTCGGCGGCCATGATCGCGCGGCTTTCGCCGGTGGCTTCGCCGGTGCCCATCATCGCCTTGCCCATATCGCGCATCACGGCGCGGACATCGGCGAAATCGAGGTTGATCAGGCCGGGCTTGACGATGAGATCGGTGACGGAGGCAACACCGGAGAGCAGGACCTGATCGGCCATCGCGAAGGCTTCGGCGAAGGTCGTCTTCTCGTTGGCGATGCGGAAGAGGTTCTGGTTGGGAATGACGATCAGCGTATCGACGGCCTTCTGCAGCTCGGAAATTCCGGCTTCGGCGACCCGCATCCGGCGCTGGCCCTCGAAGTGGAACGGCTTGGTGACCACGCCGACGGTGAGAATGCCCATCTCGCGGGCAATGCGGGCGATGACCGGGGCGGCGCCGGTGCCGGTGCCCCCGCCCATGCCGGCGGTGATGAAGGCCATGTGGACATGCGCCAGCTGATCACGGATTTCGTCGATCACCTCCTCGGCGGCGGAACGGCCGACTTCCGGCTGCGAGCCCGCGCCGAGCCCTTCGGTCACCTGGATGCCCATCTGGATGCGGCGCTCGGCGTTCGAGAGCAGCAGCGCCTGCGCATCGGTATTGGCGACGACAAAATCGACCCCGATGAGCCCGCAGCGGATCATGTTGTTGACGGCGTTGCCGCCGGCCCCGCCGACCCCGAAAACGGTGATGCGCGGCTTGAGTTCCCGGATGTCCGGCGCCTTGATGGTGATCGTCATGGTCCTGCCTCGTTGCCTCCGGCGTGGCCCGCCGGGTTAGAAGATGAAAGCGCGTCAGAAACTTTCTCGCAGCCACTGCCCGACGCGGGCGATGTAGCCTCCGGTTCCGGTCATCGGCAGGGCACCGCGGCGTCCTGCCTCGAAATATTCCCTGCCCGCCACCTGGGGGTAGACGAGCAAACCCACCGCGCTGGCGAAGGCCGGGCTTTTTGCCGCCTCGGGCAGCCCTTGCACGCCGACGGGCCGCGCGAGGCGCACCTGCGTGCCGAAAACGCGTTTTGACAGATCCGCGAGGCCGCCAAGCTGGGCGGTGCCGCCCGTCAGCAGCACGTGCTGGCCCTTGGCGATGCGGAAACCGGACTTATCCAGCCGCTCGCGGACGAATTCGATGATTTCCTCGGCGCGCGGGCGGACGATGCGCGTCAATTGGCCGAGCGGCATCGAGTGGTTCTGGTCGCGGTCATCCTCGCCGACCTGGCGGATCGAGAGAATGTCGCGGCTGTCGGCCTCGGTCTCGATGCAGGAGGCAAAGCGGTTCTTGAGCTTTTCGGCGTCTTCGAGCCGCATCGACAGCCCGCGCGCGATATCGAGCGTGATGTAGTTGCCGCCCACCGCCAGCGCGTCGCAATGCACGAGATGACCCTGGTGGAACACTGCGATCGAGGTCGTCCCGCCACCGATATCGATGACGACGGCGCCAAGCTCGGCCTCGTCGTCGCAGAGCGTCGAAAGCGCCGAGGCGTAGGGCGTCGCCACCAGCGCCTCGACCGCGAGATGGCCGCGCTCGACCGCCAGCATCAGATTATGCGCCGCCAGCGGGTCGCAGGAGGCGATATGAAGATCAACCCCGAGCGCCTCGCCGACCATGCCCTTCGGCTCG
>CAZNAT010000049.1:16345-22493 GCA_964571245.1 uncultured Methylobacterium sp.
GTGAATGCCGCCGACACCATCGAGCGAATAGCCGACGGGCAACGCGTGCAGGATCGAGCGGCCGGCATCCTGCGCGTGGCTTGAGGCCACCTCGATGACGCGGTGGATATCGCTCTGCTCGACATTGCGCCGGTTGAGCGTCACCCGGCCGGTGAAATGATGCGAGCCGATCCGCCCGCCGGAAATATTGACGAGCGCGCTCGCCACCTGAACCCCGGCCATGCGTTCGGCGCTGTCGACGGCGAGGCGGATCGCCTTTTCGGCTTCGCCGAGGTCGATCACGGTGCCGCCCTTGATCCCGCGCGAGCGCTGATGCCCGATGCCGAGGATACGCATGCGATGCGTCCGCCCGGACAGGATATCCGAGCCTTCGATCGGATCGAGCCGCGCGATCAGGCAGACGACCTTGGAGGTGCCGACATCCAGCGCCGAGAGGATCACGGTTTTGTTCGGTGGAATCGGACGGATGCGCGGGGGAATCGCGGAAGGGGTGCGCATTACGCCTTGCCCCCCCATTTCTTGACCTTCTGCTGGATGGTCTCGGCATGTGCCGCCGCGGCCTCTTCGGTGAGGCGCACGGTGATCCGGTCCGGCAGGCGCAGGTCGATGGCGAGCACCGCGCGTTTTGTCAGCCCCTCCGCGCGTTCAATCACGGCAAAAGTCTTCAGCGCCGCTTCTGGCGCGAGTTCCGGGAGCTTGATATCGACACCATTGACGAGTTTGAGGGTCCAGCGACGTTTGGAAACCAGGATGCCGGCCCGGATCTGGTCTTTCAGATCCGGCACCGCCTCGACGAGCGCGGCGAATTCCTTCACCCGCAGGTTGGCTTCCGGCCCGACAACATGCGGCAAGCGCAGAAACCGCGGATCGGACAGGGTCTCGATCGGCGTTCCATCTTCGGAAATGACCTGAACCTGCCCCTCCTGCTGCCAGATGGCGAAGGGCACCCGCTCGCGGATGGCGATGACCAGCCGGTCGGGATAGAGTTTCGTCACCGAGGCTTCCGCGATCATCGGCACGGCGGCGAGGCGCGCCTGCAGGGCCTTGGGATCGAGAAACGGCAGGGAGGCGGTGGCTTGCAGCCCGGAGAGCCCCACCACTTCCTCCGCGCTCAGCTCGGTGTTGCCGGTGATGCCGATATGCGCGATGCCAAACCCGAACATGCGGGCGACCATATCGGTAAACGGGCCCTGATCGCGCCGCATGGCGTCATAGTGGCCACCCAGAACGAGACCGGTGCCGGCACAGGCCAGCAGGAACAGGATCGCCGCCGAGGACCCAAGGCCACGCGGGATGGTGAAGCCGGAGGCGGCGCGGTGACGGGCGGATCGTTCGGCGCGCCAAAGCGCGCCGGCTTCGGCAAGGCTGCCGAGCCAGGTGTTTAACGATCGACCGAGGCGTCCTCCACCATCCATTCCACAAGCTCGCCGAAGCTGAGGCCTTTCTTGGCCGCAAGTTCAGGCACCAACGAGGTCTCCGTCATGCCGGGCTGGGTGTTGACCTCCAGGCAGACCAGCGTGTCGGTATCGTCGTCATAGCGAAAGTCCGCTCGGGCGACGCCACGACAGCCGAGAGCCTCGTATGCCCTCACAGCCATTTCTTGGACGTGCTGGTAAATATTTGGTTTAAGTTCTGCAGGCAGAACGTGAATTGATCCGCCCGCAGCGTATTTTGCGTCGTAATCGTAGAACTCGCCGGTCGCCGGCAAAATCTCGATGACATCGAGCGCCTCGGCCTTGCCCTTCGGGCCCATCACGCCGCAGGTGAGCTCACGCCCGGGGATGAATTCCTCCACCAGCATCTCGTCGCCGAGCGGCCAATCGTGCGAGCCGAGTTCCTGCAGCGGATGCGTCCGGCCCTCCTTGACGATGAAGACGCCAAAGGACGAACCATTCGCGACCGGTTTTGCCACGAAGGGCGGCGCCATCGGATGCCCCTTGGCGAGCTCGAATCGCGAGACCGTAAGGCCGGCCGCGACCGGCACGCCATTCGCCGCCATCACCACCTTGGCGCGGTCCTTGCGCATCGCGAGGCTCGACGCCAGCACACCCGAATGCGTGTAGGGAATGCCCATGATTTCAAGCAGGCCCTGCACCGTGCCGTCCTCGCCGAAGGGGCCATGCAGCGCGTTGAAGACGACATCCGGCTTCAGCCGGGCGAGCACCTCCGCGATATCGCGCCCCACATCGACCTCGCTCACGCGAAACCCGCGCTCGCGCAGTGCATGGGCGCAGGCTGCACCGGATTTGAGGCTCACCGGGCGTTCCGCCGCCCAGCCGCCCATCAACACCGCAACGTGTTTGGCCATCATCATTCCCTTCAAAAAAATCCGGTCGGTTCAGGCAACGCCCACGCGTTTGACTTCCCATTCAAGCTCGACACCGCTTTTCTCCCTCACGAGCTTGCGAATCGACTCGCCCAGCGTCTCGATATCCGCCGCGCTCGCACCCTCGTGGGCGATCAGGAAATTGGCGTGCTTTTTCGACATTTCCGCCTGCCCAACCTTGAGATCGAGCCCGCCGGCATCGCGAATCAGCCGCCAGGAGGAATGCCCCGGCGGGTTCTTGAAGGTCGAGCCTGCGGTGCGAACCTTGGTCTCCTGATCGCTCTCGCGATGCTCCTGCACACGGGCGTTGATCGCGTGGATGTCCTCGACCGCGCGCGGAACCCCCTGGAACAGGGCTTCGGTGAAGATCGTATCGGCGGACACGCCGCAGCTACGGTAGGCGAATTTCATCTCATCCGGCCCCAGCGTGACGATCTCGCCGGTCCGCGTCACGGCGGTGGCGGAAACGAAGCGCTCCGCGGTCTCGCCCTCGATCTCAGGGTTGGTGTTCGAGCGCGTGCCCGCGTTCATGCGCAAGGCACCGCCGACGGAACCGGGGATACCGAACAGGAATTCGAGCCCGCCGATCCCGGCGTTGGCCGCCTCGATCGCGAGCCTGCGGTCCGCCGCAAACGCCCCGGCGCGCAGGCGATGCCCCGGCTCGACCGTGACCTGCCCGAAGGCTTTGGGCGCAAAGCGGATCACCACGCCGGGCACCCCGCCATCCCGGATGATCATGTTCGAGGCAAGCCCGACCACCATCACCGGGATGCCCTGCGGCAGATGCTTCAGGAAATACGCGAGATCCTCGGGGTCCGCCGGCGTGAACAGCACCTGCGCCGGCCCGCCGACGCGCAGCCAAGTGAAGGGCGCCAGCGGCTGGTTCGCCAGCAGCCGCCCGCGCAAGCCCGGCATGCGGGCGGCAAGATCAGCGGTGATATCGGGGAAACTCACGCAGGCATTCCCGCCAATTGCTCCGGCAGCGCATAGGCCCATTGGGTGATGTTGCCCGCGCCGAGGAAAATCACGTAGTCGCCTGGCCTCGCGGTCGCAGCAACATGTCCGGCGATGGCCTCGGGCCCTTCGAGCGCGATGACATGGCGATGGCCATGCGCCTTGATGCCGGCCACCAGCCCGTCTCGGTCGGCGCCGAGGATGGGGGCCTCGCCGGCTGCATAGGTCTCGGCGACGATCACGGTATCGGCGTCGTTGAAGCAGGTCGAAAACTCCGAAAACAACGATTGCAGCCGGGTGTATCGGTGCGGCTGGACGATGGCGATCACCTGCCCCTTGGTCGAAGCGCGCGCGGCTTTGAGCACGGCCGCGATCTCCACCGGGTGATGGCCGTAGTCGTCAAAAATCGTGACGCCGTTCCATTCGCCGGTGCGGGTGAAGCGCCGTTTGACGCCGCCGAACCCGGCAAGCCCGGCGCGGATGACATCGACCGGCACGCCGAGTTCATAGGCGACCGCGATCGCCGCCGTCGCATTGAGGGCGTTGTGATGCCCCGGCATCGGCAGCACCATCTCCGGCAGTTCGGTGATCGTCCCGGTCTTGCGGTCGCGGATCAGAACCGAGAACCGGCAGACGCCGCCATCCAGATTGACATTCATCAGCCGGACGTCGGCCTGCACGTTCTCGCCGTAGGTGACGACGCGGCGATCCTCGATCTGGCCGACGAGCTCCTGCACGGTGGGATGGTCGATGCACATCACCGCGAAGCCATAGAACGGCAGGTTATCCACCAGCGCGCGGAAGGCCTTCTTGATCGCATCGAAGGTGCCGAAATGATCGAGATGCTCGGGGTCGATGTTGGTGATGATCGCCACATCAGCCGGCAGCTTGAGGAAGGTGCCGTCGCTCTCGTCGGCCTCCACCACCATCCATTGCCCGTCGCCGAGGCGGGCGTTGGTGCCATAGGCGTTGATGATGCCGCCGTTGATGACGGTTGGGTCGAGCCCGCCCTTGTCGAGCAGGGTGGCGACAAGGCTGGTCGTCGTCGTCTTGCCATGCGTGCCGGCGATCGCGACGCAGCTCTTGAGCCGCATCAGTTCCGCCAGCATTTCGGCCCGGCGCACCACGGGAATCCGGGCTTCGCGCGCGGCGGCCAGTTCGGGGTTGTCGCGGCGGATCGCGGTCGAAACCACCACCACTCCGGCCTTGCCGAGGTTCTCGGCCCGGTGGCCGACAAAGCAGGTGATGCCCTTGTCGCGCAGCCGCTTGACATTAGCGTTGTCGGAAGCATCCGAGCCCTGCACGGTGTAGCCGAGATTGGCGAGCACTTCGGCGATGCCGGACATGCCGATGCCGCCAATGCCGATGAAGTGGATGGGGCCGGTCTCGCGGGGAATTTTCATGACGTTGTTCTTCTTGAGGTCGTTTCAGGAGTTCTGGCGGCCACGTCGCGCGCCGATGCGCACTGTTTTGAACCGGTTTCGTGACCAAGACCGTCCAACAAAAATTCAGCACGGATCCAACATCGGACTGAGCGGAACAGAGGATGACCGATCCGTCGCTTGCTATCAGGGCTTGCGGAGGATGGAAAGCACCTCGGTTGCCAGTTGCGAGGCGGCATCGGCAACACCGACGCCTTTGGCAAGGGCGGCCATCTTGGTCAGCCGCAGCGGGTCGGAGGCCAGCCGTTCGAGCAATTCAGCGAGCGATACCGGCGTGAAAACCGGCTGCTTGACCGCAATCGCCGCGCCGATCGCGGTCAGAATTTCGCTGTTCGCGGCCTGATCCTGATCGAGCGAACCCGGCAGCGGCACGAGAATCGACGGCCGGCCGATGACCGCGAGTTCCGAAACCGTGGAAGCCCCGGCCCGGGCGATGACGAGATGGCTCTCGGCGATCCGTTGCGGAAGGTCGATGAAAAAATTCTCGACGACATGGCTCACACCGAGTTTGTCGTAGAATTTCGAAACCCGGAACACATCCTCGTCGCGCGCCTGCTGGGTGATGTGGAGGCGCTTGCGCAAGGCTTCCGGCAGGTTCTGCACGGCGTTCGGCACCACATCGCTCATCACGCGCGCGCCCTGGCTGCCGCCAAACACGATCAGCCGCAGGGTCGTTGTCTCGTCCAGCGCCGGAAACGGGATGCCGGCGGCGTGCAGCACCGGCTTGCGTACGGGGTTGCCGGTGACGACCGTCTTGCCGGGAAAAGCATAGTCGAACATCGGAAAACAGGTGGCGATCCGGTTGACCTTCGGCGCCAGGAAGCGGTTCGCGCGCCCCATCACCGCGTTGCCCTCATGGATGATCGTCGGAATGCCGCGAAACTTCGCCGCCAGCACCGGCGGAACGGTCGGGTAGCCGCCGAACCCGACGACCACCTGCGGGTTGAGCCGTCCCAACAGGGCATAGGCCTGCCGCAGCCCTTTCAGGAGGCGCCAGATGCCCCTGATTTTCGCGCCGAGCCCGTGCCCGGTCACGGTGCCGCTGACGATGGTGTGGACCTCGCCCGGGAAACGCTCGACCCAGTTTTCGACCCGCGTATCGGTGACGAGTTCCACGCTATGGCCGCGCTGCGTCAAGACCTCGGCCAGCGCCTCCGCCGGGAAGAGATGGCCGCCGGTGCCGCCGGCCGCGAGCAGAATCGGGCGTTTCTTGCTAGGCATGGTTGGGGCGTCCTTGCGGAAAATGAGCAGCATCCGCCCCGGACAACGCGGAGCCAAGCGGATGAGGGGATTGCGGATGAGGGGACGGGTGATGAGGGGAAGCCGTCCTCGGCGAAGAACCCCGCTCCGCCAGTGCCGCTTTCGGGCGCTTGCGTGTCACCGCCAGCAGAAAGCCGGTGGTGATGGCGATCGACATCAACGAAGA
>CAZNAT010000049.1:22503-25044 GCA_964571245.1 uncultured Methylobacterium sp.
CGCCATACGACAGGAACGGCAGGGTCATGCCCTTGGGCGGGATCAGATTGAGATTGACGGCCATGTTGATGAAGCTCTGAAGCCCGAACAGCATGACGAGCCCCGCGCCGGCCATGCGGCAGAACGGGTCGGCGTTCTGCCGCGCGGAAATCATGCCGCGCACCACGATGAAGCCGAAAAGCGCGACCAGCAGAATGCAAGTCACAGCGCCGAACTCCTCGCCGATCACCGAAAACATGAAATCGGTGTGGCTGTCGGGCAGCGAGCGCTTGATGACGCCCTCCCCCGGCCCGCGCCCGAACCAGCCGCCGGAAAGAAAACTCTCCAGCGCCATGTCGGTCTGGAAGGTATCGCCATTGCCCTTGTTGAGGAAGCGATCGATGCGATCGGTGACGTGCGGCAGGAAGCGATAGGCCGCGAACAGCCCGAAAAGCCCGCCCCCCGCCAGCCCGATCACCCAGAGAATATGCAGGCCAGCGAGGAAGAACAGCCCGCACCACACGGCGGCGACCAGGATGGTCTGGCCAAGATCGGGCTGGCGGATCAGCGGGATGACGACCAGCGGCAGCAACGCCATCGCGATCATCAGCGAGGGCATGTCCTTGCGCGTCTGCCGCTCGGAAAACGCCCAGGCCGCCATGACGACGAAGGCCGGCTTGAGGATCTCGGACGGCTGGAGCGAAAAACCCGGCAGGTTGATCCAGCGCCGTGCCCCCTTCACCTCCGCGCCATAGAACAGGGTCATGATCACCAGCCCCAGCCCGACGAAAAACAGCAGCAATGCCGCGCGCCGCACCTGACGCGGATTGAGGAACGAGGCGACGATCATCAGGGTGCCGAACACCAGCAGAAACACCGCCTGCCGGTTGACGAAATGAAAGGTCGGCAGCCCCAGCTTGTTCGCCACCGGCGGGTAGGCCGCGAGCCCGAACAGAAAGCCGGAAACCATCAGCCCCACGAACGAGAACATCAGCCAGCGATCGATGGTCCACCACCACTCGCCAAAGGTCGTGCGTTCCGCGCGTGTTACCATGTGCCCACTCGTTCCGGGCAGAGGTTGCCCGCTATTGCGCCGAAAAACCCGTCAGCTTTTCCGCCAGCTCGCGGAACCGCCGTCCACGAACCTCGAAATTCGAAAACTGATCAAAGGAGGCGCAAGAAGGTGAAAGAAGGATTACCGGCTCGTCAAAATCTGCGTTTTGCGCGTCGCGCGCGGCAGCGCTGACAGCCACATCCAGCGTCCCGCAGTGCTCGAAAGCGACCTTGCCCGCCAGCGTGGCCGCAAATTCCTCGGCCGCCGCGCCGATCAGGTAGGCCTTGGCGATGCGCGGGAAATACGGCGCGAGGGAATGGATCCCCCCCTCCTTCGGCTTGCCGCCCAGGATCCAGAACAGGCCTTCGTCGAACGAGAGCAGTGCCTTTTCGGTCGAATCGGCGTTGGTGGCCTTGGAATCGTTGATCAGCAGCGCCTTGCCGACGCGGCCAATCTGCTCCATGCGATGCGCAAGGCCGGGGAAACTCGCGAGCCCGGCCTGAATGCTGGCCTCATCGAGCCCGACACGCAGACAGGCCGCCACCGCCGCCGCCGCGTTCTGCGCATTGTGATCGCCGCGGAGCGAACCGATGCCCGAGATATCCGCGAGCTTGCGGCCGTGCCCGCGCCAGGCGAAAATCTCGCGGCCGCGCACATGGATGCCGGCGCCCAGCGTTTCCTTGAGCGAAATCCTCACGATCGGCTTGCCGGAATGATCGAGCCGCACCGCGATCGCTTCCGAGAAATTGTCGTCGACGCCGATGATCGCCATGTCCGCCGCCTTGACGAGGCGTTCCTTCACCGCCGCGTAGTGCTCCATCGTCCCATGCCGGTCGAGATGGTCGGGCGAGAGATTGAGCAGGATGCCGATGCTCGGGCTCAGCGAAGGCGTCAGGTCAATCTGGTAGGACGACATCTCGATGACGTGGATCTTGCCCGGAGACGGTGCGTCCAGCGCCAGAACCGGCGTGCCGATGTTGCCGCCGAGCTGAACATCCTTGCCGGCCTGCGCGAGGATATGGGCAATCAGCGCCGTCGTCGTCGATTTGCCGTTGGTGCCGGTGATCGCGATGAACGGCGCGTCGGGGGCAAGGCGCCGGCGCTCGCGGCAGAAAAGCTCGATGTCGCCGATGATCTCCACCCCGGCCTTGCGGGCGAGTTCAACCGACCAATGCGGCGCGGGGTGCGTCAGCGGCACCCCCGGCGACAGGACCAGGGCGGCAAGCGCTTTCCAGTCGAGCGTGCGCAGATCCCGCGCCTCGAACCCCGCCGCGCGCGCCTTCTCGACCGCCGGTTCCGCATCATCCCAGACAACCACCACCGCCCCGCCGGCACGCAGCGCCTCGGCGGTCGCAAGGCCCGAGCCTCCCAGTCCGAACAGCGCCACGCGCTTGCCACGAAAACTCTCAACGGGGGTCATGCGGGGATCTCCAGCCTTGCATAGACATCATGCCCGGGCGAAACCCGGGCATCCAGGACGTACATCTAAGTGCAAAGGCGCAAAAGCG
>CAZNAT010000050.1:0-19500 GCA_964571245.1 uncultured Methylobacterium sp.
TGGTAGTCGAGGCGCAGCGTTCGCCGGCTCCGACGAGATCGCCGTTCATGCCGACGCACATCGAGCAGCCCGCATCCGCCCAGGTGAGCCCCGCCCCGGTGAAGACGCGGTCGAGCCCCTCGGCCTC
The DNA here is from genome assembly GCA_964571245.1 of uncultured Methylobacterium sp. Taxonomy (GTDB): domain Bacteria; phylum Pseudomonadota; class Alphaproteobacteria; order Rhizobiales; family Beijerinckiaceae; genus Rhabdaerophilum. Next base: position 128 of record CAZNAT010000050.1, read on the forward strand.
GGCCTGCCGCTTGATCGTGGAAGAGCCGGGGGAAACCAGGCCCGGCACCCGGGATTGGCGGCCCTTTAGCACGGCGGCGGCGGCGCGCAGATCCTCGATCCGCGCGTTGGTGCAGGAGCCGATGAAGACCCGATCCACCTCAACGCTTTCGAGGGTTTGTCCTGGCTCGAGCCCCATATAGGCGAGCGCTTCGCGCAGGTATTCGGCGCGCGCGGGCTCATCCTCGGCCGAAGGATCGGGCACGCTGGCGCTGATCGGCAGCGCATCCTCCGGGCTGACACCCCAGGTGACGATCGGCGCGATCTCGCCGGCATTGACGCATAGCTCGCGCTCGAAGGCCGCGGCTGCGTCGGTTGTCAGCGTTCGCCATTCGGCGACGACGGCTTCGAAATCCCGGCCTTTCGGGGCAAATGCTCGGCCGCGAAGGGCGGCGTAGGTGGTCTCGTCCGGCGCGATCAGCGCGCAGCGCGCCCCGGCCTCGATCGACATGTTGCAGAGCGTCAGCCGGCCCTCCATGGAGAGCGCGACGATCGCCTCGCCGGCGTATTCCACCGCCGCGCCGCGCGCACCGTCGGCACCGATGGTGCGGATGACGTGCAAGGCGAGATCCTTGGCGGTGATATGCGCCCCGAGCCGGCCCGACACCGTGATCCGCATCTGCGTGGGTTTGCGCTGCCAGAGGGTCTGCGTCATCAGGACATGCGCGACTTCCGAGGCGCCGATGCCAAAAGCATAGGCCCCGAAGGCCCCATGCGTCGAGGTATGGCTGTCGCCGCAGACGATCAGGGTTCCCGGCAGCGTCAGCCCCTGTTCCGGCCCGACGACATGGACGATGCCCTGGGCGGGATCGTGAAGATCGAACAGGCGAAACCCGTGTCTGGCCGCGTTTTGCGACAGACGATCGACCATGCCGGCGATTTCCGCATCGGGAATCGCGGGGCGGCCCCGCGTTGGCACGTAGTGATCGGCGACACCGAAGGTCAGCGCCGGTTCGGCGACCCGCGCGCCGCGCGCCTCCAGCGTACGAAACGCATGGTGCGAGCCTTCGTGCACGAAATGCCGGTCAACCCAGAGTAGGGCCTCGCCATCCTCGCGCATGGTGATGACATGGCTGTCCCACAGCCTGTCGAACAAGGTTTTTGCGGGCGCCGACGCGCTCATTTTCCATCGATCTCCGCGATCATCTCCGCGATCGTGGCGACACGGCCGACCGGGCGCAAGGCGTCGATCGCCGTGCGGTGCACCTCGGGCGAGAAGGCCGCGCAGCCGTCCTCGATCACGATGGTCTCGATATCGCGCACATGCGCGTCGCGCACCGTGGAGGCCACCCCGCCGTTGGTGACGATGCCGCAGGCGAGCAGCCGGGTGACGCCGAGCTTGCGGATCACCCATTCGAGCCGGGTCATGTAGAAGGCGGAATAGGCGATTTTCTCGATCGCGACATCGACGGGCTGGAGAAGATCCAGCGTCCGGTTGCCCCAGCTGCCGGGGGCAAAATCGCCCTGGCGCAGAAAGGGGCGGAGTTTTTTCAGGTGCGGGGAGATCAGCGGCTCGCCCCCGCGCCCCGGCACCAGCGTGAACTGGGTTGCGAGCACCAGCCCGCCCGCCTGGCGCAGGGCCTCGGCCAGCGGCTTGATCTTGCCGGGCAGGGCGGTGATTTCCGGTGCGCCCTGCCCACTGCGGGCGTAGGCGCCGTCGGGGTGGATAAAATCGTTCTGCAGGTCGCAGAGCAGCAGCGCGGTGGTTGACCAGTCTTGCGCCATCATGCCCGCTCCACGATGAGATTGCCGAAACGATCGACCCGGGCGCGAAGGCCGGGATCGATCACCACCGTCGCATCGGCCTGTTCGAGGATCGCCGGTCCGGCGATCTCGGCGCCGACCGGCAGCGCCAGCCGATCATGGATCGCGGCATGGTGCCAACCGCCATCGAACCAGACCGGGCGCGTGCCGCGCTTCGCCTGCTCAAGCTTCATCCCGGAGGCAGGGGCCAGCGCAGCAAGGTCGAACGCCGGCCGGCGCCCGATCGCCGCCGTGCGCAGGTTGACGATCCGGACGGGAATGCCGGGCAGCAGCCGTGAAAACGCCTTGGCATAGGCGGTTTCGAACGCCGCGCGGACGATCGCCTCGGAAACCTCGACCGCCTCGCCGGCGAGCGTCACCGGCAGGGGTACGCCGACGGTATGGGTCTGCCCCTGATAGTGCATGTCGAGTTCATAGGTGACATCGATGCGCTCCACCTGCAGCGCGGCGGCGGCGACGATCTCGCGCGCCTTGATGCCCGACTGAACCATCCGCGCGCCAAGGCTTGCAGCATCGAGCCCATCGAGCATCCGGTTGAGCGTGGCGACCTCGTCGTGGCGGATATCGGCGATGATGCAGCCGAGCGCCGAAGTGATGCCGGGATAGCGGGGCACCAGCGCCGATCTGAGCCCGACATCGCGGATCAGCGCGCCGACGTGCAGCGCCCCGCCGCCGCCGAAGGGAACCGCGGTGAATTTCGTCGGATCATGCCCGCGTTCGATCGATACCAGCCGGATCGCGCCCGCCATCTTCGCATTGGCGACGCGGATGATGGCTTCCGCCGCAGCCTCCGGCGAAAGGCCCAGCGGTTTGCCGATATGGGCGTCGATCGCCGCCCGCGCCGCCTCGATATCGAGCCGCGCCAGCGTGCCGCCGATCGGTTTTTCGGCGTTGATGCGCCCCAGCACCACGTTCGCATCGGTCAGGGTCGGGCGGGTATTGCCCTGGCCATAGGCGACCGGGCCGGGCCGCGAGCCGGCGCTTTCGGGGCCGACGGCCAGCAGCCCGCCCTTGTCGACATGCGCGATCGAACCGCCGCCGGCGCCGATGGTGGTGATCTCGATCATCGGCGTGCGCACCACCAGGCCGAAATCGATCGTGGTTTGCGCCGCGAGCGCGGCTTCGCCGTTCGCCACCAGGCTGACGTCGAACGAGGTGCCGCCGAGATCCGCGGTGACGATATCCGGGTAGCCGGCGGCCTTGGCAATCGCTGCCGCCGCGATCACCCCGGCGGCGGGCCCGGAGAGCGCGGTGCGGACCGGGAATTTTCGGGCGTTCGCGGTCGACATCACCCCGCCGTTCGATTGCACGATATGGAACGAGCCGGAAAAGCCGTCCCCGGCGAGTGCGCCCTCGAGCTTGCCGAGATAACTGGCCACCACCGGCTGGAGATAGGCGTTGAGCGCGATCGTCGAGGTGCGCTCGAACTCGCGGATCTCGGGGATCAGCTGGTGCGAGGCCGCGACATGCGCGTTCGGCCAGACCGCGCTTGCCGCCGCTAGGGCCGCGCGCTCGTTTTCCGGGTTGGCGTAGGCGTTGATGAACGAGATCGCCAGCGCCTCCGCGCCCATCGCGATCAGCCTGGCGCAGGCGGCCTCGATGTCGGCCTTGAGCACTGCAACCCGCACGGTGCCATCCGCCAGCGTGCGCTCAGGCACTTCCAGGCGGAACTCGCGGCTGGCGATCGGCTCGAAATCGCCCCACAGCCCCCAGGTGTTCGGGCGGTCGCGGCGGCGCATTTCGAGGCAATCGCGGAAGCCGGGCGTGGTGATGATACCGATTTTCGCACCCTTGCGTTCCAGCAGCGCGTTGGTGCCGACGGTGGTGCCATGAACAATCGCGCCAAGGTTCGCGATGGCATCGAGCCGCTGGAGCCCGGCGATGAATCCGACGGCCTCGTCGCCGCGGTTCGAGGGCACCTTGGCGGTGCGGAAGGCGCGGGTTTTCTCGTCGAAAAACGCGAGATCGGTGAAGGTGCCGCCGACATCGACGCCGACGATCGAGGAGAGTTTGCCGGTCATGCCACACTCCCGGCGCGGAGCGCGTCCGTTGCCGCGCGATCAATCGCGCCGGCGGCATCGAGCACGACAGAATAATCGCGCCGCGCCGCCTCGGGCGTCAGAAAACCGCGGGCGACATCGCGCGCCACCGCCTCCGGCGCCCGGGCCTTCGGATCGCCCCAACCGCCACCACCGGGGGTTTGCAGCCGGATGCTCTGGCCCTGATCGAGCCGGATGCCGGTCACCTTTGAGGCCATCGGCGGCGATTGCGGCCCGTCCGCGCCCTGCCATTCGAACCGGTTGAGCGCGCCCGGCGCGCCGCCCGCGACGCCAAACGGGGCAAAACGACCACGCTCGCCCAGCAGGGAAACTTCCGCGCCGCCCGGTGCCAGCACTTCGAGCGCATAGACCGCGCCAAGCCCGCCGCGATGCGTGCCCGCACCGGCGCTGTCGGGCCGCAGTCCCCATTCGGTGAACATCACGGGATACGAGGCCTCCAGGATTTCCGCCGGCGGCATGGTCGCGGTCGAGATCGGGTTGTTGGCGTGGTTGAGGCCATCCGAGGCGGGATTGCCGCCAAGCCCGCCGCCGAAGAACGAGAACAGCACCCAGCGCTCGCCATTGGCGCGATGCCCGGCGACGGAGAGCGCGTTGATCGTGCCGAAGGGGGCCGCGGTGGCGCGCGCCGGATCGGCCTTGGCCAAGGCGCCGAACACCACGCCGATCATCCTGAGGATGGTCTCGGTGTAGCCCGCGACCGGGCGCGGCGCGGAAACGCCCAGAAAGCTCGTCTCGGAAATATTGAAGGTAATCGGCCGCAGGCAGCCCGCGTTGGCCGGAACCTCGGTGAAAACGTGCTTGAGGGCCACGTAGCACGCCGCCACCGCCGTCGATCGGGCGATATTGACCGGCCCGCGGCAGGCGGGCGAGGCGCGCGAGAAATCGAGGTGCATGGTGTCGCCGGCAATCGTCAGGTCGAGCGCGATGGTGAGTTTTTCGTCGGTGATGCCGTCGTTGTCGAGGTAATCCTCGAAGGAATAGGTGCCATCGGGCAAGGCGGCGATATTCGCCCGCATCAGCGCCTCCGCCCGCGCCGAGGCGGCTTCGAGTGTCGCGGTGACGGTCGCATCGCCATACTCGTCGATCAGCGCGTGAAACCGCGCCTCGCCGAGATCGAGCGCGTTGAGCTGGCCGTTGAGATCGCCCCAGTTCGAGCGCGGCACGCGGGTGTTCGCCTGGAGGATATCGACGATATCCTGCTGGAGAACGCCATTGCGGAACAGCTTTACCGGCGGGATCAGCACGCCTTCCTGAAAACTCTCAACCGCCTGCGGATTATACCCGCCCGGCACATTGCCGCCAATATCGAGCCAATGGCCGACCGAGGCGAGCCAGGCGAAGAGTTTGCCGTGCCGCATCAGCGGCTTGACGAGCCGGAAATCGTTGAGATGCGTGCCGCCGGCATAGGGATCGTTGAAGACGAAGATATCGCCGTCTTCCAGTGTCTGGGTCCCTTGCTCTGCATCTGCCCCAACCTTGTCGATGACGGCTTTGACCGCAAAAGCCATCGCACCGACGAAAATCGGCAGCCCGCGCTGGCCCTGCACCAACGTCGCGCCGGTTTCCGCGTGGTAGAGCCCGTGGCAGGCGTCGCGCGCTTCGGCGATGATCGGGTTGAACGCCGAACGATAGAGCGTCGCGTCCATCTCGTCGGCGATCTGTTCCAGCCGACCGGTCAGGATCGCGAAGGTCACGGGGTCAAGCGGGGTTCCGGGGGCTGGCATGGCGGATTTCATGGTTTCGTGGTCACAAAAGGCGCATCCGCCTCGTAGCTCTTGCCGAGCGCCAACATCTCGGGCGTGCCGATCACCGCGTTGAGTTCGTCGAAATCGAACATCGAATGCCGGAAGGCCGTGGTGGTGCCGTCGTGTATCAGGGTTGCATAGAACGCCTGGGCGGCGCGGGCGATCGCGCGAACGACCCCGCCGGGGAAAATCACGAGGCTGAAACCAAGCGCTTCGAGTTCGCTCGCGGCGAGGATCGGCGTGCGCCCGCCCTCGACCATATTGGCCATCAGCGGCAAACCGCAACCCAGTGACCGGACGATGGCCCCGAGTTCCTCCCGTGTTCCCGGCGCTTCGACGAAGAGCACATCCGCCCCGGCTTCGGCGTAGCGGCCGGCGCGGTCGAGCGCGGCGGAAACCCCCTCGACGGCAATGGCATCGGTGCGGGCGATGATCAGCGTGTCCCGGCTCGCGCGGGCGTCGGCGGCAGCCTTGATCTTGCCGATCATCTCCTCGGCGCTGACCAGCCGCTTCTCCGTCAGATGCCCGCAGCGCTTGGGGTAGGATTGATCCTCGATTTGCAGGGCATTCGCCCCGGCGCGCTCGAAGACCCGCATCGTGCGCTGCATGTTGAGCGCATTGCCGTAGCCGTTGTCGGCATCGACGATCAGCGGCGTTGTCACCCGGTCGCGGATCAGCGCGATGGTATCGGCGATTTCCGCCATTGCCACGAGGCCGATGTCCGGGCGCCCAAGCCGCGTATAGGCGAGGGCGGCACCAGAAAGGTACAGCGCTTCGGCGCCGGCATTGGTCGCGAGCAAGGCCGTCAGGGCATCATAAATCCCCGGCGCCAGCAGAATGGGTTTTGTGCGGAGCCGTTCGCGGAGCCTCGGCGGGGCCGGATGGCTCGGACCATGACGTGTCCGGTGATTATTCGCGCTCATTCACATCCCCAGATAGGTTTTTTCGAGTTCGGGATCGCGCATCAGCTCCGAGGCGGGGCCGGAGAGCACCACCGCGCCATTGGCGAGCACATAGGCCCGGCGCGCCAGCTCCAGCGATTGCACGACGTTCTGCTCGACCAGCATCACCGCCAGCCCGTCGGCGGCGATTCTGGCGATGAGCGCGAAGAGTTCCTCGACCAGCAGCGGGGAGAGCCCGAGCGAGGGTTCATCGAGGATCAGCAGCCGTGGTTCGCCCATCAGGCCGCGCCCGATCGCCAGCATCTGCTGCTCGCCGCCCGAGAGCGTGCCGGCAAGCTGGCGTTCCCGCTCCTTGAGGCGCGGAAAGGTCGCGAATGCTTTTTCGAGATTGACGTCGCGGCGGGCGCGGGCGCGTTTGTAGGCGCCGAGTTCGAGGTTTTCCCGCACGCTCATGGTGGGGAAAATCTTGCGGCCTTCCGGGACATGGATCAGCCCGCGCGCGACGATCTCCGGCGGCGGCAGGGCCTCAATCCGCTCGCCTTCGAAGGTGATCGTGCCGGAATTGGCGCGCAGCAACCCGGAAATGGCGCGGTTGAGCGTGGTCTTGCCGACACCGTTGGCGCCGAGCACCGCCACGACTTCGCCCGCCTTCACGTCCAGCGACACCCCGCGAAGAATGGCAACACCGCCGTAGCCGGCCACGAGATCGCGAACCTCAAGCATGATCGTGTGCCCCGGCATGATTTGGCGCCCCGGGTGCTTTGCTCCGGTGTTCGGCCTGCATGCGTCTGGCGGCGCCATGCCCGAGGTAGGCCTCGATCACCGCCGGGTTATGCGCGACCTCGCCGGGGCGTCCCGCGGCGATCATCTTGCCCTGCGCCAGCACATAGACCGTATCGCAGAGCTGCATCACCGCCTGCATGACGTGCTCGACGATCAGAATGGTGACGCCGGCGGCGCGAATACCCTGAATGACCGGGATCATGTCGCGGATTTCCGACGGGTTGAGCCCCGCCAGCACTTCATCAAGCAGCAGCAGCTTCGGCTCGGTCGCCAGCGCGCGCGCGAGTTCGAGCCGCTTGCGGCCGGCCACCGTGAGCGCCCCGGCCGGCTGTTCGAGCATCCCGCCGAGGCCGACGCGGGCCGCGACCGCCGCGGCCTTCGCCATCGCATCCTCGCGCCGGGCATGGCGGAGATAGGCGCCCACCGCGATGTTCTCGTGCACGCTCAACCCGGCGAAAGGCTGCACGATCTGGAACGTGCGGGCGATGCCGGCGAAGGCGCGGGCATGCGCGGGCAGGGTGGTGATGTCCCGGCCTTCGAAATGAACCCGCCCGGAAGTCGGCGCGGTAAACCCCGAAGCGATCGTGAACAGCGTCGTCTTGCCGGCGCCGTTCGGGCCGATCAGCCCGGTGATCGAGCCTGGCTCGACCGCCAGCGAGGCATGATCGACCGCGAGCAGCCCGCCGAAGCGCATGGTGATGCTTTCGCATGTGAGAATCGGCCCGGAACAACCGTGTGGCGCGGCGATCTCTCCCGCCATCACGCGCGCCCCGTCGGTTTGGCGCGCGCGGTCAGCCGCCTGATCGCCCCCATCACGCCCGCCGGGGCAAAAGCGACGCAGAGGATCAGCAACACGCCGAAGACGACGAGATCGACGCCGGGGATCGCACCGCCAAGCCAGATCGCGAACGCGGTTTTCGTGACCTCGCCAAGCCCGAGCAGCAGGATCGCTCCGGCCAGCGGGCCGAGCACCGTGCCGACCCCGCCGATGATCGGCGCCAGCAGCGCCTCGACCGAAATCCACGGGCCGAAGGCGATATTGGCGTCGATATAGAGGAATTTCTGGGTGTAGAGGCAACCGGCGGTGGCGGTGATCGCGCCGGAAAGGGTGATCGCCTTGAGTTTGACGGCGAGGGCATTGACGCCGAGCGCCCGTGCGGCTTCCTCGTTCTCGCGCACGGCGACCAACTCGGCCCCGAACCGCGTCCGGCTGATGCGATAGGTGATCGCCAGGGCACAGGCGACAAAGGCCAGTGCCACCCAGTAGAACATCCGCCGGTCGGCAAACTGGAAGTTCGCCGCCTCGGCCCTGAGCGGCACCAGGATGCCCGCCGCGCCGCCCGTGAAGCTCGAGGCATTGGCGAGAATGCGGAACACTTCCGCGAAAGCCAGCGTCACCAGCGCGAAATACGAGCCGCGCAGCTCCGCCCGGAAACTGAGGAACCCGAGGGCAAAGCCGACACCCGCGCCGAGCGCCATGGCGAGCGGCAGCGCCGCCCAGGCGTTGACGCCGAAGCGCACCTGCAGCAGCGCCATCGCATAAGCGCCCATGCCGAAGAAGGCGGCATGGCCGAAGGAGAACTGCCCGCCATAGCCCGCGAGCAGGTTCCAGCCTTGCGCGGCCAGCGTGACGATCATCACAAACGTCAGGAAATTCAGCGTCGTATTGGCGGTTGTTGCCAGGGGAAGCAGCGCCAGGGATGCCACGACCAGGCCGATCCACACGGGTTGGCTGAAGCCACGGAAGATGCTCATGCCACGAACCATGCTCATGCCCTGGCTCCGAAAAGGCCCGTCGGCCGGAACAGCAGCACCACCAGAAAAATCAGGAAAATGCCGATCTGTCCGAGGCTTTCGCCGAAATAAAGCCCGGAAAGGCTCTCGACGACGCCGATGATCAAGCCGCCGGCCAGCGCGCCGCCGATCGAGCCCATGCCGCCGAGGACGACAATGGTGAAGGCGACCAGCACGAAGGCATTGCCGATGCGCGGGTTGACGAGAAAGGTCGGCATCAGCAGGCAGGCAGCGATCGCCAGACAGGCGGTGCCGAGGCCGAAGGTGACGGCATAGACGTGATCGACGCTGATGCCGCAGAGCGCCGCGCCGGTTTTTTCCTTCGCGACGGCGCGGATGGCCTTGCCGGTGTCGGTTCGCGCGAGAATCAGCCAGAGAATCGCCGCGACGCCAAAGGCCGCGACGAAGGCGATCACCTTGGGCACCGACAGGAACAGCGGGCCGATCTCGAACACCGAAAACCCGTAGGGCACGTCGATCGAGCGCGTATCCGAGCGGAAATACGCCAGAAGCCCGTTCTCGAGGATGATCGACAGCCCGAGCGTGACGAGCAGGATATTGCTGTCATCGCCATGGCTCGCCGGGCCGATCACCAGGCGCTGGACCGCGTAGCCGAGGCCATAGAACAACGGCGTGAGCAGGAAGATCGCCACGTAGGGGTCGAGGCCGAAGCCGGTTTTCGCGACGAAAACCGCGAACATCGCCAGCGTCAGCGTCGCGCCATGGGCGAAATTGATGATGTGCAGCACGCCGTAAATCAGCGTCAACCCGAGCGCGATCAGCGCGTAGACGGCCCCGGTGAGGAGGCCGTTCGCCAGCGCGGACAGGAAAATGTCGAGTTTGAGCATGCCGGTGGGGTCCCGAAGGTCAGGCGGCGGGGCACCGCCTGACCGGTCTGGTTCTGGGGCGATCAGGTCACCGGGAACACCGGCTTTGCGTTGGCGACCTCGGATGGGAAGATGATCTTGATCTCGCCGTTCTGGACCTGCGTGTTCACCGCCTGCGCGCCCATGTTCTGGCCGTCGACGAACTTCGTCGGGCCATAGGGCATGATGTGATCGGCAAAAGTCGAGGCGTTGAGCGCGTCGATGATCTTCTGGCGGTCCGCCGAGCCGGCGCGCTCGATCGCATCGACCAGCAAGCGCATGCAGGAATAGTTGAGCGGGGTGTTGTAGAGCCAGGATTTGCCGGCACGCTCGGTTTCGGCGCGCACTTCCGCGGTCTTGGGTTTGCGGAAATCGGCCCAGTGGTTGCAATCCATCACCAGGTTCGCAGCTTCCGGGAATTCCTTGACGAAGCGGTAGTTCGAGGCGGCGCCGTTCAGAACCGCGTAGATGCCCTTCGGCTTGATGCGCTGCTGCTGCATCGTCCGGGCGAGCAGCACGAATTCGGAATAATAGCTCGAGGGGATCACGAGGTCCGGGTTCAGCGCGCGGATACGCAGGGCCACGTTCGCCATATCGCGCGAGGGGGTGGGGTGCGCGACGGTTTCGAGCACCTCGAAGCCGCGCTTGGGCAGTTCGGCCTGGAGCAGTTTTGCCATGCCGGAGCCGAAGAGGCCGTCCTCATGGACGATGACCACGGTCTTCGCCGGCTTGCCCGCGCCCTCGTTGAGCTTGGCGAGATTGTCGAGCGCCGAGGTCGTGACCGAGCCGAAGCCGGGGCCGAAGCGGAAGGTGTTCTTGAGCCCGCGCTTGACGATCTGGTCGGAGACGCCGACATCGACGATATTGGGGCTATTGTAGGCCGAGGCGGCCTGGGTCGCGGCGAGGCAGATCGGCGAGGCAAAACCGCCGACGATGGCGGCAACGCCTTCCGCCTGCATGCGCTCGACTTCCTGCACGCCGCCTTCGGGTGTCGAGCGCGCGTCGCCGAACACCATTTCGAGCTTCGCGCCGCCCATCGACTTGATGCCGCCGGCCTTGTTGATCTCGTTGATAGCGATTTCCGCGCCGATGCGGCCATGCTCGCCATCCTGCGCCAGCGCGCCGGTGACCGGCTGGAGCACGCCGATCTTGATCGGCGCGCCCTGCGCTCGGAGATAGGCCGGCATGGCGAGCGTTGCGACCGAAGCCAGCGCCGCCGTCTTGAGCAGCCCCCGGCGATCGAGGGTGTCGAAAGTGGAAGTCGTCGTGTTCCCTGAAGTTGTCATCTTCCCTGAAGTTGTCATGGCACGTTCTCCTCTGTTTTCGTTCCGGGCGTTGGTTGGTCTGGCGCGGCGCCGGTTTGGAAGATGCTCGGCCGGAAGGCCGGGGTGGTAGGCCGTATCGCCAATCGCGATCAGACCCTGTGTCGTGGGGCGGGAAGACGGCGCTTGCCGGTGGAAAATTCCTGGGTGTTGCGGGCGATGCTGGACACCGGCGACCAGCGCCGCTCCGCGCCGATGCCGGTGCGGGTCATTTCCATCTGAAACGTGTGCAGATCCGGGCGATAAAGCGCCGCGAGGTATTCGACCCCCCGTCCGCGATCGTCGAACACGACGCGCGTCATCGAGATCAGCGGCGAGCCGATTTCAACCCGCAGCAGGCCCGCGATTTCCGGCCCGGCGAGGGTGGCGGTCACGACCTGACTGGCCTTGTCCGCGACCACGCCGGAGCGCTCGAGCAGCGTCAGCAGCGGGGTGGTGGCAAGCTCGTCCTCCGAATAGGTCGAGCCGATCCGCTCGGGGACATAGGCCGTCAGATGCGAGAACGGCGTCTCATCGATCAGCCGCAGACGCACCGAATGCTGGACACGCTCGCCGGGGTCAAGCTTCAGCGCTTCGGCGACGGCGGGCGTGGGAATGCTATAGCCGAAATCCAGCAGGTGGGCCTGGGTCGCGCGCCCCATGGCGACGAGATGCGCCAGCATGTTCGAGAGATCGCCGACGACACCCTTGCGCGCCGAGCCGTCGAGCACGAAAGTTCCGGCGCCGGGCTGGCGGCGGATCAGGCCGTCGCGTTCGAGCCCTTCGAGCGCCCGCCGGATCGTGACCCGCGAGAGCTTGTGCGAAACGGCAAGCGCCGGTTCGCTCGGCAGTCTCTGGCCGGCGGGGATGGCGCCCTTCAGGATCTGCTCCTTGAGCAGCAGGTAGATGCGCTGGGTTTTGGATGGCTCGATGGCGACCACGATCAACCTTTCGGGCTGGCTTGATTTTGTATTAAATATAGAACAGTTTTCATCGTCAAGCCCTGTCAGCTCCGGTTGCCGAAAATTGCCGTCCGCCGAATTGACCAGGACTAAGATGGCTTTGTTCTGAACCTTTTTTGGAGGCGTGATGGCTGAAATCCATCGCCACGATGGTCGTGAATTCGAGGTGGCAACCGGGGTACTGGTCATCGGCGCGGGCGCGGGCGGGTTGATCGCGGCCTTGCGCGCCAAGGCCGCGGGGGCGGAGGTGCTGGTGCTCGAACGGGACAAGGTGCCGCGCGGCTCGACGGCGCTTTCCGCCGGGTTGATCCCGGCGGCGGGAACCGCGTTCCAGCGCGCGGCGGGGATCGCGGATACCGCCGACGATTTCCTCCTCGACATCCGGCACAAGGCGCACCATGAGCCGGAAACGGCGCGCGTCCGAACGGTGGTCGAGGCGGTCGGGCCGGCGCTCGAGTGGCTTGGCGAGCATCACGCGTTTCCGTTTTCGGTGATCGACAACTTCACCTACCCCGGGCATTCGGCCAGGCGGATGCACGCGCTGCCGAGCCGCTCGGGCGTCGAGATCATGGATCGGTTGCGTGCGGCCTGCGAGGCCGCCGGGGTCGATATCGTCACCGAGGCGCAGGCCGATATCCTTTACACCGGGGAAGGGGGCCGCATTCTGGGCGTCGGGATCATCCGGCCGGACGGCACCCGCGACCGGATCGGCTGCTCGGCGCTGGTCCTCGCCTGCAATGGCTACGGCGGCAACAAGGCCTTGGTCGCCGAGCATATCCCGGATCTGCGCGACGCCGTCTATTTCGGCCATCCCGGCAATCAGGGCGATGCGGTCCTCTGGGGCGAGGCGCTCGGCGCGGCGATCGCCGATCTTTCCGGCCATCAGGGGCATGGATCGGTCGCCGAGCCGCACGGCATCCTGATCACCTGGGCGACGATGACCGAAGGCGGATTTCAGGTGAACCGCGAGGGCCGGCGGTTTGCCGATGAATCGCGGGGGTACTCCGAGCATGCCACCGCGGTTCTGGCGCAGCCGGGCGGCGTCGGCTGGTCGATTTTTGATGGCCGCATCGCCGGGATAGCGCGCCAGTTCGAGGATTTTCGCGCGGCCGAAGCGCAAGGCGCGGTCATCCAGGCCGAAACCGTCGCGGCGCTGGCGGCGCGCTGCGCGATCGCGGCCCCGGTGCTGGCGGAAACCTTTGATACGGTCGAGGCGCTCAAGGCCAGCGGCGGCGTCGATGCATTCGGGCGCAGCTGGGCCGGCGTGCCGCCGCTGGTTGCCCCGTTGTGTGCCGTCAGGGTTACCGGGGCGCTGTTTCATACCCAGGGCGGGCTGGTGGTGGACGGGGAAGCCCGGGTTCTCACCCCGAGCGGCGCGCGCTTCCCCAACCTGTTCGCGGTGGGCGGCGCGGCGGTGGGCGTTTCCGGCCGCGAAGCCTCCGGCTATCTCTCCGGCAACGGCCTGCTGACGGCCTTTGCCTATGGCTTTCTCGCCGGGGAGGCGGCGGCCCGCGTCGCCTGACGCTGGGTTTCAGCCTCACCAACGCCAAGCGCCGGAAGCCTGTTAAACGCGCGCCGTGGCAACCTGCCTGCCGTAGCGTCGCATCCAGGCGATCAGCGGCCAGAAAATGGCAAGGAAGGTGAAGAACGCCAGCACCATCGAGATCGGACGGCTGATGAACGGCAGGATATTGCCATCCGACTTGATCAGCGAGGTGACGAGGTTCTGCTCGACCATCGATCCCATCACGATCCCGAGCACCATCGCCGCCACCGGGAAGCCGTTTTCCTCCATCGTGAACCCGGCAATGCCAAAGAACGCGACGATCAGCACGGCGTAGAGGTTGTTGCCCGCCGCGCTGAAGGCCCCGACGGCGCAGAATACCATGATGATCGGCATGATCAGCGATCGCGGCGCGCGCAGGATATGTTTGGAAATGCGGATCATCATGATCCCGAGCGGGATCATCAGGATGTTGGCGAGCAGGAACACGAGATAGAGCGCGTACATGCTGGAGGCTTTCTCGGTGAACAGCGTCGGGCCGGGGTTGAGGCCTTTCATGTACAGGACGCCGATCGCGATCGCGGTGATGGTGTCGCCGGGAATGCCGAACAGCAGCGCCGGGATCCAGCCGCCCGCCAGCGCCGCGTTGTTGCTCGCACCGGCCTCGACGAGCCCTTCGGGATGGCCGGTGCCGAACTTCTCCGGCTCTTTCGAGAAGCGCTTTGACAGCGAGTAGGAAACCCAGGCCGCCATATCGGCGCCGGCGCCGGGCAGGGCCCCGATCAGCGTGCCGACGATATTGCCGCGGATCTGCTGCTTGGGGTACTTGCGGGTGAGCGCGATCTGCCCCTTGAGGATCGAACCGAGCGGTCGGTCGGGGATCGCCGGCGGATCCTTTTGCGTCAGGGCGCGCATGACCTCGGCGAGCGCAAACACCCCGACCAGCGCCGAGATCGGTTCGATTCCCCCCAGAAGGTCGGTCGAGCCGAAGGTGAAGCGCGGGGTGCCGGCCGGGTTCTCGATGCCGACGCAGGCGACCAGCAGACCGAGCAACATCGCCGCGATGGCTTTCACCGGCGAGGAACGCGCCACCAGCGTCGAGCACATCAACCCCAGGATCGCCAGCCAGAAATATTCATAGGTCGAGAAATTGAGCGCGACCTCCGCCAGCGCCGGCGCGATCAGCACCAGCGCGATCGTGCCGATGACGCCGCCGAGCGCCGAGAACCACAGGCAGATGCCCAGCGCGGTTTCAGCCTGGCCTTTCAGGGTCATCTGGTAGGCTTCATCGGTATAGGCGGCGGAGGCCGGTGTTCCCGGAATGCGCATCAGGCAGCCCGGAATGTCCCCGGCGAAGATCGCCATTGCCGAGGAGGTGATGATCGTGGCGATCGCGGCAATCGGTGAGAGATAGAACGTGACCGGCACGAGGAGCGCCGTCGCCATCGTGGCGGTGAGGCCCGGCAACGCGCCGATGATCAGGCCGTAGACCGCCGAGGCGAGCATCGCGATCATCACGTCCTGCGCGAAGACCATCTGGAAGGCGGCGACAAGATTGTTGCTCATGGGGGATCCTGCTCGGCTTACCAGGGCATCGGGAGGAGCCCGGGCGGCAGGGGCACGCGCAGGAGCTTGACGAACACGATCTGGATGCCGATCGCGCCCAGTAGCGAAACCGGAAGAATGAGCTTCCGGTTCGCGTTGAAGGCATAGGCGAGTACCGCGATCATCAGGAAGGCGGTCGGCACGAAGCCGAGGCGCTCGGAGACGAGGTAGTAAAACACCAGCAGGACCGGCGGCAGCCAGGCGACCCAACGCCGCGAGGCGGCATAGCGCTCGGCCTCGCTGTCGGGCTCGGAATGCGCGGCGACTTCGGCGGCGGCAATCTCCTCGAAGCTTCGGCCGATGTGCAGCGCAATCAGCGCGCCGACCAGGATGAGGCCGGCGCCGACCACCATCGGGAACACGCTGGGGCCGACCTGCTGGCCGGGCACCGGCGGCAACCTGGAGCCGCCCCAGGCGGCGGCAAGGCCGAGCAGGATGAGAAACAGGCCGGTGAAACGGTCGGAGAGTTTCATGAGGTGGTCCGAAAAACGGTGTGGCGCCCGAAAGCGGCGGCTCCGGCGAAAAAGCACCGCCGGAGCGAGGAAGGATCGGAACCCGCTTGCGCGACGTTCCGGGTTGTTCGGGGGGCCGTCTCGTCAGATCTCGCCGGTATCAGGCCTTCTTGGCGAGCCCGGCGGCCTTCATCGCGTCGGCCATCTTCCTGTCGCCATCGGCCATGAAGGCGGCAAAGCCCGCGGGGTCCGCGAATTTGACGCCAAACCCGCGCGCGGCCATGAAATCGGTGAATTCCTTGGATTCATACGCGGCCTTGAGGGAGGCGACGAGCCTTGCCTGGATATCCGCCGGCAGGCCTTTTGGCGCCGCGATGCCGCGCCAGGCGCCGACGGAATAGTTGATGCCGAGCGATTCATTGAGCGTCGGCACATCCTTGAACATCGGGTTGCGCTCGGAGGCCATGATGGCCAGCGCCCGCGCCTTGCCGGCATCGATCATCGCGCGGGCCTCGGGCACCGAGCAGGTGACGAGATCGAGCCCGCCGGCCGCCAGATCCTGCATCGCCGGGGCCGCGCCATTCGAGGGCACCCAGGCGACATGATCCGGCTTCAGGCCCATGGCCTGCAACCAGCCGACCAGCGCCAGATGCCAGATGCCGCCCTGGCCGGTGCCGGACGCCTTGAACTTGCCGGCCGGCGCAGCCTTGATCGCCTCCGCGAGTTCCTTGACGCTCTTGTACGGCGAGGTGGAGGAAACGGTGACGCCCGGGGGATCCTCGTTCATCAGCGCCAGCGGGGTATAGCTCGTCGGGTTGAGATCGGTCAGGCCCTGATGGTGCATCATGGTAATCTCGACCGTCACCATGCCGATGGTGTAGCCGTCCGCCGCGGCGGTCGCGATCGCGGAATGGCCGACCACGCCGGAACCGCCGGTGCGGTTGACGACGCTGACCGGCTGCTTGAGATCGCGCTCGATGATCGAGGCGACGATGCGCGCGGTCTGGTCGGTGCCGCCGCCCGCACCCCAGGGACAGATGAAGGTGATCGGGCGGTTCGGCCAGCCGGCCTGCGCCTTGGCGGCGGTGCCGGCCAGGCCGGAAAGGCCGAGCCCGGTGGCGGCGCCAGCCGCGAGAAGTTCACGGCGAGAAAGCTTGTCCATCTTGTCCTCCTTGGTCAGTGAGCCGGCGTTCGCCGCCTTGGCGGAACCGGCAGGTGCGTTTCTTCCCGAGTGGCCCGGTGTGCCGGGCTCTGGTTGGTCAAACTGTGATCACGGAATACTGCATGCTGTAGGCAGGCTGTCAATCGGAGCCTGAGCCCATCCTCAGGCGCGTCCCGGGGGCGGGGCACGCCGGCCTCAGAGCTTGTAAGCCTGCTTGGCGAGGCGATAGGCAAGGTCCTGCGCCAGCTCGAAGGCTTCGTCCTCGTCGAGCCGATGCGTCACCACCCGCTCGGCGAGAAAGGCGCAATCGACGCGGCGCGCGACATCGTGCCGCGCCGGGATCGAGGGGAACGCGCGGGTGTCGTCGTTGAAGCCGACGGTGTTGTAGAACCCCGCGGTTTCGGTAGTCAGCTCGCGGAAGCGGCGCATGCCGTCCGGCGCATCGAAAAACCACCAGGCCGGCCCGAGCCTGAGGCTGGGGTAGTGCCCGGCGAGCGGCGCGAGTTCGCGCGCGTAGCTGGTCTCGTCGAGGGTGAAGAGAATGATCGAGAGCCGGGGGTCGTTGCCATAGGCGTCGAGCAGCGGTTTGAGCGCTCGGACGTAATCGGTAGGGGCCGGGATATCCGCCCCCATGTCGCGACCGAAGGTTTCGAAAATCCGGCGGTTGTGGTTGCGGAACGAGCCGGGGTGGATTTGCAGCACCAGGGCGTCCTCGATGCTCATCCGCGCCATTTCGGTCAGCATCTGCGCGCGGAAAAGTTCGGCATCGGCCGCGCTGACCGCCGGCTGGAGCACGCGCGCGAACAGGCTGGCGGCTTCGGCCGGCGCCAGATTGGCGGTGGCGGCGCTCGGGTGGCCGTGGTCCGATGAGGTCGCGCCGAAGGATTTGAAATAGCGCCGGCGCTGGGCATGCGCGGCGAGATAGCCGGTCCAGGTCGCGGTATCCTCGCCGGTGATCTCGCCAAGCCTCGCCAGGTTGTCATGAAACCCGGCAAATTCCGGGTCCACCGCCGCATCGGGGCGATAGGCGGGGATCACCCGGCCCTTCCAGCCCGAATCCCGCAGCATCTTGTGCCAGCGGAGGTCATCGAGCGCGCCATCGGTGGTCGAGATCACCTCGATGTTCATCGCCTCGAACAGCGCGCGCGGGCGGAAGGCCGGCGTTTTGAGCGCGGCATCAATCACATCGTAGTGGTGATCGGCGGTTTTGGACGATAGCCGCTCGGTGAGCCCGAACAGGGTTTCAAACGCATGATCGATCCAGATCCGGGTCGGGGTCGCGCGGAAGAGATGGTAGTTTTCAGCAAAAAGCCGCCAGATCTTGCGCGGGTCCTGCTCGACCGGCGCGCCATCGAGTCGGGGAATGCCGAGATCCTCGAGCCGGATGCCCTGCGAATAGAGCATCCGGAAGATATAGTGGTCCGGCACCACGAACAGCTTGGCCGGGTCCTCGAAGGCGGCGTTTTCGGCGTACCAGCGTGGATCGGTATGCCCGTGCGGCGAGACGATCGGCAGGTCTTTGACGGTGCCGTAAAGCCGGCGGGCGAGCGCCCTCGTGGCGGGATCGGCGGGAAAAAGGCGGTCGGGGTGGAGCATCGGTTTCTCCGGCGTTCGGTTTCGATTGGGCATTCGGTTTCGATTGGACTTTCAGCTTCTCTTGAGTTTTCGGGTTCTCTTGGGTCAACGGGCGAGCCAGCCGCCATCGACCGGCAGGACAATGCCATGGACGTAGCGGGCGGCATCCGACGCGAGATAGACCGCCGCGCCGCCGAGATCCTCGGGGTTGCCCCAATGCCCGGCCGGGATGCGGGCGAGGATGGCGCTGCTGCGATCCTCGTCGGCACGCAGGGCCTCGGTGTTGTTGGTGACGAAATAGCCCGGCGCGATGGCGTTCACGTTGAGGCCGAGCGGCGCCCATTCGCAGGCCAGGAGCCGGGTCAGCCCGGCAAGGCCGCTCTTCGAGGCCGTGTAGGAGGCAACCCGCACTCCGCCCTGAAACGACAGCAGCGAGGCAATATTGATGATCTTGCCGGATTTTTTCGGGATCATGTGGCGTGCGACCGCCTGGCTGAGAAAAAACGCGCTTTTCAGGTTGGTATCGACGACCGCGTCCCAATCCGCTTCGGTGAACGCGATGGCGTCCGCGCGGCGGATGATGCCGGCATTGTTGACGAGGATGTCGATGCCGCCGCCCCAGGCTGCGGCTTCCTCGGCGATCGTCGCGAGCGGCTCGACGCCCGACAGATCGGCCCGGATCGCAAGATTCGCCGCACCGATCGCCTTGAGCGCAGCGGATGTTTCGTCCATGGCGGAGCGGCCGACCAGCACCAGCTTCGCGCCCGAAGCGCCCAGCGCCAGCGCGATCGCCTGGCCGATGCCGGTATTGGCGCCGGTCACGATCGCCGTGCGGCCGTCGAGCCGGAAGGATGGCGGGG
>CAZNAT010000050.1:19510-24090 GCA_964571245.1 uncultured Methylobacterium sp.
AAGGCTCAGAAGAGGGTGGGGACCGGCGCGGCATCCATGTCCGTAAAGGTCTGGTTGTCGCCGGCCATCGACCAGATGAAGGCATAATTCGCGGTGCCGGCGCCGCAATGGATCGACCAGGGCGGCGAGAGCACGGCCTCGTGCTCGCGCACCACCAGGTGCCGCGTCGCCTCCGGGCGCCCCATCATGTGGAACACGGCCTGGCCCGGCGGAAGATCGTGGTAGAGATAGGCCTCCATCCGTCGGTCGTGGGTATGCGGCGGCATGGTGTTCCAGACGTTCCCCGATTGCAGGACCGTGCGGCCCATGACGATCTGGCAGGTCGGGAACGCCCCCGGGTGGATGTATTTCGTGAGAATGCGGTGGTTGGCGGAAGCCTGCGCGCCCAGAAGATCGCCGGGAAGCGCGGAAGCCTTCAACAGATGCGCGGGGTGGTGCGCATGCGCCGGCGCCGAATTGGCGTAGAACCGTGCCGGGTCCTTGGCCTTCACGCTTTCGAACAGCACGTTATGCGTCCCCATCGGCAGGTAGAGCGCATCGAGACGGCCCATCTCGTAGGTCTTGCCGCCGGCGCGGATGCGGCCGGCGCCGCCGATGTTGAAAATACCGATTTCCCGCCGGGCGAGAAAATCTTCGGCCTCGACGAGCGCGCTCAATTCCGGGCCGAAGGCGAGGGGGGCCTTGTCCGGCATGATGCCGAGCAGGATCATCCGGTCGTAGTGGGTATAAACCGCCTTGATGCGGCCGGGCCTGAACAGATCCGTCACCAGAAAATGCTTGCGCAGCTCGGTGGTGCCCATCGTCTCGGCGTGATCGGGGTGGATGGCATGGCGGACTTCGATATGGGTGGCGCTCATCGGCGGTATTGACCCCCTCGATTGAAATGGCTTCCCGTGGTTGAGGCGGGGGCTGAAATCGCCGGCAAAACGACCGACGGGTAATAATCCAGCTATTCGAAGTAATCGGCGCGTTCGGCCAGAACGCGGGGCAGGTCGCGCAGGATTTCGAGGAGATGGTGGCGCATCGCCCGCTCGGCCTGTTCGGGGTCGCGGGCATCGATGGCGTCGACGATCGCCTGATGCTGCTGGACGAGGATACGCATCGAATCGCGGTCCTGCAACGTCAGGTGGCGGACGCGGTCCATATGCGCCTTCACATCCATCACCATCTGCCAGATCATCTCGCAATCCGCCCCGGCGGCGAGCGCGGCGTGGAACTGCGAGTCGGCGATCGCGATCGCGATGTGATCGCCCTCCGCCGCGGCGCGGGCCTGGCTTTCGAGAATGGAATCGATGCTGGAGCGGATGATCGGATCGAAGCGGTCACAGGCGCGCTGCACAACCGCCGTTTCCAGCGCTTCGCGCGCGATCCGGACCTGCATCATATGGCGGGTGGAAATCTTGGTGACGATCGTGCCGCGCTGCGGCAATACCTGCACCAGCCCGATGCGGCTGAGCGAAATCAGCGCCTCGCGGACCGGCTGGCGGGAGACATCGAAGCGCGCGGCGATCTCGCCCTCCGAGAGGCGGGTGCCCGGCGGAAACTCCATCCCGATGATCGCCTCGCGCAACCGTTCGGCGACCCAATGGGTCGCGCTTTGCCCAAGCTTTTGCGGGGGATGTTGGATGATCACTGCTTCCATAAGACGCTTCTGCACATTCGCGCTTGATCTGCCATACAAGTCCATACTATGGATATGGCCATAGAACAATACCATCCGGGGAGCAATCTCCATGATGGCGCCGGCCCCGCACCATCAGGGCGAAGCCAGGCGATCATAGCGACAGGCGGGGCGGCGGGAAATGCAGGAGCGGGCGTCCAAGCGCGAATGGCCGGGACAAGATGCCCGAGAGGACGCCAATGCCGCGGCCGTTGCGACAGCGTTCCGGCAGGCCCGGCTATCCGGTGACCTTCTTCGTGACTTTCCGGCCCGGTTTCCCGCCTCGCTAGCCGAGGCCTACGCCATCCAGACCCGGGCGATCGCCGATTTTCCCGATCAGGTTCGCGGCTGGAAAATCGCCGGCATTCTCCCCGAATTCCGGGAAACGCTCGGGGCGGTCAGGCTCGCAGGACCGGTCTTTGCCGGCGGCATTCGGCATGCGGATGGCAAAACTGCGGATGGCAAGACTCCCGTGCCATTTCCGGTTTTTGCCGGCGGTTTTGCCGGCTTGGAAGCCGAATTCATCTTTCGCATGGCCCGGGATATCGCGCCCGGCGAGCGGCCGGATGCGACGGCACTCGCGGCAGCCGTGGCCGCGCTGCATGCCGGGGTCGAGACCGCGGGCTCGCCGCTGGCCAGCATCAACGATCTCGGGCCGCTCGCGGTGATTGCCGATTTCGGCAACAACAACGGCTTGATCGTCGGCCCGGAAGTTCCCGGCTGGCGCGCCCTGGCGCTGGAGGCGATCACCAGCCGCACGCGCATCAACGGCGCCCTCGTCGGCGAGGGCAGTGCGGCAAAAGTCGCCGGAGGGCCGCTCGCCGCGCTTGAATTTCTGGTCGAACACCTCGCGCATCGCGGCATGACGCTCCAAGCCGGAGATTATGTCTCGACCGGGATGACGACCGGGATCCACGCCGTGGTTCCCGGGGACCGGGCGGCGTTCGAATTCGTTGGTGGAATAGCCATCGCCGCGGAGGCGGTTCTGGCCAAGCCAGCGTGATGCAGGCAGCCGGCCCCACCCGGCCGGTTGAAGAAAACAGCGGGACAATGTTCCCGCGAATGGAGGAAGCAACCATGAAGGAGCAAGCACCCATGATCTCGCGTCGCAGGTTCAAGACCGAATCCGCTTTCAAATGCCTGGCGCTGGCCGCGCTGCTGGCTTTCGGCGGCGGTATCGCCCAGGCCCAGACCGTGATGAAATCCACGGATATCCATCCGGATGGCTACCCGACCGTCGAGGCGGTCAAGTTCATGGGCAAGCTCATCGACGAGCGCACCAAGGGCCGCATCAAGATCAACGTGTTCCATTCGGCCCAGCTCGGCCAGGAGAAGGACACCATCGAGCAGACCCGCTTCGGGGTGATCGAGCTGAACCGCATCAACATGGCGCCGTTCAACAACCTGATCCCGGCGACCAACGTGCCGTCACTGCCGTTCATTTTCCGCTCGGTCGATCACATGCGCAAGGTGATGGATGGCGAGATCGGCGACTCGATCCTGAAGGAATTCGAGAAACACGGGCTGATCGGCCTCGCGTTCTACGATTCGGGCGCCCGCTCGTTCTACAACTCGAAGCAGCCGATCAACACGCCCGCCGATATGAAGGGGATGAAGATCCGCGTCCAGCAGTCGGATATGTTCATCAGCCTGGTTTCGGCCCTTGGCGCGAATGCCACGCCGATGAACTTCGGCGAAGTCTATTCGGGTCTGCAGACCAAGCTGATCGACGGCGCCGAGAACAACTGGCCGTCGTTCGAATCGACCAAGCACTTCGAGGTCTCGAAGTTCTATTCGCTCACCGAGCACTCGCTGTCGCCGGAAGTGCTGGTGATGTCGAAGATCGCCTTCGACAAGCTTTCGGCGGAAGATCAGGCGATCTTCAAGGCCGCCGCGAAGGAATCGATCGCGGAAATGCGCAAGCTCTGGGATGCGCGCGAAAAAGCCTCGGAAGCCAAGGTGAAGGCCGGCGGCGCGGTGGTCAACTCGGTCGAGAAGCAGCCCTTCATCGATGCGATGAAGCCGGTCTACGAGAAGTTCGTCAAGGATGACGCGATGAAGGCGCTCGTCGCCAGGATCCAGGCCGTCAAGTAAGCCCGGAACACGCCATCACGCGTGCCAACACGGCAACCGCCGAACGCGGCGGTTGTCCCTTTCTTTCGCCTGGAGAGGGCTCATGGCCGGATTTGTTCAGTTGTATTCCCGTTTCTCGGCAAGGTTGAGTCTGGTTTCGCTGGTCGCCGCCGGGCTCGGGCTGGTCGCGATGACCATGATCGTCGCCTGGACGGTTTTCGGCCGCTACATCCTCAACGATACCCCCACATGGGGCGAACCCGTCTCGCTGTTCCTGATGCTGTGGTTCATCCTGCTCGGCGGCTCGGTCGGCGTCCGCGAGATGGACCATATGGGGTTTGATATCGGGCTGCATTACGCGCGCGGCGTCTGGAAATCCGTGCTGGTCTATACCAACGAGGCGCTGGTGACGCTCTTCGGCATCGCGATGGTGTTTTACGGCACCAAGCTCGCGGCCGGCGTCTGGAGCGATACGATCCCCGTCGTCGGCATCTCCAAAGGCTGGGATTATGTCCCGATCGCTGTCGGCGGCGTGATGGTCACGCTGTTCTCGATCGAGAAAGTGCTGCTGCGGGTCTCCGGCGGGACGATCGAGCCGATGCCGTTCATTTCCGTTCATGCGCTGAGCGAGGCCTGAGCCATGGAAATTACCGTTCTTTTCGGGTCTTTTACCGCGCTGTTGCTGATGGGCGTGCCGGTGGCCTTCTGCCTCGGGCTGTCCAGCCTCGCGACCGTCCTGTACATGGGCATCCCGCCGGTGGTGGTCTTTCAGCAGATGTCGACCGGCATGAACGCCTTTGCGATGCTGGCGATCCCGTTCTTCATCTATGCCGGCGACCTGATGGTG
>CAZNAT010000051.1:0-1985 GCA_964571245.1 uncultured Methylobacterium sp.
CCGGTCCTGCCGCGAGGGCATCTGCGGCTCCTGTGCGATGAACATCGACGGCACCAATACGCTCGCCTGCACCAAGGGGATGGACGAGGTGCAGGGCGCGATCAAGATCTACCCGCTGCCGCATATGCCGGTGGTCAAGGATCTCGTGCCGGACCTGACCCGGTTCTATGCCCAGCACGCCTCGATCGAGCCTTGGCTGAAGACCGACACACCGGCACCGGAGAAGGAATGGGCGCAATCGCCCGCCGAGCGCGAGCATCTCGACGGGCTCTACGAGTGCATCCTGTGCGCCTGCTGCTCGACGTCCTGCCCGAGCTATTGGTGGAACGGCGATCGCTATCTTGGCCCGGCGGCGCTGCTGCAGGCCTACCGCTGGCTGATCGACAGTCGCGATGAGGCCACGGGCGACCGGCTCGACAACCTCGAGGATCCCTTCCGGCTCTATCGCTGCCACACGATCATGAATTGCTCGAATGCCTGCCCGAAGGGCCTCAACCCCGCCAAGGCGATCGCCGAGATCAAGAAGATGATGGTCACGCGGCAGGTCTAGGCATCCTGACATATCCTGTCAGGATGTTGCGCTATCAGGCCTCTTCTTCAACAAGGGGGGTCTTTTCATGCTGGATCATATCGGTTTTACCGTCGCGAATTATTCGAAGTCGCGGGAATTCTACGTCAAGGCATTGGCCACGCTCGGCTATGGGATCGACATGGAATTCCAGATGGGCGAGGGGTCGCACGCCGGGTTCGGAACGCCGGGCAAGCCCGCCTTTTGGATCTCAAGCGCGGGGAATGCGCTTCAGAACCGGCTGCATGTCGCTTTTGCCGCGAAGTCCCGCGCCGAGGTCGATGCCTTCTATCACGCGGCGATAGCGGCAGGCGGCAAGGACAATGGACCGCCGGGGCAGCGCCCGCACTATCATCCGAATTATTACGGGGCGTTCGTCATCGATCCGGATGGGCACAACGTCGAGGCGGTCTGCCACGCGCCCTGAGTGCGGTTTTTCATTTTCCCATCGCCGCCATCCCGAACAGCGCGATCACCCCGAGGATGGCGGCGAACCAGCAGAGTGACCGCAGCGCCTGCCGGTCATAGAAATACGCCGCCGTATAGCCCAGGCGGAGCGCGAGAATGCCGATCGAGAGCCAGAGCACCGCGCGACTTGCCCCCGTTTCCAGATCCGCGATGAACACCGCGAAGGCGAAGAGCGGGAAAAATTCCAGATGGTTCTGATGCGCGGCGTAAGCGCGGGCGCGAAAGCCCGTCAATCCGGCGGCCCATTCGCGCGGGCGTCGGTTATTGTAGCCGCCCCCACTGCGTTTGGCGATGACAACCGTGAAATACGGCAATAAACCCGCAAAAAGAATGCACCAAAGGGCTGTCGACATGCTTCCTCCATGGTAGTGCCGTATTTACGCGTGGTGGATTACAGTGGATGAGAATGCGCCAGGAAGCATCCGGTTTCACGCGGGTCGGGTGGGACGTTTCGTGGTGTTGCTATGGTGCAGGTTCTTCGCTGGACGGCGGACAGGTTCTTTGGAATAGCTGCCACGCCTTGCATGATATTCGGGGTTCTGGCCGCTTGGGAAGGGTACTTCTGGAATGAACGGGTTCGGACAGATCAAATGGCCGCTCGGTAAGGGCGCCGTGCTCCTGAGTATGACGATGGCGCTGGCCGGGTGCGAATCAAGCTCCCGGCTTGGCTCCCTGCTGCCGGATAACGGCTTTCGCTCCACGCCGCGCACCAATGCCCCGGCGCCCCTGACCCCCGCGCCGGCCAGCGAGGTGGAATCGTCGGCCTTGCCGCCACCGCCGGGCGCGGCGACGAGTGCCGGTTTGCCCAACCCTGCAGCGCCGAGCCCCGCTTCGCCGGGTGGCGTCAGCACCGCGCCGGGGGCACCCGGTTTCCCGGCCACTCAGCCCCAGCCGTCGGTGACCCCGCCGCGCGTGGCGGCAACCCCGCCGGTTTCGGCCCCCGTCGCCG
>CAZNAT010000051.1:1995-7035 GCA_964571245.1 uncultured Methylobacterium sp.
GGCTGATCGGCAACTGGTCGGTTTCCGAGGCGGCTGGCGGGCGCTGCCGCATCACCCTGTCGAGTTCGCCGAAGCTGGATCTTTATGGCGCCGGGACCACCGGCTGCCAGAACAAGGAACTGCAACGCGTCAACGCCTGGGAGCTCGCGGGGAACGAGGTCATTCTCTACGAACCCGGCGGCGGTGTGGTGGCCCGGCTTCGGCAGGCGGGTGGCCAGAACTATGCCGGTGCCACCGCCAAATCCGGCGCGCCGGTCAGCATTTCCAAATAGTCTGCCGCCTCAACCGATCGCCGCCATCAAGGAGAACCGCATATGGCCGAGTTTCGTCTGCATGGCTTCGGAGAATCGGGCAATGCCTACAAGGTCGCGCTGATGCTTGCCCTGAGCGGGGCGGACTGGGAGCTGGTGCCGGTGGCGTTTTTCAAGGGCGCTACCCGCGAGGAAAGCTGGCGGGCCAATGTCAACTCGATGGGTGAAGTGCCGGTGCTGGAGCATCGCGGCGAGACCTTGTCGCAATCGGGGGTCATTCTCGATTATCTCGCGACCGTGCTGGGCAAGTTCGGCGGCAAGGGCGAGAGGGAATCGCGCGAGATCTGGCGCTGGATCCTTTTCGATAACCACAAGTTTTCAAGCTACTACGCCACCCTGCGCTTTCTCATCGGCCTCCAGAAAACCGGCGAGACGCCGGTCACGGAATTCCTGCGCGGCCGGGCGAAATCGGCGTTCTTCATTCTCGACAAACATCTCGCCACCCGTGACTTCGTGGTGGGCGGCAGGCCGACGATCGCGGATATCTCGCTATGCGGCTATGCGTTCTATGACGAAGAAACCGGCATCAACCGTGCCGATTTTCCGCATATCGAGGCCTGGAAGCGCCGGATCGCCGCGCTGCCGGGGTGGAAGCCGCCGTATGCGCTGATGCCGCCGGCCTTCAGCGCGTGAGCCGCTGTCCGCTATCGTCGGTTTTGGTCTCGTCGCGACGAAGCAAGGCGCGACGCTGCCAGTCAAACGCCTGGGTCGTCAGCGCCGCGGCGTCCTCGAAGGCTTCGCGCAGGATGGAAATCATCGTGCGACGAGGGGCGGCGATCAGGGCGATGGTTTCATCGATCTCGACCGCGATCTCCGCTGAAAACTTCCGTGCCAGCGCTCGCATCGGGGCATTGTTGCGCAGACAGGTCATGTAGAGCCGCCCGAAGCCGCGGTTGCGCGCCGAGCGCAGGGTCCGCGCAAAGAGCGCGGTGCCAATGCCGCAGTTGCGCCAATCGAGGGCAACGGAAAACGCGACCTCGACCTCATCGGTAAAAAGATCGCCGATCGGCCGCATTTCGGCGACGCCGATCAAGGTTTCCCCGACGAAGGCGCCGTGGATGATGGCGTTCAATGTGATGCACCGCGCGGCATATTGCACAAGAAAGGCATCGGTTGTCGCCATGCCGAAGCGCGTGCGGCGGCTTTCGGGATCAAGCGCCAATAGATGCGCTTCGAAAGCCGCATGGTCGCCCATGTGCAGCTTTCGGTAGGAAATCTGGTTCAATTCGAGGGTTGGCATCGATTTTCCTTGATCTTCTGGGGCTGCCCGGCGCCGGAAACGCGGCGAACGCGGGGTGTCCCAGAGCGGGGTGAATTCTATTGTGCAGTGCAATATCGGATCTGTTTGTCAGAACCATGGCGAGAACCGCGGTTTTTGCGAACCCTGCTTTCAAGAACCCTGCTTTCAAGAACCGTGCCGACAAAGGGGGGCGGCACTATCCTCGCCGTGATCTGCGGCGAACCCGGCGCTTGGGTGTGCGTCGTTCAGGGGCGGTGCGGCCTTTTGCTTGCTGCCCGCCATGCCGTATGCAAAACAACGCGGGCGGGACCAGTTGAAATGTCCGGGGTGGCAATGGTCCGGCACGATTTGATCCGACAAGACTTGATCCGCGTCGCCGTGACGAGACCGAGATGGCAGGACCGATAGCTTCGCGTTACGCGGCCATGGTGGCGGAGGGACGGCTGGATGCCGATCCCGCGCAGCGTGCGGTCGTCGATCAGCTCGACCGCCTCGCCGCGCGGCTCGAAGCGCATCGTCTCGCCCGCAAAGGCAGCGCGCTCGGCTGGATTTTTGGCCGGAAGGAGCCGGCAGAGCCGATCCGGGGGCTTTATCTCTGGGGATCTGTCGGGCGCGGCAAGACTATGCTGGTCGATCTCTTTCACGATGGGCTGCACGTCCAACGCAAGCGGCGCGTGCATTTTCATGCCTTCATGGCGGATGTGCATGCCCGCATCCATCTCTGGCGGCAGCGGGCCAAAGCCGGGGAGGTCAAGGGTGATGACCCGATCCAGCCGGTCGCCGAGGCGCTCGCGGAGGAGGCCTGGGTTCTGTGCTTTGATGAATTCTCGGTGACGGATATCGCCGATGCGATGATTCTCGGCCGGTTGTTCCAGGCGCTTTTCGCGCGCGGGGTGGTGATCGTCGCGACCTCGAATGTCGAGCCCTCGCGCCTCTACCTGAATGGGCTCAACCGCTCGCTCTTCCTGCCGTTCATCGCGCTGATCGAGCAGAAGATGCAGGTGGTGCGGCTTGATGCGCGCACCGATTACCGGCTGGAAAAACTCCAGGGGCATGCGGTGTATTATGTGCCGGCGGACGATGCCGCGCGCGCGGCCCTGGACCAGCTGTTCGATGAACTTTCCGCCGGGCAGAAGGTCGGGCCGCGACGGATCGATCTTGGCGGGCGATCCCTGGAGATCCCGCGGGCGGCGGGCGGCGTCGCGCGGGCCAGCTTTGCGGAGCTTTGCCAGAATCCGCTGGGAACGATGGATTTTCTGGCGCTCGCCCGGAACTTCCACACCCTGGTTCTCGACGGGATTCCGGTGATGGATATCACGCACCGCAACGATACCAAGCGCTTCATCACCCTGATCGATATTCTCTACGAGCATCACGTCAAACTGGTTGCCTCGGCGGATGCGGAGCCCGATGCGCTCTGCCTGTCCGAGCGTGGTCATGAGGCGTTCGAGTTTCAGCGCACGGCTTCACGGCTGATCGAAATGCGCTCCGAGAGCTATCTGGCGCTGCCGCATGGCCGGGCGGACAGCGAGGCGAGCGGTGATACGACCGGGCTCGTCGAGACATGAGCAGGGATGCCGGCTCCGAAGGCCCCCGGGCCCGGCTGCTGGCAGCCGCTTCGATCGAAATCCGCCAGATCGGGCCGAAGCGGATGACGATTTCCGGGCTGGCCGGGCGGATCGGCGTGAGCCACGCCAATGTCTACCGTTACTTCGCCAACAAGCAGGCGATCCTCGATGCCGTGCTCAATGCCTGGCTGCGTGTGCTCGAAGCGCGGCTGCAGGAGATCGTCGATGGCCCCGACCCCGCGGACGACAAGCTTGAGCGCTTTCTCGCGACGCTGACCCGGGCCTACGCCGAAACCCGCACCCAGGAGCCGGCATTGTTCCACCTTCTGGCCGAGCCCGGTGAAGGCGCGGGCGAAGCGCAACGGCACCGGCGGCGTCTCGAAGGCTTTGTCGAGCACATCGTCGAGGAGGGCAACGCCACCCGGTTGTTTTCGGGCGGTGATGTCAGGCGAATGGCGATCCTTGCGCTTGATCTTTCCCACCGCTTTTGCGATCCCGGCGCTGTTTGGCGCGGGGATCAACCGCAAGCGGCTTCCGACTTGCGCCGTGACCGGGTCATCCGGTCGGCGGTTCGATCATTGGTGGGACGAAAATAACCGACACAAGTTACAAAAAATGAAAATTGTAATGGTTTGTGAAATGTGAATTTTCCGAAAATTTCGATTCTTCAGGAATTCTAAGTGATTGTTATTTCATAACACGATTCGACTAAAGAATCAGATATTCCCGATTTTGGTTGCCTGGGAAACCGTGATTCACAAAACGTGATCTGTTGCGCTGTTGCCGGAAAGCCAGACTCGGATTACGCTAGTCCCGCCCGAAGAAACCGGGCATGAAACCCCTGGTCGGGATCGGGTTTTCACCGTCTCCCTGCCGCTCCTCAATTGGATGGATGCGCGGTTCACGCGCTCGCATTTTCCCAGGATATTCTCATGGCACGTCGGAAGATCGCCCTCATCGGTGCAGGCCAGATCGGCGGCACGCTCGCCCATCTCGTGGGTCTCAAGGAACTTGGCGATGTCGTGTTGTTCGACATCGCGGAGGGCATTCCGCAGGGCAAGGCGCTCGATCTCGTCGAGTCCTCGGCCGTGGATGGCTTCGACGCGCTCTACAAGGGCACCAACGACTACAAGGACATCGAGGGCGCGGATGTGGTGATCGTCACCGCCGGCGTGCCGCGCAAGCCGGGCATGAGCCGCGATGACCTGATCGGGATCAACCTCAAGGTCATGGAATCGGTCGGCAAGGGCATCAAGCAGTATGCGCCGAAGGCCTTCGTGATCTGCATCACCAACCCGCTTGATGCGATGGTCTGGGCGCTGCAGAAGTTCTCGGGCGTCAAGCACAACAAGATCGTCGGCATGGCCGGCGTGCTCGATTCGGCCCGCATGGCGTATTTCCTCGAGGAAGCCACCGGCGTTTCGATCAAGGATATCAAGACCTTCGTTCTGGGCGGTCACGGTGACGACATGGTGCCGCTGGTGCGCTATTCGACCGTCGGCGGCGTGCCGCTGCCCGATCTCGTCAAGATGAAGTGGATCACCCAGGAGAAGGTCGATCAGATCGTCGAGCGCACGCGCAAGGGGGGCGGCGAGATCGTCAACCTGCTCAAGACCGGCTCGGCCTTCTACGCCCCGGCCGCTTCCGCGATCGCGATGGCCGAGAGTTATCTCAAGGATCATCGCCGGGTGCTGCCCTGCGCCGCCTATCTCAAGGGCGAGTTTGGCGTGCGCGACATGTTCATCGGCGTTCCCGTGGTGATCGGCGCCAAGGGCGTCGAGCGTGTCGTCAAGGTGCGGCTCAACGCGGCCGAGAAGGAAATGATGGCGAAATCCGTGGCTTCCGTTCAGGGGCTCATCGACGCCTGCAAGACGATCAACCCGGCTCTGGCCAACTAAGATCGCGCCGATCTGGCCGGGGT
>CAZNAT010000051.1:7045-24017 GCA_964571245.1 uncultured Methylobacterium sp.
GTGACCCCGGCCATTTCAATCTTGATTTTCATCATTTCGATGCTGCGAAGCCTGCGCTCACGCCAAGGGGTGACGCGGAAGAAGCGGATGCGAGGGGCTCCTTAAATGAACATCCATGAATACCAGGGCAAGGCGATCCTGAAGGCCTATGGCGCGAATGTTTCCGCCGGCTATCCCGCGCAGACCGTTGCCGAGGCGATCGCGGGGGCATCGAGACTCCCCGGCCCGCTCTATGTGGTCAAAAGCCAGATCCACGCCGGCGGCCGCGGCAAGGGCAAGTTCAAGGAATTGCCGGCCGATGCCAAGGGTGGCGTCCGGCTCGCGTTCTCGATCGATGAGGTCGAGAAGCACGCCAAGGAAATGCTGGGTAACACGCTGGTCACGATCCAGACCGGTCCGGCCGGCAAGCAGGTCAACCGCCTCTATATCGAGGATGGCTCGGATATCGAGAAGGAATTCTACCTCTCGATGCTGGTGGACCGCGAAACCGGCCGCACCGCTTTCGTCGTTTCGACCGAGGGCGGCATGGATATCGAAAAGGTCGCGCATGATACGCCGGAAAAGATCGTCACCTTCTCGGTCGATCCGGCGACCGGCGCGATGCCGCATCACGGCCGCACGGTGGCCAAGACCCTCGGCCTGACCGGGGATCTCGCCAAGCAGGCCGAAAAGCTGGTCGGCCAGCTCTACAAGGCCTTCGTCGAGAAGGACATGGCGATGCTGGAGATCAACCCGCTCATCATCACCAAGGACGGTAACCTCAAGTGCCTGGATGCCAAGGTCGGCTTCGATTCCAACGCGCTCTACCGCCAGCCGGATGTTGTCGAGCTGCGTGACCTCACCGAAGAGGACCACAAGGAAATCGAGGCTTCGAAATACGACCTCAGCTACATCGCGCTCGATGGCACGATCGGCTGCATGGTCAACGGCGCGGGCCTGGCGATGGCGACGATGGATATCATCAAGCTCTATGGTGCCGAGCCGGCGAATTTCCTCGATGTCGGCGGCGGCGCGACCAAGGAAAAGGTGACGGCGGCGTTCAAGATCATCACGGCTGATCCGGCGGTGAAGGGCATTCTCGTCAATATTTTCGGTGGCATCATGAAATGCGATGTCATAGCCGAGGGCGTGATCGCGGCGGTGAAGGAAGTGGGGCTTCAGGTGCCGCTCGTCGTCCGCCTCGAGGGCACCAATGTCGAGCTTGGCAAGAAGATCATCCGCGAATCGGGTCTCAACGTCATCCCTGCGGATGACCTCGATGACGCCGCGCAGAAGATCGTCAAGGCCGTGAACGGGTGAGGGAAAGCATGATGAGCGACTTACTTTGGAATCAAATTCTCAATTGGGCTCCTCTGGTCGTTTTTCTCGCGGTCTGGCTGTTTTTCTCCAAATATTCTAAGCAGAGTTATAGCGGGTACATTGATCGGGTTGAAAAGATCAATTCAGAAATCGCAGATCTCGCCCGCAAGACTCATGCATTGACGGAAGAACAGCTTTCAGTCCTGAAGCAAATAAAATCCTTATTGGAAGACAGGAAATCCTGATGTCTATCCTCATCAACGCGAACACCAAAGTCATCACTCAGGGTTTCACGGGCAAGAACGGCACGTTCCACTCCGAGCAGGCGCTGGCCTACGGGACAAAAATGGTCGGCGGCACCTCCCCAGGCAAGGGCGGCTCGACCCACCTCGGCCTACCGGTGTTCGACACCGTCGCTGAAGCCCGCGACAAAACCGGCGCCGATGCCTCCGTGATCTATGTGCCGCCGCCGGGCGCGGCGGATGCGATCTGCGAGGCCATCCAGGCCGAAATCCCGCTGATCGTCTGCATCACCGAAGGCATTCCGGTGCAGGACATGATCAAGGTCAAACGCGCGCTCGATGGTTCGAAGTCGCGCCTCATCGGTCCGAACTGCCCGGGGGTGATGACATCAGGCGAATGCAAGATCGGCATCATGCCGGGCAATATCTTCAAGCGCGGCAATGTCGGCATCGTCTCGCGCTCGGGCACCCTGACCTATGAGGCCGTGTTCCAGACGACGCAGGAAGGCCTCGGCCAGACGACGGCGGTGGGCATCGGCGGCGACCCCGTCAAGGGCACCGAGTTCATCGACATGCTCGAACTTTTCCTCGCCGATCCCGCGACGCATTCGATCGTGATGATCGGCGAAATCGGCGGTTCGGCCGAGGAAGACGCGGCGCAGTTCATCAAGGACGAAGCCAAGCGTGGCCGCTTCAAACCGATGGTCGGTTTCATCGCCGGCCGCACCGCGCCTCCGGGCCGCCGCATGGGCCATGCCGGCGCGATCATCTCGGGCGGCAAGGGTGGCGCGGAAGACAAGATCGCGGCGATGGAAGCCGCCGGCATCCGGGTTTCGCCCTCGCCGGCGCGCCTCGGCAAGACGCTGGTGGAAGTGCTCAAGGGCAAATAAGCTCTTGGCCGGCAAACAAGCGCCGCATTCGGCGCTTCTATCGCGGGCGATGTTCATGCCTTGTCCGCGATAACGACAAGAGGCCGAAGCGGCCACCATCGTGGGTCAGGAAAACTCCCTCAAGGAATTCAAGGTCAAAGCCATGGATCGCGATTTCGACGACAATTCCCCGGATCTTACGGCGCTTTCGGGCGGTAGTGCGGCCTATTTCGAGGCGCTCTACGGGGAGACAACGCCTGGCCCCTCCTGGAAGCGGGCGAACTGGCCTGTTCAAGCCAATGGCGAGCTGATCTCGGCGCTCGATGGCAACTGGGCTGCCGTTGAAAAGGCGGTTGGCGACAAGCTCAAGGGCAAGGCTCAGGAAGCTGCCAAGGCCGCGCCCGCCGGTGCCGTCATTTCCGAGGCCGATGTCCAGCGTGCCGCGCGCGACAGCGTCCATGCGCTGATGATGATCCGGGCCTATCGCATGCGCGGGCATCTGCATGCCAATCTCGATCCGCTCGGCATCGAGACCCTGAAGGACCATGACGAGCTGCACCCCTCGTCCTACGGCTTCACCGACGCGGACTGGGACCGCAAGATTTTCATCGACAACGTGCTCGGGATGGAATTCGCGACGTTGCGCGAGATGCTCGATATCCTGCGCCGCACCTATTGCGACACGATCGGCTATGAATTCATGCACATCTCCTCCCCGCCCGAGAAGGGCTGGTTGCAGGAGCGGATCGAGGGCCCGGACAAGGAGATCACGTTCACCCGCGAGGGCAAGCGCGCGATCCTCAACAAGCTCGTCGAGGCCGAAGGGTTCGAAAAATTCCTGGACGTCAAGTTCACCGGCACCAAGCGCTTTGGCCTGGATGGCGCGGAAAGCCTGATCCCGGCGTTGGAGCAGATCATCAAGCGCGGCGGCAGCCTCGGCGTGCAGGATATCGTGTTCGGCATGGCCCACCGCGGCCGTCTCAACGTACTGACCCAGGTGATGGGCAAGCCCCACCGCGCGCTGTTCCACGAGTTCAAGGGCGGCTCCTTCGCCCCGGACGACGTGGAGGGCTCCGGTGACGTGAAGTACCATCTCGGCGCCTCCGCGGATCGCGAATTCGGCGGCAGCAAGATCCATTTGTCGCTGACCCCGAACCCCTCGCATCTCGAGATCGTCAACCCGGTCGTGCTCGGCAAAGTGCGCGCCAAGCAGGACCAGCTCGGTTGTCCGCGCGATGATCGCCGCGCGGTGATGCCGCTGCTGATCCATGGCGATGCGGCGTTTGCCGGCCAGGGCGTGGTGGCGGAATGCTTTGGTCTTTCCGGCCTCAAGGGCCACCGCACCGGCGGCTCCGTGCATTTCATCATCAACAACCAGATCGGTTTTACGACCTATCCGCGCTACTCGCGCTCCTCGCCCTACCCTTCGGATGTCGCGAAGATGGTGGAAGCGCCGATCTTCCATGTGAATGGCGATGATCCCGAAGCGGTGGTGTTCGCGGCCAAGGTCGCGACCGAATTCCGGATGAAGTTCCAGAAGCCGGTGGTCATCGACATGTGGTGCTATCGCCGCTTCGGGCACAACGAGGGCGACGAGCCGGCGTTCACCCAGCCGCTGATGTACAAGAAGATCCGCAGCCATGTTTCCACGCTGGAAATGTATGCCGCCAAGCTGATCGCCGAGGGCGTCGTCACCACCGGCGAAGTCGATAAGATGAAGGCGGATTGGCGCGCGCGCCTCGAGGCCGAATTCGAGGCTGGCCAGGCGTACAAGCCGAACAAGGCCGATTGGCTCGACGGCAAGTGGT
Organism: uncultured Methylobacterium sp.; assembly: GCA_964571245.1. GTDB lineage: Bacteria > Pseudomonadota > Alphaproteobacteria > Rhizobiales > Beijerinckiaceae > Rhabdaerophilum. The sequence goes on from CAZNAT010000051.1 coordinate 11,264, forward strand.
CCGGCCTCAAGTCCGTCAAGGAAACCGAGGAAGACCCGCGCCGTGGCCAGACCGGGGTGCCACTCGATACACTGAAGGAAATCGGCCTCTCGCTGGCGAGCGTGCCGAAGGGCTTCAACATCCACAAGACCATCCAGCGCTTCCAGGACAACCGTCGCAAGATGATTGAAGGCGGCGAAGGCATCGACTGGGCGATGGGCGAGGCGCTGGCCTTTGGTACGCTCGTCGGGGAGGGCCATCGCGTCCGGCTGTCCGGGCAGGATTGCGAGCGCGGCACCTTCTCCCAGCGCCATTCGGTACTGATCGATCAGGATACCGAGACGCGTTACACCCCGCTGAACCACATTCAGGCCGGGCAGGCGAAATACGAGGTCATCAACTCGATGCTCTCCGAAGAAGCCGTGCTCGGGTTCGAATATGGCTATTCGCTGACCGAGCCGAACGCGCTAACCTGCTGGGAAGCGCAGTTCGGTGACTTCGCCAATGGCGCACAGGTGCTGTTCGACCAGTTCATCTCCTCGGGGGAACGCAAGTGGCTGAGGATGAGCGGCCTCGTCTGCCTGCTCCCGCACGGCTACGAGGGACAGGGGCCGGAGCATTCCTCCGCGCGTCTCGAGCGCTTCCTCCAGCTGTGCGCCGAAGACAACATGCAGGTTGCCAATTGCTCGACGCCGGCGAATTATTTCCATATCCTGCGCCGGCAAATTAAGCGTGATTTCCGCAAACCGCTGGTGCTGATGACGCCGAAGAGCCTGTTGCGCCACAAGCGCTGCCTCTCCGATCTCGCCGAGTTCGCCGAAGGCACCTCGTTCCATCGTATCCTCCGGGATTGCGCGGAAGCGGGCCGTTCTTCCACGAAACTCAAGGCCGACGCCAAGATCCGGCGTGTGATCCTGTGCTCGGGCAAGGTCTATTTCGATCTCCTGGAGGAGCGCGAGAAGCGCGGCATCGACGATGTCTATCTGCTGCGGGTCGAGCAGCTCTATCCGTTCCCGCTGAAATCGGTGGCGCAGGAGATCGCGCGCTTCAAGAAGGCGGATGTGATCTGGTGCCAGGAGGAGCCCAAGAACATGGGTGCGTGGTCCTTCGTCGAGCCCTATCTTGAATGGGTTCTGGCGCAGGCCTCGCTCGGCACCAAGCGCGCCCGCTATGTCGGGCGTCCGGCCTCGGCCTCGACGGCCGTCGGGCAGATGTCGAAACACCTCGCCCAGCTTGCTGCCTTCCTAGATGAAGCCTTCGCCAGCTAACAAACCAATACGATCTTGACCGCAGAGGTTCCTGACCATGAGCACTGAAATCCGCGTTCCGACCCTTGGCGAAAGCGTCTCCGAAGCCACCATCGGCAAATGGTTCAAGAAGCCCGGCGACGCCGTGAAGGCCGACGAGCCCCTGCTGGAGCTTGAAACCGACAAGGTCACGCTCGAAGTCAATGCGCCGGCGGCGGGCACGCTGGCTGAAATCGTCGCCAAGGATGGCGAGACGGTTGGCGTTGGCGCCTTGCTCGGCTCGATCACGGCTGGCGGTACGGCGGCTGCGACTTCGGCCCCTGCTGCGGCTGCCGCCGCGCCCAAGGTTGCTGTGGCCGCTTCAGCGCCCGCGCCGACCGCCATGCCGCCGGCGCCCGCCGCCGCAAAAATGATGGCGGAGACCGGCGTTTCGGTCTCCGAAGGCTCTGGCAAACGCGGGCAGGTGCTGAAGGAAGACGTGATCCGCGCAGCTGCCGTTCCCGTTGCTTCGCCCGCGGCTGCTGCCCCCGCCGCCCCGCGCGCGGCCTCGCCCGCCGATGACGCCTCCCGCGAGGAGCGGGTCAAGATGTCGAAGCTGCGCCAGACCATCGCGCGCCGCCTCAAGGAAAGCCAGAACACCGCCGCGATGCTGACGACCTTCAACGAGGTCGATATGTCCGCCGTGATGGCGCTTCGCAACCAGTACAAGGATCTCTTCGAGAAGAAGCACGGCGTGAAGCTCGGCTTCATGAGCTTCTTCGTCAAAGCCTGCGTGCAGGCCCTGAAGGAACTCCCGGGCGTCAATGGCGAGATCGACGGTACCGATCTCATCTACAAGAACTACTACCACGTCGGCATCGCGGTTGGCACCGAGAAGGGCCTCGTCGTGCCGGTGCTGCGCAACGCGGATGAGCTTGGTCTCGCCGGCATCGAAAAGACCATCGCCGATTTCGGTAAGCGCGCGCGCGAAGGCCAGCTCACCGTGGCGGAGATGTCCGGCGGCACCTTCACTATCACCAACGGCGGCATCTATGGTTCCTTGATGTCGACGCCGATCCTCAACACGCCGCAATCCGGCATCCTGGGCATGCACAAGATCCAGGAGCGCCCGATCGCTGTGGGCGGGCAGATCGTCATCCGCCCGATGATGTATCTCGCGCTCTCCTATGATCACCGCATCGTCGACGGCAAGGAAGCCGTGACCTTCCTCGTGCGCGTCAAGGAGTGCCTGGAAGATCCCGCGCGCCTCGTGATGGATTTGTGAGGTCACCCATGCGTGCCAGCCGCATTCTTCCGGTTCTCGGTTTGCTGATTGCAGGAATAATCAACCTGCTTCCGGTTCCGGGCGTGTTGGGTCGAGCCTGGCTGCAATCACTCTATGGGTTCGACGTCGGCATGCCCGATCTTGAAATCTTGCTTCGGCACCGGGCTGTTCTTTTCGGGATTGTCGGCATCCTGTTGCTGGTGTCGATTTTCTGGGTTGAGCTTCGCCTGCTCAGCGCCGTGATCGGGGTGGCCAGCATGGCAAGCTTTCTGATCATTGCCGCGATCGTCGGCGGCTATGGGCAGGCGATTGGTCGCGTGGTTGTGGCGGATATCGTCGGAGTCCTCGCGCTTGTGCCGGTTTTTGTCTGGCGCAAGCCTGTTGTCGTTGATTGAGCCGCCCTTTCGCCATGGGAGTGCGTATGCCCGAGCCGTTCACTGCCATCGTCACCGGCGCTTCACGCGGCATCGGTCGGGCCTGTGCGCTCGGTCTCGCGGAAGACGGTTTCGATGTCGTCGTCAACTATGCCGGCAACAAGGCAGCAGCCGACGAGGTGGTCGCGGCGATCAAAGCCAAGGGCCGCAAGGCGGTGGCGGTGCAGGGCGATGTCGGTGATGAGGCGGATGTTCTCCGGATTTTCGCGGCAGCCGACGCGCTCGGCCCGCTCAAGGTGCTCGTCAACAACGCCGGGGTGATCGATGTCGTCGCCCGCGTCGACGAGATGAGTGTCGAGCGCCTCACCCGGATGATGACGATCAACGTCATCGGCTCGTTTTTGTGTGCCCGCGAGGCGGTCAAGCGGATGTCGACCCGGCATGGCGGCAAGGGCGGGGCGATCGTCAACCTGTCCTCGATCGCGCCGGTGCTCGGTGCGCCCGGGCAATACGTGGATTACGCGGCGTCCAAAGGCGCGATCGACGCGCTGACGCTGGGGCTTGGCCGCGAGGTGGCGGCGGAAGGCATCCGCGTCAACGCGGTGCGGCCCGGGCTGATCGAGACCGAGATCCATGCCTCCGGCGGTATTCCCGACCGGATCGCGATGCTCGCGGACACCATCCCGATCAAGCGCGGCGGCAGCGCGGAGGAGGTCGCGGCATGCGTGCGCTGGCTCGCCTCCGACAAGGCATCCTACGTTCTCGGCGCTGTTTTGACTGTTTCCGGCGGGCGCTGAAGCGCCGTCGCCTTTTGTGAGGATATCCCCATGGCTTATGATCTCGTCATTATCGGCACCGGCCCCGGCGGCTATGTCTGCGCCATCCGCGCGGCCCAGCTCGGGATGAAGGTGGCTGTCGTCGAAAAACGCGCCACCCATGGCGGTACCTGCCTCAACATCGGCTGCATCCCCTCGAAGGCGATGCTGCATGCCTCCGAAATGTTCGACGAGGCCGGCCACGGCTTTGCCGCGCTCGGGATCGAGGTTTCCGCGCCCAAGCTCAATCTCGCGGCGATGATGAAGCACAAGCAGGATACCGTGGACGCCAACGTCACCGGCGTCGGCTTCCTGCTCAAGAAGAACAAGGTCGAGGCGTTCCACGGTCTTGGCACCATCCTCGCGGCGGGCAAGGTTCAGGTGACGGCGGAGGATGGCTCAAAGCAGGTGCTGGAGACGAAACACATCGTCATCGCCACCGGCTCGGAAGTCACCCAGCTGCCCGGTGTTGCCATCGACGAGAAGACGATCGTTTCCTCCACCGGCGCGCTGGAACTTGGCAAGGTTCCCGGCAAGCTCGTCGTGATCGGCGCTGGCGTGATCGGGCTCGAACTCGGTTCGGTTTGGCGCCGCCTTGGCGCGAAGGTCGAGGTGATCGAATATCTCGACCGCATCCTGCCGGGCATGGACAACGAGGTCGCCAAGCAGACCCAGCGTCTGCTGCAAAAGCAGGGCATGACCTTCCATCTCGGCAAGAAGGTGACGGGTGCCAAGACCGGGAAATCCGTCAGCCTGACGGTCGAACCCGCCGCTGGCGGTGCCGCCGAGACGGTGGAGGCGGATATCGTGCTGGTGGCGATTGGCCGCCGCCCCAACACCGAGGGGCTTGGTCTGGAGGCGCTGGGCGTCGTGATGGAACGCGGCCGCGTCGCCATCGACGATCACTTTGCCACCAACGTGAAAGGCATCTACGCCATCGGCGACGTCGTGCGTGGCCCGATGCTGGCCCACAAGGCCGAAGACGAGGGCCTGGCGCTGGCGGAAATCCTCGCCGGCAAGGCGGGCCACGTGAATTACGATGTCATCCCGGGCGTCGTCTACACCTTCCCCGAGGTCGCCACGGTCGGCAAGACCGAGGAGGAGCTCAAGGCGGCGGGTGTCGAGTACAACGTCGGCAAGTTCCCGTTCACCGCCAATGGTCGGGCCCGCGCCAACCGGGCGACCGACGGCTTCGTCAAGGTTCTCGCGGACAAGACGACCGACCGCGTGCTCGGGGTGCATATCGTCGCGGCCGGGGCTGGCGAGATGATCCATGAGGCGGCGGTGCTGATGGAATTCGGCGGCTCCTCCGAGGATCTGGCCCGCACCTGTCATGCGCATCCGACGATGAGCGAGGCGGTGAAGGAAGCCGCGATGGCGGTGGAGAAGCGGCAAATCCATATCTGAGGGCTGCCTATGGCGTGGAAAAAACGGGCCCTCCGTCTTCCTGCGCCCTATCTCAAGCGGGTCGTTTTGCGGGCAGACCGGGTAGCGGATTGGGGCAAGTACCCGTTCAATCTGCCGTGGCTGCGATCGCGCAGCCTGGAGTTTACCTTCGAACGCCCGATCACGATTGTTGTTGGTGAAAACGGGACCGGAAAATCCACCTTTCTGGAGGCCCTTGCACGGCTCGTTGGATTTGACGGTGCCGAAGGCGGGCCGGGTTATATGCCCGTCGACCATTCACGGGCGATAGAGGTTGACGGGGCTGGTCTCGCCAAAGCTCTAACCGCCAGCTGGTTGCCGAAAATTGGTGCAGGCTGGTTTTTCCGGGCCGAAAGCTTCTATTCAATTGCGCGTTATCTCGATACCGCAGCGATCGATGCCAATGAGGCTCCTCCCGGCTTTCTATCGCATTCGCATGGCGAGAGCTTCCTGCGGTTTTTCGAAGAGCGTTGCCAGCAGCAAGGAATTTACATCTTCGATGAGCCCGAAAGCGCGTTGTCTCCTCGTCGGCAGATGGAATTCCTCAAGCTTCTGCAGAAAATGGAGCGCTCGACCCAGTGCCAGGTGATCATGGCGACCCATTCGCCGCTGCTGATGGCGTATCCGAATGCCGCCTTTTTCGCATTGTACAGAAGAGGGTGCGAGCCTTCCAGTTTTCAGCAGACACCCCATTTTGACGTGATGCGCAGGTTCTTTGCTGACCCTGAAGGGTTTCTGGGTGAGCATCTCGATGAACCTGACGCCGAATAGGGCGATTGCTTACCGCAGCAGATCATGCCGTTAAATAACCGGAATCAGCAGCGCTTGATGGCGCTTCCGGAGTTTCTCATGCGCCGCCTTCTCCGCCCCGTCTGGTTTCTGCTCGCGCTGGTCTTTCTCCTGGAGGCATGGCTGTGGGAGCGGCTGGAGCCGGGTGTTGAGTGGCTCGTTGCCCGCCTGCCGTTCGTTCGGCTGAAGGCCGCGATCGCGGCCGGCGTTGCGCGGTTGCCGCCCTATGCGACGCTGCTGGTCTTCGCCATTCCCGGCCTCATCCTGCTGCCGTTCAAGCTGGCGGGGCTGTGGCTGATCGGCGGCGGGCATGTGGTCGCCGGCGGGCTGGTGTTTCTTCTGGCAAAAACCGTCGGGTTGGCGGTGACCGCGTTCCTGTTCGAAACCTGCCAATCAAAACTGATGGAACTCGGGTGGTTCGTTCGCCTGCATGATCTGGTGCTGCGGATCAAGGCCTGGGCCAGAATGCAGACCGAGCCCGCCCGGCGCTGGCTTCGGGTGTTTCGCCATCGGCTCGGCGGCCAGAAGAGCCGCCTTCTCGCTGTGATGACGCGCCTTCGTCGCCGGATCCGGTACCGGGTTGGGGGATAGCCCGATCAGTGGCCGAAATTGAGCAGCATTGGCGCCCAGATGGCGACGCCCATCAGGCCGATGCCGCCAACTCCCAGCGCGATTGCGCCGAAGGCCATGATCATCAACCCGGTGATCACGGCTGTCGAAGCGATGACGATCGCGATCTGGAACAGCGCCGAGGCATATTCGAAGACATGGGCGCGGGCCTTGGTGAGATCGCGCCGGGTTTCCGCCACCTTGGCGCGCGCCGCGAGCTCCCGGCGGCCCTCGCCGGTTTCCGGCTCGGTTTCATAACGGGTCGCGGTGTCGTTCCATTTCTTGATCTGCGCCTCGGCCTTGGCCTTGGTGGCGGGATCGGCGATCGAGCCGGCGCTCACCTGCATTTCCTCCGAGGCGACCTGGATCGCCGTGCGGCGGATGGTCTTGGCCTGGAAGAACGACCATAAATTCGAGGCTTCGAGGTTCTTGGCGATGGATTCGTTTTCCGAGAGCTTGTTGCCCATCTCCGCAAAGGAAAGCAGCAGCGCCAGGATGGCGATCAGCAGACCGATTTTCTTGTTCGACCCGCCGTGATCATCATGGCCGTGTCCGTGCCCGTGCGCCATTCAATTTCCCCCCGAATCAGTTCGGACGGATTATTCCGAGGGCTGCGACAAGAGCAAGACAGGATGGCGACTTCGGCGATTTATGCCCGTGGATGCGCCGCCTTGTAGGTCGCCATCAACTTGGCGGTGTCGACCTGGGTATAGACTTGGGTCGTCGAGAGCGAGGCGTGGCCCAGAAGCTCCTGGATCGTGCGCAGATCGCCGCCGCGCGCCAGAAGATGCGTCGCGAAGGAATGGCGCAGCGCATGCGGCGTCGCTGTTTCCGGCAGGCCGAGCGCGCCACGCAGGCCCTCCATCGCCAGCTGGATGATGCGTGGTGACAGCGGGCCGCCCTTGGCGCCGACAAACAGCGGGCCATCCGCCGGCATCTTCCACGGCACCAGCGCGAGGTAATCCTCGATCCCGCGCACGATTTGCGGCAGCACCGGCACCTGCCGCACCTTGCCACCCTTTCCGAGAATGGTCAGGGTCTCGCGGGTGGAACGCGGCGCATCGCCGCGCGTGAGTGACAGGGCTTCGGAGATGCGCAGGCCCGCCCCGTAGAGCAGGGCAAAGACAGCGGCGTCGCGTGCCAGGATCCAGGGTTCGCGCGCTTCCCCGGCACGGACCGCGACCGTGCTGGTCGCGCGGGCGTCGCCGGCGGAAATCGGCCGGGGCAGGCCCTTCTTGATGCGCGGCCCCTTCACGGCCTTGAAGGCGGAGGAATGGCCATGGCCTTCCCGTTCGAGAAACCGCGCGAAGGAGCGCAGCCCGGCCAGTTGCCGCATGATCGACCGGCTTTCGATGCCTTTTTCGCGCCGTTCCGCCAGAAAAAGCCGGAGATCGGCAGGTTTGAGGGCCAGAAATTCGGCGGGGGCAAAAGATCTGGCGGATGGCCTGCCATCGCTGAGGAAGGCGATAAACTGCAGGACGTCGCGGCCGTAGGCCTCAAGCGTATTGGGCGAGTAGAGCCGCTCGAGGGAGAGCTCCCGCAGCCAGGCTATTCGGCACTCTTCAAGGGACATCAGGAGTTCCAGGCAACATGGGGTGGTCCGGGTGCGGGTGTTTCCGAGGGGGCGGCTCGCCGGATTTTCGCATCCGAGGGTTAAGGAACCCCCGCGCTAGGACATCGGCGATGATCTGGGCAAGCTTCAAGATCTGGGCAAGCTTCCTGTGCGATCCAAATTCCTGTGCTATCAGCCATGCCATGAAATCTGCCGATTCTCCTGGGGATGGTGCCGAGGTTTCCGCGCCGAATATCGCGGAAATCGCGTTGCCGATTGGTATTGAACAACCCTATTCCTACATGATTCCCGCCGGAATGGCGCTGGAGGTCGGGGCTTGCGTCAGGGTGCCGCTTGGCACGCGCGAAACCTTCGGCCTGGTGTGGGAGGTGCGGCGCGGCACTGCCGGCGGCAATCTCAAATCGATCCTGGCGAAAACCACGCTGCCGCCGTTGCGGCCGGAGATGCTGCGGTTCATCGCCCGGATTTCGGATTATACGCTCGCCCCCGTCGGCATGGTCGCGCGGATGGCGATGCGCGACCCCGAGGCCGAAGCGCATGAAGCGCCCAAATTCGGGGTCCGCCTGACCGGCAAGCCGCCGGGACGGATGACGCCGGCCCGGGCGCGGCTGATCGAGGCTGCCAAAGGCGGGCTGGTGTTTCGCAAACGCGATCTGGCCGAGCGTGCCGCCTGCTCGACCGGGGTGATCGATGCTCTCGTCGATGACGGGGTGTTCGACATCGTCGCGCTGGCCCGGGAAGCGCGCGCGAATGCGCTCGACCCGGCGGGGCGCGCGCCGGTCCTTTCCGGCGATCAGAGCCAGAACGCCGACGCCTTGCGCACGGCGGTGGGGGCGGGCGGCTTCTCGCCGTTCCTGCTCGAAGGCGTTACCGGATCGGGCAAGACCGAGGTTTATTTCGAAGCCGTCGCGGCGGCGCTGGAGGCCGGAAGGCAGGTCCTGATCCTGTTGCCGGAAATCGCGCTGACGCCGGAATTTCTGGCCCGGTTCGAGGCCCGCTTCGGCGGGCAGCCCGGGGCCTGGCATTCCGGCATCGCGCCGGGGCGGCGCGATCGGCTCTGGCATGCGGTCGCCGATGGCGAGGCGCGGGTGGTGGTGGGCGCGCGTTCGGCGCTGTTCCTGCCGTTCTGCGCCCTGGGGCTGATCATCGTCGATGAGGAACATGAGGCCGCCTTCAAGCAGGACGATCAGGTGCGCTACAACGCCCGCGACATGGCGGTGCTGCGCGCGCAGATCGAGGCCTGCCCGGTGGTGTTGGCCTCGGCGACGCCCTCGATCGAAAGCCGCGTCAACGTCCTGCAGGGTCGCTACCGCCATCTTGTCCTGCCGGATCGGGCCGGCGGACGATCAATGCCGGAAATCGGCGCGATTGATCTCCGGATCGACCCGCCCGATCCCGGAAAATTCCTGTCGCCGCGGCTGGTGCATGCGGCAGCCGAGGCGCTCGGGCGCGGGGAACAGGTCCTGTTCTTCCTCAACCGGCGCGGCTATGCCCCGCTCACGCTGTGCCGCGCCTGCGGTCACCGCTGGCAGTGCTCGCACTGCGACGCCTGGCTGGTCGAGCATCGGTTCCGGCGGGCGCTGGTGTGCCATCATTGCGGCCATACCGAACGCCGGCCAACGACCTGCGTCGCCTGCGGCGCCGAGGAAAGCCTCACCGCCTGCGGGCCGGGTGTCGAGCGAATCGCCGAGGAAGTGGCGGAAGCCTTCCCGGACATTCGACGGATCACGCTGTCGAGCGATTTTCCGGGTGGAACCGAGCGCCTGCGCAACGAGCTGGCAGCCGTGGCCGGCAAGGAATTCCCGATCATCATCGGCACGCAACTGATCGCCAAGGGCCATAATTTCCCGCATCTGACGCTGGCGGCGGTTGTTGATGCCGATATCGGGCTGGTTTCGAACGATCCCCGGGCGGCGGAGCGGACGTTTCAGCTTCTCGCGCAGGTGACCGGCCGGGCGGGGCGCGGCGACAGGCCCGGGCGCGGGCTGCTGCAAACCTACCAGCCGACGCACCCGGTGATCGCGGCCTTGCTATCGGGCGATCACGAGCGGTTCTACGCCGAGGAGATCGCTGCGCGCCGCGCGGCGGGGCTGCCGCCCTACGGCCGGCTCGCGAGCCTCGTGGTTTCCGCGCGGGAACGCCCGGCAGCCGAGGCGCACGCCCGGTTGCTCGCGCAGGCCGGGCATCGGGAAATTCGTGCGCTGGCGCTGCCGGCCAACGAGGCGGCGCTGCTCGGGCCGGCCGATCCGCCGATGGCGCTGCTGCGCGGCAGGCACCGCGTCCGGCTCATTCTCAAGACCGCGCGCCGGGTCAACATGCAGGGGTTGATCCGCGCCATGCTGCGTGAGGCGGGGACACCGAAGCAGGGCGCACGGGTCGATGTCGATATCGACCCCATGAGCTTTTTCTAGGATCGAGTTTTTTCTAGAATTGGACGATGTCCCGGGCATGCGGACCGGCGACTATTGCACGTCCACTTCGTAGTTCAATGTCGAGCAGCCGGAGCCCGCAAGGCCTTCGCCGCACACCTTGACGACGAAACTGTCCTTGCCTTTGAACCCGGCACGGGCTGCATACTTGAAATTCGATACCCCGTTCGTCGAAATCGCACCATTCGATGGGCGCTTGGCGATTGTCGTGCTCTTGAAGGTGCTGCGGTCGGTTGAGAAGTCGCGTTCGCATTTTCCGTCACCAGTTACGGTTGCGGAATATTCAACCGTATCGTTCTGCGCGACAAAGAAGCGCCCGCCGCGAACGGTGCATTCAGCTTGCGCCTCAATGACGGCGCTACCGAGGACGATCAACGATACAACAAATTGGCCTGATCTCACAAAAGGAACCCTTGATTTTTCGGATAAAGGACGTGCCCGGCAATCAGCCAGCACAAAAACATCCTACATCGGAAAGCGCGTTGCGATACGGGCATTGCGTCCGAAACTTGTGCGTCGCAGCAACACTTTGCCGGAATGGCCCGGAAACCCGACCCTCTTGGGGGTTTTCTGAGCGTGAAAGGGGTTGCACGCGGGGTGAAGATTTGTTAGCGACCGCCATCCGTTGCGGAGCAGCATCTTGCTCGGGCAATGGTTCTGATCCGTTGATTGACCCCGGTTCCCGGGGCACGTCACCTAGCTTCCCGGCTCCGGTATCCTGCCAGGGCGGGTTCGGGTGAGGTGTGAAAAGCGAAAGACGTTTGTCGTGGCCTCATCCAGCCCGATTGTTTCCGGAATTGCGGGGCGCTACGCCTCCGCATTGTTCGAACTCGCGCGTGAAGCGAAGGCGCTGGACGCCGTGAGTGCCGCGCTCGACCGGTTTTCCACCATGCTCGATGGCAGCCCGGATCTGGATCGGCTGGTCCGCAACCCGGTTTTCACCGCGGACGAGCAGGTTTCGGCGCTGAGCGCTGTGCTGGCCAAGGCCAAGATCGACGGTCTGGCGGCAAATTTCCTCAAGCTCGTCGCTTCCAAGCGCCGCCTGTTCGCCGTGCGCGGCATGATCGCCGGCTATCGTGCGCTGGTCGCCGAGGAGCAGGGCATCGTTGCCGCCGAGGTGACCGTGGCCTCGCCGATGACCGACAAGAACCGTGATGCTGTGCTCAAGGCGCTCGAAAGCCAGGCCGGCAAGAAGATCGCGCTGACCGAAAAGGTTGATCCTGCCATTATCGGCGGCCTCGTTGTCAAGATGGGCAGCCGCATGATCGATGCTTCACTCAAGACCAAGCTCAACGCGATGAAAATCGCGATGAATAACAGGTAGGGCCTTCTTCCGAACGGCTTTTTCCACCACTCAACGCAGTCTCGGACGACAAGCGGTTTTGCGCTTTCTTGTTCGGGTTCGCTCAATACGAAAGGCTTAACCGATGGACATCCGCGCCGCTGAGATCTCCGCGATCCTCAAGGAGCAGATCAAGAATTTCGGCGCTTCGGCCGAAGTTGCTGAAGTTGGCCAGGTCCTCTCGGTCGGTGACGGCATTGCGCGCGTTTTCGGCCTCGACAAGGTCCAGGCCGGCGAAATGGTCGAATTCGAGAACGGGGTGCGCGGCATGGCGCTCAACCTCGAGTCGGATAACGTCGGTGTCGTGATCTTCGGTTCCGACCGCGAGATCAAGGAAGGCCAGACCGTCAAGCGCACCGGCTCGATCGTCGACGTGCCGGTTGGCAAGGGCCTTCTGGGCCGCGTCGTCGACGCGCTCGGCAATCCGATCGACGGCAAGGGCCCGATCAAGGCCGACAAGCGCTCCCGCGTCGACGTCAAGGCGCCCGGCATCATTCCCCGCAAGTCGGTGAACGAGCCGATGGCGACCGGCCTCAAGGCCGTTGATGCGCTGATCCCGATCGGCCGCGGCCAGCGCGAGCTGATCATCGGCGACCGCCAGACCGGCAAGACCGCGATCGCGCTCGACACGATCCTCAACCAGAAGCCGCTCAACGAAGGCAATGACGAGAGCCAGAAGCTCTACTGCGTCTATGTCGCGATCGGCCAGAAGCGCTCGACGGTGGCCCAGTTCGTCAAGGTGCTCGAGGAGCGCGGCGCGCTCGACTATTCGATCATCGTCGCCGCGACCGCCTCCGATCCGGCGCCGATGCAGTTCCTGGCGCCGTTCTCGGGCTGCGCGATGGGCGAATTCTTCCGCGACAACGGCATGCACGCCGTGATCATCTATGACGATCTGTCCAAGCAGG
>CAZNAT010000052.1:0-23739 GCA_964571245.1 uncultured Methylobacterium sp.
ACAGTATGACGGCCGCGGCACCATCGGCCTGCCGATGGAAGATCTGCACTCGATCATCCGCGATGTGCCCAAGCCTGTCATCGCCAAGGTGCGCGGCTATGCCATCGGCGGCGGCAACGTGCTGTGCACGATCTGCGACTTCACGCTGGCTTCCGAGACGGCACAGTTTGGCCAGGTCGGACCCAAGGTCGGTTCTGTCGATCCCGGCTTCGGCACAGCCTTCCTTGCCCGGGTCGTCGGCGAGAAGAAGGCGCGCGAGATCTGGTATCTCTGCCGCCGCTACACGGCGCAGGAAGCCCTCGCGATGGGCCTCGTCAATGCGGTCTTCCCCGATGACCAGCTCGACGCGGAAGTCGACCGTTGGTGCGCGGAGATCATGGAGAAATCTCCCACCGCAATCGCCATCGCCAAGCGCAGCTTCAACATGGACACCGAACACCAGCGCGGCATTGCCGGCCTCGGGATGTATGCGCTCAGCCTCTACTACGACGCCGATGAATCCAAGGAAGGCGGCATCGCCATCAAGGAGAAGCGGAAGCCCGATTTACGCAAGTTCTCGCGCTGAGGCGCAGCCAAACCCGGCAATGAAGGCGGGATCACACCGCAAAACCTAGGGAAGGAATTGGACCATGACCAGACGTCTCCTCACGGGTACCCTTGCGCTGGCACTCACGACCAGCATGGCCTTTGCGCAAACCCAGCCAATCAAGGTCGGCTATGTCACCGGCCTCACTGGCGCCTGCGCGCCGATCTCGGAAGAAGGCCTCAATGGCACAAAGCTCGCAGTAGAAGAACTGAATGCGGCGGGCGGCGTGCTCGGCCGAAAAATTGAACTCGTGGTGCGTGATAGCCAGACCAAGCCTGAAGAGGGCGGCAAGCAGGCGCGTGAACTCGCCGCGGCGCATGGCCTCTCGCTGCTGACAGGTGTCTGCTCTTCAGCCGTGCTGCTGGCCGTCACGCAGGTCGCCAAGGAGTTCAAGATCCCGCATCTCGCGATGATCGGATCGACCCAGCGCGCCAATATCGAAGCCTTCAACCCCTACTTCATCCAGACCCAGGCCAATGCGACCATGGAAGCCCGCGCGGCGGCGGAATACGTCGCCAAAAAGGCGAACTGGAAGAAGATCGCCCTGATGGGCTTCGATTATGAATGGGGCCACACCTCCGTCGATGCCTTCGCCAAGCGCCTGAAGGAACTTCGCCCGGATGTGACGCTCGCCTCGCCTGTCTTCATGAAGGTCGGCGAAACCAATGTCGCCCCTTTCGTGACCGCGGCCCTTGCCTCCGAGCCTGATGCCATTTTCGCGGCGGTGTTCGGCGGTGGTCTCGCGAGCCTGATCCGACAGGGCCAGTCCTTCGGCATGTTCGCGAAATCGAACCTCGTTACGCTGCTGACGGTCGATACCCTGCAATCGATGGGCAACGCCATGCCGAAAGAGCGCGTGTTCGGTGTCGCCCGCGCGCCGTTCTTTGCGCTTGAACAGACCCCCCAGCTCGCGGCGTTTATCAAGAAGTATCAGGCGACCTACAAGAAGTTCCCGACCGACTGGGCCATCAATGGCTACGATTCCATGGTGTTCTACGCCAAGGCGGTGACGGCGGCGAAGGATGTCGGCGCCGATGCCGTGATCAAGGCCTTCCAGACTGAAAAATTCGATGGCCTGAAGGGCAAGGGCCTGACGGTTCGCGCATTCGATGGCCAGATGAATGCTCCAGCCTATGCCGGTGAGGTCAACTTCGACCCGGCCTACCCGTTCCCGACCATGAAGAACGTCGAGAAGTTTGAAGGCGCTCCGCTGATGTTCAGCGAGGAAACCATCAAGGCCATGCGCGAAGCGGCGAAATAAGTCGCGCGCCCTGAACGGCCGGACGGGTCTCCTCCCTGCTCGTCCGGCCAACCTCAAAGGAAACGGCCATGATCTGGGTCCAGCTTGTCAACGGGCTGATGGAAGGCATGATGCTCTTCCTCATCGCCTCGGGATTGACGCTCATCTTTGGCGTCTCACGTATCGTGAACTTCGCCCACGGCTCGCTCTTCATGCTGGGCGCGTTCCTGACCTATGCGCTGGTGCCGCTGATTGCGCCTGGCACGGTCTGGGGTTTCTTTGCCTCGGTGTTTCTGGCGGGGATCGGCGCAGCGATTGTCGGCACGATCTTTGAAATGCTGGCCCTGCGGCGTGTTTATGGCCACGACAGCCTCATGCAGCTGCTCATCACGGTCGCGCTTGTGTTCATCATCCGCGATGTCGTGCGCGCGATCTGGGGGCCAAACAGCCTGACGGTGCCGACGCCCGATGCCCTGATGGGCGCGCTCATTGTTGGCAAAACCTACTTCCCGCTCTTTCCCTTGGTGATCTTCGGCGCGGGCTTCGTGATCATGCTGGTGATGATCGGCGTCATCCGCTTCACGCGGGCCGGGATTCTCCTGCGCGCCGCCACCGACGATCGTGGCATGGTCGCGCTCCTGGGCTCCAATGAGAAAATCATCTTCACAGCCGTATTCGCCGCAGGGTCGTTTCTCGCGGGCAGCGCCGGCGGTTTGGCTGCGCCCTACGGCGATGTGAACTATCTGCTCGATACCACGGTCATCGTCACGGCCTTTATCGTCTGCGTGCTGGGCGGGCTGGGCAATCTCTACGGCGCGCTCGCGGGTGCGATGGTTGTCGGCATCACAAAGGCGATCGGCGTGCTCTATTTCCCGCGCCTCTCGATGGTGCTGATCTTCCTGATCATGGCGGTTGTGCTCGTCGCCCGCTCGCTCGGTCGCCAGGAAGGGCCTGCGCGATGAGTTCGTTTCGCTTGCTTCCCCTGAGTGTTGTGCTCGCCATTGCAGGCGCCATTCTCATCGAGATCGCCAATCGCCTCGGCGGGCCTGGTGTCTCGCTGGTGCTGGCGGAGATGCTGATCCTCGCGATCTTCGCCTCTTCGCTCAACCTGCTGATGAGCTACGGCCATATGGTGAGCTTCGGCCATGCCGCCTATTTCGGGCTTGGCGCCTATGGCTTTACGCTGATGGTGACGAAGCTGGGACTACCGGTCGAAGCGGCATTGGTCTTCGGGCCGCTGATCGCCGGCCTCGGCGGGTTGATCTTCGGCGCGCTCTGCGTGCGGTTGACCGAAATCTACTTCGCGATGCTGACGCTTGCCTGCGCCCAGATCACCTTCACCATACTGTTCCAATGGTACAATTTCACGGGCGGCGATACCGGCATCACCGGCTTCATGCCCGCGCGGTTTGGCCTTTCGGAAGCGAATTTCAGCACGCTCTGCATGGCGGTTCTGGCGATCTGCCTGGGCCTTCTGGCCTGGCTCGTATCGTCGCCCCTCGGCCTTGCAATCCGTTCTGTCGGGCAGGATCGCTGGCGCGCGGAAGCGCTCGGTCTCTCGCCGCGCCGGGTTCAACTCGTGGCCTTCGTGCTCTCGGCCATTCTGGCCGGCGTCGCGGGCATGCTCTTTGCCGTGTTTCAGGGGGCGGCCTTCCCGGATTACGCCGGGCTTGGCTTCACGCTTGACGCGCTGATCATGGTGGTTCTGGGCGGGCTCCACAGCTTCTGGGGCGGTGTGCTCGGGGCCGTTGTGTTCGTGCAGTTGAAGCACTGGGCGCCGCTCATCACCGACAAATGGAACCTGCTGCTCGGCATCATCCTGCTCGTGATCGTCATCGGCCTGCCCCACGGCGTGGCAGGCGCGGGCGGGCGCCTCGCGCGGATGCTCGGATGGGAGAAGCGCCAATGACGAATGCCATCCTTGAAGCACGCGCTGTGCGCAAAGCCTTTGGCGACTTTGTTGCCGTGAACAGGATCGATTTCGATCTGCCTCGCGGTGAACGCCACGCGCTGATCGGCCCAAATGGTGCGGGCAAGTCGACCTTCATTGCCAGTGTCGCGGGCCAGCTTGCAGGGGTCGAAGGCTCGATCCGCTTCAAGGGCGAAGAGATCGCGCGCCTGCTGCCGTCGGATGTTGCCAAACGCGGGATCGGGCGCACGTTCCAGATCTCCCGCGCCTTTCTCGAGATGAGCGTGCTGGAGAACATGAGCTCGGCCTACATCATCGCCGGCGGCCATTGGTCAAGCCTGTCGCGCGCGGTGATGAGGCAAGCGAAGGACCGTGCAGCCGTCATGCTCGGCACCGTCGGCCTGCTGGACCGCGCGCAGCACAAGGTGGCCGATCTCTCGCTCGGTGACCGCAAGCGCCTCGAATTCGGCATGGTGCTCGCCGGCGACCCGGACCTTCTGCTGCTCGATGAGCCGACCGCCGGCATGTCGATCAGGGATCGCCATCACCTGATGGATCTCGTATCCACCCGAACGCAAGAGACCGGCAAGACGCTGCTCTTCGTCGAACACGACATCGACGTGGTTCTCAGGATCGCGCAGCGCGTCACGGTGATGGTGCGCGGGGCCATTCTCGCGGTCGGAACGCCGGCCGAAATCTCGGCGAATGATGAGGTGCAGGCGGTTTATCTGGGAGGGCACCACTGATGCTCAACGTCTCCGATACTCATGCCGCCTATGGAAAATCCGAGGTCCTCCACGGCATCGATCTCGCCGCCGAGCCGGGCATGGTTGTCTGCCTCATTGGCCGCAATGGGGTGGGAAAATCCTCGACGATGAAATCCATTGTCGGCGACATGATCACCGTCACCAGCGGCGCGATTGCCTTTGAGGGCCAGTCTCTGCTTGGACTGCCGCGACACGAAATCGTGCGGCGCGGTGTTGGTTATGTGCCGGAGGATCGACGTGTCTTCGGCTCGCTCTCCGTGCTCGAAAACCTGCGGGTTCCGCGCCCCGTGACGGCGACAGACCGTCGCACCTGGTCGCTCGATCAGGTCTTCGCCCTGTTCCCACAACTGCATGAATACCGCCATCGCCGGGCGGGCGTGCTCTCGGGAGGCGAACAGCAGATGCTCTCCATCGCCCGCGCCCTGCTGACGCAACCCAAGCTCCTGCTGCTCGATGAACCGCATGAGGGCTTGGCGCCGAAAGTCGCCGCGCAGGTCGTGGATGCCATCGTCGAGCTTAAGCGCGAGGGCGTCTCGATGGTGATTTCCGAACAGGCGCTCAACACCATTCGACGCTGCGCCGACCGTGTGCATGTCGTGGATCGTGGCATGACCGTCTGGGCGGGAACCGTGGACGGGTTTTACGCCGACCCGGAAATCGCCCGCAAATACCTCATGGTTCAGTGAGTGGAGACGATCATGGGCCGCACGATTTTCGATACCGAAGAGCTTGATGCCATCCGCGATCTCGCGCGGCGTTTCGCCAGCGAGCGCGTGGCGCCAGGTTATCTCGAGCGTGAGAAGGCCGGTCGCACGGACATGGTGCTGGTGCGCGAGATGGGGAGCCTTGGCCTCATCGCGCCGGAATTACCCGAAGACATGGGCGGCATGGGCGCGGATTTTGTCACGTCAGGCGTCATCGCCGAGGAGATCGGGCGGGCCGACTTCACCTTCGCCTATATCCCGCTTCTTGCCTCGTTGAATGGCCAGATCCTCAATCACTTTGCAAATCCGGACATTGCCCGCGCCTGGCTGCCGCGCCTGACGGCCGGCGAGATCATCCTCGCGATCGGGCTCACGGAACCCAAGGGCGGGTCCGACGCTGCCAATCTCGGGCTCCGGATGGAGCGCGATGGAAGCCATTACGTTCTCAACGGCGAAAAGACCTCGATTTCCGCGAACCAGGTCGCCGAAGGGCTCATTCTCTTCGCCCGCACCGGCCGCCCGGAGGACAAGGCGCGCGGCGTCTCAGCCATTCTTGTACCGATGAACCTGCCGGGCATCACCACCTCGAAATTCTCGAATATGGGGCAAAACAGTATCGGCCACGGCTCGATCTGGTTCGACAATGTGCGTGTTCCCGCCGAAAACCTGCTGGGCGAAGAAGGCAAGGGCTTCGTGCAGGTGATGCAGGGCTTCGATTTCTCACGTAGCCTGATCGGCCTGCAATGCCTCGGCACGGCCCGGCAATCGCTCGACGAAACCTGGGCCTATATCGGCGAGCGTCGTGCCTTCGGCAAACCGCTCGGCGCCTTTCAGGGGGTGACGCATCAGCTGGCGGATTTCGATACGAAAATCGAAGCTGCCCGCCTCATGTCCTACAACGCGCTCTGGCTGAAGGATCGCGGTCTGCCGCATACGGCCGAAGCCGCCATGACGAAATGGTGGCCGCCGCTCATCGCCTATGAGGCGATCCATGCCTGCCTGCTGATCCACGGCCATGCGGGATATTCCGACACCTTGCCGTTCCAGCAGCGTTTGCGCGACGTGCTCGGTCTCCAGATCGGCGACGGCACCGCGCACATCATGAAGAACATTATCGCGCGCGAACGCGCGGGCCGAGACGCTGTCTCGGGCTGAAAACAACAAGAACAATGGGAGGAGAGTCATGCATTTCGATGCCGTTCTGATCGAGCCGCGTCGCGCGGCGATGGCTGCCGCCGGCTTCTGGCTCGGCAAGACGCCGGACGATTTTTTTGATGCCAATCTCGTGGCCAACCCCGATGCAATTGCGCTCAGCGTCTATTCCGCTTCGACCGGCACACGCGAAAGCCTGACCTGGTCCGAACTGGACCGGCTCGCTGACCGTTGCGCCATCGGTTTGAAAAAACTCGGTATCGGTCACAATGATGTCGTCTGCTGCCAGTTGCCGAACAGCTGGCAGTTCGTGGCGACCTACCTCGGCTGCTCGCGGATCGGTGCGGTCTTCAACCCGGTGATGCATATCTTCCGCGAGCGCGAGCTCGCCTTCATGCTCGCGCATGGCGAAGTGAAGGTCTTCATCGTTCCGAAGCGCTTCAACAAGTTCGATCACGAGGCGATGGCCAATGGCCTGAAGCCGTCGCTGCCGCATCTCGAGCACATCGTGGTGCTCGGCGGTGAGGGACCGAACAGCTTCGACGCGCTGCTGAACAACCCGGAGTTTGACGCCAAGCGCGGATCAATCACGCGCGATAGCCGGTTCGGCCCCGATGATGTGATCCAGCTTGTCTACACCTCCGGGACGACGGGTGAACCCAAAGGGGCGATGCATACGGCCAACACCATCTTTTCCAATCTGAAGCCCTTTTCGGAGCGGCTGCATATGGATGGCAAGGACGTCATCCTCATGGCCTCTCCGATGGCCCATCAAACGGGCTTCATGTACGGCCTGCTGCTGCCACTGATGCTCGGCGCGCGCATGGTGCTGATGGATAGCTGGAACAAGGCGCTGGCGGCCGAACTCGTGGAACGCGAGGGCATCACCTGGACGATGGCCTCCACGCCGTTCCTGATAGACCTTACGGATGCGGTCGAGGAGGGCGGGCGCAACGCCTCGTCGCTGCGCATTTTTCTCTGCGCGGGAACGGTCATTCCTGGCCCGGTCGTTGAGCGTGCGCAGCGCGTGCTGGGTGCGCGAGTGATCTCGGCCTGGGGGATGAGCGAGAACGGAGCCGTCACGACCGTTCGCCCGGAGGATCCAGAAAACCAATCCGCCATCTCCGATGGCTGTCCGCTTCCCGGCGTGGAAATTGAAATCCGCGATGCCAAAGGCAAGCCGGTTGGGCCCGGCGTTGAGGGCGACATCTATCTGCGGGCCTGTTCGGTCTTTGCTGGTTACCTGAAGCGCCCGCATCTCAATGGGTTCGACAAGGATCACTGGTTCGAAACAGGTGATCGCGGCCGGATGGACGAGAAGGGCTATATCCGCATCACGGGCCGCTCGAAGGATATCATCATCCGCGGCGCGGAGAACATACCCGTCGTCGAGGTCGAGGCAGAGCTCTACAAGCACCCGGCGGTGGCGCTCGCGGCGGTCGTGGCCTATCCGGATGAACGCCTCGGCGAGCGAGCCTGTGCCGTCATTGTTCTCAAGGCCGGCCAGTCTCTGACCTTTGCCGAGATGCAGGACTTCCTGAAGGGCCGTGGGCTCACGCGCCAATACTGGCCGGAGCGCCTGGAATTGCGCGATAGGCTGCCGATGACCGCTTCCGGCAAGATTCAGAAATTCGCCCTGCGCCAGATGCTGCGCGAAGAAGCGGAGCGGAAATGAGGTTCGCAGGTCGAATTGCAGCCGTCAGCGGCGCTGGAGGGCCCATGGGACGCGCCATCATCGAACGGCTGGCGGCAGGCAATGTTGCGGGGCTGGCTCTGACCGATATCTCGGATCGTCGCCTTCAGGAAACGACGTCGCATCTCCCCGCCGGGCTGCCCGTGATCACTCGGCGCGCGGACATCACCGTGGAAGATGAAGCGGCGGTTTTTGGGAAAGCCGCCCTTGACGGTCTTGGCCAGATCGATCTCCTGGTGAATGTCGTCGGTGGCATCCGCTCGACGAGGCTTTACACACCGGCTCTGGAACTCACGACCGCGCAATGGCGCAGCACGTTCGACCTGAACGTCATCAGCACCATGCACCTCATCCGCGCCTTCGCGCCGGGCATGCTGGAGCGGCGATGGGGACGGATCGTCAATTTCGCCTCTATCGTTTTCGGGGGCGAAAGCGGGCAGGCCGATTATGCTGGGGCAAAGGCAGCGGTGGCGTCGCTGAGCCGGACACTGGCCGAGGAATTTGCGCCACATGTCATCGTCAACTGCGTTGCGCCGGGCCTGACGCGCACGTCAGTGACTGAAAACATGCCTTCAAGCGAGCACGCGCGCCTTCTCGGCAAGGCTTTCAACCGGCGGATGGCTGAGCCATCCGAGATCGCCGATGCGGTTGCCTTCTTCCTCTCGGATGAAGCACGTTTCGTTACCGGTGAGATGCTGTCGGTTTCCGGCGGCATCCGCCCGCATCTGTGAGCTAGAGCATTTTCCGATCAAGTGGATACCGGTTGATCGTAAGAAAATGCGTCAAAACATAGAGATAGAGCGGACAATCTGATTCAGTCAGATCGAATTCCGCTCTAGAGCTGGCTCGGTTTGTTTGAACAGTTTCGGGGCGGTTCCCAAGTGGATTCCTGCCTCGGTTAAGCCGCCATCGGGATTGATGGCATGGCGGCGAAATAGGCCTCGTCCGGGGTGACCTGCCCCCCGGGAATTACCAGCCTTCTCTGCCAGAACCGAAGCATCACCGGTTCGATCAGGAGTGGCTGGTGCTGTGAGAGAGGATTGAACTCTCGACCTCTCCCTTACCAAGGGAGTGCTCTACCACTGAGCTACCACAGCAACGAGGACGCCCATTGCCACAGAGCCGAACGCCTGGTCAAGCGCGGAAGCGGAAATCGATGGGGGCGAGGCATCATATTTTTTGTGCGTCGCACAAAAATGTTGCACTGCAACAAAAATGCCGTATCATTATTTTGTCTTTCAGGGGTGCTCCGCTGCGGAACGCCCCGACTACATCACACGCATCATTCAGGCACGGCTCGCATCGAACCTTGCCGAACACACAAGGGGAACTCCTATGTCGACTGCCAAAAAGCCGGTTCTGAAGACTGTGGAAGTGACGGCCGAGAACGTTGCCGAGCAGACCGTTGCCAATGCCAAGGCCTTCACCGCCACGGCGACCGAAATGCTGAAGCCGTTTTCCGAGATCCAGGAAAAGGTTCGCGAGAACGCCGAGAAGAGCATCCAGCAGCTGCGCACGCACTATGCCTCGCTCAAGGGCAATGCCGAAGCCGCGACCGACAAGCTCGAAGAGAGCATCGCTGCGGCGCATGCCGGCACCCGTGAGTTCAATCTGAAGGTGTTCGAGCTGTTCCGTGCGCAGACCAACGCCGGCTTCGAGCACATGCAGGCGCTGTTCGGCACCAAGACCGTCGGCGACGCGGTGAAGCTCCAGCAGGATTTCGCCAAGAGCCAGGTCGAGGCGCTTCAGTCGCACTCGAAGCACCTTGCTGATCTCGCCAAGAAGGTCGCGGCGGATGTCGTCGAGCCGGTCAAGGCGTCGATCGTTCTGCCGTTCAAGGCCTGATCCATCGCCGGAAGGCATCAACACAGGCGAGAACGCGGGCTCCGGCCCGCGTTTTTTTTGTGGTTGGGCACTGCCGCCTTTGGCAGACAACATCACCGCCCCGGAAACAATTCGACCAAGCTGTAAATGCCGCCTTGAAATCCGGGGCGATTGAAGCTAGTCAACGCTCCTCGATGCGCAGTCGTAGCTCAGTTGGTTAGAGCGTCGGTTTGTGGTACCGAAGGTCGGTGGTTCGAGACCACCCGACTGTACCATTTTTTGGTAGCGCATCATGAAAAAAGGCCGCTTCCCAGCGGCCTTTTTGCTTTGCGGGTACAGACGGCGGGCCTCAGATCGCGCGCGCGGCCTTTTTCTTGAGGAAGTAGCCGCAGGCGAGGACGATCGACGCCCCGACAACTGCGGCACCATAGAAGAACCACGCCGCGGGCTTGGTTTGCGCCACCATCCCGCCATGACCGTCGGAGACCTGGGCGGTTACCGCCCAGGCCGGGTTGATACCACGCAGGTAGTCGATCACGAACCCGTCCGAGATGATCATTTCGCCGGCAATCCAGCCCAACAGCGCCGCGCCAGCCCAGATGATGATCGGAAATCGCTCCATGACCGTGGAGAGCAGGGTCGAACCGTAGATGATCAGCGGGATCGACAACAAGAGCCCGAAAATGAACAGCCAGATATTGCCGCCGGAGGCCGCTGCGATGGCGATGACGTTATCGAGGCTCATCACGGCATCGGCGATGGCGATGGTCCGCACGGCGCGCCAGAGGTTGTCGCTCGATTCGATGCTATGCCCCTCGTCTTCCTCGCCAACCGCGAGTTTGATCCCGATCCAGAGCAGCAGCAATCCGCCGACGACCTTCAGGAACGGCACCTGAAGCAGATAGGTGACGAAAATCGCGAAAATGATCCGCAGGCCAATCGCCGTGCCAGCCCCCAGCAGCATGCCGATCTTGCGCTGCTTCTCCGGCAATTGACGGCAAGCCAAAGCAATGACGATGGCATTGTCGCCGGACAGCAACAGATCGATCCAGACGATCTGGGCCAGAGGCAGAAGGTAGGGGGTAATGAAATCCATGGACAAATCTCGCCAGCGACGGAGCAAGCCCCCTCATCGCTCATCGGGGCCTTTCTGACAATAGAGCCAATGCAATAACATAGCGGGCCGCCGCGCCTTCGCTTGCGCCGGGATCATCTCCCCCCCCTCCCCCTTCGTAGAGGTGCAGGCATGCCCGGGCCGGCCGCCAGCCTGCCGCCCCACCCTCGACCTCGGTGCCGCGATCCCGCAGCTCGATCGCTCCCGCGTCCACAATGCGGATATCTTCGGGCGGGATCGCCAGAACTTCGCCGGAAGCCTTGAGAAACGCCTCCTTCTGGCTCCAGAGCCGCAGGAAGCCGTGCGGTTGTTCGCTCAGGGGCAGGCCCCGGATGGCCAGCACCTCATCCAGCCGGAGAATATTCCAGGGAATCGCACCGGCGGCGATCTCGCCTTCGAGATCCACCCCGATGGGTGCCCGTCCAAGCCCGACAACACTGACACCGTCTCGCGCGGAGAAACTGAGGTGAAGGTCAAGTCCCGGCGCGGTGAAAACCGGCTTGCCGCGTGGATCGGCCGCGATTGCCAGGCCTTCGGGGGGTAAACCGCCCGCCAGGGCCGCGACGCCGCGCGCAAGCTGCCGCCGCAGCCTGAAGCCGGCAGGATCGCGATGCGCGGCACTGGCGGCGGTTTCCGCTGCGGTTGCGGGTGGCAAGGCGCCGTCACCCCTGCGTCGCGGCACCAGAATCACGACAAAACCATGCCGGGCGAGCGCGGCCGCCGCCAGAGCAAGTCCATCCCGGCCCGCAAGTGCCCAGGGAGCAAGCGAGACCAGCCAATCAGGTTCGAGTCGGCTCATGCTCATCGGACGCTCAGGATGCACCGCGGGGATCGCCTTGCCGCGTTTGAAGAATACGCTCCCTTTAAGGAGTTTCGCAGGTGGGGTCACGTCGCGTGAGGCCTGACGGGCGGTCTTTTTACCGAAAGCCCGTCATCGCCCGCCGCATCTTGGCGCTTGCGGAGCGCATGCCAAGCCCCCTAAAACAATCTTCTGCATGCAGGGGAACCAACCCATCTGCAGCGGGTAGTGGGGAGGCGGGCTCTGGGCCCGAAGACGCGATTGGTTTCAGCCAACATTCCGACGCCGACCGGACAGGCGCGCGCCGCGCCGCGTGTGGCGCTTTTTGCCACCTGCCTGGTCGATGCCATGCGCCCGACCATCGGCTTCGCGGCGGCCAAGCTGCTGGAGGATGCCGGCTGCACGGTGGAGGTTCCACCCCAGACCTGCTGCGGCCAACCGGCGTTCAATTCGGGAGATCGTCAGACGAGCCGCGATCTCGCCCTGCAGATGATCGCCGCCTTCGAGGCGTATGATTACGTCGTCGTGCCCTCCGGCTCCTGCGGCGGCATGATTTCAAAGCATTACCCCGAACTCTTTGCTGGCGACCCCAATCTGGCGGGCCGTGCCGAGCGGCTGGCGGCGAAGACCTTTGAACTGGTCTCGTTTCTCACCGATGTGCTCGGCGTTACCTCGGTCTCCGCGCGTTTCGAGGGCTCGGTGACCTACCACGACAGTTGCTCGGGCTTGCGCGAACTCGGGATCCAGAGCCAGCCGCGCAAGCTCCTCGGCACGGTTGAGGGGCTCAGCCTGGTCGAGATGAAGGATGCGGATGTCTGCTGCGGCTTTGGCGGCACCTTCGCGGTCAAATACGGCGAGATTTCCGACAAGATCGTCACGGAAAAGGCGGTCAATGCCCGGGCTTCCGAAGCCGGAACCCTGCTCGCGGGCGATCTTGGCTGCCTGCTCAACATGGCCGGCAAGCTCTCGCGCCTCGGCTCGGCCATGGAAGTGCGCCATGTCGCCGAAGTCCTCGCCGGGATGACCGACGGCCCGGCCATCGGCAAGGCCCCGGTCGCCGCGCCGGCCCAGACCGGGCAAGCCCCGAAGGAGCCGGCCCGATGAGCACGCACCCGACGACCAGGGACTTCAAATCGAACGCCACCGGCGCGATGGCCAACGCCCAGCTCACCGGCAATCTCCGCAATGTCCGGCAGAACTTCATCGACAAGCGCTACAAGGCCGTGAAGGGCCTGCCGGAATTCGAGGCGCTGCGTGAAAGCGCGAAAGAGATCAAGAACCACACCCTCGCCCATCTCGATCTCTACCTCGAAAAATACGAGGAGAGGGTCACCGCGAGCGGCGGCCAGGTGCATTTCGCGGCGGATGCGGCGGAGGCCCGCGCCATCACCCTCGAGATCTGCCGCAGGGTCGGCGCGAAAACCGTCACCAAGGGCAAATCGATGATCACCGAGGAGGTGGGTCTCAACGCCCATCTCGAGGCGAACGGCATCACCCCGGTCGAGACCGATCTTGGCGAATACATCATCCAGCTCCGCGGCGAGGCCCCGAGCCATATCATCGCCCCCGCGGTCCATCTCAACAAGGACCAGAGCGAGGGCGATTTCCGCCGCGTCCATACCCATCTCGATCCCAAGCGCGACCTGAGCGAAAAGACCGCACTGCTGACCGAGGCGCGCGCCGTGCTGCGCGACCGGTTCCTGGTGGCGGATGTCGGCATTACCGGCGCGAACTTCCTGATCGCGGAAACCGGCACCTCGATCATCGTCACCAACGAAGGCAACGGCGACCTCACGCAGATCCTGCCGAAAGTCCATATCGTCATGGCCTCGATCGAGAAGATGGTGCCGACGCTGGAGGATGTCAGCCAGATTCTCAGGCTGCTCGCCCGCTCGGCGACCGGGCAGGAGATGAGCGTCTACACCACGCTCTCCACCGGCCCGAAGCGCTCCGGCGATGTCGATGGTCCCGAGGAATACCACGTCATCCTGCTCGACAACGGCCGTTCGGCGATGCTCGGCGGCGAGTTCCAGGATATGCTGCGCTGCATCCGCTGCGCCGCCTGCATGAACCATTGCCCGGTCTACCACCAGATCGGCGGGCACGCCTATGGCTGGATCTACCCGGGGCCGATGGGTTCGGTGCTCACCCCCTCTCTCATCGGCGTCGACGAGGCCGGCCACCTGCCGAACGCCTCGACCTTCTGCGGGCGCTGCGAGAGCGTCTGCCCGATGAAAATCCCGCTGCCGAAGATGATGCGGCACTGGCGCGAGCGCGAATTCGAACGCAACCTCAACCCGGGCGTCGCGCGTTACGGGCTCGGCGTCTGGGCGTTTTTCGCCAAACGCCCGAAGCTTTATGCGCTTTCGACCCGGCTCGCGATGAAGGCGATGAGCCTCATTGGGCGCTCCAAGGGGCGCTTCACCTGGCTGCTCGGCGCCGGGGCCTGGACGAAATACCGCGATTTCGCGGTGCCGGAAGGCGAGACCTTTCAGGCGAAGTGGAAGCGGGAAAAGGCAAACCAAGGCAAGGCTGCACGATGACAACCTCTCGCGACACCCTCTTCGCCGCCATCCGCCGCTCGCTGCACGTGAAGGGCGACGAGCGCATCCGCACCTCCATCGTCGAGGATCGGCTCGACCGCGCCCCCAAGGGCATTATCCCGGAGCGGGCGCAGATCGATACCGCGGCCAAACTGGCGCTGATGTGCGAGAAGCTCGAAGGCGTCCAGGCGAGTGTCGTCCGGCTTGCGAGCTACGCCGAGGTGCCGGCGGCCGTCGCCGAATACCTCAGGACCAACAACCTGCCCGCGACCTTGCGCCGCGGCGAGGACCCCCGCCTTGCGGGCTGCCCGTGGTCCGAAACCGCGCTTGAGGTCGCCGTGGGCCGCAGCCATGGCGGCGATCTCAACGCCATCAGCCACGCCGAGGCCGGGGTCGCCGAAACCGGCACGCTGGCGCTGATCTCCGGGCCTGACAACCCGACGACGCTGAACTTCCTCCCCGACAACCACATCGTGGTGCTGGCGGCGGCGGACATTACCGGCGATCTCGAGGCGGTCTGGCCGCGCCTCAGGATGAAATACGGCAAGGGCGAAATGCCGCGCACGCTGAATTTCATCACCGGCCCGTCGCGCTCGGGCGATATCGAGCAGACGATCCTGCTGGGCGCGCACGGTCCGCGCAGCCTGCATGTACTGGTGGTGGACGGCTGAGCACGAAGCCGCCGCGATCACGGATGCGTGGTTAACAAGGTTTTGTTCGTTCTTTCGTGTTAACCCTGCGGCCAAGCAAACCCCGGGTTGGCCGCATGCGTTTCGAACGAAGCTTCGCCCTGTCGATAATCACCGGCTTCCTGCTGGCCGGCGCGAGCCTTTCTGTTGTCGTTTCCATGCCGGCCAAAGCCCAAATCCTGGGGCCCGCGCCACTGTCGACCGGTGAATTCTCGACCCTGCCGCCCGCTACCGCGCCGCCGGAAAAGGCGGCTCCCAAACCAAAGCCGAAGATCATCGCCGCGCCGGTGGTGCATGAGCGCGTTGTCGCCCGCAACGACAAGCGCCCGAGCTTTCACCCCGAATCGCTGGCCAGGATCAACGAGGCCGCGCAGCATTATCTCGCCCTTGCCAATGCCGGCGGTTGGCCGATCCTGCCAGCGAATGCCGTCCTCAAACCGGGAAGCGAGGGCGAACTGGTGCTGGCCCTGCGCCAGCGTCTTGCCGCCGAGGGCGATCTTGGCGCGGAGGATGTGGCCAACCCCGTCTTTGATGCGCCGCTCGCCGCCGCTGTGAAGCGGTTTCAGGCCCGGCACGGCCAGAGCCAGAATGCGCTGGTGCAGGGCCCCACCCTCGCCGCGCTGCGGGTTTCGGCCCGCGAGCGCTTCACCCAACTCAACGAAAGCGCCCGGCGGCTGGCGGGCCGGAATTTTGGCTTCGGACCGCGCTACGTGGTGGTGAATATTCCGGCGGCCTCCGTCGAGGCGATCGAGAACGGCATCGTCGAAAAGCGCTTCGTGGCCGTGGTCGGCAAAAAGGACCGCGCCTCCCCGGAGGTCGAGACCCGCATCACCAACATCAACCTCAACCCGACCTGGACGGCGCCGATCTCGATCATCAAGAAGGATATCATCCCGAAGATGCAGAAGGATCCCGCCTATCTCGCCAAGGCGAAGATCCGGATTTTCGGCGCCGGCGGCAACGAGGTCGATCCCCGCGCGATCGACTGGTCGAGCGAGCGCGCCGCCGCCTTCACGCTCCGGCAGGATTCCGGCACCGGCAACGCGCTCGGGCAAGTCCGGATCGACATGCCCAACCGCGAGGCGGTCTATATGCACGACACGCCGTCCAAGCGGCTGTTCGCCCGCGACGACCGCTTCCATTCCTCGGGCTGTGTGCGGGTTGAGAACGTCCGCGATTTTGCCGCCTGGCTGCTGGAGGGCAACAAGGGCTATGACCGCCAGGCGATCGACGCCGCCATTACCGAAGGCAAGCGCAAGGACATCCGCCTGCGCGAGCCGGTGCCGGTCATCTGGACCTACCTGACGGGCTACGTGACGCCGGACGGGCTGGTGCATTTTCGCGCCGATGTCTACGGGCTCGACGCCGGCGCGGTGTTGACCGCCTCCGGCGAGGCACCGCCGCCGCACAAAGCCAGGGTCGCCCCGCTGCCGCTCGATGCTGCCGGCCTCAACGCCCGGATTTCCGCCGCTGGCGAAATGCCGATGCAGCGCATCGACCCGTAAGCGGCGTCTGCGGAAACAAAAAAACCTTTATTCCGCCAGCACCCGCGTCGAGGGGAAGGTGATCTCGACCATCGTCCCTTCGCCCGGCGTCGAGCGGATGGCGAAATTGGCGCGATTAGCCTCCACAAGCGCCTTGGTCAGCGGCAGGCCCAGCCCGGTACCGCCGTGATCGCGCCGCGTCCCGACCTGGCGGAACGGCTCCAGCGCCTGCTCGATCTCAGTCGCGGTCATGCCGACGCCGGTATCGCGGATGCGGATCACCGCCT
Source organism: uncultured Methylobacterium sp. (assembly GCA_964571245.1). Classification (GTDB taxonomy): domain Bacteria; phylum Pseudomonadota; class Alphaproteobacteria; order Rhizobiales; family Beijerinckiaceae; genus Rhabdaerophilum. The sequence continues at coordinate 16,792 of CAZNAT010000052.1, forward strand.
CACCACTGTCGAGCAGGGCGGTGGCGACGATGACCTGCCCGCCGCTCTCGGTGAAGCGCGTGGCATTCGAGAGCATGTTGAGGATGATCTGCCGGATCGAGCGCTCGTCGGCCACCACCGGCGGCAGTTTCGCCGCGAGCTGGGTGCGCACCAGAACCCGGTTGGCATTCGCCTGCGGCTGGATGATCCCCACCGCACTGGCGACGATGGCATTGAGATCGGTGGCAGCGAAGTCCAGCTCCATCCGCCCGGCCTCGATCTTGGCAAGATCCAGCAGGTCGTTGACGAGGCTGACGACATGCCGGCCGGAGGTGCGGATATCGCCAAGGTATTCCTTGTATTTTGGATTGCCGACCGGGCCGAGCCGCTCTTCCATCATCACCTCGGCAAAACCGATGATGGCATTCATCGGCGTGCGGATTTCATGGCTGATCTTGGTGAGGAAATCGCTTTTCTTGGCGCTCGCGAATTCAGCGGCACGGCGGGCCTCGGTCAACTCGGCTTCGGCGCGCTTCCAGGATGTCAGATCGCGCAGCACCGCGCAGTAGCGGCGCGGCTCATCCTCGCTGATCCGGCCGAGCGTCATGAACAGCGGAATCCGGCCGCCCTTCTTTTCGCGGCCAAACACGTCGCGGCCGTCGTTGAGCACGGAGCGAACGCCGTTGGCCCGTACGCCGTCGAAATAATCGAGGGCTTCGGCGTGGCTTTCGTTCAGCAGCAGGCTGGTAAAGCTGCCGCCGGCCACCTCGTTCTGGTTGAGGCCGAACAAGGCTTCCGCCGAGCCGTTGAGACTGAGAATCTGGCCCTTCTCGTCGAGCGTGACGACGCCATCGGTCGCGGTATCGAGGATCGCGCGCAATTCCTGCGCCTCGGCCCGGATGCGTTTGAGATCGAGCGCGACCGAGTGCAGCGCCTTGCCCTGCTCGAGTTCGGTCGCCCGGCGCAGCGAAATCAGGCTCGCCATGCCGCCATCCCAGCGCGTCGTCTGCAGGTGCGCATCGACCGGCATCATCTCGCCCTCGCGCGAGGTCAGCACCACCGTTTCAACCTCGGCGTTCCGATCGCGCGGCACCTGACCTTTACGGAAAATAGCCCGCGCGCCGTCGGTGGCGATAAAGGTTTGAAGATCCGGGTAGCCGGTCAGATCAAGCAGGGTCCGGTTGGCGAACAGCGGTTCATCCCCGCGCAGGACAAGCAATCCGATCGGCAGTTGGTCGAGGATCTCCGCACCGGCAGGGAGAGATACTTCCGGCCGGACCGCTGCCGGGGGCGGCGCAGAAGCCAAAGGCTCGGAAGCGGCCGGGGGCTCAAGGATCGGCGCGCCGCTCGCAGCACCGGCATCCCCCGAGGAAGGCTGCGAGGTCGATGGCGAAAGCGCCTGCGCCGCGGCGGCGGCCTCATCCGCGAGATCGGGGTCGAACTTTGCCCCCAGCGCCCGCGCGATTTCACGGAAGGCATTGCGCTCGGCCATCGAAAGCCCGCTCTTGCCCATCGCCGGGGCCGAGGTCGCCGGCTGGCCGGTCTTGAGCAAAAAGACATTCAGCCCGGGCTTTTCAACCACGCCGGAAGGCGGCGTTTCGGCTTCCGCTGCGATCGGCAGATCGTCGGATGAACCAGCCGTGTCCGGCGCTTCCGTGTGATCGAGCGCGCCAAAGGCTTCAAGCGCAGGCGCAAGATCCGGGTCCGCCATCCCGCCGGGCTCAACAGGCGCGGGGACTTGATGGGTGTTGTCGTTTTCCGGCCGTGTGCCGGCCTCCGCATCGGGCAACGGGCCTCGCGAGGTGACCTCCGGTATCGCCGCCGTCGGGGCCGCAACCGGATCAGGCACGGCCCCGATCGCACGATCGATATGGCAGCGCCCGAAGCCGGAGAACCCGGTCAGTCCGATGTCGCTGTTCACCAGAGGCAAGGCGGAAAGGTCGATCGGAACCGCAAGCCCGGTACCCGAAACCGGCCAGTGGACCGACAACCCGCTCCAGGTCTGTCCGGCCAGGACGGCGGTGCGGATGGTTTCAGCCGCCGGCTCGTCGAAGGCGTCGACAATGCCGGCCAGCGCTCGCCCGACGATATCCGCACTGGCAAAACCTACCGCATCGGCCAGCGGCGGGGTGACACGCTCGACAATGCCGTTCGCATCCAGCGCGAACACGAAGCGCATCGGACGCCGCTCGCCGGCAGGTTGGCTGATCCAGCCCGGCAAGGTCGAAGACTCGGGAGTTGAAGACTCGGGAGTTAAGGACTCGGGAGTTAAGGACTCGGGAGCTGAAGGCTCGGAACCGGCTTCTTCCGCCAAAGCGGCGGAACCGGCATCCGGCACCGCCAGGTCATCCTGCCGACGCCGCAATGGCGGGACGGAACCGAGAGCGGCGGCATCCTCTGCGGCAATCCTCGTCACGGGCTGCGGCGCAATGATCTCGCTGCCGTTCTCCGGCTCGAAGAGGTCATCACGAACCGGCCTGGCTTCGGCAATGGCGTTTGCTTCGGCGATGGGTTTGGCTTCGATGAAAGAAACCAGGAGCCCGAAGCCGCCGGCCACGAACGGGATCGGTTCGCAAATCGCGGTCAGCGCAACGGAGCGGAACCCGGTATTGAACCGCAACCTTTCAAGGCGCTTGGACGCATGGGAATCAATCCCCTTCGCCAGCGCCTGAAGGCGCTGTGTGCCCCCGGCGAGCGGCGGCAGCCCGGCGCGCATCAGCGCCGCGCCGTTGAGCGCACCGATGCGGCGGGCCGCCGCATGGCTCGACCAGAGCACGCGTCCGGCTTCGCGATCAACGACGAACGACGGCATCGATGCCGAAAGAACGGCCTCCCGCGTCGCGCCATCCAAGAGGCCGATCGGCAGAAGGCTTTCGGAAGCCCGGTTCGCGGTCTCGATCGCCATGATGACGCCTCACTTCAACTCAACGCTTGTACGCTGCCAATCACGCCCCGGGCTCTGCTGCGGAATTCGGCCTCGGCATCTCCTGCCTCGGTCGCATCCTGTCCCGATTTGGCACGTACGATTAACACTTCATCCATAAATCCCCAATCGCCCGCCGTCCATCACGGCCGAGCATGCCGCCGCATTTACCGAAAAACAACCTTAATGCAGGCCGCCGGAAATCTGCTAGAATTCCCACGGAGCGGGGGTGGCCCCGCAAGGCGGGGAGCGATGGATCGATGATCAAGCCAGGTGAAAACTTCAAGGTTCCGGACGACATGCGCGCCCTGCTCGACCAGGGCGTGACCCAGGCGCGCGAAGGATTTGACAAGGTGATGAGCGCCGCCAAGGAAGCCGTTGCCGAAATCGAGAGCAAGACCGGTGCGGCCCAGTCTCAGGCCAACGAGTTGCGCAAGAAGAGCCAGGCCTTCACCGAAGCCAGCATGACCGCAGCCTTCGATCTCGCGCACAAGCTCGTCAGCGCCAAGAGCATCGACGAGGTGATGAAGCTCCAGACCGAATACATGACCCGGCAACTCGCCTCCGTGCGCGGCCATGTCCAGGAAGCCGGCGAGGAAATCCAGCGCCAGACGAAGGCCGCCGCCGAACAGCTGGCTGCCGAAACCGCAAAATTGCAGGCCAAAGCCAAGGAAGCCGTCGAAGCCGGGGTAGAGGCCGTCAAATCCGCTGCAAAGCCCAAGAAATAGCCGGACAAGAAATAGCCGGCATCGAGACATCGCCAGCCAACAACCGGCAAGGCCGGACATCGGCCTTGCTTCCCCGGATGCCTCGGCTTGCCCGGGTGAGCCGGGTTGCGCGGGATGATCCGGCCTATTCCGCCGCGAGCACGCGTTCGGGTTTGCGCTCAAGCTTCAAGGTGTCGAACACATCGACCAACGCGAGCGCGAGGGCCTCGATCAGCGCATCGTCATGAAACGGCGTCGGGGTGATCCTGAGCCGTTCCGTGCCACGCGGAACGGTGGGATAGTTGATCGGCTGGACGTAGATGGCGTGGCGCTCGAGCAGCAGATCGCTCGCCGCCTTGGCAAGCGCCGCATCGCCGATCATCACCGGAACGATATGCGTCGGGTTGTCCAGCACGGGAATGCCCGAGGCCTCCAGCCGCGCCTTGGTCCGCGCCACCTGCCGGCGGTGGTTCTGCCGCTCGCTGCCCGACGTCCGGAGATGCCGGATCGAGGCGCAGGCCGCAGCGGCCACCGGCGGCGGCAGCGCGGTGGTGAAAATGAAACCATGCGCGGTGGAACGGACCGCATCGATGATTTCGGACGCCGCCGCGATATAGCCGCCGAAACAGCCGAACCCCTTGCCAAGCGTGCCCTGGACGATGTCGATCTGCTCCATCGCGCCGATTTCCTCGGCGTATCCAGCGCCATGCGCGCCATAGAGCCCGACGGCATGGACCTCGTCGAGATAGGTCAGCGCGCCGTATTGTTGAGCGAGCGCCGCGATCTCCGCGATCGGACCGACATCGCCATCCATCGAATAGACGCTCTCGAAGGCGATCAGCTTCGGCCGCCGGGGATCGGCGTTGCGCAGCAACTCTTCGAGATGGCCGACATCGTTGTGGCGAAAAATGACCTTGTCGCGGCCCGCGCGGCGCACGCCCTCGATCATCGAGTTGTGGTTGTCGGCATCCGAGAAAATCAGGCATCCCGGCAGGCATTGCGCGATCGCGGCGATGGCGGTCTGGTTCGCGACATAGCCGGAGGAAAATACCAGCGCGGCCGGCTTCTGGTGCAATGCGGCGAGTTCCGCCTCCAGCGTCACGACGGCATGGCTGTTGCCGGAAATATTGCGTGTTCCGCCCGCGCCGACCGAACCGTTCCGCGCTTCCTCGACCATCGCGGCGATAACCTGGGGGTGCCGCCCCATGCCGAGGTAGTCGTTGGAGCACCAGACCGTGACCTCGCGCGCGCCGGCGCCGAAATGCCACGTCGCCTTGGGAAAACGCGCCTGATCCCGGCCGATTTCGGTGAAAACCCGATAGCGCGCTTCCTGCCGCAAACCATCGGTAACGGCCAGGAACGCCTTCCGGTAGTCAACCCTGGTATCCTCAGCCATGCGTACAAGCCTTAACCATGCATACAAGCCTTAACCATGCGTACAAGCACTATGCGCCCCGGAAGCGCAGCATCACGCCGCGCAACTCCAGGGTCCAGACCCTAGATCAATTCCAGCATCCTATACCCCTCTTGCCAGCCTTGGCCAATGCCGGGCATTGATCGACGACAACTTGGGCAAAGTTTTCGTCCGCCGCGCGCAACGCGGGGGAAACAACGATGGAGGCGGCATGAAAAACACCGGGCATGAGCGCGACCGGCAGCAGCAGGCCCGCAAGGCCCGCCTGGCCGAGGCCCTGCGCGCCAATCTCCGGCGGCGGCGTATGCAGGCAAAGAAACGTTCCGATCCGGCATCGATGGACGAAAATGCCGATGAGGCGTTGCACGCCGCCGTCAATTCGCCGCAAAGCCCCCCGAAACGCGAGGACGAGCAGCATTAAGCCTGCGTGTGTGGCAACACCACCCAGATTGCCAAGCCCGTACCGGCGTGGCAGATGGGCGCCTTCGGGCTGGCGTATTGGCTGGAGCCCCCGTTTGCGGGGGATTTTTTTAGATTGAGGCCGTAAATGGATCGTATCAAGATTGTCGGCGGCGCGCAGCTCCATGGGACGATCCCGATTTCCGGCGCAAAAAACGCCGCCCTGCCGCTGATGATCGCCAGCCTGCTGACCCCGGAACCGCTCGTTCTTGAAAACGTGCCGCGGTTGTCCGATGTCCGGATGCTCAAGCGCATTCTCGGCAATCACGGCGTCGATGTCACCGTGGCTGGCAAGCGCGCCGGCGAATCGACCGAGAATGGCGAAGTCGTCCGTCTCACCGCCGCGACGATTGTCGATACCCTCGCGCCTTACGAGCTGGTGTCGCAGATGCGCGCCAGTTTCTGGGTGATTGCCCCGCTGCTCGGCCGGATGGGCGAGGCGAAAGTCTCCCTCCCCGGCGGCTGTGCGATCGGCACCCGCCCGGTCGACCTGTTGATCATGGCGCTCGAACGGCTTGGCGTCTCCATCGAGATCGACGCCGGCTACGTGATCGCGAAAGCCCCCAAGGGCCTGCGCGGCGGCGAAATCGCCTTTCCGAAAGTGACGGTTGGCGGCACGCATACCGCGCTGATGGCCGCCGTTCTGGCGCAGGGCACGACGCTGATCCGCAACGCCGCCCGCGAGCCGGAAGTCAGCGATCTCGCCGAATGCCTGGTGAAGATGGGGGCCAGGATCAAGGGTATCGGCACATCGGAGCTGGAAATCGAGGGCGTCGGTTCGCTCGGTGGCGCGCGGCATCGCGTCCTGCCGGACCGGATCGAAGCGGGCACCTATGCCTTCGCCGCGGCGATGGCGGGTGGCGATGTCACCCTCGAAGGCATCCGGCCCAGCCATTTGCAGGCTGCGCTCGACAAGCTTGTCCAATCGGGCACCGAAGTGATCCCGACCGAAACCGGCATCCGCATCCGCCGCAACGGCACCCAGATCGCGCCGGTGGATATCACCACCGAAGCCTTCCCCGGTTTCCCGACCGATCTCCAGGCCCAGTTCATGGCGCTGATGACCCGCGCCGGCGGCCGCTCGCATATCACCGAGACGATTTTCGAAAACCGCTTCATGCACGTGCAGGAACTCGTCCGCCTCGGCGCGAAAATCCGGCTGGACGGCGATATGGCGATCGTCGAGGGCACCTCCGCCCTCAAGGGCGCGCCGGTGATGGCAACGGATCTGCGCGCCTCGGTCAGCCTCGTCATCGCCGCGCTGGCGGCGGAAGGCGAGACCATGATCAGCCGCGTGTATCATCTCGATCGCGGGTTCGAGGGGCTGGAAAGCAAGCTCGGCCGCTGCGGCGCGCAGATCGAGCGCATCCGGGGCTAGAGCGGAATTCGCTCTGATTCAGTCAGATCGAATTCCGCTCTAGCTCTATGTTTTGACGCATTTTCTTACGATCAACCGGTATCCACTT
>CAZNAT010000053.1:0-23683 GCA_964571245.1 uncultured Methylobacterium sp.
TTCGGGTTGAGGTCGGCATCCCAAGTGTAGAGCGATTCATAGACATGCATCATGATGCCGGAGACGAGATCGGCGGTGGAAGCCATCGGATCGAGCGTCTGCGGCTCGCCGATCATCGCCAGATTGACGCTGTTGGCGTTTTGCGCCAGCGCGCCACTGCCCCCCGCCGGCAGCAGCGCCAACGCGCTGACCCCGGCGACAAGGCGGGCAAGATCGCGGCGGCTCCAGCCGGAATTCTGTGACACGACGACGCTTTTTCCGGCTTTCGACATGAACCCCTCCCATGCGCCCGATCTGGGCGTCGCATTTTTCTAAATGAAACTTAATTTCAGAAATTTGTGTGTCAAGCAACATTTTCAGGATGCTGTCGTGCGGGCTATGGCGCTTTTTCGGTAGGATGTTGAGGATTTGACGATTGCCGTGTCTGTTGGTTTCAGAGGAATGGCATCAAATGAAACTATGTTTCTCTATGGATATCCGCTGACAATCTGGGGCCTACCAGCGCGTATTGTCCCGGCCAGCTTCAAGCATGAAGCATGGGTATGATGAACATCCGGACTTTGGGCATACACCCGCCTTGTTCGGGCCATGCAACGTGTCTGGAGTCCAGTAGCGGGAAACGCCAATCCGGTCCCAAGGCATTGGTGCCGGGCGCCCGCTCGGGCATGCGGCCTCCCGTCGGCCAAAACCAATCGCTGTTGGCCTGGATCCCTTGGCTGGCCTGGATCCCGTGGCTGGTCTGGATCTCATGGGTCGATCCGATCCAAGCTGGATTTCCGGGCCGGGCGCGGCTCCGCCTTTGGGAGGACAAGCCCATTGACAGTCAAATTGTATATAATCTACATTCATCCATAACTACCAAATGACCCCCAGAGGGAGCAGGGCGCGTGAACCAAGAGGAGAATTCGGCGGGTTCCGCACATTGGGCGTGCCGGGCGGTGACGCGGCTTTCCTCGGCGCTGCTGGCGGTCGAGCGGCTGGCGATCATGGGGTTCATGTTTCTGCTGACCGGGCTGATCCTGCTGAACGTTGTCACCCGCTACACCGGCGTACCGCTCTACTGGGTCGACGAATCCGCCGTCTACGCGGTGGTCTGGCTGACCTTCATCGGTGCCTCCGCCATGACCCGGCTGCGGCTCGATTTCTCGGTGACCATGCTGACCGACCGGTTTTCGAAGCGCGGGATGCAGGTCGCGAAGGTCATGTCCACCGCGATGGTGGTGCTGTTCGCTCTGGCGCTGATGGGAATGTGCGTGTTGTGGATGGACCCGGTCGGCCTTGCCCGCGCCGGCTTCGATGCCCGCGAATTCGCCGGCCAGACCTTCAATTTTCTCTATACCGAGCGCACCCAGACGTTGAACTGGCCGTTCTGGGTTCTCTATCAGATCATGCCGATTTTCGCGATCTCGATGGTCATCCACGGCGTCGCGAATATCCTGGAGGATCTCGAACTCGTTCCCAGGGTCGCCCATGCCGGCTTTGTCCTGGCGGAAGTTGACGGGGTGAACTGAGATGCTCACCGGCGTCACTTTCATGGTCGTGATGCTGGTCGGGGTGCCGATCGGCCTGTGCCTGTGCATCGCGGGGATCGCGTATATCGCGGCCTCGGGCAATCCGCTGCTGTTCCAGTCCTTCCCGCTGCAGATGTTCGGCGGGGTCGACAGCTACGGGCTGATCGCGATCCCCCTGTTCATCCTGATCGGCGAGATCATGAACGCCGGCGGCATCACCCGCCGCATCGTCGATCTGGCGATGGCGTTTGTCGGCTCGCTCAAGGGCGGGCTCGCCTATGTCAACATCCTCGCCAACATGCTGGTGGCCTCGATCCTGGGGTCGGCGACCGCACAGGTCGCGATCATGTCGCAGATCATGGTTCCCGAGATGGAGAAGAAGGGCTACGACAAGACCTTCGCCGCCGGCCTCACGGCCTATGGCGGCATGCTCGGCCCGATCATCCCGCCCTCGGTGATGTTCGTCGTCTATAGCGTGATGGCGCAGGTTTCGGTCAGCGACATGCTGATCGCCGGCATCCTGCCCGGCATCATCCTCACCCTGCTGTTCTTTCTGGTGATCGCCCTGATGGGCTATGTCTACAACTACCCCCGCGGCGAGTACCAGACCCCGCGCCAGCGCATCGCCACCATTCTCGGGGCGGCGCCCACGCTGTCGATCCCGATCGTGATCGTCGGTTCGATCCTCACCGGCCTTGCCAATGCCACCGAATCCGCCGCCGTCGGCGCGGTCGCGGCGGCGCTTGTCGGCAAGTACTGGACCCGGGAATTCCAGTTCTCCCGCCTGCCGCAGATGATGCTGCGGGCCGGCGTCTATTCGGCCATCGTGCTGTTCCTGGTGGCGGCTGCCGCGGTATTTTCCTGGGTTCTGATCTACGGCAAGGTTCCCCAGGCCACCGCCGCCTGGATCCAGACCGTCGCCAAGGACCCGGTCAGCTTCATGCTGCTCACCAACGTCATCCTGCTGATCATCGGTACGGTGATCGACGGCATCCCCGGCCTGATCATGACCGTGCCGATCCTGTTGCCGATCGCGACCGAGATCTACGGCATCGACCCCCGCCATTTTGGGGTGGTGGTGGTGATCAACCTCGTGCTCGGCCTGCTCTCGCCGCCGGTTGGCCTGTGCTTTTTCGTCGCGGCGGCGGTCACGGGGGCCAAGCCGGGCAAAATGTTTCTGGTCACGCTGCCGTTCTTCGGCGTGGCTTGCGTGCTGCTGATCCTGCTCTCGCTCTACCCCTTCCTTTCGCTCGCCCTCATCAAGTGAACCCGCCTTTAAGGAGGACCACCATGACCCTGTCCCGTCGCCACTTTCTTGCCGCCAGCGCCGCGCTTCCGCTTGCCGCACCCTCGCTTTCCCTGGCGCAGGCCAGGGAATTCCGCCTCGGCCTGATCACGCCCACCGGGCATTCCTGGAACAAGGCCGCCGTCAAGCTCGGCGAGCAACTGAAGGCTGAGACCAATGGTCGCCTGACGATGACGGTGTTCCATTCCGGCCAGCTTGGCAACGAATCCGCGATGATGCAGCAGCTTCAATCCGGCGCGCTCGACATGGGCTTCATCCAGGCGGCGGAACTGGGCTCGCGCTCGGCGCATATCGCCGCGATCAATGCGCCCTATATCGTGCGCTCGACGCCCGCAGTCGCCAAATTCGTCCGTCATCCCGAAGTGCTCAAGCTGTTTGATGTGCTGCCGCGCGAAACCGGAACCATCGGTCTGGGTTGGGGCATTACCGGCATGCGCGCGATCTTCTCGGCCAAGGATCTCAATACGCTCGCCGATATCCGCGGCATGAAGCTGCGCATCAACCCGACGCCGGTCTACCGCGATTTCTACCAGTCGCTCGGCGCGGCCCCGACCCCGATCCCGACGCCGCAGGTGTTTGACGCCATGGCCAACGGCCAGGTCGATGGCCTTGAGGCCGACCTCGAATTTTCCTGGAACCAGCGGTTCGACAAGGTCTCCAAGGTCATCTTGCAGATGAACGCCGTGTTCATGCCGTTTGCGGCGGTTGTTTCAGGCCGCGTCTGGCAGGGGCTGCCGGCTGCCGACAAGGAGCTGATCACCAAGACCGTGAAATCCATTCTCGATGCCCAGATCGACGAGCTCGCCGGCAATGAGCCGGCGCTGATCGAGAACTTCCGCAATGCGCCAATCCCGATCCGCCAGGTCGCGGTGGCGGATACCGAAGCGGTCATCGCCGAATTCGACAAGAAATGGCTGCCGCAGGCGCCGATCCTCGCCGAGCTCCGCAAGGTCGGCCAATCCATCTGATCGGCAGTATGATTTGATCGACGACGCATCCGGGCTCTGTCGCGAATACGGCGGCGGAGCCCGGCCATTCCTCCCCGGGAGGTCAGGGCAAAACGGTCTCTGCCGGACGATCGGGGGGCATCACCTGCGCCAGAAAAGCATCCGTCGCGGCGGACCAGGACCGCGTCAGGGCAAAGGCGCGGCATGCCTCGCGCGGAATGCGCAGCGCCGACAGGCACGCGGTTTTCAGGTCGTCATCGAGCGCCGCGACGCCGGTGTCGCCGAGCACGTCGAGCGGGCCGGCGACCGGAAACGCCGCCGTGGGCAGCCCGCAAGCCGCCGCCTCCAGCATCACGATGCCGTAGGTGTCGGTCCGGCTCGGAAAGACGAAGACATCGGCGGAAGCATAGGCAGCGGCCAGCGCCTCGCCGGTCTTCAGCCCCGGAAAATGCGCCTTGGGGAAGCGGAAGCGCAGCGCTTCCGCCTGCGGCCCCTCGCCGACCACGACCTTCGACCCCGGCAGATCGAGGGCAAGAAACGCCTCGATGTTTTTTTCGACCGCCAGACGGCTGACCGTCAGGAAGATCGGGCGTGGCAGATCCGGCGCCGTTTGCGCGGTGGGCCGGAACAGCCCGGTGTCGACGCCGCGCGGCCAGATCGCGAGATTATGGAAGCCGTATGCCTGCAATTCCTCCCGCATCCGCTCCGTCGAGACCAGCACGCGGGACGCCGGGGCATGGAACCGGCGCAGCAACGCGTAGGTCACCCGTTCCGGTATCGGCGCGCGGGCCCGGATATATTCGGGAAACCGGGTGTGATAGCTCGTCGTGAAGCCGCGCTTCAGCGAACGGCAGGCGCTGCGCGCGGCCCAACCGATCGGCCCTTCGGTGGCGATATGCACCGCATCGGGGCTTTCGGCCCTGATCATGGCCCGGAGCCGCCGGGGCGTCGCCATCGCCAGCCGGATGTCGGGGTAGGTCGGCAGGAGAAACGTGCGGAACTCGCCGGGATGCACCACCCTCACCGCGATGCCGCGGCGCTGGGCCTCGCGGATCGTGGCCTGCAAGGTCCGCACGACGCCATTGACCTGGGGCTCCCAGGCGTCGGTGACGATCATCAGTTTCATGACAGGGCTTTCAAACCGACGCCCATTCCGAGCGCTTTGCAGCGCGGGCTTCCGGCTGCGCGGCGGTGGAGATTTCGATCAGCGCAGCGCTGGTCTTTGTCCATTCGATGATCTCGAAGACGCCGTCCACCCGCTCGACCAGCGCCGTGCTGCTCTCCACCCAGTCGCCGCAGTTGAGGTAGGTGATGCCGTCGATATCGCGGATGGCGGCGTGGTGGATATGGCCGCAGATCACCCCCTGCGCGCCCTGACGACGCGCCTCGCCGACCAGCGTCTCCTCGAAGGCGCTGATGAAACTGACCGCCTTCTTCACCCGCTGCTTGGCCCAGGCCGAGAACGACCAGTAGGTGAGCCCGAGCTTCCGGCGCATGAAATTGATCTTGCCGTTGAGAAACAGCGCGGCCTCGTAGGCCCAGTCGCCGACAAACGCCAGCCATTTGGCGTGCATCACCACCGCATCGAACTGATCGCCGTGAATGACGAGGTAGCGCCGACCGTCCTTGCCGGTGTGGAGAATCTGATCCTCGATTTCGATGCCGCCGAACTGGCTTTCGAGATAGTCGCGCAGGAATTCGTCGTGATTGCCCGGAATGAGGACGACGCGCGTACCTTTGCGGGCTTTGCGCAAGAGCTTCTGCACGAGGTTGTTGTGGCTTTGCGGCCAGTACCAGCTCTTGCGAAGCCGCCAGCCGTCGATGATATCGCCCACGAGGTAGATCGTCTCGGCCTCGGCATGCTTGAGAAACCCCAGCAGGGCCTCCGCCTGGCACCCTCTGGTGCCGAGGTGAACGTCCGAGATAAAAATGGCGCGATACTGGTACATGGCGACCACCGTTTCGGCTCACGGAAACATTCGTCTTCGCCGCAGCATGTGGGTGATTTCTATGTCAGTTTTTTGACATGCGGCCCGAATTCGCTTGCCATCCTCGTGGTGACGCCCGGGAGCCCGCAGCTGCTCATCGGCGGATTTCGTATTTTTCGAGAAAATGATCGATCCCGAGGGCGCGGAAATCATCCAGCGCATCCCGCAGTCTGGCGTGGCTCCAGTCCCACCACGCGAGGCGATCGAGCCTTGCGCCGGTCGCCGCATCGAAGCGCTCGCGAATGAGCCGGGCCGGAACGCCGCCGACGATCGTGTAGGGCGCGACATCCTTGCTGACGACGGCGCCGGCGCCGATCACCGCGCCGTTGCCCACGCTCACCCCCGGCAGCACCGTCGCCCCATGCCCGATCCAGACATCATGCCCGATGGTGACGGCGTTGCCTCGCCGCCAGTCGAAGAAGGTTTCCTCGCGCGTCGTATCCGACCAGTAGTCATTGGCGCGATAGGTAAAGTGGTGCAGCGTCGGCCGCCAGGTCGGATGGTTGGTGGCGTTAAGGCGCACATGCGAGGCCATGTTGACGAATTTGCCGATTCTGGCCGCCCAGACCTCGCATTCCTGCATCATGTAGGAATAGTCGCCGATCTCCGCCTCGCTCACCTTGCAGCGTTCGGCGATCTCGGTGTAGCGGCCGATCGTCGATGCCGTCACGGAGGCCGTCGCGTGGATCAGCGGCGTTTCGGAGAGCCGCGTGGCGCCGGACGGCTGCGGCGTATCCGTGGAAGACAAGGCGTTCATGGGGTGTCCTCACAGGGTGCTCGTTCGTTGCCCGACAATCGCCAGCCGCAACCGCGACGAGACGAAATCGATGATGGCGACGGTGACCAGGATCATCAGGATGATAAAGGCCACCTTGTCCCATTCATAGGTCCGGATCATCTCGGCGAGATAGAGGCCGATGCCGCCGGCACCGACGATACCGATGATCGTCGCCGAGCGCGTGTTGGATTCGAAATAATAGAGCGTCTGGCTGATCAGGATCGGCAACACCTGCGGCACGATGCCAAAGCGGATGGCATGCAGGCGCGACCCGCCGGTCGAGAGCACGCCTTCGCCCGGCTTGCGGTCGATGGTTTCGATGGCTTCGGAATAGAGCTTGGAGAACGCGCCGATGTCGCTGGTCATGATCGCCAGAACCCCGGCGAAGGGGCCGAGGCCGACGACATTGATCCAGATCAGCGCCCAGATCAGCGTATCGACACCGCGGATCGTATCCGAAAACCGCCGCGCCAGAAAACGCACCAGCCGGTTCGCCATCGTGTTGCGCGCCGCGAGAAAGCCGAGCGGAAACGCGAGCATGGCCGCCAGCAAGGTCCCGAGAAAGGCGATCGCGACCGTTTCGGCCAGGGCATGCAACAGCGCCGATAGCTGGGTGCCGGGCGAGGGCGGGACCATCAGCCCGAAAAACGTGCCGAGATGGACGATCCCGGTGCCAAGCTTTGCGAAGGAGAACTCCAGCCGGAACAGGGCGAAGCACGCGATCCCCATCAGAAGGCCGGCGACGAGGAAGGGCAGGTACTTCTCGCGCGCCGATCCCCGGATCAGTGCGGCATGCCGCAAGTCGAGCGAAGCTGGGTCCGAAAAATTCGACGAGGGCTTCATCGGCCATGCTCCATCGTAACAAGGCGGTGCCGGATACGCTCGGTGACGAGATCGATCACCATGACCGTGGCGATGATGAGCAGCAGGATCGCGGAGACGTCGGAATAGTAGAATTTGCGGATCGACTCGATCAGATCCTGACCAATCCCGCCCGCGCCGACAAACCCCATGACGGAGGCGCCGCGCACGTTGATCTCGAAGCGCAGCAGCCCATAGCTGGCAAAATTCGGCAGAACCTGCGGCACGACCGCATAGCGGATCGCCTGCCAGCGCGTCGCCCCCGAGGCCATCGCGCCTTCGACCGGCTTCATGTCGATGTTCTCGACGACCTCCGCGAACAGCTTGCCGAGCGCGCCGGCCGTATGGATCATGATCGCGAGAACCCCGGGCACCGGACCGAGCCCGAAGGCGACAACAAAAATCAACGCGAAAACGATCTCCGGCACAGTGCGGCAGAATTCGAGGAAGCGCCGGGCCATAAACCGCCGAGCGGGATTGACCGCCAGGTTCGCTGAAGCCGCAAAGCACAACAAAAAGGCCGAGATCGCGCCCATCAGCGTGCCGAGATAGGCGATCAGCACGGTATCGAAGAGGCGGCTCACCCATTTACCGAGGCCCCAGAACCACTCCCGGATATCGGTGAAAACGAAGGCCCCGGTGTCCAGAAAGAACAGGCGATAGAGGTAGTCGGTGAAGCGGTGCGCGTTGGCGAGAAACTTTGCCGGGTCCACCTCGGCGACGCGCCCGGCCAATGCCGTCAGAACCACCAGCACGAGAACGCCGATCAGCGTCATGCGCCGCCGGGCGGCGAGTTCCTGCCGGTAGGGCGCGGAAAGCTCGGTGATGCGCTGTTCTGGAAGCAAAGGGACGGCGGAGGCCATGCACGATCTCGCTCAAAAAAATGCGCACCGCCGGGCTGGCGATGCGCTGTTCAGGCTCGGGGCTTACGAGCCGCCCTTCTTGCGCAGGCCGTCGACGAATTTCTGCAATTCGACCGTGACCTGATAGTCACTATGCTGGGCGGGCGCGAACCCCGGCGACTTGCCATCCGACAGGCGATCGAAGGCCGCCTTGTCGCGGGTCGGGGCTTCCATGAACGCCTTGCGGATCGCCGATTTCAGTTCGGGCGGCAGGCTGGCGAGATAGGCATAGGGCGAGCCGGGGATTTTCTCGGAGCGGAACACGATCTTGAAGTCGTCCTTCTTGACCATGTTCTTGTTGGCCATCCGGGTGAGGTTTGAATCGTCTTCCGAATTCCACCAGTTGAAGGCGAGATCACAGGTGCCCTGCTGCACCGCCATCACCGCGTTCTCATGGCTGCCGGCGCTGATGACCTTGCCGAAGAATTTCTCGGTATCGATGCCCAGCTTGCTCATGGAATAGAGCGGAACATTGTTGCCGGAGGTCGAATTGGGATCGACGAGGCAGAGGTTCTTGCCTTTGAAATCCTCGAGCTTCGAACCGGCCGCCTGAGCCTTGGCATAGGCGACGGAGTAGTAGCCGGTGGAGCCGTCCACGGCGCGCAGCGACGAGAAGGCCTCGACGCCGCCGTTGGTGACGGTATGGGCGCGGACATAGGAGGAGGGGCCGTAGTCGCCGATATGGATGCTGCCGGCGCGCTGGCCTTCGATCACCGCGGCATAATCCGAGGCGATGCGCAGCGTCACCTTCACGCCGAGTTCGCGGGAGAGATACGCCATCCACGGTGCCATGCGCTCGGTAATACCGGAGGCATTCTCGGCGGGGACGGCGGCATAGACCAGTTCGGGGTAGCGGGCCTTCCAATCCTGCGCGAACGCGCTGGTGGCGGCAAGCGCGGTGGCGGCTGCCGAGAGCAGCAGGCGACGGGTCATCAACATGGTGGATCTCCTGTGGTGGGTTGGGCAGAATTCCCGGGTTGAGCAGGATGTCTGGGCTCGGCGGGGCAAGCGGTCCCGCCTTGTTCAGCGCGCAGGCCCGGTTCAGCGCGTTGACCTTGGATCACGCGGCGATCGGAACCAGACCGCCTGAAGGCACGGCGGCCGGTGGCAGCACGCTCATCGCGTCATCCGCCTCAAGGCCATAGAGTTCGCGGGCGACGCTTTCGGTGAGTGCTTCGGGTGCGCCGTCGAACACCACGCGGCCCTGCGCCATGCCGATCAGCCGGTCGCAGTAGTCTTTCGCGATATCGAGATCGTGCAGATTGCACACAACGGTGATCCCGAAATGCTTGTTCAGCCGTTGCAGGCTATCCATCACGATCCGGGTGTTGCGCGGATCGAGCGAGGCGATCGGCTCGTCGGCGAGGACGATTTCCGGCTCCTGCACCAGCGCGCGGGCGATGGCGACGCGCTGCTGCTGGCCGCCGGACAGCGATTCCGCCCTCTGACCGGCGAGCGCGGTGATATCGAACTGTTCGAGCGCGCAGACGGCGATGGCCCGGTCCTTCGGTGACCACAGCTTGAGCAGCGAGCGTGCGGCGGAGGTATGGTTGAGGCGGCCCATCAGCACGTTGGTCATGACATCGAGCCGGCCGACGATGTTGAACTGCTGGAAGATCATGGCGCAGGAGGCGCGCCAGTCGCGAAGGTCCTGACCCTTGAGGGCGGTCACATCCCGCCCGTTCCAGGTGATCGAGCCGGCGGAGACGTCCTGTAGCCGGTTGATCATCCGCAGCAGCGTCGACTTGCCGGCCCCCGATCGCCCGATGACGCCGACGAAGCTGCCCTTTTCGATCCGCAGCGACACATCCTCGACCGCGCGTTTGGCACCGAAACTGCGGCTGACGTTGTTGATCTCAAGCATGGAAAACCTCACGGGAACAGGTGGGTACATAGGGGGGAGGCATGACAGCCCGATGACAGGACAACCCGGATGGAGCGATCCGGCAGCCCTCCGGCGCGCCTCAGCGGGCGCGCAGCAGTTCGGGCACGCGCAACAGCACCAGCTCGTTGTCATCGGCCTTGTTGGGGTCGCGGCTGGAGGAGAACGGCAGGTTGTTGTCATTGCCGACGATGATGTGATCGGCATCGACGATCTCGACGTTCTCGATCGTGAAGAACGGCATCTGGAAGCGCCCGCCGGAGAGCGGCACCCGCGATTTGCTGTCGGGATCGGCGATGTTCAGAAGGTCGATGAAGCCGATCTTGCGGACCGCCTTGCCGACGTTGGCCTCGTTCATCTCGATCTTCCAGATCCGCTTGATCTTCGGCAAGGCATGGAAGCAGGTCTCGGCGCGCTGGTTGGCCGGGCAGGCGCGCTCTGGCACGCCCTCGTTGTCGTCGCGCTCGATGACGAGGCCGGTTGAGGCGTCGATCATGTTGAAATCGCCGATCGAAAGGCCGTTTTCGTCGAGAACGTACTTCCAGTGCCGGCCCGACCATTTGCCGGCCTGCACGTCAAACTCCACGATGCGGAGGTATTGCCGGCCGTTCTCGGATTCCCAGTCTTTTGCCGTTATGTCCCAGAGCGGTCCTTCCAGCAGGCCGTAGAGAAAGCGCCCGTCCTTGGAGGCGGCGAGGCCCTCGTAGCCCTTGGAGCGGCGGACGCGGGTTTCGACCGGCGTGGCGGGGGTGGCCGGCGCCTGCACCGCCGGATGATCGGGCGAACGAACAACCTTGCCATCCACCTCGGTCTCGAACACCGCCTCGACCTTGCCGGTCATGTCGGCGCGGATCAGGAAAGGGCCGAATTCGTCGCCGATCCAGATCGTGTCGCCCAGGATCTGAAATCCCTCGAGATCGAAATCCGAGCCGGTGAGATAGCGCTTCTCGGTCCCGTCATGGACGATGCGGAACGGCACTTTCTTGTCGGGGTCCGACAGGAAGATCGTCTGCAGCCGCTCCAGCTGGCCGCTCGCCCAGTCGATGCGGTAGCGATTGAGGTAGAGCATCGAATCCGGTGAATTCATTTTGGAGCCGAAGCCGTTGTCGGTCAGCAACCAGAAGCTGCCATCCGCCATACGCTTGATGCCGGAATGCCCCTGGATCGGCTGGCCGTTGAACGGCGTCGAGATGCCGGTCGGGCGCCCCGCCGAGCGGCCCATCACGGTGCCCGCGGCTTCCGTGCGGCGCATCGGCGTCACGTATTTGCCGGACGTCCGGAGGTCGGCAGGAGCATCCGCCGGCGCGGGGATAACGGTGAAGGCGGGGATCGCGGCATGGCCCGCGAGCGTGGCGCGGAACTCGCGCGGTTCGGACGCGTGGCTCGTTCCGAAAGAAAAAATTTGGACCGCTCCGACAGCAAGTGTCAGGGCCGTGGCGGCGAACAAGGTATGGCGCATGCGGGTTCTCCCATCGATCGACTGCGCGAGCTATCGCCAGCCGAGGTGACAGGGAGATGACAGGCCGTGTGGCCCCGAGCTTTTTGGTCCCGAGGCTGGGCATCTGAGAGCCCGTGTGTCTTGAAGCCGGCCCGCCGGTTAACGATATAGTCCTCGGGTATCACGCATGATTTTTAATTTTTTCGGTCAAATATTAGCGAAAGGTGGTTTTCATAACCAAGGATTAACCACTTCGCGGGATGTTCCGGGCTTGTTAGCCTCAGAATCGAGGTTGCGTAAGGAGAATCCTCTGATGAATTGGAAGTCCGCCTGCCTTGCCGGTATCCTCGGCATGGCCCTGCCCGTTGCCGCCCATGCCGCCACCGCCACCGGCACGCTCAACCTCAGCATCACCATCACCGCCAGCTGTTCGGTCGTTTCCGCGACCGCCGTCAACTTCGGCAGCGTGGCGAGCATTCCCGGCAACATCGACCAGACCAGCACCCTGACGGTCAACTGCTCCAGCACGACGCCCTACACCGTCAGCCTTGGCGTGGGTGGCGGTTCAGGCGCGACCACCGCCGTGCGCAAGATGACCAACGGCGCCAACGTGGTCAATTATTCGCTGTATCAGGACGTTGGCCGCACCACGCTCTGGGGCTCGGTGATCGGCACCGATACCGTTGCCGGCACCGGCTCGGGCGCCAACCAGACCTTGACGATCTACGCGCGCACCCCGACCCAGGTTGTGCCGCCGCCGGGCGTCTATACCGACGCGGTGACCGTCACCATCACCTACTAAACGCGCATCTGCTGGACTCTCCGCGCATCTTTCGGCCAATCGCCAGTCTCGACCCCAAACTTGGCCCTTATCCGTTTTGGCCGCTATCCGTCGTGGCCCTCACCAGTTCAGCCGGCACCCTCCTGCGGTGCCGCCTTCTTTCTCGATACTGTACCTAGCCCGGCACGAGTATCCCCCGGCGCCAAACCCGCGAGACAGAACGTTCGCGGAAACCGGAGCACGCTCGTGAGCAAGAATCTGCCGACCAAGAAGCCGACCAAGAATCTGCCGACCAAAGCTGTTTTCCGGGCAATGCTGGCCGCAACCACCCTGGGGTTCGCCAGCACCTCCGCCAGCGCCGCCTCGCTGCAAGCGGCCCCAGTGCTCATCGAAATGCGGGCGGATGCGCCCAGCGCCACCATCGCTATCCGCAACACCGGCACGGCGCCCTTTGCCGCCCAGACCCGCGTCTTCCGCTGGAAACAGGCCGGCGGCAAGGAAACCCTGGAAGAGACGGGCGATGTCGTGACATCGCCGCCCATCACCACGCTTGAACCGGGGGCCAGCTATTCGATCCGCGTGGTCCGCGTCAGCAAGCAGCCGCTGGCGAAGGAAGAAGCCTTCCGCGTTCTGGTGGATCAACTGCCGGATGCCGCCAACCAGCGCTCCGGCACGGTGGCGCTGGTGATGCGGCACTCCATCCCGGTTTTTCTGATGCCGCCTGCCGCCAGCGGCCCGAAGCTGAGCTGGTCCGTCGCCACCCGCAACGGCCGGCTGGTGCTCAGGGCTCAAAACAGCGGTGACCGCCGCGTCCGGCTGTCGCAGGTTTCGGTCAAGCTCGCCAATGGTAAAACCATCAGCTTCGGCAACGGCCTCCTGGGCTATGCCCTCGCCGGATCGACCATGGAGTGGCTCTCGCCCGGCACGGTAGACGGCGCATCCGTGGGGGCGGGCGGGCGCATCACCGCCACGACCGAACTCGGCCCCATCGACACAAGCGCGAGTGCGGCCCGCTGAGGACAGGCTAAGCTTGGTAGAATGTGATGGCTTCCCCATCACACCCTTCCCGCACAACACCCTGGCAGTCCGGGCCCGGCGCTTTGCGGCGCCGGGCATTGCTGCGTTGCGGCAGCTTCAGGACGATCGCTCTCGTGATGGCGGGCACGATGGCCTGCGTCGTGCTGTCGACGGCAACGGCCGCGCCTGAAAAGCCGCCGGCGAAAGCTGCCCCGGCCGGGGGGCAATCTGGCTGGGGGCAATCGCTCCAGCTTGAGGTTTTCATCGACGGCAGCTCGACCAATCTCGTGGCCGAAATCCTGCGCAGTGCCGACGGCCGGCTCGCGGCCCGGCGCAGCGAATTGCGCGAGGTCGGCGTCGCCGTACCCGGGCGTGGGGCGGGCGCCGAGATCGTTGCGCTGGACGCCATCCCCGGAATCGGCGTGCGTTACGACGAAGCCGGGCAGAAACTGCATCTGTCGCTTCCCTCCGGTGGCAGGCTGGCGCGCGTTTATGCCGCCGAGACGGCCAACGGCCATGTCGTGAAGGAGAAAACCGAGATCGCCCGCGAATTTGGCAACGCGCTCAACTACAATGTCTACGGCACGCTGGCGCGCGGCTATGCCTCGAGCGGCAAGACCTATTCCACCGGCACGCTCTCGCTGGATAACCGGACCTTCACGCCCTATGGCGTTATCCAGAATTCCGGCATTCTCGGAACCAGCCTTTCGCGGCAAGGGTTCTTGCGGCTTGAAACGTCCTATACCTACGCCCACTACGAGACCTCGACGACCGGCACGCTCGGCGATGCCGTCAGTGGTGGCCTTAACTGGACGCGCCCGATCCGCTTCGGCGGCGCGCAGGTCAGCCGCCAGCTCGGGCTGCGCTCGGATATCATCACCGCGCCGCTGCCCAGCGTCTCCGGCAGTGCCGCCGTCCCCTCGACCGTGGATGTCTTCGTCGACAACGTCCGGGTTGCCCGGCAGGAGGTTGGCGCAGGCCCCTTCCGGCTGACCAACCTTCCGGTGCCAGGCGAGAGCGGAACGGCGCGCGTGGTCGTGCGCGATGTCACCGGCAAGGAAACCGTGACCAGCCTGCCGTTTTTCACTTCCGCCAAACTGCTGGCGCCCGGGCAGTTCGATTTCTCGATCGAGGCCGGCAAGCCCAGACATAACTACGCGCTCGAATCCTTTGACTATTCAAAGCAGGTCATGGGGATGGGCAGCGCCCGCTACGGGCTCACGGAACGGCTGACGCTGGAGGGGCACGCCGAAGGAACAAACCGGCTGGCCGGCGCGGGGCTTGGCTCGACATTCTCGGCCGGCGCTTTCGGGGTTTTCGGCGTGGCCGGCGCCGCGAGCTGGCACCAGAACCGGATCGGCGGGCTCGCTCATGCCAGTTGGCAGGGCAGCCTGCGCGGCGTGTTCCTCGGGGTGAGCACGCAGCGCGCCGTCGGTGCTTACGAGGATGTGGCCTCGGTCACCGCCAGGAAGATCCCCACCCGGCTCTCGGACAATCTCGCGGATTCCGGTTTTTACATCCTCCAGCGCTCGCCGCGGGTTGCCAGGGCGATGGACCGGTTCACGATCGGCGTGCCTTTCGCGCGGCTCAATGCGTCGTTTGCCCTCAGTCTTGCCAATATCGAGCGCGGGGATGGCGAAAAATCACGGCTCATCAGCGCCACCTACAGCCAGACTTTCGCGAAAAAATACAATGCCTTCGTCAATGCCTACGGCGAGATCGCCAACAAGCGCGAGCTGGGGCTCACCGCCGGCGTGAGCTTCACGCTCGGAGACGACATCATCGTTTCCGCTGCCGCATCCCCGCTGCGCGGCGACCGGGGCGCCCAGCTCGATATCTCACGACCGATCGGGCAGAAGGAACACGATTACGGCTGGCGGCTCCATGACACCGAAGGCAAGAACGCCCAGCGCGGCGCTTCCGCCTCCTATCGCAATCCCTGGGCGCAAACTGGGGCTGGTATCCGGCAGGACGGGGCAACCCTCGGCGGCTTCGGCGAGATCGAGGGCGCGCTCATCCTGACCCGCACCGGCGCGTTCGCCGCGCGCCGCGTCAATGATGCCTTCGCGATCGTCGATGTCGGCGCACCGGGCGTCGAGGTCCTGCATGAAAACCGCGTTGTCGGCAGAACCGACTGGCGCGGCACGATTGTCGTGCCCGAATTGCGTTCGTTCCAGCGCTCGAAGATCGCGATCAGCCCGGAAACGCTGCCCGGTGGACGTCACGCCAGCCTGACCGAAACCGACGTCATGCCGGGATTTCGCGGCTCGGCCACCGTCGCGATCAAAACCATTGCCGCGCAGGATACGGCCTCCGTTGAAATCCGCGATGCCAAGGGCCAGCATATGCCGGCGGGAACCCGGGTAACGCTCGCCGAGACCGGACAGGTCTTTACAATCGGCTACGGTGGCCTCACCTACCTGCCGGAGCTTGGCAACGAGAACACGCTGGTTATTCAGCAGGGCGTGTCCGAATGCCGGGTCCGGTTTTCCCGCGCCGATCGGGCCGGCCCGAAAGGCTCGGTCGGGCCCCTGATGTGCAAAACTCCGTAACCCGTAAAACCTGTAGCCCGCAAGATCCGATGATGCCGCGCCTCCTGTTGTTGTTCTCCCTGCTGGCAGGTCTTGCCCTGGCCGCCCCGGCGCAGGCGCAGACCTGCACGATCACGCCGACCGCCACCGTCAATTTCGGAACCGTGGATGTGCTGCTCAATGCCGTCGTGGATATCACCGGCAACGTGGCGGTCAGCTGCACCGGCACCGCGAATGCCACGGTGCGGGTCTGCCTCAACATGGGCGACCCGAACGCCGGAACCGTCGGCGGGCTTCGCACCGCGCTCTCGGGCGCCAATACCCTATCCTACCAGTTCTATTCCGATGCCGCGCGGAGCGTGAAATGGAGCAGCTGGAAGACCGGCGGTGTGGGTGTCGAGGTGCTGGTTCCGCTCAATGCCGCGGGAACCGGCGCCGCCGTCAACCGGACGATCTACGGCCGGGTTTTCGCCGGCCAGCAAACCGTTCCCCCCGGCACCTATACGGCGGCCTTTACCGGCACGCTGACGCATGTGCGCAGCCGCTACACCTCGACCGGCCAGTTGTGCCCGGCGATGACGGCGGGCACTCTCGCCTGGGCGTTTTCGATGAGCGCGACCGTGCCGTCGAAATGCGTGGTCACCTCCGCCTCGCTCAACTTCGGCGCGCCGACCAGCCTTGCCACCCAGATCGATGCCTCGACCAATCTCGGTGTCAGCTGCTCGATTGCGTTGCCGTTCCAGATCCAGCTCAACGGCGGGGTTTCGGCGGCGACAGATCCGACCTTCCGCAAGATGACCAAGGCCGCGGAATTCGTTCGCTACGGGCTCTACCGCGACAACGCCCGCACCTTGCCCTGGGGCGCGACCCTCGGCAGCAATACCTATTCAGGCACCGGCACCGGCCTTTCGGTCTCCGTTCCGGTTTATGGTCGCGTCCCCGTCCAGGCGACGCCAACGCCGGGGCTCTATACCGACACCGTGGTCATCACCGTGAACTATTGAGGTCGCGACCTGGCCTCCTGGAGCGCCTTCCCTATGGGTGGAGCTTCTGCCAAAGTCGAGAGCCCGGATTATGGCGCGGGCGGGCAGGCTGGTGGCTCCGCCGAGGCCAGCTTCGCGTTGTGGCACGATCTCCTCGGGGCCGGCAACAACACGGGCGATGCGGGGATGCTGGGGGGGAGAATGGACAACAGTGCGCCGCATGGCGTGTTCTGCAATCCCATTTAGATGTTGAACGTAGCGAATATTGATTAGTAAGCTTTTCTAGAAGTAACGTAGGAGAGAATAACGATGTTTTTTAAATTCATAAAAAATAATATACCAGATAAATACTTTATATATTTTCTAAAAATCATAGATAATATTTACGAATTTTGTGTTTCCCGCGCGTCAAAAACATTTATATTCCCTGGAGGTGTGGACATATGTATATATATAAATAATAAATATTGTCCCATTGTTAATATAGCAGACTCAACTGGAACAACGAAAACAGAAATTCAATCGAGTATAATATATAATATTGCAGAATATATAAAAGAAAATATTGATTCAAGATATCATAATGAATTTTTAACAGATATGTTCTGGTTTAATGATCAATATGCATATTTCCGTTTAGAAATGGGAATTATCCCCTTGACGCAAGTATGAACTTAAGGCATATTCGGGACAACAGAGGTTTCCCGCTATGTCTATTGAAAAGCTTACCGTTCGCCAGTTCTTCGCCCGCTTCCCGGATGATGAAGCTTGCCTGAACCACGTCATGGAAGTGCGCTATGGCATGCGCCACGAGTGCCGGAAGTGCAGCAAGGATGCGACCTTCCACAAGATCACCGGACGCCGCGCCTTTTCGTGCTCGGCATGTGGCGATCATGTCTATCCGGGTGCCGGGACCATTTTCGAGGATAGCCGCACGTCGCTCCAGTCGTGGTTCTATGCGATCTATCTCTTTGTCACGACGCGCCATGGCGTGAGCGGCAAAGAACTCCAGCGCTCGCTTGGCGTGACGTATAAGACTGCGTGGCCCATGGGGCAGCAAATCCGCGATCGCATGGGCAACGTGGACGGCTTCACGATGCTGCAAGGCCACGTCGAGCTTGATGAAGCCTATGTTGGCGGTCATCGCCCCGGCAAGCGTGGTCGTGGTGCGGCTGGCAAAACCATTGTCATGGGCCTGAAAGAGCGCGACGGTCGCCTCACGACTGAGGTTATCCCGGATATCAAGAAGGCCACGCTTCGCGAAGTTGTGCTGAACAATGTCGAGAAAGGCGCTATCGTCTCGACCGACGAGCTTTACAGCTACGGCTTACTCACCAGCGAGGGCTACAAGCACGGCACTGTGAAGCATGGCGAGAAGGAGTGGAGCTACTACGACTATCGCCACGATGCCACGCACCACACCAACAACGTCGAGTCGTTCTGGAAGCTGTTCAAGGCGTCGGTTCGCGGCACCCACATTCATATCTCGTCGAAGCACATGCAAAGGTATCTCAACGAGTTCGCTTTCCGGTCGAACCATCGCCGGATGCAGAACGCGATGTTCGACCTCCTGATTTCTCGGCTGTAATCAGCCGGGACAGGGCTTCATCAAGCTCTTGAGGGACGGCAGGGCCGATGCCTCGTGCCTCCTCTTGGGAGACAAATTCCTCAAGGCGTCCAGAAGCTTGCGCTTCTGCTAAGGATAAGCCGCTGAATCTCTTGACGGAATCGCTCAAATCTGTATGCTCCACGCCATTAAGGGCCGATATGCTAACGCATACCGACCCTTAAGGCGAGCAGCCAAATTAGCGGCTCATTGATCCGTTAATCTTCTGGTTGTGGACCACACAACGCGCCTCCTTTCTACCGTTTCCACGGCAATTGGGGTTGGTGTTGAACGCTAAGAGGTGAGGCGCTACTCATCAGCCTCTTTGCGGTAGGTGCGGAGACGGTGGGACTCGAACCCACATTCTCCCGATTACGAATCGGGTGCTGTGAGACCTCGGACTTGTTCAGGGCTCCCTGGTCTTCCAGTTCAGATACGTCCCCAAACTCTTGAGAGGCCTCGGTGCGTACCGAGGCCTTCTCTTTTTTCATTGTCGGGCGATAAAGCCGACCATCCTTTTCAAGATCGCCACGCTTAACTAGGCGCGCCAGAACGTTATAGACCCCGGTTGCATTCTTCATGGTGGTTTCAGAGAAGCGGCTATCGTCAATAAGATGAGCAACCACCTCTCCGCCTTGGACGCCATTAGGACGGGCTACAATAAACGCTAGAATCGCATCAGCCAAAGGTGAGGGGCGGCCAGTAGTTTGCGGCACTCCGGCGACCTCTCCAGCCTCAACCTTGCGCAAAAAATCAGCAAGAGAGTTGGGGGTAAACAAATGGGCGATATTATACTTGACGTACCCAACTGACATGATACCTTGATTCTACAAGGAGTTATCGTCATGTCCGTCCTTTCAGACAAGCACTTTCATTGCGAAGAAGCCGCTTACGCCTTTGTCGAGGCGCGGATTTGGCCGGAAGGTCCGATCTGCCCGCATTGCGGCGGTTTCGAGCGCATCGGGAAGATGGGCGGCAGGAGCACCCGCGTCGGCGCCTACAAGTGCTACCAGTGCCGCAAGCCCTTCACCGTCAAGATTGGGACCGTCTTTGAGGCGAGCCATGTTCCTATGCATCTCTGGCTTCAGGCGATGTTTCTCATGTCGTCGAGCAAGAAGGGCATTTCGAGCAACCAGCTTCACCGCGCCCTTGGCGTCACCTTGAAAACCGCATGGTTCATGTCGCATCGCATTCGTGAGGCCATGCGCACCGTTGGCTTTGAGCCGATGGGCGGCGCTGGTGCCGTGATTGAAGCGGACGAAACCTATTTCGGTGACAAAGAGGTTGTTCTGAAGCGTACCAAGAATGGCAAAAGCAGCCCCTCCGGCAAGCGCGCTATCGTGTCCCTTGTTGAGCGGGGCGGGAGGCCCGCACCTTCCATGTCGATCGCGCGAACAAGGCAACCGTTACCCAGATAGTTGTTGAGAACGTCTCTCGCGAGAGCCGCCTTCACACCGACGAAAGCGGTCTTTATCGGGATACCGGCCTGCACGTCGCCAAGCATGAGAAGATCAATCATTCTCGCGGCGAGTACGTTCGCGGCCACGTCACCACCAATACCGTCGAGGGTTATTTCTCGATTTTCAAACGCGGCATGAAGGGCATCTATCAGCACTGTTCCGAAAAGCACCTGCACCGCTACCTTGCGGAATTTGATTTCCGCTACAACAATCGGGTGAAGTTTGGCGTTGACGATGAAACCCGCACCAGCCGGGCGTTAATGGGTATCGTTGGCAAGCGGTTGACCTACCAAACGATTAACTGAGGGGGCAAAGCCCTATGCGCTCAAAAACAAAGCCCAAGGCCACAAAGCCAAAAGAAGAAGATAAGACCCAATCCGAGCGGTTCATTGAAACCGCTCGGATGCTTGGCGCTGATTCCGACAACGGTAAGGCTTTTTCGGCTGCGATTGATAAAATCCTAAAGCCTAAAATAGCGAAGCCAAATTCAAATTAATCTTACTCTGCAAATTTTGAAGATATATGTCTCAAGAACGACTTTACGCTGTTGAATATTTCCTCTGATTGCTGCTCAGTGTAATTTACCTTCATATGCATGGCGTGATTTCTCCACGCGTTTTTTATTGAACGAAAATGAGTGAGAACTTCGGAGTACCATTGCTCAGCGTCGGCACCGTGATCCTTCTTGTTCTTTTTCCGAATTTCGACTTCACATTGATTGAGTAACGTATTCCAGTTTTCGCCGCTTTGAACGCCTAAGTCCTTGCACAGGGCAAATAGACCGCTCTCTAGAGCTCTCATTAGGTGCATTACAGCGGCAGTTGGCCGGTTCAACGCCAAACACTTCCCGGCCTCACTGATGTCATTTGCGGCGCTTGGAAAGGCGTTATCTACTTCATCCCCAAATAGGGGATTCGCCGGAGAGAAAAGCTTAAGCTCCCCAGGGGTCATTGAGAAAATTCTTTGAATGGCCATTTCGTCAAAAAATGGACTTATGGCCCCGAATACAACTGAAGTTAAATTAAAGAGTCTTCCATAGTTGAGATTGTCCCATTGAATATTTTCATTAGAAAATTCAGCAAACATTCTCCCAAACGCCGACGCGCTTGCAACGAATCCAAGCTTATCGGCGGCCTGTCCAAGAGAGAATGATAAATCTATGAGTTTTTTTCTGTTTTCATCGACGAGAGAGAATTGTTGGTCTTTATTTTCTGCCAATTTACGGGTATTAGCTTCGAGAAATCGCCATAGATCAACGAGATGGTTAGCCTCCGCCAGTAAGGAGCCCATGCCAACTTCAAACACAGCCCTGAAACTCCAAAGCTTTCCGGGCTCGAACTGATTCTCGCGCGCCTCAGACCTCATATCACGAAAGCCTCTGGTTTGCACTTGGCCCAAGCCGGTTAACGTCCGCAATTACACGCGGGTCCGGTTTGGAAATGTGGAGCACGTTTGTGCCCACTGCCGTTCTTATCCGTCACGTTAGTTTGAGCGCTGACAGCGGATAGGACCGGACGATGACAAGGCGACGGGCGCACTTTTCACCGCGTAGAGAATCACACACTAGGCGAGTCCTGTCCACAGGAAACGGCGCATAAAGCTATCTTTATGTGAATTTTTCATCTAATTGCGTCAAGGGGATAATCCCCTTAGAAATTAGCTTCGAAGAATGTTTTTTCTATCTGATTATTGGTGGGCATACAAAAATTGGCGGGGTCATAGAGAAGAAAGATCTGAAAGCATTTTTTGATTTTGTTTTCCTCAATAAAGAAAACGAAAGTAGGTAAAAAATGCCATTCGGCACAAGATGTGATGCCGGAACTTATAAGGTTCATTTTAGCCCTATTATCCGCGGTAGAATTGAAACATCGTTTGTTTCCGATGCTAATGGCTTTGGTACTAAATTTGGTGCTGGATTTGGCTATGGTCCAGAATCCGGTTACGTGAGTTTTCGGCAATCAACAACATTCTATTCTAATTCTGTGTTGTACGCTTCCTCAGAAACATCAATTGGCGCAGGCGTTGATGCAGATTTTGGCGGCGGTATAAAATTGCGTGGGATGTTTGGCGCTTACTATGACACGGTAACAGGGCCGGGTGCCAAGTTTCAATTTCAACTAGATGCATTTGGTAGAAATTTTCAGTGGAGCGAGAAGATACAGATTCCTGTAGATGTCGCTGCCAAATCGATTTGGAATAGCCCCGCAGTATGACCCTATTGCGGTGAAGGAAAGAACCTCCGACTATGAATGAAAAAACAAAACAGCGCACGATTCTTGAGAATATCACTATGTCAATATTCACATTGTTGTGGATATTTTCTAATATATTTCGAGAGATTATGAATAAATCATACAGCGCTGATGAAAAAAAGTATATATTTGATTACAATAATATTATTAGTTCAGAATATTATGGAAATAATATATGGTTTATATGCTATTTAATTATTGTAATGTCAAATTCATTTTTTGGAGTTATTTTTTTTAAAATTATAAAATCAACTATAATAAATATATACTACTGCATAACAGTCTTAATTCTAGTTTATTTTCAGATTATGAATTATATGCATGAATATGATTGTATATGGTATTCATCTAATTGCCATGTATTTGGAAAAGCGGTTTCTGATTACGCGTTTTACTCCGAAATATACATCCCAATTGTCAGCATAGTGAACTTAATTGTGACAATAATATCATTTTTATTGTCGAAGAATGTAGAAAAATATTGGAAATAAGGGAACACAAGATGTCAAACTACAAAATCATTATTGCAACTGGCACCGGTCATAAAGCAGGCCACGCAAGCATCGGGCTTCAAACGCCGAATGGTATTGTGTGGAGCGGATTCGGTCCGCTGGGGGAATACAAACTCATCGATGAATTTAAATACGGAAGCAAGCCGGAATATTCCACCACTGTTAGGGACGACAATGCTGTTCCCATGGGGTATGGGGATCGGTATTCTGGGCTGAATTCCCAAACTGAAATTACGACCCACTCAAGGTCTGTGAGTTATTCCGAGCTTGAATCAGTGGCAAAGGCGCTGGATCAATACGCGGCGAACAATCCAAAATATGCGCTGGCTTGGCAGCAAGTATGTAGTGATTACGTGCGTGCGGGACTTGAACCTATTTCTGATGAGGCTAATCGGCTGTCAATATGGCCATCGGCGATGCGGTCTCAGCTGGATGCTGAGGCTGATCCTGTTTCGATACCTCAACGCTTGGGGCTTGACGCGTGGCCCGTAAGGATGGGTTTTCAGAAGGACTATCATGGCGTGGGGACGGGATATGTCTCGCCTGCCGAGGCTTTTGGGCGACCATATCCTTCCTACGTCTCACCCGAGCCCCAACTCCCCGACATCGGCGATGAATATCCCGGCGTTTACAATCCGAACCTTCTCGATGATGTCGGGGCTGCGAACCGCTGGTCGCCGCGCGAGGTTCTCCTGCCGGATAATCGCGGCGGTGAAGACCGGCCGGTGCCGGGCTTTTCGTACCCGGGGGCCGATGAAGGCCGGTTCCGCGCCAGCGAGAAGGACACCGGCTATGCCTCCGGCTTCAAGGGCGTCGATCTGCCGGCACCGCCAGAAAACGGATTGATGTCATCAGGAGCGTTTGGTGGAGCCAAGCGGGATCGAACCGCTGACCTCCTGCATGCCATGCAGGCGCTCTCCCAGCTGAG
>CAZNAT010000054.1:0-23124 GCA_964571245.1 uncultured Methylobacterium sp.
CGTGCAAAAGCCGACAGCATCCAGCCAGATTTTGCCGAGCGCGCCATAATAGGCCGCGCCAAACCCCCAGGCGGCGATGGCGGCAGCGAAAATCCCCAGCAATGACATGGCCCGCTCCCCGACAACGACAGCCAGAGCTTAACCGAACACGAAAAAACGCGCGAGGCCGGAGCCGCGCGCGCTTTGAAACTCGGTAAATTTCGAGGCGATCAGAACTTGTAGCTCAGGCCGGCGCGCACAGCGTGGGTTTCCAGCTTGACGCGGGTGAGGCCCGCGCCGACGCCCGGTGTCGAATAGGTCTTGGCACCGAAATCCGAGTAGGAATAATCGACGCGCGCGATCAGATTGTTGGTGAAGGCATAGGCAAGGCCGCCGCCGATGGTCCAGCCAACGCGCGTATCGGAAAAGGACGCATTCGCCGCGCAAGGGCCGCCGAGGAAGGCCGTCGTACAGCCCCGGACATCAGCGAAGGCCACACCGCCCGCGATATAGGGCATCAGACGATCGATCGCATAGCCAAGCGTCAGCCGGGCATCGCCGCCCCAGCGGTTCTCAACCTGTCCGTCGTTGACGAATGGGCCAAGCCGCTTGTTGTTTTTCGTCTCGAAATTGGCAAAAAGCCGGGCTTCGGCACCCAGTACGATGTTGTTCTGGAGCTGGTAGCGATAGCCGGCGTGCGCGCCGAGCGAGAAGCCCGACGGCTCGGGGCTCGAGACGGCACCGGCGATGCCGGTCACGTTGAAGTTGGCCTTGCCGAAGCTGTAGCCGGCGTCAATGCCGACGTAAGCGCCGGTCCAGTTGAAGGTCGCCATCATCGGAAGGACGGGCGAGGGTTTCTTGGTGCCGAGATCCGCCGCCATGGCGGAAGAGGTCGCCAGAAGCGCAAGCGCGGCAGAAGCCAGAACGTGTTTCATGGGCAAAGCCCCTCCATCATAAAAATCTGTGATCTCTCACAGCACAATTCAGCACGCGACGGCAAGAAAGGAGAGTGTTTTCAAGGCATAAAATGAGAGAATGCGGCAAAAAACACACATAATCCGCAACCCTGAATTACATTTTGCTGATGTCGATGATCCGCGTCCATTCCTCATCCGTCACCGGCTGTACCGAGAGCCGCATGCAGGTCACCAGCGCCATCTTCGCCAGCGCCGGCGTTGCCTTGATTTCCTTGAGGGTGATCGGGCGCGGCAGCGGCTTCACGGCCGCAAAATCCACGAGCACCCAGGGCTCGCCCGGTGCGGCTGATGGATCGGGGTAGGCTTCGCGGATCACCTTGACGATACCGACGATCTCCAGCCCCTCGTTGGAATGGTAGAAGAACACCTCCTCGCCCTTCTTCATCGCCATCAGGTTCTTCTTGGCGAGATGGTTGCGTACGCCGTCCCAATGGGTTCCGGCGGCGCCAGCGGCAACCTGCTGGCTCCATGACCATTTGAACGGCTCGGATTTGATCAACCAATGCGCCATGATGTTCTCATCCCCTCCAAATTCAGCCTATTCGCCCCGCAGCGGGCGCGCCATCAGCGACGTGACGGCTTCCCGGACGGAAATAGCCCCGTCGAGCACGGCGGCAACGGCCTCGACAATCGGCATCTCCACGCCGCGCTTGCGCGATGTTGCCGCGAGGATGGCCGCCGTGAAAGCGCCTTCCGCGAGCTTCCCGGACGGATTGGCCGCGCCGGGCGTCTTGCCCGCCCCGAGCGCCAGCCCGAGCGAATAATTGCGCGATTGCGCGGAGGAAGCCGTCAGCACGAGATCGCCAAGGCCGGAGAGCCCCATCAGTGTTTCGGCGCGCGCGCCGAAGGCCGCGGCATAGCGCTGGAGTTCGGCAAAGCCGCGCGTGATCATCGCGGCGCGGGCGCTATCGCCAAGCCCCATGCCGGCGACAATGCCGGCGGCGATCGCGAGCACGTTTTTCGCCGCGCCGCCGATCTCGACGCCGCGCACATCGTTGGTGTGATAGAGCCGGAAACTCGGGGAGGACAGAAACAGCGCCAGCGCCTCGGCTTCCAGCGCATCCGGCATCGCCAGGCTGATCGCGGTCGGCAGGCCCTTCGCGAGATCCGCCGCGAATGACGGCCCGGAAAGCACGCCGAAGCGATGCGCGCCAAGGGTGCCGGCCATGATCTCGGTCACGAATTCGCCCGAGCCGCGTTCGATGCCCTTGGCCGCCGAAATCACCGCCCGGGGCGTCGCGAGAACCGGTGCCAGGGCCTCGCAGGCCTGGCGCAGCGCCTGCGTCGGGATCGCCAGCACGATCACCCCGGCCCCTGCCGCCTTGGCGAGATCGGCGGTCGGTGTGATCGCGGCGTCGAGCACGGCACCGGTCAGGGCCTCGCCAACCTCGCGGCTCTCAGCCATTGCCGCCATGCGGGCCGCATCCCGCCCCCAAAGCGTGACATCCCGCCCCGCACGCGCAAACGCCAGCGCCAGCGCGGCGCCGAAGGCACCGGCCCCGATAACCGAGACCTGATTGTTGCTCACGCCCGCGCTCCCGGTTTTGCCCGCGTCTCGTCCAGCGGCCAGCGCGGCCGTGCCGGCGCCTCGAAGGTATCGCTCATGCCCCGGCGCAGGCGTTCGATCCCCGCCCAGGCGATCATCGCGGCGTTATCGGTGCAGAGTTTGGGCGGCGGGATGACGACCTTCAGCCCTGCTTCCATCGCCGAACGCTGCAACGCCTGCCGGATCGCGCGGTTCGCGCCGACGCCCCCGGCGATGACCAGCGCCGTGGGGGTTCCCACCTCCCGGCGAAACACCCGGATGCCGATCCGCGTCCGGTCGATCACGCAGTCGACGACCGCCGCCTGAAACGAGGCGCAGAGATCGGCGACATCGCGGTCCCCGAGCGGCTGGATGGCTTCCGCGGCGAGGCGCACGGCGGTCTTGAGGCCCGAAAGCGAGAAATTCGGTTCGGGCTTGCCATACATCGGCCGCGGCAGGGCGAAGCGCTCGGGGTTGCCGTCACGCGCCGCGGCTTCCACCGCCGGACCGCCGGGAAAGCCGAGGCTGAGCATCTTGGCGACCTTGTCGAAGGCCTCGCCGATCGCATCATCGATCGTGGTGCCGATGCGGACGTAATTCCCGACATCCTTGACCGCGACCAGCTGGGTGTGCCCGCCCGAGGCCAGCAGCAAGAGATAGGGAAACGGCACGTCGTCAGTCAGCCGCGGGGTCAGCGCGTGGGCTTCGAGGTGGTTGATCGCGAGCAGCGGCTTTTCGAGCCCGAGCGCGAGCGCCTTGGCGGTGGTCAGCCCCACCAGCACGCCGCCGATCAGCCCCGGCCCGGCAGCAGCGGCGATCCCGTCCAGCGAGCGCAAGCCGATGCCGGCCTCGTCCATCGCTTCCCGGATCATGGTGTCGAGGATTTCGACATGCGCCCTGGCGGCGATTTCCGGCACCACGCCGCCGAACGGGCGATGCGCGTCATCCTGCGAGCGGATACGGTTGGAAAGGATTGTCCGGGTGCCGTCGGATGCCAGCTCGACGACCGCCGCCGAGGTCTCGTCGCAGGTGGTTTCAAGGCCGAGAATGCGCATCATGGAGGTGAAAACTATCCTTGCCCGGCCCGCGCCCGGCACGGGGTTTTAGTTCTGGTGTTTGATCCTGCACAAGGACAACCCAAGGAGGCGCCCGGATATCGCCTTGTTGAACTTGCCATAGCGCGATA
Source organism: uncultured Methylobacterium sp. (assembly GCA_964571245.1). Classification (GTDB taxonomy): domain Bacteria; phylum Pseudomonadota; class Alphaproteobacteria; order Rhizobiales; family Beijerinckiaceae; genus Rhabdaerophilum. Next base: position 3,668 of record CAZNAT010000054.1, read on the forward strand.
GAGCCATTTTTCAAAATTGGCAGCGCGCGACGATCGAGGTTCCCACAGATTTGGAACCCTGGAGGCACAGAATGGCACATGACAGACATGCCCCGGAAAGATCTGCCCTCACAAAACGCCGATTCGTGATCGGCACGCGCGGCAGCCCGCTGGCGCTGGCCCAGGCCGGAATGACCGCCGAAGCGTTGGCGCATGCGCTGAAGATCGAGAGTTCCGGCGTCGGTATCGAGGTGATCTCGACAACCGGCGACCAGACCCAGGACCGCCCGCTGTCGGAAATCGGCGGCAAGGGCCTGTTCACCAAGGAGATCGATCAGGCCCAGATCGAGGGCCGGGTCGATGTCGCCGTTCATTCCGCCAAGGATCTGCCGACCGAATTGCCGGAAGGGCTGGTCATCGCCGGCTATTTGCCGCGCGAGGACATCCGCGATGCCCTGATCGCGCCGCGTTACCTCACGCTCGACAACCTGCCGCCGGGCGCGCGGGTCGGCACGGTTTCGCTGCGCCGGCAGGCGCTGGTCAAGCAGCTGCGGCCGGATCTGCGGGTCGAGGCGCTGCGCGGCAATGTCGGAACCCGGCTTGGCAAGGCGCATTCGGGCGAATTCGACGCGATCCTTCTGGCCATGGCGGGGTTGAAGCGGCTCGGGCTCGCTGGCGAAGTTACCGAAGCGCTGGATGCCGATCGGTTTATTCCGGCGGTCGGCCAGGGCGCGATTGCGCTCGTCACGCGCCGCGATGATGCCGATGTCCGGGCCATCATCGCCGGCTTCGCCGATGCGCCAACCGCGATCGAACTGGCCGCCGAACGCGCGTTCCTCGCGGTGCTCGATGGCTCCTGCCGCACGCCGATCGGCGGCAGCGCCCGCGCAAGCGGCGACCGGGTGCGGTTTTCCGGCATTGTTCTCAAGCCCGATGGCCGCGCGGCGTTCGAAGCCAGCGGCGAGGCTCCTGCCGATGAGGCCGCAGCGCTGGGGCGCCGCTTGGGGCTGGAGATCAAGGCTAAACTGCCGAGCGATTTTCTTGGCCCTGTCGCGTTTACCGGCTAGGCGATGGCGCGGTTCCTGATCACCCGGGCCGAACCGGATGCGGAGGAAACCGCCCAGCGCCTTCGTGCCCTCGGGCATAGCCCGATTGTCGCGCCGCTCCGGACGCTGGAGACTATTCGCGCGGCGTCGCCTGCCACCCCGCCTCGGGCTTTGATCGCGACCAGCCGCAACGCGTTTGCCGGGGCGCCGATGCCGGAAGCCTGGCGCGCACTGCCGCTCTATTGCGTCGGGGTGAGGACGGCGGAGGCTGCGCGCAAGGTCGGCTTTTCTGCCCTTGAAATCGCCGATGGCGACGTCGCTTCCCTGCTCGGCCGGATCGTCGGCGAACATCAACGGCCCGGGCGGCTGGTGTATCTGGCCGGAGCGCCGCGTCGCCCTGAACTGGAGGACGGGCTTCGCGCCTTGGGCTGTGAGATCGAGGTTCTCCTGCGCTACCGCATGCACAGCGTTCCGGCGTTGCCCACCGCTGCCGCCCGCGCGCTTGAGGAGCGCGCATGCGACGCCGTGCTGCATTTTTCGGCGGAAAGCGCCCAGGTTTTCTTCGCCCTCGCCAAAGCCGCCAGACTTGAGGAGGCCGCGCGATCGGTGCTTCATGCCTGCCTTTCGCCCGAGATCGCCGGGACGGTCGAAAAAGCGGCGGGGGGCGCGGTCAAAACGCTTGTCGCCCCGGAAAAAACCGGGGGCAGCCTTATTCAGGCGCTGGATTCGCGGTTCAACTGAACCGGACTATCCGTGGTAAGGGAACACTCCGGGCCAGGATGATTGACCGCTCTGAAATGGACGCAGAAAGTCTAATGCCGCGCCTGAGCGTGCCTGTGCCATAGTTTGTTAGGGCGTATCTTGGTAATGCGTAGCCTCACATGGTGTGCTCGTTCGGGCACTCCCGGTCCTGCTGATGCAGGACCCGGGCAGGAGCGTCCGGCAGCAGAAATTTGAAAGGCGTGCAAGATGGCGGAAAAACCCGGACAGCAGCATGACCCGCTTGGCGAAGGCCCCAAAGCCGCGCGCGGCAAGGGCCGGGCCGCCCCGGCGATCGATCTGCCGGCCAGCCATGTTGTCGATGTCACCCCCGACGTTACGCCCGAGGTGGTTCCCGAGATTGCGACCCCGGATGCCAAGGCCGAAGACAGGCCTGCCGCAACCCGCTCGGCAGAGGCTTCCGGCACCGCCTCACCCCCCAACGAGCCGCCTGCGCGCGCGCCGTCGCCGGGTGGAGGCCGGCTCGCGCCCGCGTTGATCGGTCTTATCGCGGGCGCCATCGGCGGGTTCGGCGCCTCCCAGTTTGGCGATGCTCTCCGCTCCAAGCCGCCGCAGCAGGACAGCGCGCTGGCCGGGCGCCTTGGCACGCTGGAGCAGCGGCTTGCCGGCATCAAGCCCGGTGACGCCGCTCCCCCCGTGCCGGAAGCCTTGCTGGCGCGGCTGGGCAAGGCCGAGGCACAACTGGTCGAGGCCGAAAAACGCGAGGCCGGCCTGCGGGCGGAACTGGCAAAACTGGATCTTTCGCTCACCAATGAAGCCACGGAGCGCAAAAAAGCGATCGAGACCCTCGGCTCGCGCCCGGTGGATGCCACGAATGGCGCTGGAGGCTCCAGCCTCGCCGCGGCCGAGGTCGAAGCGCTGAGAACACGGTTGGGAACCCTCGAAGCCGCTGTCCGATCGCTGCCAAGTGCCGTGACCGCGCTGGGGGCCAGGCTGGATGGCCTGCAACCAAGGCTTGAGACAGTGACCAAAGACGTGCAGGCGCTGTCCGGGCGCGTCGCCGGCCTTTCCACCGGCGAGGTTCTCGGTGCCGCCAACGCCCGTCTTGCCGCCGTCAGCCTGCTCGATGAGGCGCTGACGTCAGGCCAGCCGCTCGGACCTGCGCTCGACATGGCAAAGAACCTCGGGGCGGATGCGGCAGCGCTTGCCGCCTTTGCGCCTTTCGCGGCTTCCGGGGCGCCCGGTGCCAAAAAGCTGCTCGAAGAACTCAGGGCTCTCAAGCCCGCGCCGGCGGCGGCGACGGCGACGGCGCCATCGCCCACTGCCGGCATCTTCGACCGGGTCAAACAGGGTGCGGCGGCGCTGGTCGAAGTTCGCCGGGCCGGGGAGCCGGGCGGCACGGAGGATGCGGCGGTGCTCACCCGGACCGAACAGGCGCTTGAGCGCGGCGACATCGCGGGTGCCTACGGGCAGATCATCCGCCTGTCACCCGAGAAGGCCGGTGTTTACGCGCCCTGGCGGGCACGGGTGGAAGCCCGCCTCAAGGCGGTCGAGGCGCTCGCCGCCCTCCGGCGCGATGCGCAGGGCGTGTTGGCCAAAGCCGCCGCACCGGCGAAGTGACGGGAAAGTCAGGATTATGCTCAAACTCATTGCCTTTCTCGCGCTGCTTCTGGCTTTCGCTTTCGGGTTCTCGACCCTCGCGGATACGCCCGGGTATCTCTTGCTGCGGTGGGGGGACACGGAATTTCGGGTCTCGCTCATCACTGGCACCGTGGCGCTGATTGTCATCACCTTCGGCCTCATGGCGGTCTGGACGGTGCTCAGCCTCGTTTTCCGCCTGCCCAGCCTGCTTGGGCTTGCGCGCCGGATGCGTCGTCAGGCCAAGGGGCAACAGGCGGTCGCGCGCGGTCTTGTCGCGGTCGGCGCGGGGGATCGCAAGCTGGCGCAGCGCTATGCCCAGGATTCGCAGCGCCTGCTCGGCAACGAGCCCTTGGCGCTGCTCCTCCGGGCGCAATCCGCCCAGCTTGCCGGGGATCGAAAGGGGGCGGAGGATGCCTTCAAGGCGATGCTCGACACACCGGAAACGCAGTCCCTCGGCCTGAGGGGGCTCTATATCGAAGCCGAACGGCATGGCGACGCGTCCGCCGCCCGGCTTCTGGCCGACGAGGCCCTGCGGCGCGCACCGGAGTCCGGTTGGGCGGGTGCGGCGATGCTCGGGTTCAAGGCATCGGAGCGCGATTGGCGCGGGGCGATCGGTATTGTCGACCAGAACGTCTCGCGCCGCCTGATCGATCGCGACGAAGGGCGCATGCAGCGCGCCGTTCTGCTCGCCGCTGCCGCACAGGAGGCCGTGGATACCAACCCCGAAGAGGCGCTTGCTCTTGCGCTTGAGGCCTTGCGCGGCCAGCCCGGCCTGGTTCCCGCCGCCACGATTGCCGCCCGAAGGATTTCGGCGAAGGGCGATTTTGGCAAGGCGGCTCGAATTGTCGAAACCGCGTGGAAGGAAAATCCGCACCCGGATCTTGCCGAAGCCTATCTCGGCATCCGCCAGGGCGATTCGGCGCTTGACCGGCTGAAGCGCGCGCGTGCCCTGCAAAAACTGCAGCCGAACGCGCGCGAATCGCGGTTTGCCGTCGCGCGTGCTGCGATCGATGCCCGCGAATTCACCGCCGCGCGCGAAGCCCTCGAAGCATTGGCGCTGGAAAAGCCGACGGTTCGGGCATGCCTTCTGATGGCCGAACTTGAAGAGATCGAATCCGCCAATCAGGGGCTCGTCCGGGCATGGCTGGCGCGCGCATCCCGGGCGCCGCGCGACCCGGCCTGGGTTGCGGATGGGACGGTTTCCGACAGCTGGGCCCCGGTTTCACCGGTGACAGGGCGGATCGGTGCCTATGAATGGCGTGAACCGCCGCAAGCCGCGGAAACCCATCTGCGTGCGCGCATCGACGCTGACCGCTTCGAAACTCCGGCTCCTACGACGGTGTTGATCGAAGCCGGGCCGATGGTTGCTGCCCATGAACCGCCCGCCGAAGAAGCGGCGCCTCTGGGCCCCGCTGCCGCGCCAAAACCTGCGATCGCAGCCGAGATCGCGGGAAAAGAGCCTGCGGCGGACGATTTCTCCGGCTTCCGGCCGATCATCCCGGATGATCCCGGGCCCGAGCCGGATCCGCCAAAGCCAATGGGGGGGTTCCGCTTCTTCGGGTGAAGCCTACCCTTGCCCCATAGCCGATCGTTGTTCTTCCGATGGCCGAGGCGGGTCAGGAAAACGGGGCAAGAAACGGCACAAGGGAGTCGGCCAGTCAAACGGGTCGCGTAAGAGAGGGTTGCAAGGGGCTTCAGCTGCCGCTATGTGCATGCCCAGTCGCCGCAATAGCTCAGATGGTAGAGCACGTCATTCGTAATGATGGGGTCGGGGGTTCGATTCCCTCTTGCGGCACCATTAACTTATTGACGTAAAACAGATTCTCATCTTTCGAAGCCTTGATTTTCAGTAGGGCGACCCGCCCTGTTTCCCCGAACCCGCACCGAGAATCACGCCATTGGCCCTGCCGGCATCATCAGCCAGCTGCAAAACCGGGCCAATACCTGAGGCCGCAGCGCGTTTTCCGGCGATACGAACGATGGAATTTTAGATGCCCTGGGCTCAAGGTTGATTTGAGCCACTGGGTTGCACGAGCAACAAGCGCGGTCACCGCAAGGAAGTTGACAACGACACAACGGGCTCATCGGCACGCGGAATACCGGGGTTGGCTGTGCGGCAGATGCAGCTCCCAAACCTGCCTCGTCACGGCCTTGCAGAGGGCGGCGTTTCGCAGAACGCCTCATGCAGGACAGCCACGAGGCGGGCGATGACGGGGTGGGAGATCGAATAGATCACGCGCTTGCCCTCCCGTGTCGCGCTCACCAGGCTTTCGCCCTTGAGCAGGGCAAGCTGCTGGCTGGCGGCTGGCTCGCGCATGCCGATTTCGCGGGCGATCTCGCCGGAGGATCGCGGCCCCTGCAACAGCGTGCAGAGAATTCTCAACCGTTGAGCATGACCCATCGCGCGCAGCAGGCGAGCCGCAACATCCGAGGCCGCCGCAAGCGGGTCATCGGCCGGCACCGGCGCAGATTTGATTTCGATCATTGGCATCGCTTCATTCACTTGCATATTATTGCAAGTATGAATATGTCCGGATCACTGTCAACCTCAATCAATGGAGATCCCCATGCAGATCGACAACGCCGTCTTCGCGCTCGCCGGCACCATGATCCTGGTTTCGCTGGTGCTTGCGCAGTTCGTTTCGCCATGGTTTCTGCTGCTGAACGCCTTTGTCGGGCTGAACATGCTGCAAGCGGCCTTTACCGGCTTTTGCCCGGCCGCGACAATTTTCCGCAAGCTCGGCCTGAAACCGGGCTGCGCCTTCCGCTGAGAGCACTCCGGTGAATCCGCATTCACCTCCTGTGCTCATCGTATTGTTCTGACGCATTTTATTCGCTTGCGCGGCCCTTGAGACCGCGCAAGTCGCCAATCTTCCTTGCTGGAAAATTCTCCAAGGTCTGTTCCCCACCAAGAGCCGCCCCCAACACCGGAGCATGGTCATGTTCAATCGCCATCAAGGAAAGCACCATCTTAGCCTGTGGCTGGCGCTGCTGGCCGGGAGCCTTCCGGCGCCGTTGGCGGGTGGCGAACTCGTGCTGAAGCCGATCGAGATTGTCGAAACCAAGGCGGTTTACGGACGGATCGAGACGCGCGATGTCATTCCCGCGCGCTCGCGGATCGGGGGCACGCTCACCCGCCTTGACGTCACCGAGGGCGATGCGGTTCGGGCCGGGCAATCGCTCGGGCTCGTCGTCGACGAGAAGCTGGCGCTACAATTGCGGGCCGCCGAGGCCCGGATTCGCGCGTTGACCTCGGAACAGGCCAACGCCAAAAGCGAGGTAGATCGTGCGAGAACGCTGCTTGAACGCGGCACCAGCACGCAGCAGCGGGTGGACCAGCTCCAGACCCAGCTCGACATCATCCGAAGCCAGATTACCGCCGCCGAAGCCGATCGATCCGTGGTCCTCCAGCAGGCGGCGGATGGCGAGATCGTAGCCCCGGTGGCCGGGCGCGTGCTCAAGGTTCCGGTCACGCGCGGGGCCGTCGTGCTGCCGGGCGAGCAGATCGCGCTGGTGGCCGGCGGCGGCTTCTTTCTTCGGCTGGCCCTGCCGGAGCGGCATGCGGGCCAGCTCAAACCCGACCAGGACGTCATGATCGGCGAGGAAAAGGCAGCAGGATTCACCCGCGGCAAAATCGCCAAGATCTTTCCGCAGATCGAGAACGGCCGGGTCATTGCCGATGTCGAGGTTGCCTCGCTGGGGGATTACTTCGTCGGTGCCCGTGTGCTGGTGCAGGTGCCCATCGGCGTCCGGCAGGCGCTGGCTGTGCCGGGTTCGGCGATCAAAACCCGCTCGGGCGTCGCGTTTCTGACCATCCTCACCAAGGATGGCCCGCGCGATGTGGCGGTGGTGCTCGGGCAGACAATCACGCTGGCTTCCGGCGGCAACATCGAGGTTCTCTCCGGCGCCCGCGCCGGCGACCGGGTGGTGGTGCCATGATGTCGCCTTCACCAAAGACTCTCCCGCCCGGACCGGCCACTTCCGCGCCGGGAGCTCCGGCGCCGGCAAACCTGGGGATCGCCGGCTGGCTCACGCAAGCGTTCATCGCCTCGCCGCTGACACCGCTGTTCCTGGTGGCGGCACTGGCGCTGGGCCTCGTGGCGCTCATGGCGTTGCCGCGCGAGGAGGAACCGCAAATTTCGGTGCCGATGGTCGATATCCATGTCCGCGCCGACGGGCTTGCCGCCGCCGATGCCGCCAAGCTCGTCACCGAGCCGCTCGAAACCATCGTCAAATCGATCGCCGGGGTCGAGCATGTCTATTCGCAAACCCGCGACGACGGCGCGATGGTCACGGCGCGCTTTCTGGTCGGCACCGCCGCCGATGCCGCGATCCTGCGGGTGCACGAAAAAATCCGCGCCAATCTCGACCGCATCCCCGCCGGGATTCCCGAGCCGCTGATCGTCGGGCGCGGGATCGATGATGTCGCGATCATGGTGCTGACGCTGGCCCCCAGACAGGGGGCGGCGGAGCGCTGGACCGCGAATGACCTCACCCGCCTGATGCGCGAAGTGCGCGTCGAAATCGCCCGGCTGGAGAATGTCGGCCTGACCTATCTGGTGGGCGAGCAGCCCGAGGAGATCCGCATCGCGCCGGATCCGGAACGGCTGGCGCGCGCCGGGCTCACCCTGCAGGCGCTGGCCGCCCGGATCGAGGGCGCCAACCGCGCCTTTCCCGCCGGAACCATCCGCGACAAGGGCGAGCAATTGGCGCTGATTGCCGGGAAAACGCTGGTCTCGATCGACGAGATCGCCAATCTCACGGTGACGACGCGGGACGGGCGGCCTGTCTACATCCGCGATGTCGCCGAGGTTTCGCTGGCGACGGAAACCCGCGAAGCACGGGTCTCACATCTCGCGCGGCTGGCAGACGGGCAGTTTTCGCGGGCGCCCGCCGTCTCGCTGGCGATCGCGAAGCGGGCGGGGGCCAATGCCGTCACCCTGGCGCATCAGATCGTCACCGCGGCCAATGCCCTCAAGGGCGGCGTGATCCCGGACGATCTCGAACTGCACATCACCCGGAACTACGGCGAAACCGCCAATGAGAAGGCGAACGAGCTGTTGTTCCATCTGGCGCTGGCCACGCTCTCGATCGTGCTGCTGGTATGGTTTGCGATCGGGCGCCGCGAAGCGCTGGTCGTTGCCATCGTCATCCCGGTCACGATCCTGCTGACGCTCTTCGCGGCCTGGCTGATGGGGTATACGCTCAACCGCGTCAGCCTGTTCGCGCTGATCTTTTCCATCGGCATTCTGGTCGATGATGCCATCGTCGTCATCGAGAACATCGCCCGGCACTGGGGCATGAACGACGACCGTGACCGCGCCTCGGCGGCCGTCGATGCCGTGGCCGAGGTCGGCAATCCGACGATTGTCGCGACGCTGACGGTGGTGGCCGCCTTGCTGCCGATGCTGTTCGTTTCCGGCATGATGGGCCCCTACATGAGCCCGATCCCGGCGAATGCCTCGGCCGCAATGGTGTTTTCGTTCTTTGTCGCGATCATCGTGACCCCCTGGCTGATGGTCAAATTCGGCAAGGCGGGCACGGGCGGCAAGACAGATTCGGGCGATGCGGCGCATGATCACGCCGGCGGCGGCGCGCTCGGGCGAGGGTATGCCCGGTTTGCCGCACCGGTCCTGGCCTCGAAGCGGCGGGCCTGGCTGTTTCTCGGGATGGTCGGCATCGCCACGCTCGGCTCGCTCGGTCTGTTCTACACCCAGCACGTGACGGTGAAGCTGCTGCCGTTCGATGACAAGCCCGAACTCCAGGTGGTGCTCGACCTGCCGCGCGGTGCCTCGGTCGAGGAAACCGACCGCATGCTTCAGGCCGTCGCGGCCACGATCCGGCCCGTGACCGAGATCGACAGCATTCAGAGCCACGCCGGAGCCGCCGCGCCGTTCAACTTCAGCGGCCTCGTCCGCCATGCCTACCTGCGCAACGAGCCGCAGATGGGCGATCTCCAGCTTGCGCTGAAGCCAAAAGCGGAGCGCACGCGCGCCAGCCACGCAATCGCGCTCGATATTCGCCAGCGGATCGCCGGGGCCGGCCTGCCGGGAGACGTCCGCGTCAAGGTGATGGAGCCGCCGCCCGGGCCGCCGGTGCTCGCGACGCTGCTCGCGGAAATCTATGGACCGGATGCGGAAACCCGCCGGCAGGTTGCCGACAAAATCCGCGCGATTTTTGCCGAGGTGCCGTTCATCGTCGATATCGACGACAGTTTCGGCACGAGGCCCGAAAAGGTCCGGCTCGTCATCGCCGAGGACCAGCTCGATTTCTTCAAGGTCGAGCACCGCGACGTCTTCGAGACCATCCGGCTGTTCTATGGCGGCGCGACGCTCGGTTATTCGCACCGCGGCGGCGGACGTCAGCCGATCCCGATCCGGCTCGCGCTGCCGAAATCGCAGCAGGTGCTCGACGAGCGCGCGCTCGCGATCCCGATCCCCGCCAACCTGCTTCCGGGCGACCGCAACACCATCGAACTCGGGGATGTCACCCGGATCGAACGTTCGAAGGCCTCGTTCCCGATCTTCCGGCGCAATGCGATGCCAGCGGAAATGGTCACGGCGGAGCTTGCGGGCGCGTTCGAGGCCCCGCTCTACGGCATGCTCGCGGTCCAGCGCGCGATCGACAAGGCCGATTGGGGCAACCTGCCGAAGCCCCGCATTGTGCTCAACGGCCAGCCGGCGGATACCGCCCGCCCCGTTCTGCTCTGGGAGGGCGAATGGGAGGTGACCTGGGTGACCTTCCGCGACATGGGGGCCGCCTTCGCCGTGGCGCTGCTGGCGATCTATATTCTCGTCGTCGCCCAGTTCGGCTCATTCAAGCTGCCGTTGGTCATCCTGACCCCGGTTCCGCTCACCTTCATCGGCATCCTGTTCGGGCATTGGCTGTTTGGCGCGCCGTTCTCGGCGACCTCGATGATCGGCTTCATCGCGCTGGCGGGGATCATCGTCCGGAACTCGATCCTGCTCGTTGATTTCATCCGCCATGCCCGCCACCCGGATATCCCGCTGGTGGCGACGCTGATCGAGGCCGGGTCGATCCGCTTCAAGCCGATCCTCCTGACGGCGCTGGCGGCGATGATCGGCGCGGTGACGATCCTGACCGACCCGATCTTTCAGGGGCTGGCGATCTCGCTGCTGTTCGGGCTGGCGTCTTCGACGCTGTTGACGGTGCTGGTGATCCCCGCGATCTACCTCGTTCTGCGCGGAGAGCCGGAGGCAAAGCCGGAACCGGCGCCGGAAGCCGCCTGAGCCTGGGGCCTGCCCGGTGATTTCGTGTTCGCCGAACAGGCTCCATCTTGTTGTTTCAGCGAACTTTCCGCACTGGCGCGGCCCTGCGGGCCACGCGAACTCCTCGGGAAGGTCAGCGTGCCGTCCGCGGCGTTTCGCTCGCCTCATTCGCAAGGGCCGCGATCTCCGCCAGAAGAGATCGCGGAACCCGAACGCCGCTCGCCGCACTGTGACGGCGGGCGCGGTATCGCCGATCGGAGGGCAGCCTCACGCCCGGCTGTGCCCGGGCTTCTGCAAAAAACGCCTCGGCCTGCTCTTCCCAGCCGCCGCCCAACCCGATATTGAACAGCGCCGGGCTCATCGCAATCAGCAATTCACCGCCCAGCGGCGGGCCGCCATCGCCGTTGTCCAGGGCCGCCGCGGCTCGGCTGGTCGGTTCGCCGATCATCGGCCCGGCCAAAAGCTCGACCATCATCGAGAGCGCCGACCCCTTGTAGCCGCCGAATGGCAGCAACGCACCGCCAAGCGCCGCGCGCGGGTCGAGCGTTGGCTGGCCGGTCGCATCGATGCCCCAGCCCGGTGGCAGGGGCTTGCCGGCCCGCGCCATCAGCTCGATTTCTCCACGCGCTACCGCACTGGTGGCGAAGTCGAAGATGAACGGATCACGTCCGCCGCGCGGCCAGCCGAAGGCGATCGGGTTGGTGCCCATCAGACGGCGATCACCGCCGTGGGGCGCAACAATGCATTGCCCGATCGTGAAGGCCCAGCACGCAAGGCCAGCCTCGACGACCGGCTCGAGATCGTGCCAGAGCGCGGAAAAGTGATAGCAATTGGTCAAGGCCAACGCCGCGATGCCGTTCGAGGTCGCGGCCTCGATCAGCGCAGGAGCACCAAGTTCAAGCGCCGCCGGCGCGAAGCCGTTCTGTCCGTCCACCCGGATGAAGCCGCCGGCAATCTTGCTCAGCTGCGGCCCGGCGCCGGCGTTGACACGGCCGCTGCGCAGGCTGCCGACATAGCCGATCAGCCGATAGAGCCCATGCGAGCGACAGTCACACGCTTCCGCCGCCGCGATCGCTCGGGATATTGGGCCGGCCTGATGGTCCTTCAGGCCATGCCGCCGGAGAACGCGGAGGCTGAGGTCGTAGACCTCGGCGACGGTCAGAACGGTTTCGTCGTCCTCCACGCTGATCATGCCCCAAGAAAAAGACCTAGGTCTTTGCGGCCGTCCAGTCGGCGTACCAGCGCTTGAACAGGCTCAACTGTGTGCGGGCGAAGGTCTTCTGGCTTTCGGAGAGGGCATCCGTCGGGTTGAAATGCAGCGCATATTCCGGGTTGCCTTCCAGCACCATCAGATACTTGTAGAACAGGACGAGATCGGCGCCCTCATCGAAGGTCGAGAGCACCAGAAGGGCTGCCTCCAGTTCCAGCGCCTGCCGGCGCGCAGTGGCATCCCCCGCCGCCGCTTTCTCGCAGAGCGCGACGAGATGCAGCACTTCGCGGGGCAAGACGTTGCCGATGCCGGTAATCGCGCCGGCCGCACCGCAATTCACATAACCATGGAACACCTCGGTATCGACACCGACCATCAGCGTCAGCGCCGCCGACTGGTTGGTGATGTGCTCGGCGGCGTAGCTCATGGCCTTCGCGCTGCCGAATTCCTTGAAACCGACCAGATGCGGGTACTGCCGATGCAGCGCGAAAAACAGGTCGGCCTTGGTCTCGAAACCGTAATAGGGACTGTTGTAGATCACCGACGGCAGATCGACACCGGCTTCCAGGATACCGGCGAAATGGGCATGCTGCGCCGCCGCCGATGTACCGCGCGAGAGCACCCGGGGGATGATCATCAGGCCGGCGGCGCCAACTTTCTTGGCATGGGCCGCGAGCGCCCTGGCCCGGAGCGGGTTCTGCGCGCCCGTACCCACGATCACCCGCACACCTGCGCGCACCAGCCGCTCGACGCCTTCCATGCGCTCTTCGTCGGTCAGCAGCGGCCAGTCGCCCATCGATCCGGAATAGACGACCCCGGACATCCCCAGCGCCGTCAGCTCTTTGCCCTTGCGGACGAGCGCGTCGAAATCCGGGGTCAGATCCGGTTTGCAGGGCGTCATGAGCGCCGGAATCACGCCGGTGAAAACATCTTTTGACATCGTGTATACTCCGTTGTGCCGCCGGTGGATGGCCGCAAGCGTCGATGATCGGTCTTGGGCAAACGCCGCAACGAAGCGTCGCCGGGTTAACTCGTCAGGCCTGCGTCGATGACGGCTGAGGCAGGGATGGTCGACCGGCGACCGAGCCACGACCTCAACATAGGCTTGCCATTTTGTAGATTGTATAAAATCCTCAGGTCAACAGGAATTTGACGCCGCCGCCCCGGAGCCGCGGAATTCACGCGGAACAGCCGATGGCCCTCGAGCCATGCGGCCCGGCCAAGTCCGGGGATAAAAACGCCTGTCCTCAATCACGCTCCCGCGGATCGAGCGCATCGCGCAGGCCATCGCCCAAGAGATTGAACGAGAGCACGGTCAGGAAAATCGCAATTCCCGGCCAAACCGCCATCCACGGCGCATTGGTCAGAAAGCGCTGCGCGGAATTGAGCATCGACCCCCAGGATGGCGCCGGCGGTTGCTGCCCCAGCCCGAGGAAGGAAAGGCTGGCCTCGGCGATCACGGCGGTGGCGATGGTCAGCGTGATCTGGACCAGCAACTGCGGGAACACGTTTGGCAGAATATGCTTGAGCGCGATGCGCCAGCGGGGATTGCCGATCGCGCGTGCGCTTTCGATATAGTCTTCCGCACGGATCGAAAGCACCTGCCCGCGCGTCAGACGCACGAAGATCGGCGTCGCGGTGATGCCGATGGCGATCATCGCGTTGGTCAGGCTCGGGCCCAGAAACGCCGCCAGCGCGATCGCCAGAATGAGAAACGGGCAGGCCAGCATCGCATCGGTTACCCGGCTGATGATGAGATCGAGCCAGTTCGGGCCATATCCGGCCACAAGACCCAGGGGGACCCCGAGCGCGATCGCGATGCCAACGGAAATCACCCCGGCGGCGAGCGAGGCGCGCGCGCCATAGAGGATGCGCGACAGGAGATCGCGCCCGACCTCATCGGTGCCGAACCAATGCGCGGCCGAGGGTGCCTTGCGAACCATGCTCCAGCTCTGCTGGGCCGGGTCGAACGGGGCGATCAGCGGTGCAAACACCGCGATGAACACCAGCGACAGGATGACCCCGAGCCCGAAGAGCGCGCCCCGGCGTGCGCGAAGCCGCCGCCAGATTCGCCGCCGCGGTGTTTCGATCGTCGGGACAACCTGAATACCCGCGTTCATGCCCGAAGCCTCGGATTGGCGAGGATATAGCCGATATCCGCGAGCAGATTGAGCAGGATATAGGTCGCCGATGTCACCAGCACGACCCCCTGCACCACCGCGTAATCGCGATTGAACACGGAATCGACGATCAGCTTACCGAAACCGGGAATCGTGAAAATCTGTTCGGTCAGCACCGCACCGGACAGCAGGGTGCCGAATTCGAGCGCACCCAGCGTGATCACCGGGGTGAGGGCGTTGCGCATGGCGTGACGGAGCACGACGCGCGGTTCGAGCAGCCCCTTGGCGCGCGCCGTTCGCACGTAATCGGAGTTCAGCGCCTGCAGCATCGCCGATCGGGTATGCCGCATCAAAACCCCCGCGATGGAATTGCCGAGGACGAACGCCGGCATGATCGTGGTTTTCAGCGATAGCCAGGGATCCACGAACGGGCTGACGTAGCCCGATGCCGGCAGCCATCCGAGGTGAACCGAGAACAGGAAGATCATCATGATCCCGAGCCAGAAATTCGGCGTCGAAATGCCCCAGAGCGAGATCACGTTCACGGCGTAATCCCAGGCCGTCCCCTTCTTCACCGCCGAGATGATCCCGGCGGGAATGCCGATCAAAATCGCGATCAGCATCGCCATCGTCGCCAGTTGCAACGTCACCGGAAGCTTCTGAGCGACCAGTTCAGCCACGGGCTGCTTCAGGCGCATCGACTCCCCGAGATCGCCGGTCACGACGCCCTTGATCCAGTAGAGGTACTGGATCGGGATCGGCTGATCGAGCCGATACTGCCTGCGCAGTTGCTCGATCACCTCCGGATCGCGCTCCTCCCCGGCCATGATGGTGGCGGGATCGCCGGGAAGAAGCTGCTGCAACCCGAAAATCAGCATCGAGACGATGACGATCGTCGGGATCAGCTGGATGAGGCGTTTGACGATGAGCGTGAACACGGGGACCGACTTGCCTTATTTGACCTTGAGCCCGACAAGCCGAACGAGCCCGTCCGGCATCTGGCTATACCCTTCGATCCGCTCGCGATGCGCGATGATCACGAGGCGATGGTAGAGGTAGATAATCGGCAGTTCATCGAGCAGTTTCTCGGTCGCGCTCGCGTAGATCTGCTTGCGCTGCTCGAATTTGGTGGGAATGCGCGCGCCCGCCAGAAGCCCGTCGACCGCCGAATTCGAATAGCCGGAATAATTGTTCGGCGCGCGCGAGGTGGCGAAGCTGAAGATATTGCCATCCGGGTCGGGCCGGCCCGACCAGGCCAGGATATAGGCCTGATACTTGCCATCCTCGGCCTCCTTGAGCGAGGTCGCGAATTCCGTGACCCGAATCTTGACCGCAAAGCCGGCCTCCGCCGTCATCGCCTGGATGACCTCGGCCAGCTGGCGGGTTTCCGGGTTGTTCGGCACCATCAGATCAACCTCGATCGGGGTCTTGACCCCGGCGTCGGCGAGCAGCTTCTTGGCTTTGGCGAGGTCGCGCTTGGGCACCGGATGCGTTGCGATGTAGTAGGGGTTGGTCGTGTTCACCCATTGGTTGCCCGGCTTGAATTCGCCGTTGAACACCACCTGCACCAGCGCCTCGCGGTCGATGGCCGCCTCGAACGCCTGCCGCACGCGTTTGTCCGAACCGAGCGGGCCTTTGGCGGCGTCGCCCTTGCCGACATTGATGGTGAGCCCCTGGTAGCCGAGTTCCAGCGCGGTGGCGAGCTTCAGCCCGGCGCTGGCGCGGATATCCTTGATGTCGGTCGCGAGCGCGCGCTCGATCAGGTCAAGCTGGCCGGATTTGAGGTTGGCGAGACGGACAGTTGAGTCCGCGATCGGGACGTAGACGACGCGATCGATATGCACATTTGCCTTGTTCCAGTAGTCGGCAAATTTCTCGACAACGATACGGTCCTGCTGGACGCGCTCGACGAACTTGTACGGTCCGGCACAAATCGGCTTCTGGCCGAATCTTTCACCAGCTTCCTTGGCCGCCTTCGGCGACACCATCATCCCCGCGCGATCGGTCAATTGGGCGAGAAGCGGCGCAAATTCGGTCTTCAGCGCCAGCTTGATCGTCAGGGGATCGACGACCTCGACGGCCGAAACCTGGCTCAACTCCGAGCGGCGGAACGAGCCGGACATCGTCATATGGCGCTCGATCGAGTATTTTGCCGCCTCTGCATCCAGGGGTTCACCGTCGTGAAATTTGACACCCGGTCGGAGCTTGATCGTCATCGACTTGCCGTCATCGGCGGTCTCGTGGCTGAGCGCGAGCTGCGGGATGACGTTGAGCTTGGCATCGATATCGAACAGCTTGTCGCAGATCGACGCGAACACGATCCGCCCGACATAGGTCCGCGCCAGCGTGGGGTCGAGCACATCGGGGTCTTCCGCCAGCCCGATCCGGATCGACGATTGGGCGAAGGCGGCACCCGCCAGCAGCGGAAGGGCAAACACGGCAGCGAGTGGCCAGCGCAGACGGCGGGCAAGGGCATGTGGACTGGTCATGGTCTTCCTCCTCGGCATGGTTTTTCTCCTCGGGGTTTCAGTCTTCAGGCACGCAAGCGGCGTCCGGGGCAGGGTCAAACGCCGCGATCAAACGCTGCAAGGCGGCGCCGGTTTCGCCCTCGGGCGTGATGAGGTCGGTGGCCGGCGCGAGCGTCTCCGCCGCATGGCAGGCGACATGGTGGGCCAAGCCCGGCTCAACCGCAACCATCGCGGGGATATCGACCCCGCATCTGGGCAACGCGTGCAGGCACCGCCGATGAAGATGGCAGCCGGGCGGCGGATCGATCGGGCTTGGCACATCGCCCTCAAGCAGGGCGCGCTTGCGCCGGCGAACCGGCGAGGCCACCGGGATCGCGGTCAGCAGCGCGCGCGTATAGGGGTGGCGCGGGTTGGCGAAAATCTGGTCGGCGGGCCCGGTTTCGACGATCCGTCCGAGATACATCACCGCGATGCGGTCGGCGATATGTTTGACGACCGCGAGGTCATGGCTGATGAAAACCAGCGCCAGCCCGAGTTGGCGTTGAAGGTCGCGCAGCAGGTTGAGGATCTGGGCACGGATCGACACATCCAGCGCGGATACCGGCTCATCGCATACGATCAGCTTCGGCTCGCCGGCCAGCGCCCGGGCGATGACGATGCGCTGGCGCTGTCCGCCCGAGAACTCATGCGGATAGCGCAAGGCATGCTCGGGCCTGAGCCCGACGGTTTCGAGCAGTTCCGCCACGCGCGCGGCCCGCTTTTCCGGTGGCACGAGATTGTGCAGCACCAGCGGCTCGGCAAGGGTTTCCCCGACATTCATGCGAGGATTGAGCGAGGCAAACGGATCCTGGAAAATCAGCTGGGCGTAGCGCCGCACCGCGCGCATCTCCCGTTCCGGCAGGGCTGTGAGTTCCTGGCCTCGAAACAGCACCGTGCCGCTGCTGGGCTCGATCAGGCGGAGGAGCAGCCGCCCGAGGGTGGATTTGCCGCAGCCGGATTCGCCGACCAGCGCCAGCGTCTCGCCAGCCGCAAGCTCGATATCGGCGCCATCGACGGCGCGCACAAACGCCTGCGGCGTTCCAAAAATCGACCGCCGCGCGACGAAATGCTTGGAAAGCCCGCGCGCTTCAAGCAGGGGGCTGGCCGGATCAAGCGGTTTTGCCGCGCTCATCTCGCCCCCTTTCATGCCACGAGACTTTCGAGCGGCGCCTTGAGGCAGCGGCTAAAGCGCCCCGGCGCGACCTCGACCAGCGGCGGGGCCGTGGCGCGGCAGACGTCATCGGCAAAAGGGCAGCGCGGCGCAAAGCGGCAGCCGTTGGGCGGTGACGCCATATTCGGCACGCTGCCGCGGATGGCCGCCAGCTTGTCCTTGCGATGGTCGAGGCGGGGGATCGCACCCATCAGCCCGACGGTATAGGGGTGCTGCGGCATGCTGAACAGCTCCGCGACCGGCGCGCGCTCCACCACCTGGCCGGCATACATCACCAGCACATCATCCGCGACCTCCGCCACCACCCCGAGATCATGGGTGATGAGCAGCACCGCCGCGCCGGTTTCTTCCCGGAGATCGCGCAGCAGGTCGAGAATCTGCGCCTGAATGGTGACGTCGAGCGCCGTCGTCGGCTCGTCCGCGATGATCAGCTTGGGATCACAGGCGAGCGCCATCGCGATCATCGCGCGCTGGCGCATGCCCCCCGAAAGTTTGTGCGGGTAATCCAGCGCCCGGGCTTCGGGCTCGGGAATCCGAACGCGCTTGAGCATCGCCACCGCCCGCGCCATCGCCTCGGGATAGGGGACATCCCGATGCCGCATCACCGCTTCGGCAATCTGGTCGCCAATGCGGTGCGAGGGATTGAGCGAGGTCATCGGCTCCTGAAAGATCATGGCGATGCGGTTGCCGCGAAGATCGCGCATCGCCCGATCGGGCATCGCGACGAGGTCCTGCCCGTCAAACCGGACCTTGCCGGTGATCTGGCCGACCCCCTCGGGGATAAGCCGCATGATCGCGAGCGACGTCACGCTCTTGCCGCAACCGGATTCGCCGACGATCCCCAGCGTCCGGCCCGGCCTGACATCAAAGGTCACCTCGTCCACCGCCAGAACCTCGCCGCCGCCCGAAAGCGGGAAGCGGACGCTGAGACCTTCGATCTCAAGCAGGGCTTCGTTCACGCGCCCCCCTCTGCGGCTTTTGCATCGGCAATGGACCTTGCGATGCCGCGCTCGATCTCCGCCCTGTCGGTGACCCCGAACGGGTTGGCGCGGCTGGGCATGAACTTGCGGTAGTGCAGATAGCGCTCGCCGGCGACCCGCTCGAGCCGGCAAAGTTCTGTCAGCGGGTCCGGGTGGTCATCGACGCGGATATCGAGCAGCGAATAGGTCTCGTCGTCATGGATCAGCAGCGCCGCCGATTGCTTGCCGCGCTTGTCGCCGCCCGTGGCCTCGCCCGCCTGCATCGCCGCCAGCAAGCGCCGGGCGAAGGGAAGATCGCCACGCTCGGAAAATACCCGCGCCGTTTCCTCGATCACCTCGGGGCCGGCGAGCATGTTGCCCGCCACCGAGAAGGTCTCGCGCAGGAGATGCCCGCACCACGGCACGCATTCCGCACCGGTATAGGCCGCCAGCCTGTGCGCCCCATCCATCACATGCAGCTGGCGCTGGCCGCGACCTTCATCCTCGGTCGTGAGGATGCGGACGACCTCCTCCGCGCTCTTCCCCGCCCGCAGCAATTCGAGCCCGCGCGGGCCGTAATAGGGGCTGGTGAACGCCTGGCTGGCGACAGCCCCCACGCCCGTGGCAATGGAAGGCACGCGCGCACCAACAGCGAAGGCACAGGTTGCAACCGCGATGCCGATCTGGCCGGTGGCCGGATCCCGGGCGACGATCGACCATGTCATAACCCGCCTCCGATCATTCCGCGTCCCTCATCTCGCAAGCCGTCACCGGCCTGCGGCATAGCCCTGCATGCCGCGCGGGTTCGCCGCCGCCCGCAGGAACTCGCCATCCTGCGACGCCGCCACCAGCCGGCCCTCGGACCAATCCGGCCC
>CAZNAT010000055.1:0-8240 GCA_964571245.1 uncultured Methylobacterium sp.
GGCGCGGCCGAATTCCGCCGCATGCCCGCCTTCGACGCCGCCGCCAAGCTGCACCGCGGTGGTCTGCTGGCCGTAGCAGATCGCCAGGATCGGCAACCCGCTGTCGAAAACCGCCTTGGGCGCGCGGGGTGAACCATCCCGCGTCACCGAATCCGGTCCGCCGGAGAGGATGATCGCCTTGGGATTGAGCCGGGCGAAGGCCGCTTCGGCGTTCTGATAGGGGTGGATTTCGCAGTAGACGCCGGTTTCGCGCACCCGCCGCGCGATCAGCTGGGTGACCTGGCTACCGAAATCGATGATGAGAACGCTGGAGTGAAGCATGGGCCGAAAACCTCAGGAGTGGAGCGTCAGGCGGGATTTCTGCCGAGAACGGCGATGAAAAAACCGTCGGTATTGGTGCGATGCGGGGTGAGCAGCAGGCCGAGTCCACGGCAATCCTTGTGCTGCGCCAGCATTTCAAGGCCGCGCGCGGCAGCGTTTGCGGCGGGGTCGATCACCGTGAAATCCGGGTGTCGTTCAAGGAAAGCGGCGACCTGCGCGCCGTTTTCCTCGTCGAGCAGCGAACAGGTGATGTACACGAGCCGCCCGCCGGGCTTGACGAAGCCGGCGGCGTGCTCCAGCACCTCGCGCTGCTCGCCCGCCCGCAGTTCGAGGCTGGTCGGGCGCATGCGCCATTTCGCGTCCGGGTGGCGACGCCAGGTGCCCGAGCCGGTGCAGGGCGCATCGACCAGCACGAGGTCCATCTTGCCGGTGAGGTCATCGAGCGGCATCGCCGCGGATTTTCGTTGTGCCGCATTCTCTTCACGCAAGCCGGCGTCCACTTTGCCGGCGTCCACTTTGCTTGAGAATGCGGGCTTGGGCGTCCGCACCTGCACATTCCGCACCCCAGCCCGGGCGAGGCGGTCATGGATCGGCGCGAGGCGACGCTGATCGCTGTCGGTCGCGAAGATCTGCCCCTTGTTGTTCATTTCGGCGGCCATGGCGAGCGTCTTGCCGCCGCCACCGGCGCAGAGATCGAGCACCTGCATGCCGGGTTCGGCCCCGGCGAGCAGGCTCACGAGCTGGCTGCCCTCGTCCTGCACCTCGATCGCCCCCTTGAGGAACGCGGGTTCGGATTGCACGTGCGGCACGCGGCCATCCGCGTTGGGATGGAGCCGCAGCCCGAGTGGCGAAATGGGCGTCGGTTCGGGGTTGAGATGGCCGATGGCTTCGAGCGCCTTCAGCCGCAGGATTTTCAGCGGATTGACCCGGAGATCCACCGGCGCGCGCGCGGCCATCGCCCGGATCTCGGTGACCCGGCTGTCACCAAGCGCGGCCCTCAAGCTTGTCTCAAGCCAGGCGGGGTAATCGCCGAGCAGATCCGGCGGTGCCTGCGTCAGATCGGGCATGGCCAGAGCGGCGCGTTCGGCGTCGCTGAGCGGCGCCGGGGCGAAGCGCTCGCCCGAGCACAGCGCCTCGATCGCTTCAAGGCTGGCGCCGCGCAGGGTGCGCAGCATGCCCAGCAGGATCGCGCGCGCTTCCTCGCCGGCCGGCTGGTCCTCGCCCGGAGGGCTATCGCCAGCACCGGGATCTCCGGTGGGTCGCAGCCCCATGATCCAGCCCGCGGAAGCTTTCACCCGCAACGAATCGTGCACGAGATTGCCGACGGCGTTTCGATCGCCGGAACCGGCATAGCGGTTGGCATTGCCCCAATCCTTGAGGGCATTCGAAATCGGTCGCTTGTGGCGGAGGATATCGTCGAGGAGGCCGATGGCGGCGCTCAGGCGTGCTGCGGGGGTCATGGTTTCGACTGTCCGCCCGGCACAAAAATGTCAAGCGAATAGGCAGGGGGAGCCCGAAAACTCCGCGCAAACCGGTGTTGCTCAGTTTCCCGGATGATGCGATCATTCAGGTTCCCAAGCCGTGGCGCTGCCCGCGCGGGCCCGCCATCCATCTGAAACCATGCTGTGTTTTGGAGGCGAGAATGTCCAAAGTTGTCTTGAGAATGCTTGCGCTCGTCGTGCTTTGTTCGATGGCCGCCTGTGCCTCCGTCAAGCCGGGCCACGATGCCGCGGGGCGCTATGATCCCGGCACCAGCGCCGGGGGTGGCGAATAGGTTTCGGATGAGCCGGTATTGGACTTTGCGATCATCGTTCTGCCATAATTTCGCGCGAGGCGGAACGCCTTCGCCCAGCCCGCTACTTTTCGCCCAGCCCGCCACTTCAGGAGTTTTTCATGTCCAGGATCCTTCGTGGCGTCCTCGCCGCGGCCGTTCTCGCCAGCATCGCTGCCTGCGCCACGGCACCCGAGCCGCAGTACAGCCCGGCTCCGGGCCGCAAGCTCGACGCCAAGACCCAGCTCGAATGCGGCAAGCGCTGCTGAGCAGCAGCAAGATCGCCGCCTGCACCATTACTCCCTCGGTTCGTCGGGGGATTTTTTTTGTGGCCAGCGGGCCGTCAGAAGAAATGGCGCTGCCGCAAGCACGAGAAACGGCAGCGAAACGAGCTTCGGCAGAAGCGACCGCATGTCCATCAAATTATACCCGATGAAGAACGCGACCGCCCATAGGGCAGTTCCTGCGACCGCGGGGTAGCCCAGAGTTCTCAGGCGGCGGGAAACGAGAATCAGGCAGAGAATCGTGAACCCCGTGCCCGCCGTGATGACGCTGAACACCACCATAGCCATGGAATCGAGCAGGTGAGCAACGGCGAAAAAAACCGCAAGGCAGGTCAAAGCCAGGACGATGGTGCCGCCAAGCCCCAGGTAGAGGCCCTTGCGGTCCAGCGGTCCCTTCAGGCTAACAAAGTCGCGCAGCATCCGGGGCTCTCTCATCAATCAGCGAAAAACCTCGATAAGGGGGCCCGGCGATGGGTGCTGTGCGCCGACGCATAGGAAGACCGACCGATGCGAGCCCTCGTGAATCACGTCCGTGTCGGGTAATTCGGGCTTTCGCGCGTGATGGTTACGCCGTGCGAATGGCTTTCGTTGAGGCCGGCGTTGGTGATGCGGATGAACTCGGCCTTTTCCTGCAGCTCGGGGATCGTTTTCGCGCCGACATAGCCCATCGCGGCTTTCAAACCGCCCGCGAGCTGGTGGATGACATTGGCGACCGGCCCCTTGTAGGGCACCTGGCCCTCGATGCCCTCCGGCACCAGCTTCATGGAATCCTTGATATCGGCCTGAAAATAGCGGTCGGCCGAGCCGCGCGCCATCGCGCCGAGCGAGCCCATGCCGCGATAGGCCTTGTAGGAGCGGCCCTGATAGAGAAACACCTCGCCCGGGCTCTCGTCGGTGCCGGCAAGCAGCGAGCCGATCATGGCGCAGGAGGCGCCGCCGGCGAGCGCCTTGGCGAGATCGCCGGAGAACTTGATGCCGCCATCGGCGATGATCGGCATGCCGCCCTTGTAGGCTTCCTCGGCGGCTTCCATGATCGCGGTGAGCTGCGGCACGCCGACCCCGGCGACGATCCGCGTCGTACAGATCGTGCCCGGGCCGATCCCGACCTTGATGGCATCCGCACCGGCGTCGATCAGCGCGCGGGTGCCGGCGGCGGTGGCGACGTTACCCGCCAGGATCTGCACCGAATTCGAGAGTTTCTTGATGCGCGTGACGACGTCGAGCACCTTTTGGCTGTGACCATGCGCGGTATCGACCACGACGAGGTCAACGCCGGCATCGATGAGGAGTTCGGCACGGCGAAAACCATCGTCGCCGGTCGAGGTGGCGGCGGCGACGCGCAGCCGGCCCTGCTCGTCCTTGCAGGCATTGGGGTTGAGCTTGGCCTTGTCGATATCCTTGACCGTCAGCAGGCCGACGCAATGGTAGTCGCCATCGACCACCAGCAGCTTCTCGATGCGGTGGCGATGGAACAACTGCCGCGCTTCCTGCTGCGTGACGTTCTCGCGGACGGTGACGAGGTTTTCATGGCCGGTCATCAATTCGCGCACCGGCTGGTCCATGTTCTCGGCAAAGCGCACGTCACGATGCGTGAGAATGCCGACGAGCTTGCCCCGGCTCGAGGTGCCGTTGACGACCACGGGCAATCCGTTGATGCCCTTGGCGCTCATGATCGCGAGGGCTTCGCCAAGCGTGGCATCCGGCCCCACCGTCCAGGGGTTCATGACGATGCCGCTCTCGAAGCGCTTGACCTGACGGACCTCGTCCGCCTGCTGTTCCGGGGTCAGGTTGCGGTGGATGACACCCATGCCGCCGGCCTGCGCCATGGCGATGGCGAGCTTGGCTTCGGTGACGGTGTCCATCGCCGCCGAGATGATCGGCAGATTGACGGTGATGGATTTGGTGATTCGGGAGCGCAGCTCGGTTTCGGAGGGCAGAACCTCCGAATGGCCGGGGCGCATCAGTACGTCATCGAAGGTGAGCGCTTCGGGAATCGGGCGGGAGAACGAGCGGGACATGTCAACGACTCCAAAGGTTCGTATGGATGCGTGAAACCCTTCGTTCGTGGCCGTAACAAGGCTGAAACGATGGCGGGGGTTCGGCGCGGTATGAAATTCCGTTGACGAGGGCGCTTAACACGCTTGTCCGGGCAAAGGGAAGGGGCTCATTCGCCGATAAAGGTGGAAATCCGTACCTTTCGCGCGATCAACTGGCGATCGGAGGTCGGCGTGCAGCCTTCCACCCGGGTTTGCGAGAAAAACAGCATGGCTTCGTCGCCGATATCCTCGAAATTGCGGGTTTCGGCCCGGTCATCGATCAGAACGGGGTAGTTGCGGACGACATCGGCCCCGCAGGCGCTGTCATAGAAGCTCTTGGTCGCGAAGATGAGCGTCGGCGCACGCCAGGTCAGCAGGTTCTTCGACGATGAAAGATAGAACCCCGATTCGCTCAGCCTGCCGCCCCGCCCGTCCGCCGATCCCGCCGCCGCCTGATACACCGCAAGATACATCCCGCTCGGGCGATGGCGGACGATGCCGCCGACCGGCGCCGGGAAAGGCGCGATGCCCTGGCAGGTCTGGGCCTCGGGAAGGTTTCCGCCATAGGGGTTTGGAAAGCGGGCGGAATAGTCTTTGCCATCGAAGCCGCGCCAATCGCCGCGCGCCAGGTCCGTCGAGCGGAACAGGCAGACGCTGCCCGGCTGGTCGCCAAGACGGGATGGGCCAGAGCGGGATGGGCCAGAACGGGATGGACCTTGGCCGGCATTCCAGCCGGTCGTGCCGATCAGGGTGTAGAACGCACCGTCCCGGGCGACGATGTTCGAGGGGTTGAAGAACCCGCGATGGCGGCCCTGATCGTGCTCCGAACCGAAAGGCGTGGCGGCAACGACAGGTGAGGGGAGCTTGACGAAACTCTGCCCGCCATCCCCCGAGCGGACGCCGAGGATGGCGTTCCACCAGCATTGGATATACTGCGAAAACGCGCAGCGACCCGGGTGTTCATTGGCCTGAAATTCGTGATGCACCAACGCGTGAATGGTCTTGCCATCGGGTGTCCAGGTGGCGGCAATCCAGCTGCGGTCGTCGAATTTTTCAGGATCGGGATTGCCCGAGCCGCGAAACACGACCCTGCATTCCGGCTTCAGCGCCAGCAGCGATGGCCCGCTCAGCCGGCGGTTCTCGAAATGGAGCGCAAAAGCGCGGATCAGCCCGCGATCGTCACGATAGGCCCGGAGCGGTACGTCCGGCACGTCATGCCCGTCGCAGGCGTCACGGCGGGGGTCGAACACGACGATCGGGGCGCCGACGGGGGTTGCGACAAACGCGGTCCCGGTCTGAGCGTTCTGTGCCACAGCGAGGCAGCAAAACGCGAAAACCCCCGCCACCGCGCGACAAAGCCTTGCGAAGACGGGTAGACTACGCTTCAAAACGGATCGAACGGGCGTCATGCCCTTGTTTATCGCAATCCGCGCGCCAGAACCTGTTCTGGCCCCGCGCCACGCCATTCCTTGTGTCCAAACCAGCAGGTTCCCATGACAACGCTTCTGCCCCTCGTTCTCGGCCTGGTCGTGTTCATCGGCATGCATATCGTGACACGGATGGCCGGCATGCGCGAACGGCTGGTGGCGCATTTCGGCATCAACATGTACCGTTCGCTCTATTCGCTGGTGGCGCTGATGGGCCTGGGGCTGATCGCGCATGGCTACAAGGTCTATCGCGCGGCGGGGTATATCCCGGTCTGGGAGCCGCCGCGCGGGCTGAGCCATCTTGCCATCCTGCTGGTCTGGCCCGCGATGGTGCTGCTGGCGGCAACCTATCTGCCGGGCGCGATCAAGGCCCGCGCCAAGCACCCGATGCTGCTGGCGGTGAAGATTTGGGCCACGGCGCATCTCCTCGCCAATGGCGATCTCGGATCGATCGTGTTGTTCGGCTCGCTCCTCGCCTGGGCGGTTTACGCCCGGATCGCGCTCAAGCGCGCCGCCGGGCAGGAGCTGGTACCGGGTGCGGAAACCATCGCCGGTTCGCGCCGCAACGATTTCATCGCGCTCGGGGTCGGCACGGCGGCGACCGCGCTCTTCATCATGGGGCTGCACCGCTATCTGATCGGGGTTCCCGTGCTTTAGGGGTAGCGGAAAAGCCGCATAGCCGCTAAACGGCAGTTTGATCATTTGCCGGTGTTTTCGCCTGAAGGGGCCACGATGTCCGATATTTTCCGCGAGGTGGACGAAGAAGTCCGCCGCGACAAAGCGACCGAATTCTGGAACAGGCACGGCTCGAAGCTCGTCGGCGGCGCGCTGGCGATCGTGATCGCGGTGGCCGGCTGGCGGTTTTACGACGATTACATGTTCCGCGAGCGCGCAGCCCTTGGCGCGAGCTTCGAAGCCGCCGTGACCGACGCTGCCGGCAGCAAGCCCGATGCCCTGGCCGCGCTTTCGGCGCTGGCCGAGAAGAAATCCGGCACCTACCCCGCACTGGCGCGCTTCCGCCTCGCCAGCGAACTGGCCCGCACCGCCAAGGACGCCGCCGGCCATGCCAATGCGGTTTCGGCGTTCGATGCGCTGGCGGCGGATGCTTCGCTCCCTGCGGAATGGCGGCAGATCGCGCGGCTGCGGGCTGGCCTCGCCCTGATCGATCATGCCGCGTTCGAGGATGTCGAGAAGCGCCTGCTGCCGCTTTCGGCGCCCGGCGAGTTTCTCCGGCACAGCGCCCGCGAGGGGATCGCGCTCAGCGCCTACCGCACCGGAAAATTCGACAAGGCGCTCGACGCGCTCCAGGCGATCATCCTCGATACCGAGGCGCCGGCCAATCTGCGCCAGCGCGCGGAAATCCTGCTGGCAGTCGTCCGTTCGGGCGCTGTTGGCGCAAAACCCTGATCGACAAACCCCCATGCCCTTCACGCTCGCCCTGGTTGGCCGTCCCAATGTCGGCAAATCAACCCTGTTCAACCGCCTCGTGGGCAAGAAGCTCGCGCTGGTGGATGACCAGCCGGGCGTGACCCGCGACCGGCGCGAGGGCGATGCCAAGCTCGCCGATCTCACGTTCAAGGTCATCGATACCGCCGGCCTCGAAGACGCCGCCGAAGGCTCGCTGACCGCGCGCATGCGCGAGCAGACCGAAACCGCGGTGGCGGATGCGGATTGCGTGTTGTTCATGATCGACGCTCGCGTCGGCGTGACCCCGGATGACCGATTTTTTGCCGAAATCGTCCGCCGCTCGAATACGCCGGTGATCATTGGCGCCAATAAGGCTGAGGGCAAGGCCGCCTCCGCTGGCATCATCGATGCATACGAACTCGGGTTCGGCGAGCCGGTCGCGATCTCCGCCGAACATGGCGACGGCATGGGTGAACTCTACGACGCACTCCGGCCGATGGTCGATCTTGCCGCCGAGGTTCAGGCGGAAGAAAAGGCCGAGGAACGCGCCAGTGCCGGCCTGCCGCCGCTTGGTGAAGACGAGGAAGGCACCGAGGACGATCCCACGAAGCCGATCCGCATCGCCATCGTCGGGCGGCCAAATGCCGGAAAATCGACGCTGATCAACGCCATGCTCAACGAGGAGCGGCTGCTGACCGGCCCGGAGGCCGGCATCACCCGCGATTCGATCGGGCTCGATTGGGAATGGCGCGGCCGCAAGGTGAAAGTGTTCGACACTGCCGGCCTGAGAAAACGCGCGCGCATCGAGGACAAGGTCGAGAAACTCGCCGCAGCCGATGCCATTCGCGCGGTCAAATTCGCCGAAGTCGTGGTGATCCTGCTCGATGCGACGATTCCGTTTGAAAAGCAGGATCTGACGATCATCGACCTCTGCGAGCGCGAGGGCCGGGCGGTGCTGGTCGGGGAGCAGGGCGAGGTGGTCACCGTGGAGGCC
>CAZNAT010000055.1:8250-18901 GCA_964571245.1 uncultured Methylobacterium sp.
ATCGGTCTCAACAAATGGGACCTGATCGAGCATCGCGGCGCGACGCTCTCCGAACTCAAGATCGAGGCGACGCGCTTGCTGCCGCAGGTTCGCGGCTGCCCGATCGTGCCACTCTCCGGGCTTTCCGGCCAGGGCATCGACCGGTTGATGGAAGGCATCATGCAGACGCATTCGGTGTGGAACCGCCGCGTCTCGACCTCGAAGATCAACCGCTGGCTTTCCGGCGTGCTGCAGAACCATCCGCCGCCGGCCGTTTCCGGGCGCCGGATCAAGATCCGCTACATGACGCAGATCAAGGCCCGCCCGCCGCAATTCGCGCTGTTCGGCAACCAGCTCGACGCGCTGCCCGAAAGCTACAAGCGCTATCTCGTGAACTCAATCCGCGAGACCTTCGATCTGCCGGGCGTGCCGATCCGCCTGATCGCGCGCTCGAACGACAACCCCTACGACAAGAAATAGCGGCGCCCAAGAAGG
This sequence comes from uncultured Methylobacterium sp., assembly GCA_964571245.1. Lineage (GTDB taxonomy): Bacteria > Pseudomonadota > Alphaproteobacteria > Rhizobiales > Beijerinckiaceae > Rhabdaerophilum. The sequence goes on from CAZNAT010000055.1 coordinate 8,725, forward strand.
AGCGGCGCTTTTGCCGGCTTCCGAATAAAAAAAGGGGCGCTGAAGCGCCCCTGATCTATTCGTTCATATTGATGATCGGCGTCACAAAGCCGCTGGCGCAGGTGTAGCAGCAGCCTTTGCAGCCGGCCTTGCCGCCGTTGCCGACACCCCAGTATTCGCGCGACGAGCCGCGCACCCAGGCGCCGTAGCAGATTTTCTCGCCGGCAATGCAGTTGAGCTTGAGCTCATGGACCTTGTAGTCCTTGATCGTCCAGACCTTGCCATCGCCGGGCCAGACCGCCTTGCGGCTCTGCGAATAGAACGAGACATCGACGGCGTATTTGTCGAAGGCGCGCAGCCGCCAGGTCATGGTTTCAGCAAACGCCATGCTCTGTGCGCAGAACAGCGCGATCAGCATCCCCGCGAGGAGCTGTTTTACCCCAAGAATTCTTCTCATCCGTCGCCCCCGCACCAGGTTGTCTCAGCGTTTCAAGGCTAGGCGAAAGAATGCGCGTTGGCGAGTGACGAGAAGAATTTAATTCCCGTCCGGATGTGCGCATCGAAGTGTGGGCATCAAATCGGGATGAGGTCGCTCGTAAAATATCAGGCCGGCGCGCGAAAACTCAGGACTTTTCGGGTCGGGAAATCGAAAATCCTGCCGGTTTCCTGCCAATCCGGCGCGGCCATGCGCACGAGATACGGCGTGATTTCCTCCGGTGCCGGCAGCATCATCGGGTCCTCTCCGGGCGCCGCCTCGGCGCGCATGCGCGTGCGGGTGCGACCCGGATTGATCAGCATCACCTTGATCTTGGTGATGTTTTTGATCTCTTCGGCCCAGTCGCGGCACAGCATGTCGAGCGCGGCCTTGCTGGCACCGTAGAGCCCCCAATAGGCATAGGCGTTCGAACCGGCGCTGGAGGACATGAACATCGCCCGGCCGGCATCGGAGGCCCGCAGCAAGGGGTCCATCGAGCGGATCAGCCGGTAGTTCGCGGTCACGTTGACGGCCATCACCCGCTCGAACACCTTCGGCTCGACATGGTTGAGCGGCCCGATGGTGCCGAGCATGGCGCCGTTGCCGACGAGAATATCGAGCTTGCCCCAGCGCTCGTGGATCGAAAGCCCGAGCCGGTCGAGCGCCTCGAAATCGGTGAGATCGAGCGGCACCAGCGTCGCGGAACCACCGAGCGCCTTGATCTCGTCGTCGAGCTCCTCCAGCCCGCCGACGGTTCTGGCGAGCGCGATCACATGCGCGCCGGCGGCGGCGAAGGCGAGGGCGGTAGCGCGCCCGATGCCGCGCGACGCGCCGGTGACGAGCGCGAGACGCCCCTTGAGAACCTGATCGGTCATGATGGTATCCGTCGTCCATTCAGCGTCATTGCGAGGAGGCCCTCAGGCCGACGCGGCAATCCAGAACGGTTCAAGGAACTGGATGGCTTCGTCGCTGGCGCTCCACGCAATGACGAAAGGAGCGCGACCCGCGAAACGCCCTAGCTCGCTTCCGCCAGCAGCGAGAGCTGCTTGGTGCTTTCACTCACGAGATCGGCGATCGGCGTCGGGTAGTCGCCGGTGAAATAGTGATCGGTGAACTGCGGCGCGGCGTTGTTGCGGCCCGGTTCGCCGAGCGCGCGATAGAGCCCGTCGATCGAGATGAAGGCGAGGCTCTCGACACCGAGATAGTCGCGCATTTCATCAAGGCTCATTTTCGCGGCGAGCAGCTTGTCCTGCTCGGGCATGTCGATGCCGTAATAGTCAGGGTACTTGATCGGCGGGCAGGCGATGCGGAAATGCACCTCGGTGGCCCCGGCTTCGCGCATCATCTTGACGATTTTGCGCGAGGTGGTGCCGCGCACGATGGAATCATCCACCAGCACGATGCGCTTGTCCTTGACCACCGCGCGATTGGCGGAATGCTTGAGCCGCACGCCGAGTTCGCGGATCGATTGCGTCGGCTGGATGAAGGTTCGACCGACGTAGTGGTTGCGGATGATGCCGAGTTCATACGGCAGGCCTGCCGCCTGCGCGAAACCGATCGCCGCCGGAACCCCGGAATCGGGCACCGGCACCACGACATCGGCCAGAACCGGGGCCTCCTGCGCGAGAATCGCGCCGATACTCTTGCGCACTTCGTAGACATTGCGCCCGCCGGCGACCGAATCCGGCCGGGCGAAATAGACGTATTCAAAAATGCAGGGCCGCGCCTTGCGGATCGGGAACGGCCGCAGGCTTTCCATCTCGCCGGTCTCGTGGACCACAATGACCTCGCCCGGCTCGACCTCCCGCTCGAACTTCGCGCCGATGATGTCGAGCGCGCAGGTCTCGGAGGCGAAGATCGGGTGACCATCGAGCCGCCCGAGCACCAGCGGGCGAATTCCGAGGCCATCGCGCGCGCCGACCAGCTTCTTGTTGGTCATGCCGACGAAGGCGTAACCGCCCTCGATCTGGCTGAGGGCGTCGATGAAACGGTCGATGAAGCGGTTGCGTTTCGAGCGCGCCACCAGATGCAGGATCACCTCGGTATCCGAGGTCGACTGATAGATCGCGCCCTCGGCGATCAGCTGGCGACGAATGGTCAGGCCGTTGGTCAGGTTGCCGTTGTGGCACACCGCGAAGCCGCCGCCTGCGAGTTCGGCGAACAGCGGCTGCACATTGCGCAGGATGGTCTCGCCGGTGGTGGAATAGCGGGTATGGCCGATGGCCATCGCGCCGGGCAGCTGGTCGATCACGCTCTTCTTGGAGAAATTGTCGCCGATCAGACCCAGCCGGCGCTCGGAATGGAAGCGCGCGCCGTCGAAGGTGACGATCCCCGCCGATTCCTGCCCGCGATGCTGAAGCGCGTGCAATCCCAGCGTGGTGATGGCCGCGGCATCCGGGTGGCCGAAGATGCCGAAAACGCCGCATTCCTCGCGCAGATGATCCTCGTCGCGCCATTCACCGGCGGTATCGGCGGTTGAATCATCTGCCGTGATCAAGTCATTCGCCATGATCGAGGGCCTCTTTCCTGAGCGGGTCTGTGTCGTGCCTGAGCGGGTCGTCTGGTCGTGTCGTCCGGGGCAAGAGCCAGCAACCAGTGCTGCGTGGCAATGCCCGCCGGGCCGTGACTTACGGTGCCGTTGTGCCGGGCGTGCCCGCCTTGATGTCGTCAATCGTCTTTTTCATCGGCGCGGTGATCGATTCGTCAAGATTTTCCGGCAGCATATTCTTCAGCTTGTCGAAACTCGAGACCAGAATCGGGCGGAACTTCGCGTCCGCGACCCAGGTCGGCTGCTGCTTTTCGGTGACGAGCCAGCTGAAGAAGCCAAACCCGACCACCGCCAGCAGAAACCCGCGGGCGGCGCCGAAGATGAAGCCAAGGGTACGATCGAGCGCGCCGACGCGGCTGTCGAGGATGAAATCCGAGAGTTTCGACGTGATGATATAGGCCACGAACAGCGTGGCGAGGAACACCCCGCCAATCGCGATGCCGTTGACCAGCGCCGGCGGCGATTTGGTGATGTACTGCATCACCAGCGGCGCGGCTTTCGGCCAGGCGAAATAGGCCACGACCGCTGCGGCACCCCAGGAACCGATCGCCAGAACCTCGCGCGTAAACCCGCGCACCATCGCCAGCAGTCCGGAAATCAGCACGACGCCGATAACGACAAGATCAAGGATTGTGACGGGCATGCATTCCTCACACAACGCGGCAAAACATCACGGCCCGGCCGCGGGCAGGCGGGGGCTCAAGGGCGGGGTATAAAGGCTTCGCGGCCCGGCGTCACCCTTCATCGCAAGCCTGGCTGCCGATTTTCGCGTTGTCTGTGCGAAACAACACCTTCGGCAGCGCCTCCCTTGCCCATAAATCCTTTGCCCGTGGCACCTTCGTTGTTCATGGAACCGTTGTCCATGGAACCTTCCTTATCACGGGCGGTAAAATCATCCGGCAGCTTCGTGCCGTCCGCGCGGTGCCGGCCCGCCCGCCGGGGCCGGCGATCGCTTCGCGGGGGCGCCGCCGGCAATTTCGGCGACGAGATCGGCGATGCGCTGGATCGAGCGGGTCTTCAGCCCGCTCTGTTTTGCCGCCTCGGCCGAACCTTCCGGCAGAACCGCTTCCGAAAACCCGAGCTTGGCCGCTTCCTTCAGGCGCGGCGCGGCCTGCGGCACCGGGCGGATCAGCCCGGAGAGGCTGATTTCGCCAAACAGTACCGCGTGCTGCGAGATCGGAATATCGGCCAGCGAGGAGACGAGCGCCGCCGCCACGGCGAGATCCGCCGCTGGTTCGAGAATGCGAAACCCCCCGGCGACGTTCATATAGACGTCATGCTGGCCAAGCCGGACGCCACCGCGGGCTTCGAGCACCGCCAGCACCATGGCGAGGCGATTGGTATCCCAGCCGACCACCGCGCGGCGCGGGGTGCCGAGCGCGGTCGGGGTCACCAGCGCTTGGATCTCGACCAGCATCGGCCGGGTGCCTTCCATCCCGGCGAAAACCGCCGTGCCGGAAACACTGGCGTCGCGCGAACCGAGAAACAGCGCGGAGGGGTTCGGCACCTCGGCCAGCCCCAACCCGCCCATTTCAAACACCCCGATCTCGTCGGTGGCGCCGAAGCGGTTCTTTACCGCCCGCAAGATCCGGAAATGATGCGAGGAATCGCCCTCGAAGCTCATCACCGCGTCGACCATGTGCTCGACCACGCGCGGCCCGGCGATCTGCCCGTCCTTGGTCACGTGCCCGACGAGGATGATCGCCGCGCCGGAGGCCTTGGCAAAGCGGATCAGGCCTTGCGCCGCCGCCCGCACCTGCGTCACCGTGCCCGGCGCGGCCTCGACCGCATCGGTCCACATCGTCTGGATACTGTCGATGATCACGAGGCGCGGGGCGGGGCCGGCGGCGAGGGTGGCCAGAATATCCTCGACATGGGTTTCCGCCGCCAGCTCCACCGGCGCATCGCCAAGGCCGAGCCGCTGCGCGCGCAGCCGGACCTGCCCGGCGCTTTCCTCGCCGGAAATATAGATCGAGCGTGCGCCGGCGCGCGCGATGGTCGCCGCTGCCTGAATGAGCAGCGTCGATTTGCCGATGCCCGGCTCGCCCGCGAACAGGATCACCGAGCCCTTGACGAAGCCGCCGCCGGTCACCCGGTCGAGTTCGGCGATGCCGGAGGGCAGGCGCGGCGCATCCATCGGCGTGCCGGCAAGGCCTTCGAGCGCGAAAACGCGGCCCTTCTTGAGGCGCGCGCCCCCCGAGGCCACCGGCGCGGCATTCGCCCCGCCGCCGGTTTCCTCGACGATGGAGTTCCATTCGCCGCAAGCCTCGCAGCGGCCCTGCCAGCGCGAATGAACCGCGCCACAGGCCTGACAGATGAAAGAAGTCGAGTGTTTGGCCACAGGGTTCCTTTACCAAGGATGGGAGAATGGATTGCATTGACTGCAACTTAGGCGTGCAGTGCTCAGGCGATGGTTGGCGAGCGAGGATGCGGGCATCCGGCGGCGCGTCAAGGTCACCGTATCCTACAAAAGGAGATTTCCATGGCTATTTCCGCCGCCGTCAGCATTCCTGCGTTCATCCCGCCGCCACCCCCTGTCGCCAGGGCAGCCCCCGCCAATGCGGTCGAGCGTGAGGCCGATAACGATCGCGATGACCGCGCTGCGACCCGCATCGCCGAAACCCGTCCCGAGGGCGCCCCGACGCCGAGCAAGCCGCGGGGCGCGATTGGCAAGCTGCTCGACAAGCTGGCCTAGGGTTCAGCCCCGAACGCGCCGAGCACCGCAAGGGGACTGCGCCTGCGCATCCGGGGCAGGCGCGGCTTAACGGTGTGGCAAGGGACTAAGCCGATAATGCAACTAAAAGTTGGTGATATATGAGGTTCTGTCATGTCCATGGATGCAACGACAGCGGCGGGGAACGCGATGGGAATGGCGGTATTTGCCACGAGTATCAAGACCGATCAGGCCAATACGGCCAAAATCATCGAAACCCTTGAAGCCAGCAGCACGCCCCCTGCGGGCAGGCCAACGCTCGATTACAGCCGCACGCTCGACAAGCTGGCCTAGGGCCCCGAGGGTTTGATCCCGGCATCCGGTGGCTTGCGGGCGACCCTTTCAGGTTCCATGCGCTCATCCCCGTTTGAATACCCGGCGGTGCAGACCGGGCGCAGTGGTTGACGCTGGCCTGCGAAACTGCTCAGTTTTTTGGCAGAGCGCATTCTCAAGAAAAAGCGCCAGAAAACCGGGAGAGAGCCATGCAAGAACGCGAGTTACGGGACCTGATTGCGCAGGTGAAGGGGGGGCGACTGGATCGTCGTTCCTTTATCCAGACGATGGCGGCGGTGGGCCTTACCGCCCCGATGGCCGGACAGATCCTCCTGCACGCCGGTGTGGCGCAGGCGCAGACGAAATTCGAATACAAGCCGACCAAGCGCGGCGGCGGCGGCCCGCTCAAGCTGCTGTGGTGGCAGGGGCCGACCCTGCTCAACCCGCATTTTGCCGGCGGCACCAAGGATTCGGACGGATCGCGCCTGTTTTACGAGCCGCTCGCGGGGTTTGATTCGGACGGCAATCTGCTGCCGATCCTGGCCTCCGAAATCCCGACCCGGGAAAACGGCGGGCTATCCGCCGATGGAACCTGGGTGATCTGGAAGATCAAGAAGGGCGTCAAATGGCACGACGGCAAACCCTTCACGATCGACGACGTCATCTTCACCTGGGAGATGAATCGCGATCCTGCCGCGGCGACCGTCAACCTTGCGATCTACCGCGACGTCACGGTCGAAAAGATCGATGAGTTTTCGATCCGGATGAAATTCGACAAGCCGACCGTGTTCTGGGCGACGGCCTTCGTCGGCGGCAGCGGCATGATCCTGCCGAAGCATTTGTTTGTCGATTACATGGGCGGCAAGTCGCGCGAGGCGCCGACCAATCTCATGCCGGTTGGCACCGGGCCGTACAAATGCACCGAGTTCAAGCCGGGCGATCTGATCAAGGGCGTGATCAACCCCGATTACCATATGCCCAACCGGCCGCATTTCGATTCGGTCGAGATGAAGGGCGGCGGCGATGCGGTCTCGGCGGCCCGCGCGGTCATCCAGACCGGCGAATATGACTTCGCCTGGAACATGCAGGTCGAGGACGAGATCCTTCTGCGCCTCGAACAGGGCGGCAAGGGGCGGGTCGATTTCAACCCCGCGAACAACGTCGAACACATCCTGCTCAACAGCACCGACCCTTCGGTGGAGGTCGATGGCGAGCGTTCCAACATCAAGACCAAGCATCCGCTGCTTTCGGATGCGGCCGTGCGCAAGGCTTTGGGCCTGCTGATCGACCGCGGGTCGATTCAGAAGCATATCTACGGGCGCGCCGGGCTCACCACGGCCAACTACATCAACCTGCCCGCACGGTTCAATTCCCCGAACACGAAGTGGGAGTTCGATATCGATAAGGCGATCGCGACCCTGGAAGCGGGCGGCTGGAAAGCCGGCGCGGACGGCATCCGGGCCAAAGATGGTAAGAAACTGAAACTTGTCTTCCAGACCTCGATCAACTCGCCACGCCAGAAGGCACAGGCGATCATCAAGCAGGCCTGCCAGAAGGCGGGCATCGATCTCGAGTTGAAATCGGTCGTGGCTTCGGTGTTTTTCTCCTCGGACGTCGCCAACCCCGATACCTTCACCAAATTCTACGCCGATATCGAAATGTTTGCCTGGCAGTCGACCCGGCCGGATCCTGCGCCGATGCTGCTGCAATTCGTCTCCTGGGAAGTCGCCCAGAAGGACAACAAATGGCAGCGCGCCAATTTCTCGCGCTGGACCAATGAGGAATACGACAAGATCTATCGCCAGACGGAGGTCGAACTCGATCCGATCAAGCGCATCGCGCTCTTCATCAAGCTCAATGATATGATTATCAACGATAACGTCGTGATCCCGATCGTGGCCCGCCCGAGCGTTTCGGCGATCAAGAACGGCATCAGGACCAATCTCAGCGCCTGGGATACCAATATCGGTTCGATCTACGATTGGTATCGCGAGGCATAGGCGACGCCCCCATGGCGAAAAGCAATCGATCCATCGCCGCGATCCGTGTCGCGGCGATGGGATGGATGGCGCTTCGGTGCCATCCATCCCTTTTCCGCGGCAGGAGTTCGCGCCGTGGCGGATGAGTCAGGAATACTTGATGCTTGGTAAGCGTTTCTGGCGGATGGGGTGGACTCATCCTCTTATAGCGAAATCTATTTAATTTACAGATATTTATAGTCGGTATTTTTCTGGCATTTTGTGGACAAATCCCCATCTTGTCCACACTTTTTCGGTATCGCGGGAAATTAATTCCGCCATTCGAACTCACAACGTTCAAGCGTTGTCAGAACATGCGCACCCTACAACGTGAGCACGTTACCACATTTCACTCGACATAACACGACGTGGTTAGGTTCGCGGGTCCACACCCAGCCCAGCAACTTCAACATGTTCACGTTCATATCTATCGATATTCACAACGCATTGTGGTTACGAAACAACCTTGTCACGTTGATCAAATCACGCAACGTAACCATGTAATGTTGTGAACGTCATGCACGTTATTACAACGTGATCACGTTGTATAAATCTCCAAAAACGAAGCGTTGTAGATATTTTATACACAGATATCGCCGACAAACACTATTGACACGCCCGTCAAAATAGCGAATCGTTTGCATGATGCGACCAAAAGATAGGCAAAACAATGCGTCAAATAACAAAGAGTAGCGATGAACTTATGAATCTGAAGCAACTTGCAGCTTATCTGCATTGCTCAAGGGCAACTGTCTATCAACGATTGCGCAGTGACGACATGCCTAAGCCTTACAAACTTGGGCTTGGAACACAAAATCGCTTCAGGAAATCCGAAATAGACGCTTGGCTTGAGACTAAGCGCGCCAAGAACTGACAACAGAAGGAGAACTACTTATGTCCAAACTCAAATTCAGACCGATTGATCCCCCCTTGCAGGCCGATTCCAACATTGCAACCGGGCTTTCAGGGGCGGAAAACCCGACCGATACCCCTTCCTATGACGGGATCGCTATGCACTACGCGGACCGCGTGAAGCCGCTCGATATGCTCGAACCTGCAACGGTGATCCGCCTCGGAACTTCAGAAGCTCCGCAAGCCGAACGCCCTGTCCTGACCCGTACCAGCGGCAAGGATCATGCAGTCATCGCGAACCAGATTTCAGACCACCTGATTCAGTTTGGCTGCATGCCCGACAACATCGGCCCGGCTTGGCGCATGAGTTTCGAGCTTGCGGAAGGCCGCATCTCCGAAGAAATCGCCAAGGCCTTTCGCCTGCCGATCACGGCTCACCATGCCCTCCTTCTGGTTCGCATGGACGAGATGGATCGTGCCGGTCTAACCCGCGCCAAGGTGAAGGCCCTCCTGATCGTCACCGATACGGATCAACGGACTTGGGCCGCTGCATTGCAGGACCTCAAAGCCGGAGGCCAGTCGTGAGCAACGTCACCACATTCGAACCCCGGACACGGCTGGACCTGTCCTTCCCCGAGGTAAGCGGCGAGCGCATGAGCGCATACATGGCGGAAGTCGAACCCGTCCTCGTCAACTTCCTTGATGGCACCTTTGAAGGTGACCCCAAGACCGACGAGGGCAAGACCCTCGCAGGCTTGGTCCTGCTAGGTCAGACCATGGGCTTCGCTATCGCTGTAGAAGTCCAGCGGCTCCCCACGGCAGAGCGTGAATCGGCGATATTCCAAATCGGGCATACCTTGTTGGCGAACGTCATAGCCGACGCGGCATCAAGCTCGGCTGCGCGAATTAACAATGGAGGTGTCTGACCATGACCGATTACAGCATACTGATAGTGCCTAAATCCTGTAGCGGTGTCGTTGCATTGGTGCGCCCGGATGGTTCCTTCATTCCGGCCTTCATCAACGCCACCTTGAAGACAGCGCCGCACTTTGTTGCCAGCATCGCGGCGTCGTTTCCCCCTGCTGAATATGGGATTTGCGGCAACGTCCTTTATGCCGCCGATGAAGATCAAATGGCGCTTGAATTGCCGCACTCCGGCAAGGATATGTCCGTCTCTTTATCGGCGGCTTGTATGCTCGCAGCCTTTTGGGGATGCGACTTGACGCGGTTTCTCGGTTTGGTGCCCTTGTCGGAACTGCCATACATGTGGCACCTGAATCCACTCTCGGGCGCTGCCGCCGTAGCAGGTTCGGCACTCC
>CAZNAT010000055.1:18911-22667 GCA_964571245.1 uncultured Methylobacterium sp.
GATGGAAGAAGCGACCGGATTCCGGGTTGACCGAGGCAGTGCGCTGGCACCAGCAGCTTTCATCCGCAGGGCAGACAGCGCCCGGCGAGGGATCATGCGGGATCGGCTGGAAGCGGGCTTCCCCGTTGATCGGTTGGAGTTGGCTTGACGGGCCGGGCCATGACATGCGAGTCCTAAGGCCTAACAGCCCCATGGGCTGATCGGGAATTGGCAATTGCAGGCCCCTTTGAGGCCGCGCCCGAAGCCAGATAACCAATCCCCTTCAACAGGTTGCAGCGATCGTTCGCGCACCAGACAAGAAAATGCCGGTGGTCAACGGGAGTGGCATCCCTCGCACCGGCATCATCAAGGTGAAAAAGTGAATACCAAACGCTCGAATCAGGTGCAAGCCCTTTCGCACCAGCCTGCCCTCGCAGCTAAGTTTCTTCGCGAAATTGGATCGGCGAAGGCCCCCATCGTGACCGTTACCGCGATTCATGGCGAAGAACCCGGCGCGCATACACGGTCATTCGACGTGCTCGATTCCTCGTTCAACCGGGACCTGACGGCATTCCTCATAAAGCACGCCGATAAAAACGTATACTTCCAGCCCAATGCGAGCAAGGAACTCACCAGCAACAAGCTCGATAAGTTAAGCGTTGACCTCATCAGATTTCTTCACGTCGACATTGACCCTGACAAGAATATCCCGTTCGAGGAAGCCCGGCAGTATACTATCGACCTTGCTGAAAATGCCCTTGGCGGTCTTGACGTTGTTACGCCTACATTCGCGACTGCAAGCGGGTCCGGCAGTCAATTGATTTTTAGGTTGGCGACCCCCCTTGAGGCGACCTCGGCAAACGTCAACATGGTGGAAGCCCTCAACCGCTCTCTTGCCCAGCATTTCGGCGGCGACAGTTCGGCGACCGACGTGTCGCGCCTTTTGCGAGCGCCGTACACCTTAAACCACATGCGAGGCCGTGGGAAAGCTGGCAGGCCCAAGACCCTCGCAACCTTGATCGGCAAGACCCCGGCGCGCGCTGACCTCGCGGCTTTCGACCTCATACTACCCCCGGACACGAAGCACGCGAAAACGAAGGTGGACCGCCTGCCGATCAACGATAATGCCCTCAGCAGTAATCTGAAGGACGCCAAGCGCTACGTTGATTTCTTGATCGAGTTTGATGCCAGCGAAGGCGATCCGGGCCGGATCGAACCTGATAGCCCGGATTCGTATTCGGATCACGATTCTAACCAGCAATGGGAAGCCATCGCAACCGCTCTCTGCCATGCCTCAAACGGCACCGAGGCCGGATGGGAATTGCTGGATATGTGGTCGCAACGGGACACGGCTTCTTATGACGAGAAAGGCCAGAACCGCGCGCGATGGGATAGTTATGCTCAGCGCCTCAAGGCGGGCAACCTGAACAAGGTGCGCTCTTTGAATTCGCTACGGCACTTCGCTGAAGCCCGAGGCTTCCAATCATGCACGGGTTCCGGGTTCGGCCCCGTTGAAGACCCGGATGAAGTATCCACCGCTAAGAAGCGCCCTCTGAAGACCCCGTTCACAAATCAGGTTTTCATCGACAGCACCACGTTCCCCGCTGGCGTGTTGCCTGACGGTCTTGCGCGATATGCAACTCAACGTGGTCTAGCCCGTGGCGTCGACGCGGACTCAGCCAAGTTCGCTTTCTTCGCGGGCATTGCCACGATGATACCCGCTCATGTTCGGGTTAATGGTCGCGATGACTTTTCGACCGGGACGAATATCTTTGCGGGACTCATCGCGAATTCAGGCGAGGCGAAGACCGGCATGATCAAGGCGGCTCTCTCACCCATCGACAAGAAGCTCGAAGCCGACATCCGCGAATTGGAAGCCAAGAAGGCAGCATGGGAAAAGGCGCAAGCCGTACCTAAGCCCAAAATGGGCAGGCCGCGAAAGTACCTGACAGCGGACGAAGCCCTTGCCGATGAAGACCCCAAACAATCAGCGGCGGAATTGCCGGACGACGAAGCGATGGACGATGATGGGACCCCCATTGCGCCTTTGCGAAGCGCACCCCTCGTTGCGCCGACCTATGAAGGCCGCGTGATCACAAGCTACAGCGCGGAAGCCCTCCGCAAGCGCCTTGCAACCTGCAAGACAGGCGTCATCGTGCGCGTTGACGAACTTAGCTCGGTGCTATCGGGGTTCGGGCAGTACAGCGGCGCGAAACACGCCGACGAAAGCGTGCTCCTCTCGGCCTATGACAACGAACCAATTGTCAACGACCGCGTATCGCAGGAAATCATCACCGCTGCAAAACCGCACCTGTCCTTGATCGGCGGTATCCAGCCGGACACCCTCAAGCTCTACTTCGAACAGCACGCTCAATCTGGCCTTATGCAGCGGTTCGCCTTCAGCTTCATCCGCCCGATCATGCCTGACATTCTCGCCCCGGTAGCGGACGAAGACAAAGAACGGCACATGGAAGCCGGGCGGCTCCTGTTGGAGATGGGACCGGCTGAAAGCAGGCTTTCAGAAGAGGCTTCGCGGCTTTGGGCCGAATTCTCTGACCGTGAAACCCATATGAGGCGAGAGCGTGCCAGCACCGATTTTCAGAAGGGCGCATTGGCGAAGTTGCGCGGGAGTGCTCTCAGGATCGCCCTTACCGTTCATTGCATGGATTGGGCTTGGCAGCAGGCCCGGTTGAACCTCGAAAATCCGGGCAGGCGGGTTCGCAACGCGACATTCGAAATTTCGGGCAGCGACATGCAGCGCGCGCTTACCTACCTCCGTGAGTACGTCATTCCAAACATCTCCATTGCCGCGAACATCGGCAACATTGGGGATCACGCCTTGTGCAAACTCGTTGTCAGCGTTGCCAAAGCCAACGAGGGCAAGTTCTCCCTGACGCGATGCGCAGCACGATTCACGAAGTTCCGAGGCAGCACCGGGCGGCAGGTATTCGATACGGCCTTAGCGATCATGCTTTCGAACGGATGGGCGACCGAGACGAAAAACGGGTGGTACGAGTTACACCCGGACATCTTGAACGACCCTGCCATAACCTGACCTTGAGGCGGCGGTCCGGCTATCGGCTCAACACCTGCCTGTCCTGATAAATCGGCTCGCCATTTCGGCGGGCCTTTTTTGTTGCCTGCCCGCTGCCTCATAGGAAGCCCGTACAGGGCGTTTCGCGGATTGCGTGTCCAGTTGAAGGTCATGGCGCTCGTTGCCCCTACTGCGCTGCCTTGCGATGACCTTCATTATCAGCAGGCGGACACCTCGAAACGCCTGAATTGTGGCATCGGCGGAACAGCGCGACGGCGCAAAATCGGCTTCACAGAACAACCAAAACAACGCCCCCCCTGATAAGACTTACTTTTTGGGGCGACTTTTTATCGAGAGATTTGGGCCTTCAGGGGTGTGAAAGTTGTGGCAGAAAAAATAAGTACTTATTTTCAAATCTCTGCCAGAAGAAATAAGTTTAGTTATATATATCAATAACTTAGAATAAAAATCAGTTAACCAGAAAAAGTCCAAAAAAAAGTAAGTCTCTTTCCGGTTGGCGTTGTTTTGGTTGTTCTCTGAAGGCACCCTTCAAAAATAAGTACTTATTTTTTCTGCCACGCCGTCAGCGCCAAAAACCGCCTTCAGGGGACGTGAAGCCCGCGATCACTCCGCTTTGTGCATCTTGACCCAAAGCGCCTCGCGATTGCCCGTCAGCACGCCTGCCATCTCGTCAACCGCCATCCTGAATGCATCGAGCGCGGCATAATCAGGCGAGCCGATCT
>CAZNAT010000056.1:0-3508 GCA_964571245.1 uncultured Methylobacterium sp.
AACCGGATCACCACCTTGCTCTCGCTCCAGCCCAGCTGTTCGAAATGATGGTGGATCGGCGCCATGCGGAACACCCGCTTGCCGGTCAGTTTGAACGAGGCGACCTGGATCACCACGCTGGCCGCCTCCATCACGAACAGCCCGCCGATGATCGCGAAAACGATCTCGTGCTTGGTCGCCACCGCCACGGTGCCGAGCATGCCGCCGAGCGCGAGGCTGCCGGTGTCGCCCATGAAGATCTGGGCCGGCGGCGCGTTGAACCAGAGAAATCCAAGCCCGGCGCCGATCACCGCGCCGAGCACCACCGCGAGCTCGCCGGTGCCGGGGACAAAATGGATCTGCAGGTAGTTCGAGAAAATCGCATTGCCGGAGAGATAGGCGATGAAGCCGAGCGTTCCGGCCGCGATCATCACCGGGACGATGGCAAGGCCGTCCAGCCCGTCGGTGAGGTTCACGGCATTGCCGAAGGCCACGATCACGAAGGCGCCGAACACCGCGAAGAACATCCCGAGGTTGATCAGAACGTCCTTGAACACCGGCACCGACACCGCGCTCGAAAGCTGCGGCGGCAGATACAGCGCGATCACGCTGCAGGCGGTCCCGGCGATCAGCGCTTCGAGCGCGAGGCGGGCCTTCGAGGAAAACCCCTTGTGCGACTGCTTGGTCACCTTGAGGAAGTCATCGTAGAAGCCGATGAGGCCGAAGCCGACGGTGACCCCCAGAACGCTCCAGACGAAGGGGTTGTTCAGGTTCGCCCAGAGCAGCGAGGACACCAGCACCCCCGAGAGGATCATCAGCCCGCCCATGGTCGGCGTGCCGCGCTTGAGAAGATGCGATTCCGGCCCATCGTCGCGGATCGGCTGGCCCTTGCCCTGTTTCAGACGCAACAGGTCGATGATCGCGGGACCGAACATCAGCACGAAGAACAGCGCGGTCGCGGTCGCCGCGCCGGCCCGGAAGGTGATGTAACGAAAAATATTGAGCGGCCCGAAGGTGCTCGCAAAATCGGAGAGCCAGAAAAACATGTTTATTCCTCTCCGCGCCGTCAGACGTCAGCCGGAACGGTTTCCGCAAGCGGGAACCGCGCCTTGAGCGCCGCGACGATGCGGCCCATTTTCGAGCCGAGCGAGCCCTTGACCATCACCACGTCCCCGGGATGGATCGCATCGCACACCAGCGGCGCGAGCCCGTCGGTGGCTTCCGCATACGCTCCCCGGCGGTTCGCGGGCAAGGCCGAAAACAACCCTTTCATCAACGGGCCCGCCGCAAAGACAAGATCGATGTCGTTTTCCACAATGGGTTCGGCCAGCGCGGCGTGCAATCCGGGCGCTTCGGGGCCAAGCTCGAGCATGTCCCCCATGACGACGATACGCCGCCCGCGTGCCCCGCGCGGAATGCCGCCGGTGACCGCAAGCGCCGCCCGCATCGAGGAGGGATTGGCGTTGTAGCTCTCGTCGATCAGCATGAACTTCCGGTCGCCGACCCGGAGCATCACGCGCATGCCGCGCCCTTGAACCGAGCCGAAATGCTGCAGCGACAGCGCCGCCAGCGCCAGATCCGCGCCCAGAACATGCGCGGCGCCCAGAACCGCCAGTGAATTGATCGCAAAATGCCGACCTGCGGCACCGATGCGGTAGGTGACGGGAATGCCGAAAACCTCCGCCGAAACCAGGCTGAAGTCGGGGTCGAGATGAACCTCCACCAGACGGATATCCGCGCCTTCAGCGGCGCCAAACCGGACGATCCTTCCGGCCCGGCTTGCCCCGGCATGCGCGGCAAGGCGCGCGGAATAAGGGTTATCCGCGTTGATGATCGCCACCCCGCCCGGCTCCAGCCCGGCAAAAATCTCGCCCTTGGCGTCGGCGATCCCGTCGATGCTGCGGAACTGCGCGAGGTGAACCGGCTCCACCGTCGTGACGATCGCCACGTGCGGGCGCACCATCGCCGTCAGCGGCAGGATCTCGAACGGATTGTTCATCCCGATCTCGAACACGCCGAAATCACTGTCGGCCGGCATGCGCGCCAGCGTCAGCGGCACCCCCCAGTGGTTGTTGTAGGAGGCGACGGCGGCATGAACCCTGGCTGGCCGGGCATGCCGGCTTTGCCCGGCGAGCGCCAGGCGCAGCATCTCCTTGGTCGAGGTCTTGCCGACCGAGCCGGTGACCGCCACAACCGGCCCCTGCATGCGTGCCCGGGCCACCCGGCCGAGCCGACCAAGCGCGGCCAGCACGTCATCGACGACGACCAGCGGCACATCACGGCCAAAGCTTTCGGCATGCGCGTGATCGACCACCGCCGCCGCCGCGCCTTTTTCCAGCGCGGCGGGCACGAAGCGATGCCCGTCCTGCACATCGCCCCGGATCGCGAAAAACAAGGCCCCCGGTTCCAAAGTCCGGGTATCGATCGAGATCGAGCCGATATCGCCGGAAAGCGGGCGCGGGACGGCGCCTTCCATCAGACCGGGAAGCGCGGCGGCCTGCCAGAGCGGGTCCCCTTGAGCGTTGTTCGTCATGTCAGGGCCTCGATTGCCGCGCGGGCGACCTCGTGATCGGAGAAGGGATGCGTTTCCGAGCCGATAATCTGGCCGGTTTCGTGGCCTTTTCCGGCGATCAGCAAGGCATCGCCGGGTTCAAGCCGTTCGACGCCTTCGCGAATGGCCGCCGCGCGGTCGCCGATCTCGATCCCGCCGGGGCAGGCGGCAAGCATCGCCGCCCGGATCGCAGCGGGGTTTTCGCTGCGCGGATTGTCATCGGTGATCAGCACGAGATCGGCCTTCTCCGCCGCGATCCGCCCCATGATCGGGCGCTTGCCGGGGTCGCGGTCGCCGCCGCAGCCGACCACCACGATCAGCTTGCCGGACACGAAGGGCCTGAGCGCGCCAAGCGCATAGGACAGCGCCTCGGGCTTATGCGCGTAATCGACGAAAACCGGCGCGGCATTGAAGGCGCCGACGCGCTCAAGCCGGCCCGGAACCCCGGTGAGCGTGCCGAGCGCCTTGACGACGGCCCTGGTTTTCTCGCCCAGTGCCAGCGCAAAGCCGGCGGCGACCAGCGCATTCTCGATCTGGAACCCGCCCATCAGCGGAACATGCACGCGATGCTCCTTGTCGCGGTAGCGGAAGGTGACGTCCTGCCCGAACCCGTGCGGCTCGACGGAAACCAGCATGATATCCGCGCCGCGCCGCCCGACGGTCAGCGCATGCCGGCCGGCGAGTTCGGCGACCACCGCCGCCTCCGCCCCGCGATCCCCGTCGAGATTGATGACCGCAGGCGCTCCCGGCGGCAGAAGCTGCTCGAAAAGCTTCATCTTGGCGGCAAAATACGCTTCGATCGTCGCGTGGTAATCGAGGTGGTCGCGCCCGAGGTTGGTGAAACCCGCCGCCGCCAGCGTCACCCCGTCGAGCCGTCCCTGATCGAGACCGTGCGACGAGGCCTCCATCGCCAGATGGGTGATGCCCTCGCGTGCCAGCCGGTCGAGCGTCTGGTGCAGCGTGATCGGATCCGGGGTG
>CAZNAT010000056.1:3518-22573 GCA_964571245.1 uncultured Methylobacterium sp.
GCGCGCCGTAATCCGCGCCATCCGGGCCGATCAACCCCAGCGTCCCCAGCGAGGCCGCGCGCCGCCCGCAGGCGGCAAAAATCTGCCGGGTGAATTCGGCGACCGAGGTCTTGCCCGCCGTGCCGGTGACCGCGACGATGGTCTTGGGTTGCAGGGGATAGAAATAGCCGGCGGCCCGGGAAAGCGCCTGCCGCATCTGAGGCACCCGCAGATACAGCACCACGCGATCGAGATCGCGCGGCCGCTCGCCGGCGCCGATGATCGCCACCGCCCCGGCCTCCACCGCCGCCGGAATGAACCGGGCGCCATCCACCCGCGTGCCGGGCATCGCGAAAAAGGCAAATCCGCCGCGGGTCTTGCGATGGTCCGACGCAATTCCTGCGAGCGGAACATCGGCGAAATGCCCGGCATTCAGCCCGAGAACGCCCGCGAGCCCGCCCAGGGTGGGCTGCGGTTCGACCGGGCTGTTCGGGGTATCCATTTGTGTCATTCAACCCTGATCCTTCCAACCCCGCCCGCTGTCCCGCGCCTTCGCGGGAACCCTCTGGCGAGACCTTACTGCCGGACCGGCATCCCCCCGAGTTTCGCAATCAGCGGGAACGGCTGGCTTGGCAGTTCAAACTTGGTTTCGAGCCCGAGCATCGGCCCGATCCGCTCGACGATTCGCCCCGTCGTCGGGGCGGCGTTCCAGCCGGAGGTCGCATAGCCGTGCGTTTCGGGCAAGCCCTTCGGTTCATCGAGCATGGTCAGAAGGATATAGCGCGGCTTGTCCGCCGGCATCACCGCCATGAAGGCCGTCAGCAGTTTGGTCTTCGAATACCGCCCGCCGACGACCTTTTCCGAGGTGCCGGTCTTGCCGCCGAGGTAATAGCCGGGAATATCGGCCTTGCCGGCCGAACCCTTCTCCGCATTGAGCCGCATGACGTAGCGCATCATCTGGCTGGTTTCCGGCTTGATCACCTGAACCGCGGTCTTTTCGGCCTCCTCGCGCGAGCGCTTGAGGTAGGTCGGCGTGATCATCCGCCCGCCATTGACCAGCGCCGCCGTCGCCGCCGCCGCCTGAAGCGGCGCGACCGCGAGCCCGTGGCCGAAGGCGATGGTCATGGTGTTGAGTTCGCCCCATTTCGCCGGCTTGATCGGCTCGGAGCTTTCCGGCAGCTCGGTGCGCATCCGGTCGAGCTGACCCATTTTCTTCAGGAACGCCTTGTGCCCTTCGACACCGACCGCCAGCGCCATGCGCGCGGTACCGATGTTCGAGGAATAGATGAAGATTTCCGGCACCGAAAGCGCGCGGCCCTTGCCGTGGTAGTCGCCGATCTTGAAGCGCCCGTAGCGCAGGGGCTGGCTGGCGTCGAACATCGAGGTCAGCTTCACCTTGCCCGAATCGAGCGCCATCGCCGTGGTCAGCGCCTTGAAGGTCGAGCCCATCTCGTAAACCCCGACCTGAAGCCGGTTGATGTTATCGGGCTTGAGCGCATCCGCCGGGTTGTTGGGGTCATAGTCCGGCAGGCTGACATGGCTGATGATCTCGCCGGTATCGACATCGAGCACCAGCGCCGCGCCGGCGATCGCCTTGTACTTGATCACCGCCGCCGCCAGCTCCTCGCGCACGGCATGGGTCACGCGCACATCGAGCGCCAGTTCGACCGGCTTGAGATCGGCGGCATCGAGCGCAAGGCCCGCGCCCTTGAGATCGTTCAGCCCGTGGCTGTCGATGTATTTCTCGATCCCGGCGATGCCGATGTTGTCGATGTTGGCGAACCCGAGCACATGCGCCCCGGCATTGCCATTCGGGTAGATGCGCTTGTTTTCCGGCAGAAAGCCGAGGCCGGGAATGCCGAGGCGGTGGATATCGGCCTGCTGCTTCGGCGTTGCCTCGCGCTTGATCCAGACAAAACCGTTCTTCTTTCCGAGCTTGTCCCGGAGTTCGCGACCGTCGAGTTCGGGGAAAACGGCGTTGATCAGTTCCGCCGCCTCGTCCTTGTCGATCACCTTGCGCGGATCGGCAAAGATCGAGACCGTCCGGACATCGGTCGCCATGGTAATGCCGGTGCGATCGACGATCGCCGGACGCGCGGTCGAGATCGATTGCTGCGTGATCCGGCCGATGGTCGCGGGATCGTCGTTGCGGACATGGATCTGCACCAGCCGTCCGGCGAGGGTCAGGAACAGGCCGGCGAACATCAGCGCGACCAAAATCATACGCGGCGCCAGCTTCTCCGAGCGCACCATGAACATCGACCGGATAACGCCTGGCCGGGACACGGTCGCCACGCCGCCGTTCTCCGCCCGATCCCGGGGGAGAAAATCGGCCGAATTGTCGTCGGACACTGGCTTCCGGAAGGAAAACGGATTCTTGAACGCGAAACGCAAAATCCAGCCCCTCTAGCGAATAAGTTGTTTCAGGAACCCGGTCAGCGGGTTCGTCGATTTCGGTTCCGGGGTCGGCGGGCTCACGGCAACGGCGGCGACCGGCGCCGCTCTGGGTGTCGATTTGGCGGGCGCCGGCCCGATTTTGGCGGGCGGAATGAGCCCCAGCGGCGCTGTCGACTTCGCCTTGACACCTGCGCTCCGGGTCGTGTCCGTGCGCGTGCCCCCCCTGGCAGCGCCGGTCGTGGCGGCGGGCGTAGCGCTCCTGGGATTGGCCACGGCAAGCTTTGGCGTGGTCGCGGGGGTTGCCCCGGCGGCTTTCCCGGTATTCTTGCGCGCGCTATCCGGCGTCGGGATCGAGCCAGTGAGCAGGGCGTCGATCTTGTCGCCCTTGTCCGGCGCGGCATGCGGAATATCCGCCGCACGGGCGACCTGGCGGGCCGAGATCATCTGCATGCCGGCCTCGGGCTTGGCCAAGGACTGCATGCGCTGCGGGCGGTTGAGCAGATGCCATTCCGCCTGCAGGATCGTCACCGCGTCGCGCTCGCGCTGCAATTCGGCCTCGCGTTTGCGAAGCTTCTCGGCGACGAGAATGGTCTCGTATTTCACGGAATAGGCCCAGGTCGCGCTGGCGATCAGGGCAATCAGCGCGAGGGCGTTGAACAGGCGGATCATCGCCCCCCCCGCCCCGGCCTGGTCTTGCCGGTATCCTTGACCGCGCGCGCGTCTTTTCCTGCACGCAACTCCTTGCCTGCACGCAACTCCTTGCCTGCACGTTTGCCCGCGCCCTGTCGCGGCAGAGCGTCCGGCAGTTCGGCCAGCTCGAAAACGCTTCGCTCCGGGTTTTGCGCCGCAGCCTCGGTGCGGATCGCCGCGCGCAGCTTGGCCGAGCGCGCGCGCGGGTTGCGCCCGAGTTCGGCCTCGCCCGCCATCGCCGGCCATTTGCCTTCGGTGCGGAAGGTCGCGACCGGAGCCACCATGACCGGGGCGTGGCGCGAGCCGCCGACCTTGCCCGAGCGGGCGGCAAAAAACGTCTTGACGATCCGGTCTTCAAGGCTGTGAAAACTCACCACCGCCAGCCGGCCGCCCGGCTTGAGCAGCCGTTCCGCCGCGTGCAGCGCCCGCGCCAACTCGCCCAACTCGTCGTTGACCGCGATTCTGAGCGCCTGAAAACTACGCGTCGCCGGGTGGATATCGCCCGGTTTGGTGCGGATGATCCGGCCGATCATCTCGGATAGCTGCCGGGTGGTCGCGAACGGCGTCGCCGCTCGATCATGGACGATGGCGCGGGCGATCACCCGCGAAAGCCGTTCCTCGCCATAATGATAGAGAATATCCGCCAGCCGGGTTTCGCTGGCGCTATTGACGATATCCGCCGCGCTTTCCCCGCCCGCCTCCCCGGCCATCCGCATATCGAGCGGACCATCGTTGCGGAAGGAAAAGCCGCGGATCGCCTGATCGAGCTGCATCGACGACACACCGATATCGAGCACGATACCGTCGAAAAGGCCGAAACCGGCTTCCACCGCCGCCGCTTCCATGTTGGAAAACTCGGTCTCAACGAGGCTCAGCCGCCCGCCATAGGCCTGAACCAGCGCCTGGCCGGCGGCAATCGCCGTCGGGTCGCGGTCGAGCGCCAGCACGCGCGCCTTCGGGTGGGCATCGAGAAGGGCGCGCGTATAGCCGCCCGCGCCGAAGGTGCCGTCGAGAAAATCGCCGCCGCCAGTGGCGTTCAGCGCCGCCAGCACCTCGGCCAGCAGCACCGGGATATGCGCGGGAGGAAGCGGGAGGTCGGAGCCATGACGGGCCGGTCCGCCACCGGCCCCCCCTGCGGAAGTGCCGTGGCCCGTCATGGCTCCGAGCCTTCCTTTGAAGACCTGCCTTCCGGAGAAGGCCTGTCTCCCGCCCCAGAAACCCGCCCCGGATTGCCCCCCGAAAGACTGGCTCTGAGCGCGTGCAGGCTTGCCTTTGCCTCGGCAAGATGCACGGAAAACCGGTTTGGTTCCCAGATCCGGAATTTGTCCCCCAGCCCCACGAACACCACGTCGGCCGTGATGCCCGCATGGGCCTTGAAGCGCTCGGGCAACATCACGCGCCCTTCGGGATCGATTTTCAGCGTTTCCGCTCCGCCCAGAAGGGCCGTCGCGATCAGATCGCGCGCCTCCGAATAGGGGGAATAGCGCCCGATCAACGCATCGATCTCGCTCAGGAGCCGATTGCCGCCCGCCTCCAGCGCCGGAACCTCCAACGCCGGATGCACGAACAACCCCGGATACCGGTCGGCCTCCAGCACGGCACGGAAAGGCGCCGGGATCGAAACCCGGCCCTTGCCGTCGAGACGGCTGGAAATGGTCGACACAAAACGCATGACGCAACAACATCCCGGAGCATTTTTTGGCGGGGCAGATCCCGGTCCGCCTGAAAAAATGCGCAGATACACCTATCCCGACAGCCGCACAGGACGCGGCGTCCAAGGCAACCAAGACGAGACGGGTCTCGTCCCTATCGCCAACAATTCTTGGGCGGATATGGGCTAACATGGGACATCATGGGCGTCAACGCGAAACACTGCGTATACAACGCCTCAGGGCATACGCAGCGCGCATCTCACCATGGAGGCGTTAAGGAAGGGTTTTGGTAGGGTTAAGAAGGGGTGGCGAGGGCCTGCGCATTTGGCGGGGATCGCCGGAATAAAAAGGCAGTCTGTCCCTCGGGCGCATTCCGCGAAAGCGCCGCCAGCCAGGTCACGACCTCTTCGAGAGGCCGCCCCCGCCGCGATCCTGTATCAAAAAATCCGGGGAAAGGCCGCACCCGCCCCCTCGAGGGCTCACCCCCAGGCCTTACTCGATCCTGGCACCCGCGAGATCGATCGCCTGTTTCCATTTGCCGGTCTCGGTTTTGAGAAAGGCCGAGAGATCGGCCGGTGCACGCCCTTCGACGCTCGCGCCGAGTTCAGTGAATTTGGCGCGCAGCGCCGGATCGGCCAAAGCCATGTTGGCTTCCGCATTCATCCGCTCGATAATCGCCGGCGGCGTTCCCGCCGGAGCCAGCAGGGCGACCCAGGTCGAAAGCCCGAGTTGCGGCATCCCCTGCTCGGCAAAGGTCGGCACCCCCGGAAGATCCGCAAGCCGCGACGTGGAGGTGACCGCCAGCGCCCTGACCGTGCCCGCCCGGATCAACCCGATGGCGCCCGGCAGGCTATCGATCGTGAACTGGATCTGGCCGCCCACAAGATCAGCCAGCATCGGCGCGCTGCCGCGATAGGGCACATGCTGCGCGCTGGCACCAAACGCCTTCGTGAGCATCGCCCCGCCAAGGTGGCCGGTGGAGCCGTTCCCCGCACTGCCAAAGTTGAGGGCTCCGGGCTTGGCACGCAGCAATTCGCCGAAGTTTGCGAGTGTCTTCGCCTCCACAGCAGGATTGAGGATCAGGACGGACGGGATCGTCGCCACCAGAACAACGGGGGTGAAGGCGTTTCCGGTATCATACGGCATCTTGGAATACAGGAACTGGTTCATCACCGCCGGCCCGGGCGTGCTCATCAGAAAGACCGTGCCATCCGGCCTGGCGTTCGCGACCGTGGCCGCGCCGGCGTTGCCGCCCGCGCCGCCGATATTCTCGATGATGACCGGCTGCCCCAGCCGGATCGCCAGCCTTTCCGCGAGCACCCGCGCCAACACATCCGTCGTGCCCCCCGCGGCGAAAGGCACGACGATGCGAACCGGTCTGTCCGGCCAGGCCTGCGCCCGCGCCTCCTGCGCCAGCCCCAGAAAACACAGGACCAGAAAACCCAGCCCCGGGGAAATGCGCCACGCCTTGCCTGCAGGATCCGGCATCATCGAACTCCGGTTAAGTCAATAAGCTAGCCTATTGATAATCGAATCTGTTCGACGCGTCACCAGCGATGTGATGGCACCCCGGATTCCAGTGTGCGAAATATGGATTTGGGTGGAGCCCCGGTGGCGGCAGATTCAGGCACCCTCAGCGCACCAGAAACCCGTGCGCGAGCGGATCGTCGGGGTCGATGATCCAGGTCGCCAGCCCGACGAGATGCGCCGCGCCGGAAACCTCGGGGATCACGCCGGGATAGGGGCCGAGCTTCGCCTCCCGGACCGCGCGGCCGCGAAAAATGCTGCCGATGATCGATTCATTGATGATCTCCGCGCCCATCGCCAGTTCGCCTCGCGCGACCAGCTGCGCCACCCGCCCCGCCGTGCCGGAGCCGGTCGGCGAGCGATCGACCTCGCGGTCGGCAAAAATGCAGCAATTGGCCTGCGTCGAGCCGGCATGGCGCGGCGGCCCGTCGATAATCGTGCCGTAGATGTGGTTGATCTCGGGAATTTCCGGATGCGCCACCGGAAAGGCGATGTTCGCCGCCGCCTTCACCTCCGCCCCGAAGCGGATGAGGCGCTCGACCTCATGCTCGCGGATCGCCAGCCCATGCGGAACGCCGCTCGCGTAGAAATAAAACGCGCCGCCGAAGGCGATATTGCCGGTCACGCGCCCGAAGCTGGGGGTCTCCACGCTGACATCGCGGTAAAGAAGGAACGAGGGCACGTTGAGGAAACGCACACCACCAACGCGGGTGCCGTCCCAGGCCACGAAGGCCTCGATGAAACCGCAGGGCGCATCGATCCCGACCCGGGTTTCCGGCGTCTGTCGCACCACCCAGCCCAGCTGCACCGCGGCGGTTGCCAGCGCGATCACGCCATGCCCGCAATGGTCGGAATAGCCCTCGTTGTGGATGAACATGACGCCGAAATCAGCCCCCGGCGTCACCGGATCGGTGAGGATGCCGCCATACATATCCGCATGACCACGCGGTTCGAACATGATGGCGCGGCGCAGGTGATCCGCGTTTTCTTTCAGCCAGGCCCGGCGATCGACAATGCGCGCGCCGGGGGGGCGGGGAAATCCGGAGGTGACGATGCGGAAAGGCTCGCCCCCCGTATGCATCTCCACCGTCGAGATCATCGCCTGTGCCATGGTCTTCCCTGCGTCATTTCATCCCCTGCGTGCTCGCGAAATCAAATCCAGTCGGCCTGTAAGCCGGGTTCTGTATGGCCAACGCCCTTGCGGGCGCCAACGTGGCGACCATTCCTCTGGGATGCGGCTTGCGACGCATCTCGTGCAACCAACCCGGATGGTCGGGGCGGAGACCCCTGCGGCGGTTGCCCGCCGCGCGCCATCCCTATTCGGTCTTGCTCCCGGTGGGGTTTGCCCTGCCATTTCCGTTGCCGGAAACGCGGTGCGCTCTTACCGCACCGTTTCACCCTTACCGAGATGGTATTCGCATCTATTTGGTCAGAAAACCGGTAGAACCACTTTTCTGATTGATGCGTCCCGGCGGTATACTTTCTGTGGCACTTTCCCTGGGGTCGCCCCCGGCGGCCGTTAGCCGCCACCGTTTCTCCATGGAGCCCGGACTTTCCTCCACCCCTCGCGGGATAGCGGCCGCCCGGCCGACTGGAGCCGCCAGATAGGGTCACCGACGCCGTTACGTCAACTTGAAGCTACTCAAGGAACCAATTCTGGACAATTTATCGAAGTTTAGCTTGTCTGTGCGTGATCGCACTTGAGCAATTGGGCCTTTGGCGGATAAAAGGGTGGGTCACTTTTTTTTGGCGGTACAGGGAGACCATCATGCGTAAGATTTTTTCAGTAGCGGCGATCGGCATTGTCGCGTTGACCCTCGGCGCCTGCACGGCGCGTGAAGAACGCGTTGGCGGCGGCGCGCTGATCGGCGCGGCTGCCGGTGGCCTGATCGGTGCCGCTGTGACCGGACGTGCCGGTGGCGCGTTGGCCGGCGCGGCGATCGGTGCGGTGGGTGGCGCGGTTGTCGCCGATGCGACCCGTCCACAGCGCGAATGCATCCGCGTCCGCTATGACGCCTACGGCAACGCGTATTGCACGCGCTACCGCCGCGTTTACTGAGGTTCGGCCAGCCCCGATCTGAAAACCGGGGCAAGCGAAAACCGGCTGGTTTGAAAACGGTCATGGCGGGGCATAGTCTCGCGCCATGACTGATTCCTCCTCCCATGACCCTGCTGCGGCAAGGCCCGATTCGGTCGTGGCGGCGCGCGTGTATCCCTCGCCGAACCACGGCGAGCGCAAGCCCGGCAAAACCCTGGGCACGATGGGGCCCGACAGCATCATCCTGCACTATACCGGCATGGCGGACGCCGCTTCGGCGTTGTTGTGGCTGGCCAACCCGGTTTCGGAAGTTTCCTGCCACTACTTCGTCTTCGAAGATGGCCGCGTCTGGCAGATGGTGCCGGAAAACCGCCGCGCCTGGCACGCCGGGAAATCCTCCTGGCAGGGCGAAACCGACATGAATTCGCGCTCGATCGGCATCGAGATCGCCAATCCCGGGCACACCCTGACGAAAACCCCGCCCGAGCCGCATGCCTATCCCGATTTCCCGGAGGCTCAGATCGACACGGTCGCCCGCCTCGTCAAGGATATCGCGGCCCGCTGGAATATCCGCCCCGCCCGCATTCTCGCGCATTCGGATATTGCCCCCGGCCGCAAGGTCGATCCGGGCGAGAAATTCCCCTGGGCGCGGCTCGCCGAGGCCGGGTCCGGGCTATGGCCAGCACTCGATGCGCTGGCGGCGGCCCGCGCGGCTTCCGGCCAGAGCTACCGGCCCGGCGACGAGGGCATGCCGGTGGCGGCCCTGCAATCGATGTTCGCCGCCTTCGGTTATGGTATCGAGATTACCGGGGTGTATGACCAGCGCACGCTTGATGTCACCGCCGCCTTCCAGCGCCACTGGCGACAGGCCCGCGTCGACGGCATCGCCGACCCCGAGACGGTCAAACTGCTCCGGGCGCTGATCGCCATCGCCTAACGCGTTTTTGACTTATCGCCCCAGCCGCGCGCTCAGGAATTCCAGCAGCGCCCGCACGCGATGGACCCGAAACCGGCCCGGCGGCGTCACCGCCCAGATCGGGAAGGGCTCGGAAGCGTGGCAATCAGCCAGCAGCGCCACCAGCCGCCCGGCCGCGACCGGCGCCGCGACGAGCGCATTGCCCAGCCGGACGATCCCCTGCCCGGCGAGCGCGAGATCAAGCAGGACATCGGGGTGGTCGACGGTGATATTGCCGGAAACCTTGAGGGATTTGACCCCGTCTGGGCCATGAAACGGCCAGCGCGCCAGATGGGTCTGATGGGAGAGCGCAAGGCAATTGTGATCGAACAGGTCCTCCGGGACGCGCGGCACGCCGTAGCGAGCGAGATACGCCGGGCTGGCGCAGAGTACCCGGTACCCCCTGGCGATCTCCTGCGTATGAAGCGTGGACTCCGTCAACGCGCCGGCCCGCAGAACGAGATCGACGTTTTCCGTCACCGGATCGATCTGCCGGTCGGTGATCGCAAGCTCGATGGTGATTTCCGGGTTCTCGGCAAGAAATTCCGGCAGCAGCGGCGCCAGCTGGTGCCGGCCGATCACCGTGCCAGCCTTGATGCGGATATGCCCGCTCGGGCGTCCGCGCGCGGTGGAAATCTCGGATTCCGCCGCCTCGATCGCGCCGAGGATTTCGCGGCAACGGTCCAGGTAGATCTGCCCTTCCGGGGTCAAGGCCAGCCGACGCGTCGTACGTGCCAGCAGCCGGACTCGCAGCCGGTCCTCAATGCGGGAGATGATCTTCGACGTCGCCGAGGGCGACAGGCCCAGCGCTTGCGCCGCGGCGGCGAAGCTGCCGGTTTCAACCACCCGAACAAAGGTCAACATTTCATTCATGGGGCAGCTTTTCATTCATGACGGTTTTTCATGAAATTCCGTAATTGCTCCCCGATTATCCAGAAAATTTAAATTAATACAATCTAATCAATGCCCCCGAGAGAGAAATGCCGGCAAAAAAGCGGAACAAGAACAACAAGAAGACAACATAAACCTATCTTCCCGGTCGGATTCCCAAGCCAGCGTCTCCTGGGGGCCGGAATCCGCCTCTGCCTTCGCAAGGGCATGCTTCGCTCGAAAATGCTCTAGACGGCATGGCCGACCAGCGCGCCGATGGCGGCGGTCGCGGCCATCGCGAAGGCGCCCCAGAAGGTCACCCGCAGCGTCGGCTTGAGAATCCCGGCGCCGCCGATCCGGGCGCCGATGGCGCCGAGCGCCGCAAGGCAGATCAGCGAGCCGCCGGATATCGCCGCGACCATGGCGGTTTTCGGGGCAAGCAGCGCGATGGCCAGCGGCACCGCCGCGCCGACGGCAAAGGTCGCCGCGGAGGTCAGCGCGGCCTGAACCGGGCGCGCAACGCTGTGGCTCGAAATCCCGAGTTCGTCGCGCGCATGGCTGGCGAAGGCGTCCTTGGCCGTCATCTGTTCGGCCATCTGCCGGGCCAGCGCCGGCTCCACGCCGCGCGCCACGTAAATCGCCGCCAATTCATCGAGCTCCGCCTCGGGCTGTTCCCGGAGCTCACGTCGCTCGCGGGCAAGATCAGCCTCCTCGGTATCGGATTGCGAACTGACCGAGACGTATTCCCCGGCCGCCATCGACATCGCCCCGGCAACGAGACCGGCAACCCCGGCGACCAGCACATCGCCTGGCGTGGTGGAGGCTGCGGCAACGCCGACGAGCAGGCTGGCGGTGGAGATGATCCCGTCATTCGCGCCCAGCACCGCGGCGCGAAGCCAGCCGATGCGCTCGATGAGATGGCCTTCACGATGAAGCGGGTGCATGCTTGTTCTCCATACCCGGGGGTGAAACCGGCGCTTGCGTCGATGGTGAGAAGGTTTCCCGATCCAGCGTCAACAGCCGTGCCGAATTCGAAAGAAACGCCAGTTCCGAACCGACATGGATGAAGGCGGCGATCAGCGGATTGAGGTAGCCGAAAGCCGCCAGCCCGATCCCGATCGCGTCGATCAGGATCGTACCGGCGAAGTTCTGCCAGATGATCGCGCGGGTCTTGCGGGCGATTTTCAGGGTCTCGACCAGCTTGAACAGGTCATTGCCGATCAGCAGGATATCGGCGCTTTCCTTGGCGATATCGGTGCCCGCGCCCATCGCGATGCCGATGCTCGCGGCGGTGAGCGCGGGGGCATCGTTGACGCCGTCGCCCACCATCGCCACGACCCGGCCCTCGGCCACAAGCGCCTTGATCCGCGCGAGTTTGTCATCGGGGAGCAGTTCGGAGGCAACCTCGTCGATCCCCAGATCGCGCCCGACGTGATCACCGACGGCCTTGGTATCCCCGGTCAGCAGCAGCGTGCGCGTGCCAAGCGCGTGCAGCGCGCGGATCGCCGCCCTGGCCTCGGGCCGCAGCTTGTCCGCAACGACAATTTCGCCGAAAAACCGGCCGTCCGCCGCGATGACGATATCCGAACCGATATGGTTCTCGACGCGCTCCGGGCTCGCGATTCCCGCTTCCGCCAGCAGTTTCCGGTTGCCGACCAGCACCCGGCGCCCCTCGACCTCCGCGGTAATGCCCCGGGCGATCGTATAGGAAAAGCGCGTCGGCTCCGGCACGCTGATGCCCCGCCGCCCCGCCTCGGCCACGACGGCGCGCGCGAGAGGATGTTCCGAATTCAGCTCGGCCGCGGCCGCCATCCGCAACATATCCGCCACCTCCACGCCCGCCGCCGTCCGGATATCGGTGACAACCGGCTCACCGATCGTCAGCGTGCCGGTCTTGTCGAGCACGACCGTATCGACCCGCCCGAGCGTTTCAAGATGAATACCGCCCTTGATGATCGAACCGAGCTTGGCCGCCCGGCCGATGCCGCCGAGAATGGCGAGCGGCGTGCCGGCGGCAATGCCGCAGGCCCCGGCGACAATGATCACCGAGATCGTGTCGCGGATGTCGCGCGTGATCAGCCAGGTCAGCAGCGCCGCCGCGAAGGCGACGTAGACGAGGTAGCCGGCCAGCCGATCCGCCAGTTTCTGCACCGGCGCACGCGTGTGTTCCGCCGCCTCGACCGCCTCGATGATGCGGCCATAGCTGGTGTCGCGCCCGACGCGTTCAACCTTGATTTCGAGGGCCCCCATCTGGTTGATCGAGCCCGCAAACACCGCCCCGCCCGCGGTTTTTTCCGCCGGCATGGATTCCCCGGTGATCCGCGACTGGTCGACGTAGGAATGCCCGGCGACAACGACGCCATCGACCGGCACCTTCTCGCCGGGGATCACCAGCACGAGATCGCCAGCCACGATCTCGCTCACCGGCACGGCAAAGAGCTGTCCGTCGCGCCGCACCCGCGCTTCGCGCGGGATGAACTCGACGAGATCCCGGATCGCCACCCGGCCGCGGGCGACGGTGAGATGCTCCAGCTCTTCCGCGATCAGTACGAACAGCGTCACCACCAGCGCGGTGAAAATCTCGGCGATCGCGGCGGCGGCCACAATCGCGATGGTCATGGAGAGTTCCATGGTCATGCGCCGGGACGCCAGATTCCCGGTCGCCTCACGGAAAATCGGCCAGCCGGAAAACGCCAGCGCCGCCAGCCCGACGACGCTGACCGCGGCAAACGGCTCATAGACGCGAAACCACACCGCCGCCGCGCCAAGAAACGCCACGAGGATCCGCACCATCGCCATGCGCTCGAACGGCACCTGATCATGAACCGAGGCGTGCCCGGTGCTCGCGTCACCGGCCTGCACGGTGTCGGTTTCTACCGAGGGGGATGACGGCGCCATAAAACAAACCTTCCTGAACAGAGATGGGGAGTTTATTAGAACAATTCTAATCTATCCGGAAGGCCCAATCCGGGCGCCCCTGCAAAAACAGGAACACGCCTCACCCTCTGGCTCGCCTGGGGGTTTGTTTCATCGCATTGACGAGCATGCCCGGCCATGGCCTGGATCAAACTCGCCGGCGCTGGCGGATGCCGGAATACGGGCGAGACAGGCCACTCCGCTCGGCCAGCTACTTGGCCCGGCTGGCCAGCTACTTGGCCCGCTACTTGGCCAACACCCCCTGCTATGGCAGATTTACGACACGGCTCCTCCTGGCCAAAAAGCCTCTTGTTCAAAAACCTCCTGCTCAAACTTCCACTCCTCATGCGAGCCCTTTACCCATGAATGACATTCTCTCCCGCCTTGCTGTCGCGCTGGCCATTGGTCTGCTGGTCGGGCTCGAGCGCGGCTGGCGGACACGTGACGAGGAAGACCATCAACGCGCGGCCGGGTTCCGCACCTTCGCGCTGGCCGGCCTGCTCGGCGGGCTGAGCGGCGCCGCTTCAGCGGGGGGCGGCGCCGTCCTCATCGGCATGGTGTTTCTCGGGTTCAGCGCGGCCTTTACGTTGTTCCACTGGCAGGAAGCCCGCGCCGACGACACCAAAAGCGTCACCTCGGTCGTGGCGGGGATGGTGACCTTCCTGCTCGGCGCGCTGGCGGTCGTTGGCGATACCCGGGTTGCGATCGCCGGCGGCGTTGCCACCACGCTGCTGCTGGCGCTGCGCGAGCAACTGCACCGCTGGGTGGCGTCGCTGACGTGGCAGGAAATCCGGGCGGTACTGACCCTGCTCGCGATGTCGTTCCTGCTGCTGCCGATCCTGCCGGATCGGCCGATCGACCCGTGGAATGCGATCAACCCGCACGATATCTGGCTGATGGCGATCCTGATCGCCGGCATCTCGTTCGGCGGCTACGTCGCGGTTCGTGCGTTGGGAGATCAGCTCGGGGTCCTCATGGCGGGGCTGGCGGGTGGGCTCGCCTCCTCCACCGCGACAACGCTGACCTTTGCCCGGCTCGGGCGCGAGCATCCCGCCTCGGCGCGGCTTTTGAGCGCGGGCATTCTGGTGGCGGGCGTCGTCATGCTCGTGCGGGTGGGGGTTGTGGCGGTGGCGTTGAATTCGGCGCTGCTGGTTCGGCTGTTGCCGCCCTTGCTCGCCGGCGGCGCGGTCATGGCCGTCGGCGCCGGGATCCTGCTCCTGCGCAATGCCGAGCGCGAAACACCGCGCCTCGACATCACCAACCCGCTTCAGATCGGGATGGCGATCAAACTGTCGGCCTTCATCGCGATCGTGCTGCTGGCGAGCCAGATCCTGCTGATCAGCATCGGCAACCTCGGGGTGCTGATCGTGGCCGGGCTTTCCGGCATCGCCGATGTCGATGCCGTCGTGATCTCGATGGCCCGCATCGGCGGGGGATCGCTCGATATCGCGGTGGCCACGCAGGCCATTCTGCTGGCCACCGCCGTCAACACCCTCGTCAAAGCCGTTCTGGCCGCCTGGGTCGGAGGCCGCACCCTCGGGGTGATGGTCGGCGCGGTCAGTCTGCTGGCGCTTGGTTTCGCCAGTCTTGTCGCGCTCTGGTGAGGTGCCCCGCCGTGCATTCCCTAAACCAAGGTCCCGCCCTGGACCAAGGCCCCGGCCTAGACCAAGGCGCGCCCTGGACCAAGGCCCCGGCCCAAAGGGCCGCGAACGCGGATCGGCCCCGTGAAACCTCAGAACTTCGACAGCTGCCGCGTGAGCCGGGAGAGGATGCGCTCGCGGGCCGCGTCGTCATCCGCGTTCTCCAGTGCCTCGTTGAGGCCGGAGAGAAACTCGGCGCGGGCATTGTGCCAGTCGAGCCGGGAAACCGCCTCCGGGGCAATCCGCACGACGGCGGCGGCTTCGGCTTCGCCGACATGATGATGCCGGATGGCGAAGGCCTCATCCATCTCGGGAATGACGATCCGCCCGCCGGCGATGCCCTCTGCCAGCAGCCGCCGCTTCAACCCGCGTAAATTCTCCGGCTCGCCATGCGTCAGGAACACGGTGCCGGCGACCGGCCCGCGCGCTTTCGCCCAGGCGACGAGAGCATTGGCATCGGCATGGCCCGAATAGACATCGATGGTGCGAACATCCGCGCGCACCCGGATATCCTCACCCTGAATGCGCACCGAATGCCGCCCTTCCTGCAAAAACCGCCCCAGCGTGCCGATCGCCTGAAAGCCGACGATCAGCACACTCGCCTCCTTGCGCGGAAGCAGCCGCTTGAGATGGTGGCGCACGCGGCCCGCATCGCACATTCCGCTGGCGGCAATGATGATGTGCCAGCCGCGAATCCGCTCGATCGAACGGCTTTCATCGGCGCTTTCGGTGAAGTGCAGCAGCGTCGATTCCCGCAGGCGCCGGAAGCGTTCGGTGCCATCCGCCGCCCGCCCCTTGTGCAGAAAAACCTGGCTTGCCCGGATGGCGAGGGGCGAATCGAGGAAGATCGGCCCGCGCGGCGCGTCTCCGCCTTCCATCAGATCGAGCAGATCGACGATCAGCTCCTGCGTGCGCTCCACCGCGAATGCCGGAATGAGCAGCGGGCCGCCGGCATCATGCGCGCGCTGCAGCGCTTCCGCGAGAACACGCCGCCGCTCGGCCTGGGTGACCGGCTCGCGCTCGACATTGCCATAGGTGCTTTCGAGGATGAGGTGATCCATCGCCGCCGGGCCTTCCGGATCATCGGCAAACTCGCGTCCTCCCGGGCCAAGATCGCCGGAAAACAGCAGCTTCTCGCAATGCTCGCCGTCGCCAACCTCCACCTCGATCGAGGCCGAGCCGAGAATATGCCCGGCATTCCACCACCGCGCCCGGACGCCCGGCGCGACCTCGAGCCAGCTGTCGAGCGCCACCGCGCGGAAGAGCGCGAGGCAGGCTTCGGCATCCGCTTTGGTGTAGATGGGTTCCACGGTCGCGCGCGCGCGTTGCGCGTTGCGGCGGTTGAGCACCTTCACTTCCATTTCCTGGATCGCGCCGGCATCGGGCAACATCACCCGGCAGAGCGCGATCGTGCCGGAGGTGGCGTGCACCGGACCCTGGTAGCCCTGGACCGCGAGCTTGGGGATCAACCCGCTGTGGTCGATATGGGCATGGGTCAGCAGGACCGCGTCGATCTCACCCGGCGAGAACGGAAATTTGTTGTAATTCAGCTGCTTGAGGGTTTTCGGCCCCTGAAACAAGCCGCAGTCCACCAGCACCTTGACCCGCCCGGTATCGATCAGCGCACAAAAGCCGGTCACCCCGCCCGCCGCGCCGAAAAAATGCAGTTTCGTGCTCATGATCAGCCTTTCACGTGCCGGACGATTCGGGAAGAAAACAGCAGGACGACAACGCCCTCCTGCGTCGTTCTCACGCTCGTTCCTCCTCGCCACCCAAAACCTTGTCACCCAAAACCTCGCCGACAATGACATCGGCGAGCGCGCCGGCGAGCAAACCGGCCAGCGGAATGGTATTGGTGGGGTGGTCGGTGGAGGTCGTGGAGCGAACCCGCGCAATCCCGGCCTCCCGAAGCAGGCGCGCCGATGGTTCATCGAACAGGGCATGCGTGACGATGGCTTCGATCCTGGCGCCGCCGCCTGCGCGCAAGACCTCACCAACCCGGGCGATGGTGCCGCCGGTCGAGCACATGTCGTCGAGGATCAGCACCGGCCGCCCCGCCACCACCAGCCCCTGCGGCGGGGTGAGGTGCACCGTGCGATCGCCGGCACGCTCCTTGGCGAAGGTCGCCGCCATGCATCCGAGGCGTTCGGCAAGCCGGGTAACCAGCGGGCCGGATTCCACGTCCGGGCCGATGATGATCAGGCCCTCGGGAACGCCCTCGGCCTCAAGCGCCTTCGCGATGGCCTCCTGCGCCGAGAGCACGCGCCACTCCGTCCCCGGGTAAGCCGTTGCCAGATCTGCGGTGCGATGCAGATGCGGGTCCACAGTGACGATGCGCTCGAACCGTTCGGCCAGCAGGGTGCAGACCACCGCCTGGCTCACCGGCTCGCCCGGGCGAAAGGCGATATCCTGCCGCAGATAGGGCAGATAGGGCGCGACCAGCACCAGACGCCGCACCCGGGGATCGCGCCGCCAGGCATCCTGAGCCAGAAGCAGCGCGATCAGCTTTTCGTTCGGCTGATCGAAGCTGCGATAGACAATCGTCGTCGGGGCCGCGCCGGGAACTCTCGGGCAGATTTCGCCATCGGGGTAGCGATGCAGCGCGATCTCGGCGAAGGGGAGACCAAGCGCCTCGGCCAGGGCCGCACCGGGTACACGGTCCTCAACAAAGGCTTGAACCATCGCGTCGGGCATCTTAGCGGCTCTCCAGTTTAAAGCCGGAGTCCAGATTGGCCGCATCGCAGGCGGTCACGAAATCCGCGGCATCTTCCGCGTGGATGCGGTAGAGCGGTTCACCCTTGCGCACGGGGTCGCCGATCCGGCGGAAGAGATCGATCCCGGCCCCGGCATCGGTCGGCGCGCCAGCCAGCCGGGCGATACGGGCAATACGGAAGCAATCGATGGCGTTGACCTGACCATCCCGTTCGGCGCAGATTTCCTGCACGCGTTGCCCCAGCGTCGCGCGTCCCGGCGGCGGGCCCTGCGCCGCGATGATTTTCTCCATCGCCCGCAAGGCCGCGCCGGAATCGAGCAGTTCGCGGGCGCGCACCAGCCCCTTGCCGCCACGCAGATCGGGATCGAAATCGAGAATACGGCCGGCCAGCATCAGGGATTTTTCGCGCAGGTCCACCGGCGCATCGGCGTCGCCGCGCAAAACCGCCATCACATCGCGCGCCTCCAGCACTGGCCCCACCCCGCGCCCGATCGGCTGCGAGCCATCGGTCATGATGACCTCGACGACAAGCCCGCAGCGATCGGCGACGAACTCGAACAGCTTGCGGATGCGCTGCGCATAGGCCGAGGAGCGGATTTTGGCTGTCGGGCCAACGGGGAGATCCAGCACGAGGTGCGTGGTGCCGGCGGCGATCTTCTTGGAGAGAATCGAGGCCACCATCTGCTCGGGGGTATCGAGCGCCAGCGGACGCTCAACCGAGATCAGCACGTCATCGGCGGGCGAGAGGTTCATATGCCCACCCCAGGCGATGCAGGCGTGGCTCGTCTCGACCACCC
The DNA here is from genome assembly GCA_964571245.1 of uncultured Methylobacterium sp. Taxonomy (GTDB): domain Bacteria; phylum Pseudomonadota; class Alphaproteobacteria; order Rhizobiales; family Beijerinckiaceae; genus Rhabdaerophilum. The sequence continues at coordinate 21,693 of CAZNAT010000056.1, forward strand.
GGCGGATCGCGCCCGCATTGAGATCAACGGCGGCGAGCACCTCCATCGTATCGGCCGTGCCCGCCGGCGAGGTGATGGCGCGCGACGAGGTCTTCGGCATCGTCAGCCCATGCGCGGCCGCGATCGGCGCGACGATCATCGTCGTACGGTTACCCGGAATGCCGCCGATGCAGTGCTTGTCGACCACCATCGGCACATTCCAGCTGAGCTTCTCGCCGACCTTCACCATGGCCTGGGTCAGGGCCAGCACTTCCTCGGCGGTCATGAAACTCGCGCAGGCGATAAGAAAGGCCGCGATTTCGATATCCGAAAGCCGATGCGCGGCAAGGTCGCGGATGACCGCGGTAATGTCCTCGGGCGAGAGGGTTTCGCCGCGCGTCTTGGCCCGGATGGCTTCGAGGCTCGACGCTGGCGGCGCCAGCGAAACCCGCACGGGGGAACCCGCAGCTACGCCAAGCCGCCGAAGGGCCGGTTCGGTCACACCGACCTCGTCATCCCCCAGCAACGCGGGGTCATCGACGATCAGGATGCTGGCGATCAGCACGGTGCCGTTGGCCTCCAGCTGCACCTTGCGGAACCCTTTGAGGCGCTCGGGCCGCAACACCCGGCAACAGCGCGAGAGCAGGACCACGTTTTCCCGGAGGGTGTCGATGGCGATGGAGCGAATGCGCAACGTTCCAGCGTGAGTCATGGTTCCCGGCTCGGTCATGTCAATAAGGTAGAATGATTTTTGCCGGGAAGCCTAGGGGTTAGATCAAACACGAAACGGGGAACCGAGAACATCCGCCCAATGGCGCCGCAGCGCGGGTATGACACCAAGGATGCGTGGTGGGCCCGGCAGGACTCGAACCTGCAACCAGACCGTTATGAGCGGTCGGCTC
>CAZNAT010000057.1:0-2034 GCA_964571245.1 uncultured Methylobacterium sp.
GTCATTCCCCCAATCGTACAGCGGCTGGCCGTCGAGGGCTCGACCGGAAAGAACAGACCGTCGTTCCTCAGTCGGGCGTTGAGCCGTTCGAGCACCATGCCGGGCTGGACGCGAACGGTTCGCGCCGCCGGATCGTAGTCGAGCACCGCATGGAGGTGGCGCGAGCAATCCACCACCACACCCTCGCCGATCGGCTGGCCGTTCTGCGAGGTGCCGCCACCGCGCATAATGACCGGCAGGCCGTGCTTGCGCGCCAGCGTGATGGTGGCGGCGATATCTTCCACCCGCCTGGGAAACACCACGCCGGCGGGCATGATCTGATAGATCGAGGCATCGGTGGCATAGAGCCCGCGCGTCAGCGTGTCGAAACGGGCCTCGCCCTCGATCGCCGCCGCCAGCCGGCGCTCAAACCCGAGATCCCGCTTGCCCGAGCTGTCTTTCTTGCCCCGCGTGGCTTTCCTGCCCGAGGTGTCTTTCCTGCCCGATCTATCGCGCGTGCCCAGGCCTGCCTGCATCGTTTTCTCCTTGGAACGCATGGGAATATCGCATCTGGCGGGTTGCGGAAAGTTATTTTATAATACAAAATACAATCCTGAATTCTGGAAAACCTACCACCTGGCCGATCGAGACATGCCGCCTGGGGCTTTGGCCAGTAACGATGACAGCAACGAGGATTTCATGAGCGCGACGGGCCGTCATTTTCTGCAAATTCCGGGGCCGACCAATACCCCGCTGGCCGTGCTGGCGGCGATGGCCAAGCCGACGATCGACCATCGCGGTCCCGAATTCGGCAAGCTCGGGCTCGACGTGCTCATGCGCATCAAGGCGGTGTTCAAGACAAAAAACCCTGTGATCATCTACCCGGCCTCGGGCACCGGGGCCTGGGAGGCCGCGCTCGTCAACGTGCTGAGCCCCGGCGACAAGGTGCTGATGTTCGAAACCGGCTGGTTCGCCACGCTCTGGAACAAGATGGCGAGCAAACTCGGCATCGAGGCGGAGTTCATCCGCTCCGACTGGCGGGCGGGCGCCGATGCCGCGCAGATCGAGGCGCGCTTACGCGACGACAAGGGCCATGCGATCAAGGCGGTCTGCGTCGTCCACAACGAGACCTCGACCGGCTGCGTCAGCGATATCGCGGCGGTCCGCAAGGCGATCGACCGCGCGGGGCACCCGGCGCTCTTGATGGTCGACACAATTTCCTCGCTCGCCTCCATCGATTTCAGACACGACGAATGGGGCGTCGATGTCACGGTCGCCGGTTCACAAAAGGGGCTGATGCTGCCGCCCGGGCTTTCCTTCAACGCCGTCTCCGACAAGGCGCTGGCGGTATCGAAAACCAACCGCTTCCCGCGCTCGTTCTGGGATTGGCACGAGATGATCGAGATCAACAGGAAGGGTTTCTTCCCGTATACGCCAGCCACCAACATGCTGCAGGGCCTCAAGGTCGCGCTCGACATGTTGGAGAACGAGGGGCTCGACAATGTCTTCGCCCGGCATGATCGCGCGGCAGAAGCAACCCGCAGAGCCGTCCACCACTGGGGTTTTGAAACCGTGTGCCAGAAGCCCTCGGATTACTCCTCCTCGCTGACGGCGGTTTTCCTGCCCGCCGGGCATTCGGCGGATGGCTTGCGCAAGGTGATCCTCGAACGCTCCAACATGAGCCTTGGCAACGGGCTCGGCCTTCTCGCCGACAAGGTGTTCCGCATTGGCCATCTCGGGGATTTCCACGAGTTGATGGTGACCGGTACGCTGTCGGGGGTCGAGATGGGGCTCGCGGCCTGCAAGATCCCGCACCAGCCAGGCGGGGTGCAGGCGGCGATGAACTATCTCAACGGCAATCATTGAGCGGCTTCCCCGGGCCTCCCCTGATGCCACGCCGGAATTGGCGATTGACTTCCCGCCGCGCCTGAGTGACGTCGCGGGATGACACCGAAATCCCGCATTGCGATCATCGGCGGCGGCCCTTCCGGGCTGATCGCCGCCGAAAAACTGGCCGAGAAAGTGTGGGGGCTGCGCATCCTGTCCGAGGAGAAA
>CAZNAT010000057.1:2044-21857 GCA_964571245.1 uncultured Methylobacterium sp.
CTCCTGCCGAGCCCACGCTCGCTGTCCCGCCGCTTGAAAAGGGCATACCGGCGGTCGCCGACGCGGCGCTCCCGCCGCCGAAGATCGTCGAGGTTCCGGAGGCCGGCCATGCCGTCGAGGTTTTCGACCGCATGCCCTCGCTCGGGCGCAAATTTCTCATGGCCGGACGCGGCGGGCTGAACCTGACGCATTCCGAACCCGTGGAAGCGTTCCTGGCGCGTTACGCGCCGGTCTCGCCGGTCATGACCAACGCGATCCGGGCCTTTCCGCCCGAGGCCTTGCGCGCATGGGCGCATGGGCTGGGGCAGGAGACCTTCGCCGGCACCTCGGGCCGGGTGTTTCCCAAGGCGATGAAGGCCTCGCCCTTGCTGCGGGCCCTGCTCGGGCGGCTCAACAGCCTTGGTGTCGCCTTCCACCTGCGCCACGAATTTCTCGGCTGGAACGAGGCCGGGGAACTGCGGTTTTCAACACCCGCCGGCGAGAGCGTCTTTCAGGCCGATGCGGCTCTGCTGGCGCTTGGCGGCGCGAGCTGGCCAAAGCTTGGCGCGGATGGCGGCTGGGCGGCTTGGCTCGGCAGGCAAACGCCGGTCAGACCCCTGCGCGCCACCAACGCCGGGGTTCTGATCGAATGGTCCGATATCCTGCGCCAGCGCCACGCCGGATCGCCGCTCAAGCGGATCGCGGTGAGAATTGGCGCCCGCTCCGAACGCGGCGAGGCGATCATCACCGAGACCGGGCTGGAAGGCGGCGTGATCTACGCGCTCTCGCGGCCGATTCGCGAGGCGATCGAGGCCGAGGGCCATGCCGATCTCGTCGTTGACCTCCGGCCGGATTTTCGCGCGGAGTGGATCGCCGAACGGCTCGCCAACACCAACCCCAAGGAGAGTTTTGCCTCGCGGCTCCGGAAGGCCGCCGGCATCCAGCCCAATGCCGTCGCGCTGGTGCATGAGGTCGCGATGAAAACCGCCAAGGGGATGCCGAAAACCGATTATGCCGCGGTCGCGCGGCTGGTGACGGCGCTGCGGTTGCGCGTTACCGGCATCGCCGGCCTTGAGCGCGCTATTTCGACCGCCGGCGGCGTCGATTTTGCCGGTCTGACGCCGGAGTTCATGGTCAAGAATCGCCCGGGCGTGTTCGTGGCCGGCGAGATGCTGGATTGGGAAGCGCCAACGGGGGGATATCTGTTGCAGGCGTGTTTTGCCAGCGGGGTCGCGGCCGCCGCCGGCGTCGATCGATATCTCAAAAAAAACCGAGCCTAGAGCGGTTTCCGATCTGACGGAACGAGATCGACCGCTCCATCTTCTTGTTTTGTCGCACTTTCTTTCGATGAACTGGTGTCCACTTCATCGAGAAAATGCTCTAACGCCCTACGCGGCCTCGATTTCCTCCTTGAGCATTTCCAGCTCCAGCCAACGCTCCTCAAGCTTTTCGACCTCGTTCTGGGCTTTGGCGAGCAGCGCGTTGGTTTCGTCGAACGCCTTGCGGTCGCGGACAAAAAACGCCGGATCTTCCAGCCTGGCCTGAAGCTTGGCGATCACCACGTTCAGCTTTTCGATCGCCGAGGGCAGGGTTTCGAGCTGCTGGAGTTGCTGGAACGTCAGCTTTCGCCGGGCTGATTTGCCGGATGAGGTTTCCGGCGCAAGGGATTCCGAAGAATCGTCTTTCGGGGAAGCGTCCGGTTTGCCGCCCCGGTGCTTCTGCCGGGCCATATCCGCGCCGCGCTGGATCAGCATATCCGAATAGCCGCCGGCGTATTGCTGCCAGCGGCCGCCGCCTTCGGGCGCAACGACACTGCCGACGACGCGATCGAGAAAATCGCGGTCATGGCTGATCAGCAGAACGGTGCCGGAATAGTTGCCGATCATCTCCTCGAGCACATCGAGGGTTTCGAGATCGAGATCGTTGGTGGGCTCGTCGAGGACGAGAAGGTTCGAGGGGCGGGCCAGCGCCCTGGCCAGCATCAGCCGGGCGCGCTCGCCGCCCGAGAGCACCTTGAGCGGGGTGCGTGCCTTCTCGGGCGGGAACAGAAAGTCCTTCATATAGCCGATGACGTTTTTGGCCTGGCCGTTGATGACCAGCGTGTCGGTGCCGCCCCCGGTCAAGGCGTCGGCGAGCGTGGTGTCCGGCGAGAGGCTGTCGCGCTTCTGTTCGAGCGTGGCGATGGCGAGGCCGGTGCCGAGCACCAGCGTGCCGGAATCGGGCTCAAGCTCGCCGGTCAGCAGCGAGATCAGCGTGGTCTTGCCGGTGCCGTTGGGGCCGACAAAGCCGATCCGATCGCCGCGCAGGACGCGGATCGAAAAATCCTTGACGATGGGGCGTTCACCAAAACGCTTGGCCAGCATCGTCGCCTCGATGACGAGTTTGCCACCCTTGTCCTGTTCGGCGGCCTGCAGCACCGCCTTGCCCGCCGCGTGAACATGCTCGCGCTTTTCGCGGCGCAGGGTATGCAACCCGGCGAGACGCTTGACGTTGCGCTTTCTGCGGGCGGTCACGCCGTAGCGCAGCCAGTGTTCCTCATCGGCGATCTTGCGGCCAAGCTTGTGCTGTGCGGCTTCCTCCTCGGCAAAGACCTGGTCGCGCCAGGCCTCGAATTCAGAAAACCCGCGCTCGATCCGCCGCGTCGTGCCGCGATCGAGCCAGACCGTGGCCCGCGACAGCCGTTCGAGAAAGCGGCGATCATGGCTGATCAGCACCAGCGCCGCCTGCCGGGAGGCGAGTTCGGCCTCCAGCCATTCGATCGCCGGCAGATCGAGGTGGTTGGTGGGCTCGTCGAGCAGGAGGATATCCGGGTTTGGGGCCAGTGCGCGGGCGATCGCGGCGCGGCGCGCTTCCCCGCCCGAGAGCGTCGCCGGGTTTTCCTCGCCCGTCAGGCCGAGTTCATTGAGCAGGAACCGCGCCGCGTGATCGCCTTCATCCGGCGCAAGGTCGGCGGCAGCAAAGGCGAGGGTGGTCGTGTGCCGTGAGAAATCCGGCTCCTGCATGAGCACGCCGACTTTCGCGCCCGGTTGGAGAAAGCGCGTGCCGGAATCCTTTTCAAGCGTCCCCGCCGCGATCCGCAGCAGCGTCGATTTGCCCGAACCATTGCGCCCGACAAGGCAGATCCTGTCGCCGGCGGATACCGAGAGATCGGCGCCTTCCAAGAGGTTCTTGCCGCCAAAGGTCAGGCGGATATCGGTCAGTTGCAGCAGGGGCGGGGGCAAGGCGATGTCTTTCCGGTTGATGCGCCTTCTAGAGCATGTTGCGCAAAAGTGGAAACCGGTTTTGCGTCACACCATGCGACACAACAAAGAGATATCGTGCGGTTTTATTTCCATCAAAACGAAGCGTGCTCCAGCCGGGCCATCCGTTCACAGCAAGGGGAACCGGCGAGCAACAAGCACTTGGGACAGGCTCGCTTCCATGCTTGTCTGGCGGTAGCCAGGACACCCGGAGGAATCAGCATGCCCCGCATCACCCGCGTCGAAATTCTCCAGGTCGATCTCATCCCGCTGGTCAAGCGAACCGACGCCATCCAGTCCTTCGTCAAGCAGGAAACCCCGATGGTTCGGATCACCACCGACGACGGGCTGACCGGAACGGGGTATTCCTACACGGTCGGTTCCGGCGGCTCCTCGGTGGTGGCCCTGCTGCGCGACCACCTCTGCCCCCGGCTGATCGGCCGCAACCCGCTGGAGATCGAGGCGATCTGGAAGGAACTGTTCTTCTCGACGCATTCGACCGCGGTGGGCGCGATCACCGCGCTGGCGCTGGCGACGATCGATACCGCGCTCTGGGACTGGAAGTGCCTCGCCTCGGGCCGCCCGCTGCATATCGAGGCCGGGGGCGCGCAAAAGCGCATCCCGCTCTACACCACCGAAGGCGGCTGGCTGCATATCGAGACCGAGGCGCTGGTGGAAGATGCCTTGCGCGCCAAGGCGGCGGGTTTCAAGGGCTCGAAGATCAAGGTCGGCCGGCCGCATGTCTCGGAGGATGTCGCGCGGCTCGCCGCCGTGCGTGCGGCCGTCGGGCCGGGGTTCGAGATCATGGTCGATGCCAACCAGGCGTTCACGGTGTCGGAGGCCATCCGCCGCGCCCGGCATTTCGAGCCGCTGGACCTCGCCTGGTTCGAGGAGCCGCTGCCAGCGGAAGACCTCGACGGGCATATCCGGCTGTCGCAATCGACCAGCCTGCCGATCGCGGTCGGGGAATCGATGTATCACCCCAGCCACTTCCGCGAATACCTGCAAAAAGGCGGCTGCTCGATCGTGCAGGCCGATGTCGCCCGCATCGGCGGCATCACGCCCTGGCTCAAGGTCGCGCATCTCGCCGAGAGCTTCAACGTCGATATCTGCCCGCATTTCCTGATGGAACTGCACGTCTCGCTGACCGCCGCGGTCCCCAACGCACGGTGGGTGGAGTGGATCCCGCAACTCGAACCGATCACCACCAGCCGGATGCGCGTGGAAGACGGATACGCGCTTCCGCCCACCGCGCCGGGCCTCGGGATCGACTGGGACTGGAAGGCGATCGAAAAGCACCGGATGTTCACGCCGATCCTCATTGCGGGGTGATCTGCCCCGGCGGGGGTCTCCACCAGTCCTGACCGCGCGAAATTTCGGCATTCTGCCCAATTTACGGGCAATTCTGCCGGACGGATCGAGCGTTTTCAAGGTCCTGGTGTGGCACGGCCTGTGCAACCCGATGAACAGTGAAGCAGGTACCCACCCTGCGAATGATGATTGGAATTGCCATGCTTGCCAGCTTTGACTCCGCGACCCTGATCGCGTTCTTCACCACCAGCATGATCCTCAACATCACGCCCGGACCGGCGGTGCTGCGCACGATCGGCGATTCGATGCAGCACGGCACCGGCCGGGCGCATGGCACGATTTTCGGCATTCTCGGCGCCAACGCGATGTATTGCACCCTGGCGGTGCTCGGGCTTGGCGCGGTGATCCTCGCCGTGCCGGAGGTCTTCATGACCATCAAATGGGTCGGGGTCGCCTATCTCATCTGGATCGCGTTCGGCGCGTTCAAGTCTGCCTGGCATGGGCAGCCTGGCGCGGTGGCACCGCTTTCCACCGGCACCTCGCGGCTTTTCGTCCGTTCGTTCCTGCTCCAGAGCGCCAACCCCAAATCGAGCCTGTTCTTCTGCGCGATGCTGCCGGTGTTTGCCGGCGAGGCGGAAGGCGCACCCCTGCGGATCGCGATCCTCGGCGCGCTGGCGATCCTGTCGGAATATCCGGTGCTGCTCGGCTATGCGCTGCTCGGTTCGCGGGCGCTCAAATTTGCCCGCACGCCGATGGCGCGGCGCGTCATCGATGCTTGCGCCGGCTTCGCACTGATCGGCGCGGCGGGGATGGTCGCCCGTACGGCGCTCGACAAGCGCTGAGGAGGCGTGGCTTCACGGCAACGTGAGTGTTGCGCGGGCCGGAACCTCGCCTATTCTCGCGGCGCAGCCGGCACAAGGGAGAGAGCGCCCATGTCTCCACCCGTCATCGTCATCGCCCGGCTCAAGGCCCGGGCGGACAAGCGCGAAACGCTGATTGCGGGCGCGGTAGCCTGCATCGCGGCTACCCGGCAGGAAACCGGCTGCATCGCCTATGATTGCCACGAGAGCCTGACCGAACCCGGGCGCTTCGTTTTTGTCGAGCAATGGCAGGACAGGGCCGCACTCGAAACGCATATGACCCTGCCGCATCTGAAGGCCTTCGTCGCGCTCGCCGTGCCCTGCCTTGCCGAAGTGCCGACGATCGAAGCCATCTCCGGCGGAGATCGCTGGCAGCTCATGTGATGCTTTGGCGCAATTCTCTTCCCTGGAATGACCGCAAAGGCCAGTTTTCACCGCTCAAGGCGATCACGCTCGCGCTGATCCTGCTTCCCGGCTTTTGGGTGGCCGGTAAACTCGCCACGGGCGCCATGGGCGCGAAACCGGTCGAGGCGGCGTTGCACGAAACCGGGCTGTGGTCGGTGCGGCTGACGCTGGTGACGCTGGCGATCACGCCCTTGCGTGTGATTACCGGGCAAAACCGGCTGATCCTCATCCGCCGCATGCTCGGTGTTTCCGCGCTCGCCTATGCGCTGGTTCATTTCGGGTTCTACCTGTTCGACCAGAAATTTGATCTCTGGCGCGTGGCGAGCGAGATCGTGCTGCGGTTCTACCTCACCATCGGCTTTGTCGCGCTTCTCGGCCTGATTGCGTTGGGGGCAACCTCAACCGACGGCATGATCCGGCGGATGGGGGCCGAGGCGTGGAACCGGCTGCATCGGCTCGTCTATCCGCTGGCGATCCTCGGTTACTGGCATGGGGCGCTGCAATCGAAAATCAATGCCTCCGAACATGTCGTCATGGCCGGGCTGTTCCTGGCGTTGATGGGTGTGCGGGCCCTGAATGCGCGCACGATCAAAAAACGGCTGCCGATGACCCCCGCGACGCTGCTGGGGCTCGCAGGGCTGGCGATGGTGGCGACCGCAGGGCTTGAAACGCTTTGGTACGCGCTTGCCACCGGCATTCCCGCGGGGCGGGTTTTCGACGCCAACTTCATGCCCGATCTCATGCCGCGCCCGGCGCTGGTCGTCGGCGGGATCGCGCTGGCGCTGCCGGCGGCGGCGCTCTTCACGAAATGGCTCCCCTCGACCCGCCCGGCGCGCTATAGTTAGAATACGCTATCCGGGGTCGGAAACTCACCCTCTTGTCTTGTTCGGAGAACACCATGCTGCGTGCCATCGAAGTGATCGCCAAGGGCGACTGGAAAGCCGATCCTGCGGATACCGTCGTGCTTGATTTCGACGATCGGCACCGCCGCCGCGTCACCATGGAGGCCGTGAAAGGGTTGTCGTTCCTGCTCGATTTACCGGAGGCTGTCGCGTTGCGCACGGGCGATGCGGTGAAACTGGAAGACGGGCGGCTGGTGGAGGTCATCAGCGCTTCCGAACCCCTGAGCGAAGTGCGCGCCGAAAACCCCGAACATTTGCTGCGCCTCGCCTGGCATCTGGGTAGCCGCCACCTGCCGGTGCAGATCGCGCAAGGCCGCCTGCGCATCCGCCGCGATCCCGCCCTCACGGCGATGATCGAGGGGCTCGGCGGCAAGACCCGCCCGATCGAGGCCGCATTCGATCCCGAAGGCGGGGCCTATCTTCAGGCGCGCCATGCGCACCATGACCACGACCATCAGCACCACGCGGGCTGCAAGCACGACCATTCCCATGAACACGCGCATGACCATGAATGCAGCCACCCCGAGCACCATGTCCACGGCGCCATTCCCGGCAATGAGCCGCATAGCCAAGAACACCATGATCATGAACACCATGATCAAGAACACCATGATCATGAGCACAAGCATGGCGAAGGCTGCGGCTGCGGCCATGCCCATGGCGGCCCGCATAAGCATGCCTGACTGATTCCGGCGAATTCCAGTTGCGCTGCTGCTGGTTGGCGCTCTGCCGACCTTCGTCCCGCACGGGTGGCCGTGAGTGCTACCTTGACGCACCCTGGTTTTTTGCCGCCGCTTACGCGGGGCGGAAACCCCGGGATCTACCCGAGATAGCGCCGCCGGTAGCGTTTGCCGAGGCTCGTCAAGATCTCATAGCCGGTCGTTCTGCCGGAGGTGCCGACGCGGTCGACGTCGAGCTGATCGCCGATCAGCGTGACAAGATCGCCGGGTTTGACGCGGGGCTCCGGCACCTCGGTGACATCGAGGGAGATGAGGTCCATCGAAACATTGCCCGCAAACGGGCATTCGATCCCGGCCACGATGGCCGAACCACCCCTGTGGCCCGGGTTGTTGCCGGCGTTGCGCGGAAATCCGTCGGCATAGCCGCAGGAGATCGTCGCGATCCGGCTGTCACGCGTGGCGATCCAGTTGCGGTTGTAGCCAACGGCTTCGCCTTGCGGAACGGGGTGAACCTGCACGATCGGTGCTTCCAGCCGGATGACCGGTTGCATCGGGTTTGGCGCGGCGGGGGCCGGATTGCCGCCGTAGAGCGCATATCCTGGCCGGGTGAGCTGGAAGAACGGCACACCGTCGAGAAAATGTCCCGAGGAATTGCAAAGGCTTGCGGGAATATCCCGATTCGGGCTGCCAGGTGCCTGAATCACTTTCTGAAGCGCGATGAAGGCGGCGATCTGCGCTGCGGTATCCGCCGCACCCGGCACCTCGGCGGAAGCAAAATGCGTCATGGTCAGGCCGATGCCGAGGTCGGCAAGGCGCGTCGATCCCACCAGCGCGTGGGCCTCTTCCACGCGGATGCCGAGCCGGTTCATTGCGGTATCAATATGGAGCGCGGCCGGCTCGCCCATGCGGCCCTTGTCCGCCCAGAAGGCGATCTCGGCGGCGGAGCCGAGCACCGGGCGCAGGCGATGGGCGACGTAGTCCTGGAGTCGCCCCTGCGCCAGCCCGTTGAGAACATAGATCTCCGCCATCGGCTCGACCGCGCGGGCGCGAATGCCCTCGGAGAGATGCGCGACAAAGAACACCCGGCATCCCTCGTCCGCCAGCGCGGGAACGGCGGCCTCGATCCCGAGCCCGTAGGCATCGGCCTTCACCACCGCGCTGCAACGCGCAGGTCCCACTTTTGTCGCCAGCTGACGCCAGTTGGCGCGGAGCGCGGCGAGGTCGATGGTCAGAAGTGATGCGTGGTCATCCATCCGCGCAGTCTGCCCAGATTACGGCGGGATTTCCACCGTAGAAAACCGGCGTCCGGCGGAGGATTCCACATCTCTTGCGCCTTCCGGGAAGAAAATCCGCGTCAGAGGCGCAAGAACACCCGGGAAAGGCGAACCCGGTCGGAGACTTATTCGAGCCGCTCGGGGAGGTAGTCCTCCTTGGCCAACGTCGAGAACCGCGTGACATTGGCGTCGAACTGCAGCTGCACCGAGCCGGTCGGGCCGTGGCGCTGCTTACCGATGATCACCTCGGCCTTGCCGTGCACCCGGTCCATTTCGGTCTGCCAGGTCAGGTGTTCCGGGGTGCCGGGCTTCGGCTCCTTGTTCTGGAGGTAGTATTCCTCGCGGTAGACGAACAGCACCACGTCGGCGTCCTGCTCGATCGAGCCGGATTCGCGGAGATCCGAGAGTTGCGGGCGCTTGTCATCGCGCTGCTCGACTTGACGCGAGAGTTGGCTGAGCGCCATCACCGGCACGTCGAGCTCCTTGGCGAGCCCCTTGAGGCCGGTGGTGATCTCGGTCAGCTCCTGCACGCGGTTCTCGCCCTTTTTCGAGGCCCCGGTGAGCAGCTGGAGGTAATCGCAGACGATGAGATCGAGGCCATGCTGGCGTTTTAGCCGCCGGGCGCGCGCGGCGAGCTGCGCGATCGAAATCCCGCCGGACTGATCGATGTGGAACGGGATCGACTGCATCTCGGCCACCGCCTCGTGCAGCTTGCCGAATTCCTCCTGGGTGATATCGCCGCGGCGGATCTTGAACGAGGGGATATTCGACTGCTCGGCGATGATACGGGTGGCAAGCTGTTCGGCCGACATTTCGAGAGAGAAGAAACCGACAATGCCGCCATTGACGGTCTTCATCGTGCCATCCGGCTGGCGCTCGCCGCGCCAGGCTTTGGCGATGTTATAGGCGATGTTGGTGGCGAGCGAGGTCTTGCCCATCGCCGGGCGGCCCGCGAGGATGACAAGATCGGAGCGCTGGAGGCCGCCGAGCTTCTGGTCGAAATCGTGCAGCCCGGTGGCGGTGCCGGAAAGGCCGCCGTCGCGCTTGTAGGCCTCGCCCGCCATATGGATCGCGAGCTTGAGCGCGTTGGAGAAGCTCTGGAAGCCGCCTTCGAAGCGGCCGCTTTCCGCGAGCGAATACAGCTTGCGCTCGGCATCCTCGATCTGGGCGCGCGGCGTCTCGTCCACCGGCGCATCGAAGGCGCGGTTGACCATGTCCTCCCCGATCGTGATCAGGTTGCGGCGCAGCGCGAGTTCGTAGATTGTCCGGCCGTATTCGGCGGCATTGATGATGGTCGTCGCGGAGGTCGCCAGCCGGACGAGATATTGTGGCACCGTCATGCCGCCGAGATCGAGATCGGGCAGGTAGGTCTTCAGCGTGATCGGGGTCGCGACCTTGCCGGCGCGCAACAGCTTGGTGATAACTTCGAAAATCCGGCCGTGCAGGGCCTCGAAGAAATGCGCTGGCTGGAGAAAATCCGACACCCGGTCAAAGGCTTCGTTGTTGACCAGAATCGCGCCCAGCAAGGCCTGCTCCGCCTCGAGATTATGCGGCGCAAGGCGGAGCGCCTCGGCGTTCTGTGGTTCGATGCGGGCGAGATTGGCCATGGTTCAGTCCAATGAAAAGCAAAAGCCGAATCACCGGTGATTGTCGGCGCGCGGGGCCAGAAAGCCAAACCGGTTTTACGGAGAACGAAAAAGGCCCCCCGTGAGGCGGGAGGCCCGATTTCGATCTATGTCCCCGATTCCCACAGGTGGGAAAAGAGATAAATTTTGGGCTTGACCGGTTTGGGGCAGACCCCCGCTCCTGTAAGCCGATTACATCTCCGCCATCGGGCCGGCTTCGGCCAGCGCCGCGCCGATTTCGAGGCCGAGATCGTCGAGGTTGTCGGTCTCGCGCTCGAGAACGTTCTCGCCGCGCGCCTGACGATCGGCCTCTTCAACCGAGCGGGCGACGTTGATCGTCACCTTGGCCGAAACTTCCGGGTGCAGGACAACCGTGACCTGGTGCAGGCCGAGGTTCTTGATCGGGGCGTTGAGCGAAATCTGGCCCTTCGACACCGTAAAGCCGCCGGTGGTGAGGATTTCCGCGAGGTCACGCGCCGAAACCGAGCCGTAGAGCGTGCCGGAATCGCCGGCCTGGCGGATGAGCGCGAAGCTCTGCCCGTCGAGCTTGACGCCGACAGCCTCGGCATCCTTGCGGCGCTCGAGGTTGGTGGCCTCAAGCTGGGCGCGCTGTTCGGCGAACTTGCCCTTGTTGGCTTCGGTCGCGCGGAGCGCCTTGCCACGCGCGAGCAGGAAGTTGCGGGCGTAGCCGTCCTTCACTTTGACGACTTCGCCCATCTGGCCGAGCTTGGCGACACGTTCCAAGAGGATGACTTCCATGGTGTTTCTCCTTTGAGTTTGACGGGTGGAAGAGGGGGTGCCGGAGGTTCCGTTCTAGCGGGCCCGCTAGCGTGCGGCCCTGCGGCGAAAATCCATGAGATGATCGGCCATGCCGATGGCGATGAAGATCAGGGCCGGGAAACTCAGAATGACGATCGAGGCCCAACTGGCCACAAGAATGAGCCCGCGCCCCCCGGTGCCGGTCGTGCGCGCGTGCACCACGGCGAGGCCCTGCAGCATGTAGGCGAAGGCCAGCCCGACCGCGACGATCTCGCCGAGGAGGCCGACATACCCGGTCCGGATGCCGACGAGGAAGGCGAGCCCCATCAGGATCAGCGCCCCGCCCGGCAGGCGAAAGCGCCGGAGATCGGGGCGGTTGAAGGCAAGCCGCCCGGCGCGTTCCACGATCTGGAGCGCGAGCGCGCCGCTCATGATCGTGGTTGCGATCGCGATCAGCGCGCTCACCGGCAGCATGATCCCGGTGATGAAATCCAGCACCCGCGCCAGGTCTGCGGGCTGGCCGCCGGCAGGCGCCGGCTTGTACCCCGGCATGGCCATGGCAAAAACGACCTCGACGGCCCGGCGGATGCGCGCCTGCAAGGCCGCGAAATCCGGCTCGACCAGCATGGTCGCCGCAACCCCGGCGATGCCGACGTAGAGCACCAGCGTCACGGCGAGGCGGCCGAGATCGACCCCGTCCTTGTCCGGTCGGCCGGCATCCTCGGAAAACAGCCGCTCGCCGAGGAGCGTCAGCGCGAAGGCCGGAAGGGCGAACATCCCCGTCACCATCAGCGCCGCCGGCGAGCCGGTTGCGAGATTGACGACAAGCCCGGCGATCAGCCCGCCGAGCGCGGCCACCAGCGGATGCCAGCCCAAACCGGCGATAAACAGCGGCGCGGGCGCGAGAAGGGACAGAAAAATGACCGGCGCAACACCAGGGGTCAGCAGCCCGGACATGAGCGCTGTCGCAACACCGGCGATGATCGCAACAAGAATGGCTTGAGCCATGGTCGAGCTGTCCCGCAGACCAACCGGCAAAGCCGGATTGGCGGTTAGAAGCGAAAGCGCCGTCAGGCCCCGGATTTCGCTTCAACAGACCGCCGACACTCACGTGGCAGCGGCGACGTCTTTGCCTGAGATCGGTTTTCAGCGGTTTACTGAAAACCGTTCATTCCAAGAAAATACCGGCGGGCGAACCCGCCGGGCTTCTTACTTGATCACGTAGGGCAAAAGGCCGAGGAAGCGGGCGCGCTTGATCGCCTTGGCGAGTTCGCGCTGCTTCTTGGCCGAAACCGCGGTGATGCGGGACGGGACGATCTTGCCACGCTCGGAGATGTAGCGCGACAGGAGCTTGGTGTCCTTGTAGTCGATCTTAGGAGCGCCAGTGCCCGTGAACGGGCAGGTCTTGCGGCGGCGGAAGAAGGGGCGGCGTGCACCTTGGCTCATCAGACTTCCTCCTCCGCAACATATCCACCGGCGTCATCATCGCGCGGGCGGCGCGGGCCACGATCCGGGCGATCCCCACGGTCGAAGCGATCCCCACCACCGCGGTCGAAGCGGTCGCCACGATCCGGGCGATCATCGCGATCCCGCTTCTGGAGCATCGCGGAGGGACCTTCCTCGAGTTCCTCGACCTTGACGGTCATGAAACGCAGGACGTCCTCGCTGATCGCCATCTGGCGTTCCATCTCGGCGACAGCCGCGTGCGGCGCGTTGAGATTGAAGAGCGCGTAATGCGCCTTGCGGTTCTTCTTGATGCGGTAGGCGAGGGATTTGACACCCCAATATTCCACCTTTGCAACAGAGCCGCCGTTCGCTTCGATGATGGCCTTATAGGTTTCCGTCATCGTCTCGACCTGCTGCGCCGTCACATCCTGGCGAGCCAGGAAAACGTGTTCGTACAATGCCATGGTCAGCCTTCTTTCACAGTTTTCCATCTGCTGGCGCGAAGCCCTTCGGACCCTTGGAAGGCCCTACGAGAAATCACGAAGGCGTCGACACGGGAGAACGGGTCCGAAAACCCTGTCGCGAACCCCTCTCCGGAAAGAGAGTGATGCACGACTCTCCGTTCAGCCACCGGCCAAGCAGAAGCGCGTCTGTTACTGTTTCCGGCTATAAAAGACAACCCGTTTGTTGGGTTCAGCCGAAGGATCGTCAATTGGAAGCGCTTCTTGCCCAAATCCGCGCCTGCACAGCCTGCCCCGGGTTGCCGCTGGGCCCGAAGCCGATCCTTCAGGCGAGCGCTTCGGCGCGCATCCTGATCGTCGGGCAGGCGCCGGGGCGGATCACCCATGCCAAGGGGCGCCCGTTCGACGATCCCTCCGGCGAACGGCTCAGAGCATGGCTGGGCGTGAGCCGCGACGTCTTCTATGACCCCGCGATGTTCGCGATCATTCCGATGGGGTTCTGTTTTCCCGGCACCGGCAAGGGCGGCGATCTGCCGCCGCGCCCGGAATGCGCACCGCTCTGGCGCCCGAAATTGATGGCGGGGTTGCCGAAGATCGGGATGACGCTGGTGCTGGGGCAATACGCGCATGAGTGGCATTTGCCTGGCGCAAAGGGGCTCCGCCTCGTTGATCGCGTGGCGGCCTGGCGCGAAACCTGGCCGGATCTGGTGCCGTTGCCGCACCCGAGCCCGCGCAACCAGGGATGGTTCGCCAGATATCCGTGGTTCGAAGCTGAAGTGATCCCGGAATTGCGCATGCGCGTCGGCCAGATCCTCGCGCAGAAGGAGGTCCTCGCGCAAAAGCGCCCGGATTTGCCGCCTCCGGCTTGACTTGCACGCGGCATCACCGCATTTCCGCGTGAACGGATGGCTTCGGATCGAGGGTTTTTGATGACCAGAACCGCATTTCTCTTCCCCGGACAGGGCTCTCAGGCGGTCGGCATGGGCAAGGCACTCGCGGAGGCTTTTCCGGCTGCGCGTGCGGTGTTCGACGAGGTCGATGCCGCGCTCGGCCAGAAGCTCTCGGCGATCATGTGGGACGGGCCGGAGGATCAGCTGACGCTGACCGCCAACGCCCAGCCGGCGCTGATGGCGCATTCCCTCGCTGTGATCCGCGTGCTGGAGGCCGAAAAGGGGCTCGACCTCGCCAGAGCCGCGAGCTTTGTCGCCGGCCATAGCCTTGGCGAATATTCGGCGCTGGCCGCTGTTGGCGCGCTCTCGATCACCGACACCGCGAAGCTGCTGCGCATCCGCGGCAATGCGATGCAGGCCGCGGTTCCGGCCGGGCAGGGCGCGATGGCGGCGCTGCTTGGCGCGGAGTGGGATTTGGCGGTGGAAATCGCCAGGGAGGCGCGCCGCATAGGAAAATCAAGCGAAGTGGGCACCGGTTCGCGTGAAGATTTTCCGTCAAAGGAAGAAGTCTGTGACGTGGCGAACGACAATGGCGGCGGGCAGGTGGTGCTCTCCGGCCACAAGAGCGCGATCGACCGCGCCTGCGAGATCGCCAAGGCCAAGGGCGTCAAGCGCGCGATTTTGCTGCCCGTTTCCGCGCCATTCCATTCGAGCCTGATGCAGCCAGCGGCGGAGGCCATGCAGGCGGCGCTGGCGACAGCGACCATCAACGCGCCGAAAGTGCCGGTGGTGGCGAATGTCACCGCCGAAGCGGTTTTCGACCCCGAAGCCATCCGCAAGAACCTCGTGCTGCAAGTGACGGGCTCGGTGCGCTGGCGCGAGAGCATGCTCTGGCTTGGCGCTCAGGGCGTCACCCGCTTTGTCGAATGCGGCTCGGGCAAGGTGTTGACCGGCATCGCCAAGCGGCTCGTGGCGGGCAGCGAGGCGGTGAATGTCGGCACGCCGGAGGATGTGGGGGGATATCCCGCCTGATACGGCTGTCATTCCCGACGCGCCGCAGGCGCGAGCGGGAATCCAGCATCCCGATCGAGTTTCGGATCGCCCAATCATGGGATGTCCTGGATTCCCGCTCCTCGCTCCGCTCGGTCGGGAATGACATCTTAGGCCATCGCCCCGACAGGTGACACTGGCCGCTTCCCGCCATAAGAAGAGCGCAGTTCGCGCATAACGGAGCCCCCCATGTTCGACCTCACCGGCAAATTCGCGCTCGTTACCGGCGCTTCGGGCGGCATCGGCGCCGCGATCGCGGAAGCGCTGCACGCGCAGGGCGCGACGGTTGTGCTCTCCGGCACGCGCCGCGAGGCGCTTGAAGCCGTGGCGGCCAAGCTCGGCTCGCGCTGCTCCATCGTCACCGCCAACCTCTCGGACCGCGCTTCGGTGGAAGCGCTGGTGCCGGAGGCCGAAAAGGCGATGGGCGGGCTCGATATCCTCGTCAACAACGCCGGCATCACCCGCGACAACCTGTTCATGCGGATGAAGGACGAGGAGTGGGACAGCGTGCTCGCCGTCAACCTCACCTCCAGCTTCATTCTCGCCCGCGCGGCGGTGAAGGGCATGATGAAGCGCCGCTTCGGCCGCATCATCGGCATCACCTCGGTCGTTGGTGTCACCGGCAACCCCGGCCAGGCGAATTATTGCGCGGCGAAAGCCGGCATGATCGGCATGTCGAAATCCCTTGCGGCGGAGGTCGCCAGCCGCGGCATCACCGTGAACTGCGTCGCGCCGGGCTTTATCGAGAGCGCGATGACCGATGCGCTCAATGAGAAGCAGCGCGAGGCGATCATGGGCTCGATCCCCGCCGGGCGCATGGGCACGGGCGCGGAGATCGCCGCCGCAGTTGCCTATCTGGCGAGCGTGGAAGCGGCCTATGTCAACGGCCAGACCTTGCACGTCAACGGCGGCATGGCGCGGATCTGACGCGCCAACCGGGCGGCATCCTCGACCGCAGGGTGATTTGAAAACGGTTCCGCGGCCGGAATTTTGCCCGATCGGCAAAACATTCCGCAAAATTCCGGTTTCCATGTCGCGCTGCACGTTGACATTCCCGCCCACCTTTGGAAGGGAAGTCTCCGGGTTGTGCTTCCCCCGGCCAGAGTTGCCGGGGCGCGGCACGTTGTCCTGTCTTATTCGTATCTAGAGAAAAAAGGGTTCACCATGAGCGATGTCGCTGAGCGCGTGAAAAAGATTGTCATCGAGCATCTCAGCGTCGATGCCGACAAGGTCGTCGAAAATGCCAATTTCATCGATGATCTGGGTGCCGACAGCCTCGATACGGTCGAGCTCGTGATGGCGTTCGAGGAAGAGTTCGGCGTCGAAATTCCGGATGACGCGGCCGAAACCATCGTCACGGTCGGCGATGCCGTGAAATTCCTTGAGAAGAACGCCGCCTAAGGCAGCGTGGCTTCATAGGCAGCAAAATGCTTCGTCGGGTCGTCGTCACCGGTCTCGGCATGGTCTCCCCGCTCGGGTGCGGTATCGAGGCCAGCTGGGCCGGAATCCTAGCCGGGAAATCGGCCGCGCGCCGGATCGAAACCTTCGATGTCTCCGACATCGCAGCCAAGATCGCGTGCTCGATTCCGCGTGGCGATGAGCCGCACGCCTTCCGTCCGGATGACTGGATGGATATCAAGGACCAGCGCAAGGTTGATGAATTCATCATCTTTGCGATGGCCGCCGCCCGGCAGGCGCTCGACGATGCCGGCTGGCACCCCTCGACCTACGAGGACCAGACCAATACCGGCGTGATCGTCGGCTCGGGCATCGGCGGTATCGGCGGCATCCACGATGGCTCGATCCTGCTGGCCGAAAAAGGGCCGCGGCGGATTTCGCCATTCTTCATTCCCGGACGGCTGATCAACCTTGCCTCCGGGTATATCTCCATCGAACATGGCCTCAAGGGTCCCAATCATTCGGTCGTGACCGCGTGCTCCACCGGCGCGCATGCAATCGGCGATGGCGCCCGGATGATCGCGCTGGGGGATGCCGATGTCATGGTCGCCGGCGGCACCGAATCGCCGATCTCGCGGATTTCCATGGCGGGATTCGCGGCCTGCCGGGCGCTTTCCACCGCCTTCAACGACGAGCCGACGCGCGCCTCGCGGCCCTACGACAAGGACCGCGACGGCTTCGTGATGGGCGAGGGCGCCGGCATCGTCGTTCTCGAGGAACTGGAACACGCCAAGGCGCGTGGCGCGAAGATTTACGCCGAGGTCGTCGGCTATGGCATGTCGGGCGATGCGCACCACATCACCTCGCCGGCCGAGGATGGCGACGGCGCCTTCCGCTGCATGAAGGCCGCCCTCAAGCGCGCCGGGATCACGCCCGCCGAACTCGACTACATCAACGCCCACGGCACCTCGACGCCGCTGGGCGACGAGATCGAGCTCAATGCCGTGCTGCGGTTGCTGGGCAACCATTCCACGAATGTCTCGATGTCCTCGACCAAATCCTCGACCGGGCATCTCTTGGGCGCGGCAGGAGCCATCGAGGCGATTTTCTCGATCCTTGCGATCCGCGACCAGATGGCGCCGCCGACGATCAATCTCGACAACCCGTCGGTCGAAGCCCCGATCGATCTTGTCCCGCACGCCGAGCGCAAGCTCGAGATTACCTTCGCGCTGTCGAATTCCTTCGGGTTTGGCGGCACCAATGCCTCGCTCATCATGCGGCGCTACGCAGCGTGAGGCGCTCTACCCGTTTTCGCCATATTTGTCTGGAATATCGGCGGCATTAAAGCTTCCTGGCCCGCCACTCGGGTCGAATCGATCGGCGCGACAGCGTCCCGCAAATCGGCGCGGTGGCGCCAGAGCAAGAACGGCGCGGTAGCGCCAGAGGCAAGTGAATGGCGCGTAAGCCGGAAAAACCGAGCGAGCACGAAGGCCCGAACGACACCGTTCGTCGCGGCTGGTTCGGCGGTCGCCAGCGTCCGGCTGTCGGCGAGGCCGTCAACGCGGTGATCGCGGCGCCACCCCCGACCAAGAAACGCCGGACGGGGTTGATCGGCCTGTTTTCCGGGCTGATGACCGCCGGCTTGCTGCTGGTGATGGTGGTGGCGGCAGGCTTCATGATCAGCCGCAACGAATTTTCCGCCCCCGGCCCGCTGGTGGCCGACAAATCCGTCATCATCGAGCGCGGCTCGACGACCGAGGAGATCGTGGATCTCCTGGAGCGCGAAGGCGTGATTGCCCGGCCGGGCTACCTCTGGGTGGCGCTGTTCATCCGCGATGTCCAGTCGAAGTTCATTTCCGACAAGGCGAACGAGAAGCGCGCGAAAGCCGGCGAATACCTGTTCAAAAAGCAGATGACGATGAACGAGGTGATCGATCTGATCACCTCCGGGCGCTCGGTCGAGCACACAATTACGATCCCGGAAGGACTGACGAGCGAACAGATCGTCGAACGCCTGAAGGAGAACGAGTTGCTGGTCGGCGAGATCGTCAACATCCCGGTCGAGGGCTCGCTGCTGCCCGATACCTACAAGATCAACCGCGGCACCCCGCGCGAGGGCCTGCTGGCCCGGATGCAGAGCGAGCAGAAGAAGGTTCTTCAGGCCGCCTGGAACCGTCGCGCCAAGGATCTGCCGCTGAAATCGCCGCGCGAACTGGTGACCCTCGCCTCCATCGTCGAAAAAGAAACCGGCCGCGCCGATGAACGCAGCCGTGTCGCCGGCGTGTTCTACAACCGTCTCGACAAGAAGATGAAGCTCCAGTCTGACCCCACGATCATTTACGGCATCGTCGGCGGCAAGGCGAGCCTCGGGCGCGGCATCAGCCGCGATGAAATTAACCGGCCGACGCCGTATAATACCTATGTTATCAATGGGTTGCCGCCGGGACCGATCGCCAATCCGGGCCGCGCGGCGCTGGAAGCCACGGCGAACCCCTCCAAGACCAAGGACCTGTTCTTCGTCGCGGACGGCACCGGCGGGCACGCCTTCGCCGAAACGCTGGAGCAGCACAACCGCAATGTCCTGCGCTGGCGGCAGATCGAAGCGGCGCGCGGCAACACGCCTTCGCCCGCGCCAGGTGGAGAAGTCACCGCGCCGCCGCCCGCCGCCGCCCCCGGTCAACCGCCGGCGTCAGGGACCCGCAGTGGCACCGGCGCCGCGCCAGGAAGCCCGCTCGTGACCGGTTTTGCCGCGCCGGGCGCCACTCCCGGCGGCACAACGCCGCTGGCGAACCCGCCGCGCCCGGCCGCTCCGGCTCCGCGCGCGCCGGCAGCCCCTTAAGACGGGATCAAGGGCGGCATCCAAACGCTCCAGCGGGCGTGTAGTCTGATCTCGAGGGCAGGGGGCAACGGTGCATAAAGGCAGGGCTAGCGACAGCGTGAACCTCACGCCGGGAACGGAACGCAACGACATGGCAGAACGCCGGGATCTTGCCGAGCGCCGGGATTTTGCCGAGCGTCGTGGCGTCATGTTCGTGATTTCCTCGCCCTCGGGGGCGGGAAAGTCGGTGCTTTCCCGGCTTCTGCTGCAATCCGACCCCGAAATCCGGCTGTCCGTCTCGGTGACGACGCGCCCGCGCCGGCCGAGCGAAGTCGACGGCGTGCATTACCACTTTGCCGATACCGCGACCTTCGAGGCGATGCGCGAACGCGGCGACCTCCTCGAATGGGCCGAGGTTCACGGCAATTTCTACGCCACGCCCCGCGCGCCGGTCGAGCTGGCGCTGGCGGAGGGGCGCGACATCCTGTTCGATATCGACGTTCAGGGCACGTTGCAGCTCTATCAGCGCATGCGCGCCGATGTCGTCAGCGTCTTCATCCTGCCGCCCTCGATCGCGGAATTGCAGAACCGGCTGCGTCGCCGGGCCGAGGACGAGGATCATGTCATCCGGCGTCGGCTGATGACCGCCGAAAACGAAATCGCCCATTGGAGCGATTACGACTACGTGCTGGTCAACGACGATCTCGAACGTTGCT
>CAZNAT010000058.1:0-21261 GCA_964571245.1 uncultured Methylobacterium sp.
TTGGGTAGAACGTGCATTTCGCCCACCGTCGAAACCGCGAGCGGCGGGAAGGCCAGGCCGATCTCGTTTATCCTCTCGATGAACCTTGCCGCGCCGAGCAGCGCGTCGCGGCGGCGCGGCATCGGGGTCGGACCAGCGTGGCTTTCGAAGCCGCGGAAAATGGCATCGAACCAATAGAGCCCCTGCCCCCCCGTGACAAAACCGATGTCGAAGCCCTCCGCCTCCAGGATCGGGCCTTGCTCGATATGGAGTTCGAGATAGGCGGCGATCTCGCGCCCGCCGACCGGCGCCGCGCAGGCCTGCCCCATTTTCGCGAGCTCATCGCCAAGGCGCAATCCGGCGGCGTCGCGGGTATCGAGCGCGGCTTTCTCGTCGTGAATGCCGGCGAAAACCGCCGAAGCCAGCATCGCCGGAGCAAAGCGGCAGCCTTCCTCGTTGGTCCAGTTAACGATCTCGATCGGCCGTCGCGTGCGGATGCCGGTTTCGTTGAGGCAGCGGATCACCTCCAGCCCGGCAAGAACCCCGAGAACCCCGTCGAACTTGCCCCCCGTCGGCTGGGTGTCGAGGTGCGAGCCGATGAGGATCGGCGGGAGATCCTCCAGGCCCTCGCGGCGCGCGAACATCGAGCCGAGCCGATCGACGGTGACCGTGCAGCCCGCGGCCTCGCACCAGCGGGTGAACAGCGCGCGGCCTTCGGCGTCCTCGCCGGTCAGGGCCTGGCGATTGCACCCGCCGCGGGGGGTTCCGCCAATCTTCGCCATCTCCATCAGGGAGTGCCAAAGTCTGTCGCTGTCGATCCTGAGATTGTGACTGGTCTGCACGGAGGCTGTTCCTGTGTTGGTCGGGTGACAAGGTAAGGAGCGGGCTGTTGCTGGCCCGGAGGCTTGGCTGGCAAATCCTGATCGTCGCCGCTCACCCTTGCCGGGCCGCATGGCCGCCAAGCCGGCGGGCCGCGTCGATGAGAATATCGAGCAGGCGCGGGCGGCCATGCTCGGAGACGATCCGGTCGGTCAGGTTGGTGACGCTGATGGCGCCGATGAACCGGCCGGAAGGATCGAGGATCGGCACCCCGAGCGCCGAAAGCCCGATGATGAAATCATCCGCGACCAGTTCGTAACCTTGTTCGACGATCGTGCGGCAAATCCGACGCAACGCCGCCGGCTCGGTGACACTGAAGAGGGTGCGGCCGGGCTGTTCGCGCGCCAGAACCCGCTCGCGCTCGGCCTCGTCGATATAGGCCAGCAGCACCCGGGGTGCCGCGCCGCAATTCAGCGAGGTTCGGTTACCTGCCGCAATCAGCGTCGTGATGATCGAGTTTTTTGCGCAGACCCGATCGAGGCAGACGGCGGCGCCTTTTTCATAAACCCATAGGAAGGCCGTTCCGCCGCAGGCTTCGGCGAGGTCGGAGAGAATGGGGCGGGCAAGGGTCTGGAGGTCATTGCCCTGATGCACGTGGGCGCTGAGCTCGAGCACGCCCAGCGTCAGCGAGTAGGCCTGGGCGGCCTCGTCATGCTCGACAAGCCCCGCCAGCGCGAGGGTGTGCAGCAGCCGCCGCGTCGTGCCCTTGTCGAGCCCGCAGCCTAGCGTGATCTCGCGAAGCGTCCACTTCGGCTTCGCCGAGGTAAACGCCCGCAGAACCGCGATCGCCCGCGTCACCGCGCGGACCTCGGGCACGCCGGGTTTCGGGGCTATTCTGGGGCATGCAACACTTGGAGGGCGCGAGGATGAGTGTGCAAGATCAGTTTGGAGATGTGTCATCAAATGACACGCTAAATCATCAGTTGACATCCTGTCAAAGACTATGATTGCTTTGAAAACAATATGTTCTGGGGTCCTTCCCGCACTCCGGCCCCTGTTGGCGGCGAGAAGCGGGGATGGGCCGGAGATCGCTCAGGCTTTGCCAACAAAGGAAATCGACGGATGGCGACGAGATACCCTGCGACGAGTGATGCGCGCGCGGCCCGGTTCCGGGGTGCGGGGCTGCGGACTGCCGTGCTCGGCCTTGCCCTCGGCGTGTGCCTTGGGGGCGCCGCGGCACAAAATCCGGTCAAAGGCGGCACGCTCAACGGCATCGTGCAG
Organism: uncultured Methylobacterium sp.; assembly: GCA_964571245.1. Taxonomy (GTDB): domain Bacteria; phylum Pseudomonadota; class Alphaproteobacteria; order Rhizobiales; family Beijerinckiaceae; genus Rhabdaerophilum. Next base: position 2,080 of record CAZNAT010000058.1, read on the forward strand.
CCGGAACCGCCGACCCTGATGCTCGGCATGAACCAGCAGGGGCCGACGATCTATGTTGCGGGCAAGATCTACCAGAGCCTGCTGACCTATTCGCCGGAACTCAAGCCGCAGCCCGAGCTCGCGAAATCCTGGGTGATGTCGCCGGATGGGCTGACCTACACCTTCGAGCTCGAACCGAACGTTAAATGGCACGATGGCAAGCCGTTCACGGCAGAGGATGTCGCGTTCACGGTCGACAAGTTCCTGCGCAAGACGCACCCGCGCGCCAATGTGGTGCTCAACCGCTATGTCGCCAGCGTCAATGCGCTTTCGCCGACAAAGGTGGAATTCAAGCTCAAGGAGCCCTTCGGTCCGTTCCTGCTGCTGTTCGAGGTTTCCACCCTGCCGATGGTGCCCAAGCATATCTATGACGGCACGGATTACGCCACCAACCCCGCCAACCAGACGCCGATCGGCACCGGGCCGTTCAAGTTCAAGGAATGGAAGCGCGGCTCGCACATCCACCTCGTCAAGAACGAGAACTACTGGAAGCCGGGCAAGCCGTATCTCGATGAAATCTACTTCCGCGTCATCCCGGATTCCGCCTCGCGGGCGCTCGCCTTCGAGAAGGGCGATGTGCACGTCCTGCGCGGCGGCGACGTCGATAACGTCGATGTCCGCCGGCTGCGCGCGCTCAAGGGCGTGACCACAACCACCGCCGGCTGGGAAAGCTATTCCCCGCTTGCGTTCATGATGATGAACAACCGCAAGGCGCCGTTCGACAACGTGAAAGTGCGGCAGGCGGTGATGCATGCCGTCGACAAGAATTTCATCGCCTCGACGATCTTCTTCGGGCTCGCCAAACCCGCCAACGGGCCGCTGGCCTCGACGACGCTGTTCAACGATCCCGGCCTCAAGCCCTACCCGTTCAACATCGCCAGAGCCAAGGAGCTGATCAAGGAAAGCGGCGTCGATCTGACGAAAACGCCGGTCAAGATCCTGTCCTTCCCCTATGGCGCCCAGTGGGAGCGGGTGGCGGAATACGTGAAACAGGGGCTTGGACAGATCGGGTTCACCGTCTCGATCGAGCCGGCGGATGCCGGAAGCTGGGCCAAGCGCGTTTCGGACTGGGAGTTCGATCTGTCGTTCAACTTCACCTATCAGTACGGCGATCCGGCGCTGGGCGTTGCCCGCCATTATCTCTCGACCAACATCGTCAAGGGCTCGCCCTTTGCCAACAATCAGGGCTACTCCAACCCGAAGGTGGACGAGCTCCTGATCAAGGCGGCATCCTCGGTCGATATGAACGAGCGCGCGAGGCTGTATGCCGAATTCCAGAAAATCGCGGTGGATGATGTCGCCAACGGCTTTCTCGCGGAATTGCAGTTCGCCACGCTCTATCGCGCGAATATCAAGAACCTCGTGAAAACCGGCATCGGCCTCAACGAGACGCTGGACGACGCCTGGATCGAGAAATAACGGATCACGGGCAGTCTCGCCGGGCATGCGATCGGAACAGCATGCCCGTCAGTCGGGCATTGAGGGCGAACGCAAGGCAAGATAGCGTGAGAGGCCAATCGCCTTTGGCCGGCCCAGTCTCTTGGACCCAGTCTCTTGGACCCAGTTTCTTGGACCCGGGTTTATCGGCCCAGATTGAGGGGCCCAGATTGACGGCCCAAGGTTCAAGAGGCTTGGCCGCCGGCCCGTATTCGGAGAGTACAGCGTGCCATTTCTGACGTTTCTCACCGGGCGGCTCTTCAAGGCCCTGCTGGTGATCATCGCGATCGCGGCGCTGAATTTCCTGCTGATCCGCCTCGCGCCGGGGGACCCTGCGTCGGTGATGGCCGGCGAAGCCGGGGCGAGCGATCCGAAATACGTCGATATGCTGCGCGCGCGCTTCGGGCTCGATCAGCCGCTCTGGAAGCAGCTTGCGCTCTACCTCTGGCAGATCGTGCAGTTCGATCTCGGGTTTTCCTACCGCAATCAGGTTCCGGTGATCACGCTGATCGGCGAGCGGCTTCCGGCAACCCTGCTGCTGATGGCATCGAGTTTTGTCGTCTCGCTCGCGCTCGGGCTGGCGCTCGGCATTCTGGCGGCAGGGGTGCGGTTCTTCAACCGGGCACGGTGGCTCGACAGCGCGATCATGACCCTGGCGCTGATTTTCTACGCCACGCCGCTGTTCTGGCTGGCGCTGATGATGGTGCTGGTGTTCTCCGTGCAGCTCGACTGGCTGCCGGCCTTCGGCATGGAATCGGTCGGGGCGAACCTCAAGGGCTGGTCGCGGATCGGTGATATCATCAGGCACCTGGTGCTGCCGACCCTCGCGCTGAGCCTGTTCTTCATGTCGGTCTATGTCCGCCTGACGCGGGCGGCGATGATGGATGTGATGACGCAGGACCATGTCCGGACCGGGTTCGCCAAGGGCCTGACAGGCGGCGAGGTCTTGCGTCGGCATGTCTTCCGTAACGCGCTGCTGCCGGTGGTTACCTTCGCCGGCATTCAGCTCGGGCAGGTGGCGGGCGGCGCGGTGCTGATCGAGACGGTGTTTGCCTGGCCGGGCATTGGCCGGCTGATGTTCGATGCACTGCTCCAGCGCGACTACCAGCTGCTGCTGGGCGTGTTCCTCGTCACCTCGGCGACGGTGATTTTCTTCAACCTGATCACGGACATCGTCTATCGCTTTGTCGATCCGCGAATCCGGCTTGAGGGAGGCGCGAAATGACCTCGTTCTGGAAACGTTATTCCCGCAACAGCGGCGCGGTGTTCGGATTGGCCATTCTCGGTGTGGTCCTGATCGTCGCGGTGCTCGCGCCGCTGATCTACCCGGTATCCCCCTGGCGGATGATCGGCGCGCCGTTGCTGGCGCCGTTCGAAGACGCCGCCTACCCGCTCGGCACCGACATGCTCGGCCGGGATATCGCCGCCGGGCTGGCGCATGGCGCGCGCGTTTCGCTCCTGGTGGGCACGGTTTCCACCCTCTGCGCGGTGATTGTCGGAATTGGCGTCGGGGCTGTCGCCGGCTATTTCGGCGGCGTGATTGATGATGTCCTGATGCGGATCACCGAATTTTTTCAGACCATTCCGCAGCTGGCGATGGCGGTGGTGCTGGTGGCGATTTTCACGCCGTCGCTGTATTCGATCGTCACCGCGATCGCGCTGGTCAGCTGGCCTCCGGTCGCACGGTTGGTGCGGGCGGAAGTGCTGTCCTTGCGCGAGCGCGAGTTCGTCGAGGCGGCAACCGTGCTGGGGCGACCGACCTATCTGATCCTCCTGGATGAAATCCTGCCCAATGCGATGCCGCCGGTGATCGTGACGGCGTCGCTGATGGTCGCTACCGCGATCCTCACCGAGGCGGCGCTGTCGTTTCTGGGGCTGGGGGATCGCAATTTCATGTCCTGGGGGTTCATGATCGGCGCGGCGCGCTCGATGCTGCGCGAGGCGCCCTGGCTCTCGGTGATGCCGGGCGTCGCGATTCTCCTGAGCGTGCTCGCGATCAATCTCGCCGGCGAGGGCCTTAACGACGCGCTTAACCCGCGCCTTCGGCAGCGGGGCGAGGAATGAGCGATCCGCAGCTGACCCAATCCCCCATTGCCCAATCCCCTGCGCGTGAGCCGCTGGTGCGGGTCGAGAACCTCAGCATCCGGCTTCCCGTTGGCGGGGATCGCCCGTTCGCGGTCGAGGATGTCTCTTTTACGATCCATCCCGGCGAAATTGTCTGTGTCGTCGGCGAGTCCGGTTCGGGAAAATCCGTCGCCGCAAGCACGCTGATGGGGCTTCTGCCGCAGGGGCTGAAAATTTCCGCCGGGCGGGTGATGCTGGCGGGAGAAAACCTCGCCGAAGCCAGCCCGCAGCGGCTGCAGGCCTTGCGCGGGCGCGACGTCTCGATGATTTTTCAGGAGCCACTTTCCGCGCTCAACCCGCTCTACCGGGTCGGGGATCAGGTCATCGAATTGATGCGCGCCCACGAGGCCTATCCCGGCAAGGCGGCGCGGGCGCGGGTGCTCGAACTTTTCGGCTACGTCGGACTGCCCGACCCCGAACGGCTGATCGATGCGTTTCCGTTCCAGCTTTCGGGCGGCCAGCGTCAGCGCGTCGTGATCGCGATGGCGCTGGCGCTCGAACCCAAGCTCATCCTGGCCGATGAACCCACGACCGCGCTGGATGTGACCACCCAGGCCCAGGTGCTCGATCTCCTGCGCAAGGTGCGCCGGGAGCGCGGCACGGCGATGCTGTTCGTGACGCATGATTTCGGGGTGGTCGCGGATATCGCGGACCGCGTTCTGGTGATGGAGAAGGGCCGGCTGGTCGAAGCCGGGCTGGTCGACGACGTCCTGCACCGCCCGCAGCATCCCTATACACGAAAGCTGCTCGCCGCCGTGCCGCGCATGGTGGCCATTGCCTTGCCGCCGCCCGGCGAGGAGATCGTTCTTTCGATCGAGAAGGTCGACAAGAGCTTTGGCACCAAAGCGGGCTGGTTTCGCCAAGCCCGCCATGTTCATGCCGTCAACCAGGCAAATTTCACGGTCCGGCGCGGGGAAACTCTCGGCATCATCGGGGAATCGGGTTCTGGAAAATCGACCCTGGGCCGGTCGATCGTCCGGTTGATCGAGCCGGATGCCGGGCGCATCCTGTTCCACGATCAGGATCTGATGGCGATCCCGCGTGGCGCCTTTCGCAGCCAGCGCAAGCATTTGCAGATGGTGTTCCAGGACCCGCTGTCCTCGCTCAATCCGCGCAAGCGCGTCCGGGCGATCCTGACCGACGGGCCGGTCGCGCATGGTGCCAGCCGGCACGAAGCCGAGGCGCTGGCCTCGGAGCTGATCGCGCTTGTCGGGCTCGAACCCGCCGCGCTCGACCGGTTCCCGCATGAATTTTCCGGGGGGCAGCGCCAGCGCATCGGCATTGCCCGTGCGCTGATGATGGAGCCGGATGTCATCGTCGCCGACGAGCCGGTTTCCGCGCTCGATGTTTCTGTGCAGGCGCAGGTGCTGGAGTTGTTCAATGCGTTGCAGCAGCGGCTTCGACTGGCGATGGTGTTCATCACGCATGACCTGCGGGTCGCGGCGCAGCTCTGCCATACGATCGCGGTGATGCAGCACGGCAGGATCGTCGAATACGGCCCGACGGCCTCGGTGTTCGCCGATCCGCAGCACGCCTATACGCGGCAGCTGTTTGCCGCCGTGCCGGGCAAGGCTTTCGACGCCCGGCGCTGATACCGCTTCAGGAAAGCCCTTTTTTCAGAAAAACCCGTACTCAGGAAAACCCATGAAGTTCTATTTCTCGGACACCCAGATGCGGCATCAGCCAACGCAATATATGGTGCATGGCAAAATCATCCACGCCTTCGAGAACGCCGATCGGGCGACGACGCTGATCAACGCGCTGACATCGGCCGGGCTGGCGCTGACCGCGCCGCCACGATCGGATCTCGCGCCGATCCTTGCGGTGCACGCGGAGCACTTCGTCGAATTTCTCCGGGTCGCCCATGCCGATTTCATGGCGCTGCCCAATCACGGCCCCGAGGTCCTGCCCAATGTTCACCCGTATTCTGGCGCGGATGCCGCGTATACGCCGCGCGGCAAGCCGCGGACGACCGGGATTATCGGCCGCGCCGGCTGGTATGTCGGCGATCTCTCGGCGGTGATCGCGGAAGGAACCTATCCCGCGATTCTCGCCTCCGCCGAAGCGGCGATCGCGGCGGCGGAGGCTGTCCGGGGGGGCGCGAAGACGGCTTTCGCGCTGTGCCGCCCGCCCGGGCATCATGCCTATGTCGATCGTGCCTCCGGCTTCTGCTTTCTGAACAACGCCGCGATCGCGGCGCAGATCCTGCGCAAGAGCTGCGCGCGGGTGGCGGTTCTCGATTTCGATACCCATCACGGCGACGGCACCCAGGCGATTTTCTATGCGCGGAACGACGTGTTTTTTGGCTCGGTCCATACCGATCCCAGCGCCTATTACCCGCATTTCATCGGCTATGCCGACGAGCGTGGTGCCGGCGCGGGCGAAGGCGCCAACCTCAACCTGCCGCTGGCCTTCGGCGCCCGGGACGATGCCTTCATCGAGGCCAACCGAACCCTGATTGCCGCGGCACAGGCGCATGGCGCCGAAGCGCTGGTTGTTTCCGCCGGCTGGGATGCACACCATCTCGATCCCCTGTCCAAACTCGCGGTAACCACGGAGGCCTACGCGCGGATCGGCGAGCTCTATGGCAAGAGCGGCCTGCCGGCCGTGATCGTCCAGGAAGGGGGCTATTCACTCGAAGCCGTGGGGGCGGCATCCCGGGCGTTCATGCTCGCCTATCGGGCGGCTTCGGGGCAGTGATACCAGCCGTGAACAAAACTGTGTTCTGTATGCAGAATACTTGACAGCCATTCTACCCGACCATAGCGTGTTTCCCGATTACACAGCGAGGAACACCCATGCCGGTTGCCGCACAACGCCGATCCGACATCCCCAGGGTCGTCCTTGCGATGGGGTGCCCGGCGGGCGTCGCGCCGGAATTGACAGCCCGCGTTCTCGCGGACCCTGCGGTTCGGGCTGGTGCCGGGATCGTGGTTTTCGGGGATCGGCGCGTGCTGGAGATGGGCGCGCGCGCGGCGGGTGTCATGCCGGATGTCGAGATCGTTTCGAGCATCGAGGCGATCCCGGATATCGCGCACAAGCCGGTGCTGGTCGATTTTGCGCATCTTGACCCGACAACCATCCCCATCGGCGCGGTATCGCTGGCGGCGGGCCGGTTCGCGATCGAGAATTTCCGGCGGGCGATCCAGTTCGCCGCCGGAGGCGGCGCCGATGTCGTGACCTTCACCCCCTTCAACAAGGCCGCGATGCGCACCGCGCATCCCGCGTACGAGGACGAGATCGTCTTCACCCAGGAAATCCTCAATACTCCGAGCGTGGCCAGCGAGTTCAATATCCTGCCGAACCTGTGGAACGCGCGCGTCACCTCGCATGTGCCAATCTCGAAGGTGGCGGCGCTGATCACGCCGGAAAACGTGCTGCGCAGCTTGCGGTTGACGGATCAGGCCATGCGCGCCAGTGGCTTTGCGCGCCCTAGGATCGCCATCGCCGCGCTCAATCCGCATGCCGGGGATGGCGGTAATTTTGGCCGCGAGGACATCGACGTGCTGGAGCCGGTCGTCGCACAGGGCAAACGCGAGGGGATCGTCTGCGAGGTTCCGTTCCCGTATCATACGGAGTTTGTGCGGGCGAGAAAGGGCGATTTCGACGCGGTTCTGACCATGTACCACGATCAGGGCCAGATCGCGATGAAGCTGATCGGCTTCGATCAGGGCGTCACGCTGCTGGGCGGGTTTCCGTTTCCGTTCGTAACCGCGGCGCATGGTTCGGCCTACGATATCGCCGGCAAGGGCATCGCCAATCCCGGGGCGATGCTCAATGCCATGGCGCTGGCCAGCCGCATGGCCGAGGCCAGAACAAGGGTTGCCGCCTGAACGCCGCCCGCAAAGGACCCGGGTTAGGTCTGAGCCCCAAGGAGCCAGCATGCCGCACGCTTTCAAACGCCCGTACAAAGGGGTTTTTCCGGTCGTTCCAACCATTTTCAACGCGCGCGGCGAACTGGACCTTGAGGGGCAGAAGCGCTGTCTCGATTTCATGATCGATGCCGGCTCCGACGGCCTGTGCATTCTCGCGAATTTCTCCGAGCAATTCGTGCTGTCTGATGCCGAGCGCGAGGTGCTGACAAAGCTCTGCCTCGATCACGTCGCGGGGCGCGTGCCGGTGATCGTCACCACCACGCATTTCTCATCGCGCCTCTGCGCGGAGCGCTCGAAGGCCGCCGAAGACGCCGGGGCGGCGATGGTCATGGTCATGCCGCCCTATCATGGCGCGACGTTCCGTGTCGGAGAGGGCCAGATCTACGAATTCTTCAAGATCGTTTCCGATGCGATCACGATCCCCATCATGATCCAGGATGCACCGGTGGCGGGCACGCCGCTTTCCCCCGCGTTTCTCGCGCGGATGGCAACGGAGATCGCCAATGTCTCGTACTTCAAGATCGAGACCGCCGGAGCGGCGTCCAAGCTGCGCGAGCTGCTGGCGCTCGGCGGCGCGGCGATCGAGGGGCCGTGGGACGGCGAGGAGGCGATCACGCTGATGGCGGATCTTGACGCCGGCGCGACCGGGGCGATGACCGGCGGCGGCTACCCCGACGGCATCCGCGAGATCATGGATCCCTGGTTCGCCGGCGACCGCGTCGGCGCCAAGGCGGCCTATGCGAAATGGCTGCCGCTGATCAACTACGAAAACCGCCAATGCGGGCTGATTGCCGCCAAGGTTCTGATGAAAGCCGGTGGCGTGATTGCCTCTGATCATGTACGTCATCCTCTCAAGCCCCTGCATCCCGCGAGTGTCGCGGGCCTGCTCGAAATCGCGCGTGATCTTGATGTCGCCGCGTTGCGCTGGGGCCAATAGCACCGTCATCCCGGGCGGTTCAGACGGATCAAGAGGGTACCATGTCGGCATTCCAGAATTTCATTGGCGGCGAACTCGTTTCGGGCGCCAGCGCGTCGCGCAACGTCAACCCGTCGAACACCCAGGATGTGATCGGCGACTTTGTTTCCGGCACCAAGGCGGATGCCGACAAGGCGGTCGCGGCGGCCAAGGCCGCCTTTCCGGCCTGGTCGCGCACCCCGCCTCAGGAGCGCTACGACATCCTGAAGAAGGCCTCGGACGAGGTTCTGGCGCGGCGGGAAGAGCTTGGCCGCATCCTCAGCCGCGAAGAAGGCAAGACCCTGCCCGAAGGCATCGGCGAAGCCGCGCGCGCGGGGCAGATCCTGGCGTTCTTTGCCGGCGAATGTCTTCGTTTTGGCGGTGAAACCATGCCGTCGATCCGCCCTGGCATCGGCATTGAGATGACGCGCGAACCGATTGGCGTCATCGGCATGATCACGCCGTGGAACTTCCCGATCGCGATCCCGGCCTGGAAGATCGCGCCGGCACTGGCCTATGGCAACACGGTCGTGATCAAGCCCGCCGAGATCGTGCCGCATTCGGCCTGGATGCTGGTCGATATCCTCAACCGCGCCGGCTTGCCGGCAGGCGTTCTCAACATCGTCATGGGTAAGGGCTCGGTTGTCGGGCAGGCGATCATCGACAACCCGGATGTGGTGGCGATTTCGTTCACCGGCTCGGTCGGCACCGGCCGGCGCATCGCTGCGGCTTCCGTCGCCGCCTCGCCGATGAAGAAGGTCCAGCTCGAAATGGGCGGCAAGAACCCGCTCGTCGTGCTCGATGACGCCGATCTCAAGATCGCGGTGGAATGCGCGGTGAACGGCGCGTTCTTCTCGACCGGCCAACGCTGCACGGCGTCCTCGCGCCTGATCGTGACGGAAGGCATCCATGATGCCTTCGTCGCCGCGTTGACCGAGCGGCTTCAGGGCCTGGTGGTGGATGATGCGCTCAAGGCCGGCACGCACATCGGCCCGGTGGTCGATCAGAGCCAGCTGGATACCGACGAGAAATACATCGCCATCGGCCGCGAAGAGGGCGCCAAGCTGCATTGGGGCGGCGAGCGGCTGAACCGCGAGACCCCCGGCTTCTATCTCCAGCCGGCGCTGTTCACGGGTGTCGCCAACACCATGCGGATCGCACGCGAGGAAATCTTCGGCCCGGTCGCTGCGGTCATTCGGGTGAAGAACTACGACGAGGCGCTGGCGATCGCCAATGATACCGAGTTCGGCCTTTCCTCGGGGATTTGCACGACGAGCCTCAAGCACGCCACGCACTTCAAGCGCAATGCCGAGGCCGGGATGGTGATGGTCAATCTCGCCACGGCGGGCGTCGATTACCACGTGCCGTTCGGCGGGCGGAAAGGCTCCAGCTATGGCCCGCGCGAGCAGGGTAGCTACGCCCGGGAGTTCTATACCACCGTCAAGACCAGCTACACGCTGGCCTGATGACGCTTCTCGGCGCGGCGACACTCTCGCCGCGCCTTCTTCTCGAAGCCTTGGTCTAGAGCATTTTTACGATGAAGTGGACACCGGTTCATCGAAAGAAAATGCGACAAAACAAGAAGATAGAGCGGTCGATCTGATCGAGGCAGATCGGAAACCGCTCTAAGGCCTGACGCCGGGCGTTTCCAGCGGCATGCCGGCGGCGCGCTGCATCAGAAAAAGCTCCAGTTCGATCAGTTCTTGCGCGCCATAGGCAAAGGGCTCGGCGCGGACCCCGGTCATGCAGTTGCGCAGACGGCGCTGAAGCGAGCCGACGCCCTGCCATTCCAGCCGGTAGATCGGATAGCCGGTCGGATGCGCCTGCGGGATCGGGCTGGCACCGAGCTTCTTGCCCGAGTTGTCATCATGGCAGGCCTCGCAGGACAGATTGAGCTGGCCGAGCCGCTGGCGGAACAGGGCCTTGCCGTTGGCCCGGTGTTTCTCGATCCCGGAACCTTCCGGCGCGACAATCGGCAGCCCACGCGACTGGAGGCCGACATAGGCCGTCATCGCCAGCAGGGGGCGGCTTTCCCGTGGCCATTCGCTGGCGCGCTGGCGCGTTGCCCGGCAGTGCTGTATCCTGCTCGCAAGATCGATCGGCCCGTTCGTGGCGACGTCAAACGCCGGGTAGCGGGCCGCGACGCCGCGCATGGATTGGCTGGCGGCGCCATGACACCCCGCACAGGCCTGCGATGTCGCCTCCGGTGCGCTGTTCCACAGGGCCTCCCCTTCCCGCACCCAGAGCATCGCCGGATTGGCCAGATCGTCGCGCTGCATTTTCTGGGTGTCGGCCGCCATGGTCTCGAAGCCGGATTGACGTTTTGACGGGAGAATGCCGCCCTCCTGGCCCCGGGCATCGCTCCCGGGCCTGAACAGGGGTAGCACCGCCACCCCGAGGAGGAACGCGAAGCGCCAGCGTCTCATCCCTTACCCGGTGACGAGAAGTTCGGCGGTGTGGCGGATCCGGATCCCCGCATCATCCAGCCATTCAAAGGTGATGGGGCCGCTGGTGGTCGCGACCAGCGAAAATTCGATCATCGGGTTGGCCGCCATCGCCGGGAAAAGCTCGGCGCGGAACACCTCCTCGCCGCCGTATCGGCAGACGAACGTGTGGATGATCAGGCGCGGGATCACCGCGCCGGAAATCTCGCGCCGATAACCGGTCTCCATCGGGTGGGAGACCAGCGCCTTGATCGGCATGATCTCGCCGCGCCGGGCGGTTTTGGGGATCGTGAGGAGCGCATTGGCCATGCCTATTCCTCCGTACAGGCGGCGATGGTGACGATCACTTCGACTTCGTCCATCCAGTAGCTGCCGTCGCTCATCCGGGCGATCGCGGCCAGCTTCTGGGTTGTCGCCAGGCGGATGCGCGTCGCCACGGCGGCGACGCCATTGTGCGGCCCGAGATGAAACCGCGCGACCTCCGGCTGAGGGTTCTTTTCGTTGAAGACCGCGATGGTCTTGACGTGGCTCGCGGCGGTCATGGCGTGATCGACCCGGACCGCGATCGCCACCGAATTGCCGTTTTCAACCAGCGGCTCGACATCGAGTTTCACCTTGCCGGCTTTGATCGCTGCGCCTTGCGTAAAGCTATGGATGGCCTTTTCCATATCCTCGGGCTCGGCCTGCGCCGGGCCGATCGTCATCAAGGCGGTGGCGCCGGCGGCGGTGAGCAGAATGGTCCTTCGGCTGGGCCAATGCCGGTCCTCGGCCTCGCGGGGTGTCGGGTCCATGTGAAAAATCCTGTCCATCCAGCACGCTCAATCCCGCAGGGTCAGAAGAAATGCGATGACATCCTCGACTTCCGCCGCGCTCAAAATGGTCTTGCCCTGCCAATTCTGTCCGACCCGCGTCAGGCCGGAGAGCCGGTAGTAGCCGGGCATGATGCTGCCGGGGGTGAGCCGGGAGCTGTCGGTGATCCTCAACCGCATTTGCCCCTCCGACAGGCGCGAGCCGGCCCCCGCGAGCGAAGGCGCGAGCGTGCCCTGAAACCGCTCGTCGGGGAACGGCCCGGAATGGCAGAGCAGGCACAGGCCCTTGCGGCGGTCGACGACAATTTTGCGCCCCCTCTCCACCCTGCCGATCATGCCTTCGAGCGGAAGCGGAATGGCATCCCCCTCCACCCGGATACGCGACGGGTCGGTCTGTGCCAAAGCCGCGGTCGGCATTGGCAGGAGCGGGAGGGCAAGGAGCGCCCCGCAGAGTGTCACCCCCCGAAATACCCGTTGGGCCGCCGCCGTGCGTGCCGGCATCAGGCGCGTCGAAGGTCCGCGTTCTTCAGCGGCAAGGAGCGCACGCGCTTGCCGGTCGCCGCAAAAATCGCGTTCAGCACCGCCGGCGCCGCCACCGCGATCGTCGGCTCGCCGACCCCGCCCCAGAAATCCCCGGAGGGAATCAGGATGCTCTCGACCTTCGGCATTTCGTCGATGCGCATCGGCGGGTAGCTGTCGAAATTCTCCTCTACGATGCGGCCGTTCTTCACCGTGCATTCCTGGTAGAGCATCGCCGAAGAGGGCCGCGCCGAGGCCGTAGACGAACGAGCCCTCGATCTGCGCCGCGACCTGATCGGGGTTGACGACATGGCCGGGGTTGGTGGCGGCGACGATGCGGTGGATCTTGATCGCGCCCTTGGCGTCGACCGAAACCTCGGCGCCCGCCGCGACGTAAGAGCCGAAGCCCATCGTCTGACACAGGCCGCGATGAATGCCCGCCGGGGCTGGCGTGCCCCAGCCGATGCCCTTCGCCGCCGCCTCGAGAACGGCGAGGTGTTTCGGGTGGTTTTTCATCAGCCTTCGGCGGAACTCGAGCGGATCGACCCCCGCCGCCTGCGCCAGCTCGTCCATGAAGCATTCGACGTAAATCGCGTTCTGGTTGAGGTTGACGCCGCGCCAGAAGCCCGGCGGCACGTGCGGGTTGCGCATCGCGTGGTCGATCAGCAGGTTCGGGACCGTATAGCCGAACGAGGCTTCCGGCCCGGAGGGGTTGAGGCCCTGGAACGTCACGGGGTCGCGCCCCTGCTGGAGCCCCTGCGGGTTGACGCTGGCGAGGATCGACTGGCCGGAAATCCGCATATGCAGCCCGACGAGGTTGCCATCCTTGTCGAGCGCGCCGGTCATCTTCGCCATGGTGATCGGGTGGAAACGCCCGTGCAGCATATCCTCCTCGCGGCTCCACAGCAGTTTTATCGGCGTGCCCGGCATCTGCCTGGCGATCGCGACCGCCTGGCGGACGTAGTCGGTCATGCCGCGCCGGCCAAAGCCGCCGCCAAGGTGGAGCTTGTAGACCTCGCATTTCGGCGCCGGGTGGCCGGAGGCTTCGACGGTGGCGGCAAAGGCTGCTTCGCCGTTCTGCGTCGGGCACCAGACGTCGCATTTATCCGCGGTCCAGAGCGCCGTCGCGTTCATCGGCTCCATGCAGGCATGGTTCTGGTAGGGGTAGGAATAGACGGCCTCGACCCGCTTGGCGGCCCCGGCGATGGCGGTTTTGACATCACCGGCCTGATTGCCGACATAGGCTTGCTCGGCCTCCAACCCTTCTTTGAGCATCGCCGCGATCGTCTCCGAGGAGGCCTTCGCGTTCGGCCCCTCGTCCCAGACGATGGGGAGCGCATTGAGCGCGCTCGAAGCTTGCCACCAGGTATCCGCGACCACCGCGACGGTGGTCTCGCTGACCTTCACGACTTTTTTGACCCCCGGCATCTTCTCGATTTTTGCCGCGTCGTAACTGGCGATCTTGCCACCGAAAACCGGGCAGGCCTTGATCGCGGCGTTGAGCATGCCCGGGAGCGTGAGGTCGGCGCCGTAGATCTGCTTGCCGTTGAGCTTGTCGACGGTATCGAGGCGCTTCAATGGCTTGCCGGCGAGCGTCCAGTCCTTGGCGTCCTTGAGCTTGACTTCCTTGGGGGGCTCAAGCCTGGCGGCGGCGAGCGCGACCTTGCCGTAGGTCGTCGAGCGGTTCGAGGCGGCGTGGGTGATGACGCTTTTGGCGGCCCTGCATTCCGCTGCCGGCACGCCCCATTCGTTGGCGGCCGCCTGCACGAGCATCATCCGCGCGGCGGCACCGCCCTCGCGGACGTATTGATGGCTTTCGCGAATGCCGCGCGAGCCCCCCGTGGAGAAATTGCGCCAAACCCGGTTGCGCGCCACGTTCTGGCCCGGTGTCGGGTATTCCCAGGTCACCTTGGACCAGTCGGCTTCAAGTTCCTCGGCGACAAGCTGGGCGAGCAAGGTGCGGGTGCCCTCGCCCATCTCCGAGAGGTCCATGCGTACGACGAACGTGTCACCCGGCTTCACCACGACCCAGGCGTTGACCTCGGGCGGCAGCGCAGCCGCGCCTTGGGCGGCGGCCTCGCCGAGGGGCACGGAAAAGCCGAGCGTGAAACTGCCAGCGGCGGCCGCAGAGGTCTTCAGGAACGTGCGGCGCGAAACATCGAGAGCATGCGTCATGATCGGTCCTCCCTCTTACGCGTTGGCGGCGAGTTTGATGCCCGCGCGGACGCGATTATACGTCCCGCAGCGGCAGATATTGGTCATGGCGGCGTCGATATCGGCATCGCTCGGCTTCGGCGTCTTGGCGAGCAGGGCGGCTGCGGCCATGATCATGCCGGATTGGCAATAGCCGCATTGCGGCACTTCGAGTTCCAGCCAGGCCTTCTGGATCGGATGCGAGGAATTCGGCGACAGGCCCTCGATCGTCACGATCTTCTGATCGGCCTTCAGCGAGCCGACGGTGATCGAGCAGGCGCGGACGGCCTCGCCATCGATATGCACGGTGCAGGAGCCGCATTGACCGACGCCGCAGCCGTATTTGGTGCCGGTGAGGCCGACCTGTTCGCGGATCGCCCAGAGCAACGGGGTATCCGGGGCGACGTCGATATCGAGCGATTTTCCGTTGATGGTCAGTTTGGCCATGGTGTTCCTCCCCAGGACGCGTGACGTATTTTTTAAGAATGCTATTGGATTTCTGCGTCTTGTCACGCGGAAGATTGTCGCGGTGGATTGCGCTGGTGCAAAGCGGCGTTCGAGGGAAGACCATGCATTCGACCATTCAGGAAGCCGACCTCGTCGGAAGCCTCGCCGATGCCCTGCAATTCATCGCCTGCTACCACCCGGCGGATTACGTTGAAAACCTTGCCGGCGCGTATGCCCGCGAGCAGAGCCCCGCCGCGAAGGGTGCCATCGCGCAGATCCTCGTCAATTCGCGGATGGCGGCGATGGGGCGGCGGCCGATCTGCCAGGATACCGGCACGGCACAGGTTTTCATGAAGGTCGGGATGAACGCACGGATCGCGACGACACGCGATTTGCAGGTACTGGTCGACGAGGCCGTGCGCCTTGCCTGGCGCCGCGAGGCCAATCCGCTCAGGGCTTCCGTGGTCAGTGATCCCCTGTTCGCGCGCAAGAACACCGGCGACAACACCCCGGCGATGCTCCATGTCGAGCTTGTCGCCGGAAACACGATCGAGGTGCACATCGCGGCCAAGGGCGGCGGCTCCGAGAACAAGGCGAAGGTTGCCGCGCTCGATCCCTCGGACGATGTGACCGAGTGGGTATTGCGCATGGTCGAAACGCTCGGTGCCGGCTGGTGTCCGCCGGGGCTGATCGGCATCGGGGTCGGGGGCTCCCCGGAAAAGGCGATGCTGCTGGCGAAGATGTCGCTGCTCGATCCCATCGACATGCCGGCACTCTTGGCGCGTGGCCCGACCTCGAAGCTGGAAGAGATGCGCATCGACCTCTACGGCAAGATCAACGCGCTCGGTATCGGCGCGCAGGGGCTCGGCGGGCTGACCACCGTTCTCGATGTGAAAATCGCGACCTTTCCGACGCATGCCGCCTCCAAGCCGGTCGGGCTCGTGCCGCAATGCGCGGCCGACCGGCACGTGCAGTTCACCCTCGATGGTTCGGGACCGGCGGTCTTTGTCCCGCCAAACCTTTCAATCTGGCCGGCCGATATCCAGCGTGCGACCGCGGGCGCCGCGCGCAAGGTCGATCTCGATCGCCTCACGCGAGCCGAGGTCGCCACGTGGAAAGCCGGCGAGAGGCTTTTGCTTTCCGGCCGCATGCTGACGGGTCGCGATGCCGCGCATGCAAGGATCTCCACGCTGCTGAAGGCCGGCGAGGCGCTGCCGGTCGATCTGAGGGATCGGGCGATCTATTACGTCGGCCCAGTTGATGCCGTCGGTGACGAGGTGGTGGGGCCGGCAGGGCCAACGACCGCGACGCGGATGGACCGGTTTACCGAGGCACTTCTCGCCAGGACCGGGCTCCTCGTCATGATCGGCAAGGCCGAACGCGGGCCGGAGGCGATCGAGGCGATCCACCGGCATGGCGCTGCCTATCTGATCGCGGTCGGCGGGGCGGCCTATCTCGTTTCCAAAGCGATCAAATCGGCGCGGGTGCTGGCTTTCGCGGATCTCGGCATGGAGGCGATCCACGAATTTGTCGTCGAGGATATGCCGGTGACGGTGGCGGTGGATTCGGCGGGCGCCTCCGTCCATACACTCGGGCCCGCGATGTGGCGTCGCTGACGCCTAGAGCATCCCAAGCGTTCGCGGCAGCCAGAGCGAGAGTTCCGGCACATAGGTCACCACCACGAGAAAGCCGAGCATCGTCAGCAGCCATGGCCAGACGGCAATGGTCAGCTCGGTGATCCCCATCTTGGTGATGCCGGAGGCGACATAGAGGTTGAGCCCCACCGGCGGGTGGCACATGCCGACCTCCATGTTGACGACGATCAGGATGCCGAAATGCACGGGGTCGATCCCGAGTTTCACCGCCATCGGGAACAGGATCGGCGCCATGATCAGGACGATGGAGGAGGGCTCCATCACGTTGCCGGCGAGCAGCAGCAAGAGGTTGACCAGCAGGAGGAAGGTGATCCAGTTGAGGCCGGTGCCGCCGATCCAGTTCGCCATCGCCTGCGGAATATTCTCGTGGGTCATCAGGAACGAGAACAACACGGCATTGGTGATGATGTAGAGCAGCATCGCGCTCATCGACGCCGATTGCAGCAGGACGCGCGGCACATCCTTCAGCCCCATGTCCTTGTAGACGAACACCGCGACGATGAAGGCATAGGCCGCGCTCATCGCCGCCGCCTCGGTAGGGGTGAAGGCGCCGGAATAGATGCCGCCGATCACGATGACGATCAGCAAGAGGCCCCAGAAGCTCTCCCGCAACGCATGCGCACGCTCCGCCCAGGAGGCTTTGGGCATGCGCGGATAGCCGTTCTTCCAGGCGCGATACCAGGTGGTGATGCCGAGCAGGGTTGCCAGCATCAGGCCGGGAATGACGCCGGCCATGAACAATTGCCCGACCGAGGCCGAGGTGATTTTTGCCCCCGTCGGGCCCTCCACGGACATGCCGGAGGTGGCGACCGCATACATCACCATCACGATCGAGGGCGGGATGAGAATGCCCAGCGCGCCGGAGGTGGTGATGACCCCCGCGCCGAACCGCGCCGGAAAGCCCTGCTTCACCATCGCCGGCAGGATGATCGAGCCGATCGCCACCACGGTCGCCGGCGAGGAGCCCGAAACCGCGGCAAACAACGCGCAGGCCATCACACCCGCTAGCCCCAGCCCACCATGCCAATGGCCGATCATTGAGGTCGCAAAATGGATCATCCGTCGGGCAACGCCGCCTGAGGTCAGGAAATTTCCGGCAAGAATGAAGAACGGGATCGCCATGATCTCGAATTTCTCAATGCCGGTGAAGAGCTTCAGCGCCACCGAATCCATCGGCACCGCGGTCAGCGTGAACAGGAAGGTCAGAACCGTCAGCCCGAGGGCGATCGAGATCGGCATGCCCGTGAGCATCAGCGCGATCAGCAGCAGGAAGATCATGGTGACGCGCATGCCGCCGGACATCGGCACGAGGCCGGTCTTCGCGGCAAGGCAGCCGAGCAGCAACACGAGTGGCAGGGCGATGATGATCAACCCGTTGCGGCGCGAGCCACGATCTCCCGGCAGGGTGGCGACGGGCAATGGCATCATGCGCCTCCCTTGGCAAGATTTCTGGCAATCTCCGATGCTGCCTCGGGTTCGAGCCCCTCGACATGGGCATGGTCGTGATGGGGCACCTCACCCGTGTGCAGGTATTGCCGGGCGACCTGCAGGAACCGGAAGCACATCAGGTACGAGCCGAGCGGGACCGCGACATAGACGATCCACATCGGCACTTCGAGATCCGCCGAAACTTGTTCGGTTTGCGCGATATGCCAGACAAACCGCGCCCCGAGCGAGCCGATGATCAGGGTGAACAATGCGCCGCTGAGCAGCGCCGCCAGAATGACGATATCGCGCGAGGCGGGGTTGAGGCGCTGCGTCGCGACATCGACGCCGACATGGATGCCGGTGCGGACGCCATAGGCGGCCCCGAATTTCGCCATCCAGACGAAGAGATAGATGCAAAGCTCCTGCGCCCAGGTGAGGTTGATTTTGCGCAGCACGCCGAACACCGCCCGCCCGCCGTCGAACAGCCATGGCTGGCCGATGCTCTTGCCCCATTGCGCGAGGTTGATCGAGAGGCTGGTGCCGTACCGGTGCACCACCGCCACGAAGATGATCAGCGTCGCCACCGCGATCAGTGCGGCAATGAGAACTTCCTCCAGCCGATCCAGTAGCTTCATGAGCATGGCGTGTTTTTCCCCGAATTTCTTGTGCTTCGCGGCTTCATGCAGCGTTGCTGACCGGCAGGCGCGCCCTGGAGGCGCCTGCCGGGGGTAGGCGAAACTCCGCGTCAGTTGGTCGGGATGCCGATCGCCTTGTAGACGGCGTCGATGGTTTCCTTGCCGACCCGGCTCGCCATCTCCTTGTGCACCGGCTGGAGCGCGGCCATCCAGGCCTTCTTGTCCTCCGCCGTCAGGGTGTAGATTTTCGTCTTGCCGGATTTGCGCATGTCCTCCAGCGCGTCATCGTTTTCCTTCTGACTGATCGCGTTCGAAAACGCGCTGGCTTCAACCATGGCCTTGTCAAGCTGACCGCGAATCTCCGCCGGCAGGCCATCCCAGAATTTCTTGTTCACGATCACGGCGTAGCCGATGTAGCCGTGGTTGGAGAGCACGGTATGGGCCTGAACTTCATGCATTTTCTGGGTGAACATGTTGGACGGCGTGTTCTCCTGCCCGTCGACGACGCCGGTCTGGAGCCCCTGATAGACCTCCGAGAACGCCATCACCTGCGGGATCGCGCCGAGCGCCTTGATCTGCGCCTCCAGCACCTTGGAGGACTGGATACGGATCTTGAGGCCCA
>CAZNAT010000059.1:0-20909 GCA_964571245.1 uncultured Methylobacterium sp.
GACCCTCAGCCCAGCCACAACAGCCGCGCCTCGCCGATGACGTCGCCGCGCTATGTCGTTCCGAAATAACGCCCGTCGAACGAATCCGGGCTGTCCATCAGGAGGAACAGCGCACCGGTTCTCAGTGTCACACATCCGCTCCACCGCGGCATCGGCCGCCCGCGGCCGTCAGCTTCGCGGCGATCAGTGACTGGGCGGCCATTTACGGAGATATCGCGACCACGGGCGCAAACGCGGTCGCCGGGCACGGCCGCGACGCGCTTCACCAAAGGGACGTTGATCGGAATGTAGCGCCGCTCGGCGGCGAGCCGGCGCCAGCGGTCGGGCACGCGGGCCAGCACCATGTCGCCAGCCGCGATGTCGTGACGGCCGCCAACGGCATAGAGGCCGATCGGCGCGCTGGCCGACACGTTCCAGACCAGCCGCGGCGTCGGGGGCAGCGCGATCGTCGCCGTCAGCGCGGCGACGCCAACACTGATCAGCACGGAGGCCCGAACCGGCAGACGGGAGGGTAACAGCCTAGCCATTTCCGCCATCCCGCATGTTCGCGCGCGACCAGGCCTCGATATCGTCGATATGGTAGCGCCAGACGGTGCCATGCTTTCGGCACGGCGGGCCGCGCCGCTCCCGGCGCATCTTCTTGAGCGTGTCCCCCGCGAGACCGAGATGGAACGCGGCCTGCTTGGTTGTCAGAAACGGGCAATGCTCGCGTGCCCGCCGAGCGCGCTCCGCGGCCGACGACGCCGTGGCTCCACCGTCCACAGCGGATGAATCCGCCTCGATCCGTGTTCGCGCGCCGCCGCCTGCTTCGGGGTTTGGATCGTGTGTCATGAGTGCAGCGCCCGGTCCGACGAACCCGCGTTACCCGCCGATCAGGCCCGCACGCGCGGCTTCCTGTTCGGCGACATAGGCATCCAGCATGTCGGCCTGGCCGGGGAGCAGCGCGTCGATCGCAGGGAGGCCGTCGATATCGTCCCGGTGAAGCAGCACGGACGGGCACTGGCCTTCGACATTGCCGAGATTGGGGCGATGCTGGGCATAGCCGATGAGCGCGGCCAGATCGGGATCGAACGCTCGAGCGATGGCGGGCGGATAGACGAGATACTGATTCTCGAACGTCCGCAGCCATCCGAGGCAATAGGAGGTGATGACCGCGCGGCGCACATGATCGGACTGGTTAGCGCCGGCACCATGCAGGATCGATCCGAGGAACAGCAGCGCGGAGCCGGGTGGCATTTCGGCGGCGACCGGACGTGCATCGCCCGGTTGCGATGCCGCATCGTGATGGCTGCCCGGCCAGACCAGCGTCGCGCCACTCTCCAGCGTGAACGGATCGATCGGCCAGATGACGTTGATCTGATAGTGCATCCCGGTCTTGACGCCGCCCCAGAGATCCTGGTCGCGGTGCGGCACCTGCGCGAGCGCGCCGGGATGGATTTCGATCGCCTGGGTGAGGTTGAGAACGATACGATCGCACCATTCCCCGAGCACCGTTTCGGCGATACCGCAGATGATCGGGTGCAGCACAAGGCCGGCGATATGCCGTGAACGCCGCAACAACGCGCCAAAGCGCTTGGTGCGGGCTCCGTAGAATCCGCCTTCGCAAAAGGGCGTGGCGACGAAGCGCGGTGCGAGTTCGGCTTCGAGCGCGGTGATTAGCTCGGTCGGCACGGCGTTATCGACAATGACATAACCGTCGGCGAGCAGCATCGCGGCTAGGCGGGCGGGGTCGTGCATCGCCATTCCCTTCACGCGGCTCTTGCCGCCGCATCGGGAGTGATCGCACCCGGCACATAGATGCCGTTCGACGCCAGCAGCGCAGGCGTACCGGCGCAGATCTCGATGCGGAACGCTCCAAGGAACGCGCCATCGATGCGGCGCGCGGGGCCGAGCGGCGCTGCGCGCCAGCCCATCGCCAAAACCTCCTCGCGAAAAGCAGCGGTCACGACGCCGGTTAGCATGGTGATTCCGCTGCCGAGCGCATGATCGACCATCGCCGAGATGAGCCGGTTGCGGACACGCAGGCGTCCGGGGGCGCCCAATCGTTGCGGCAGGCAAAGTCGCGTAATCTCGCGAACCTGCTCCCCCCGGGGCGCATCGCACTCGCAGAGCGACGCGAAACGATCGGCGAGCAGATGCGCGCCCTCTGTCGATAGCAGCCGCATCGACCCCTGGTGAATGCAGCCATCGTCGGTGGCGATCAGATAGACCGCCTTGTCGCCGTCATAGCTGTCGATTTCATAGCGGCCGCCGACGACCGGAACATCCCAGCCCAGCAGATCGACGAACAGGGTCTTGCGGTCCTCGAACATCGAGGCGGCGCGCGCATCGGTAAGCGAGCACCCTTGGACAATATGGATCATAGCAGTAGCTCCCGTTCAAATTGAACAGTCGCGAAGGGAGCAGAGATGAAGGGCTCAAACAGTCGTCAATATTGAGGATGCGGCGATCCCGCTCAGAACCGCGGGACGATCTCCTCGATGCAGACGATTCCGCAGGCGAGCGCGATCGCCGGGAGCTGCGCGCGGGAATAGATTCCGAAATGTTCGCGCAGGTCACGCATGTAGGTGCGCACTGTCGTCGGGGCGATGTTCATCATGATCCCGATCTCGACGTCGCTCTTGCCCATCGCCGCCAAGCGAAAGCATTCGAGCCGCTTTGGGCTGAGATGGGGCAATTCCAGGCGGCGCGCCGGAAAGCCGTGCAAGCGCCGCGCCTCGGTAAAAGCCTCGCTCGCCATCAGCGTCGCGATCCGGCAGATATGCGATGGCGGCAATTGCCCGTCGCGCGTTGCGAACGTACAGCATCCGGGCGGCTCGCCGGCGACGCCAATCGGAACGGTGAGGCCGTTGCGCAGGCCATGACGCGCGGCTTCGCGCACGATGCGCGCCTGCCGCCGCGTGAAGCCGCCCAGCAGTCGCTCCATTTCGTGCCAGCCGAACGCCCGGCTTGTCGAGCGCGCCGCGAGCAAGGCGGGATCGTCGCGGTAATAGCCTTCGGCGACGAAAACGTCGCCCCAGCTCTGGAAATTGTCCATGCGGAAATATCGCCCACCGGGCTGAAAGAAGGCCATGCTCTGGACGATCGCGAGCCATGGGAGGCCGAGCTGGCGTGCGGCGGCCTCGCTGCAACTGAACAGCTCGCGATCACTGTTCGCGCGCCTGGCCTGCTTAATATAGGCATCGAGGTCGCGAAACGGCACCGAGGGGCACTCCTTTCGACGCGCGCGTTGCGGGCGCGTCTATCGGGCGCGTGGTTCCAGCCCACGCGCGTGCAGCCCCCGATGATTTACTTGGTCTTGCTCGGCCGCCCCGTCGGCTTGTGCGGATGGCGCCGGAGCGTCACCGCCGGGCGCGCCAGTATCGCGCCGATTTCCAGTTCGTCGTCCGAAACGATCGAGATCGATATCCGGCCGGACAAGAGATAGACGGCATTAACGCCGAGTGCCTTCGCGAGCCGCTCCATTGCTTTCAGCGTCGGGCTCGACCGGCCATTTTCGATCGCACTCAGATAAGAGCTGCTCGTGCCCGCATCATGGGCGAGCGCTTCTTGCGTGATGCGCATCGCAAGCCGCAATTTCCTGAGATTCAAACTGAAGGACTTCGACGCATCCATAAGGGCGTAAGTTCACGCCCTGCGACCATTACTCCACACTGGATACAGGTTGGAGTTATTATCTATATTATTACGTTTTTACAAATATTTAAATGAGATTCCCGAACAACGCGCACTCAACTCTGATGCGGATTCTCAGGCGCGCCAAAAGACCGCATTCGGACGGTCGAATCGGTCGATGACCGAAGCCCTCACGCCAGGACATTGGCCGTGGACGCCGCAGTGGAAATCCCATCGGCGTCGTCACATCCGGGGCGAGCATTGATTTCAAGCGCCGAGCGAATCACGATGCGAACAACGTCCCGTGGACACGTCCGCAATCGCCGTTCCGGCGTGGCGTACAGGAATCATCGGATAGTTTGACGTGCCTGTGTGTCGTTGTCTCCTTTGATTTGAATGCAGCGAAGCGGAGCGTCGCATTGGTTCATAGTTATGAAATCACCGTTCGTGTCGGGCCGCTGGCCGCCCACCATGCCAACCGACTACTCGCAACAGTCGGTTCTGGCGGTAATCCCGCAGCGGTCCGGTTTGCTCCAGCCCCGCCGAATTGTACTCGGATCTTCATGATGCAGCGGGATCGGTCCGGGGATCGGTAGTGACGAGCCCGAAAAACGTGGCGCCGGCATTGCCTGAAGGATATTGTCGATCTCCCGATAGACGCCTCGCGCTGCCATATGAGGATGGCGCGCCGCTTCGTCCGGATCAAGCACGGGGGCAAAGCAGGCATCGCTGCCTTCCAGCAGTGTGCGCCATTCTTCCCGTGTCCGCATGGCGAATATCTCGCTAAAACGCTGCTTGAGCTCGGGCCAGGCATCACGATCATAGCCGTCGTCAAAACTGCTATCGCCGGCCAACCCCAGCTTTTTGCAAAGCAGCGCATAGAACTTGGGCTCGAGTGATCCGACTGAGATGAAATTCCCGTCGGCGCACCGATAGGTCGAGTACCAGTGAGGGCCGTCAAGGATGCTGCAGCCGCGTATGCTGGCAACCTGGCCGGCGGCCTTCAGGCTCAGGAGCAAGTTCATCATGTGAGCGCTCCCATCGACGATCGCGGCGTCAACCACTTGCCCATTCCCGGTATCCCGGGCGTGCATTGCCGCTGCGAGGACGCCGATGGCCAAATAGAGCGCTCCACCCCCAATATCGCCTACCAGGCTTGGCGGCGCCATTGGCGGTTCACCGGGATGCCCAGCATACCAAAGGGCTCCTGACAGCGCGATATAGTTGATGTCATGGCCGGCCGCTTGGGCGAGAGGTCCCTGCTGCCCCCAACCCGTCATGCGACCGAATACAAGGCGGGGGTTACGCGCTAGGCAAACCTCGGGACCAAGGCCGAGCCTCTCCATCACCCCAGGCCGCATGCCTTCGATCAGTACATCGCCCCTTTGGACGAGATCCAGGACATGCGCGACGCCTTCGGGGGACTTCAGATCCAAGGCAATTACACGTTTCCCGCGGTTCACAATGGCGCCGCTGCCAAGATCGATATTTTCGGAGTTAGGGCTTACGCGTTCAATGACGACGACATCGGCGCCAAGGTCGGCCAACAGCATTCCGCAAAACGGCGCCGGGCCGATGCCCGCAATTTCGAGTATTTTGAGGCCTGCAAGCGGACCAGTTTTCGTCATTCAGGCATACCTGCGTCTGAGACCTTGGCGCTTTGATCCAGGCCGTTTCGCCGCTCCAGATTTCGAGACGGGTTGCAGTCGTGCTGGGCGGCAGTGTCGAAAGTAAGATTGGCAAAATGACCTTGATTCGCCTAATTCATTCTCTGGAGCAATTATTCCTGTGGGGCATGTCCATGCTCGATTCTCGCCTCAAGCATGCCGTCGCGGTTGGTCAGCTTCGTTCCTTCTCCAGGGCAGCGGATGCGGTTGGTGTCACGCAGTCGGCGGTGACCAAGAGTGTCGCTGAACTCGAACGGTATCTTGGCTATTCCCTTTTCCATCGGACCTCACGGGGCGCGATGCCGACAGAGGAGGGACGCGAATTTATCGATCGCGCAGCGCGCTTGCTTGCCGACGCAGCTGAACTACTCGGAGATACAGCCCGCCGCGCCGACGCCTATGCGGGCCCGCTTCGAATCGGACTGTTCCCAGGGTCAATCGACTGGTTGCTCACCCAACCTCTGGTTTCTTTGCTGCGGCGCCATCCGGCAGTGCGCGTCGAAGTCGTTTCGGGCAACAGCGAAAGGGGCGTGCGACTCCTGTCGCGCGGCGATATCGATGTCGCCTTTGGACTTGAAGCGGCCTTTGCACGCTGGCCGGAATTCAAGTGCGAGCGGGTCGCCTCGATCGAAATACTGCCTTTTGTGCGGAACAATCATCCCATTCTGGGGATAAACCCGACCAGCAAGGAGCCGCTGGTCCAGTTCGAATTCGTAGTGCCCTCATCTTCCGAACCCTACACATCGATCATTCAGCAGATGTACGAAAAAAGCGGTAAGCGTCCCGCTGACTGGATCCACATGACAGACTATTTTCAATTGGTTCGACGGATCGTTGCCACATCCGATGCTATCGGGATGGTTGCAAAACAGTTCACCGAGAACTCATGGTTTCGCGCCAATTTCGTGGCCTTGGAGGGAATCGGTTTATTCGATCCATTGACGCTTTGTTATGCTGTGCGTAGCCGCTGGCAGGTAAAACCGGCTGGCCGTGCGCTCGTCAGCCTTGTTCGTCAGGCATGGCGCACCGCACCATCGGATTAACGGCAAGGGGGCGGGGTGCGATCGGAAATCCGCTGCATCCGTCGCGATCAGCTAGAGCATTTCGCGCAGAAGTGGGAACCGGCTTTCCGGCAGGAAATGCTCTAGCAAATTGATCTTGGGCATTTTCCGAGTTGGCGGGTGATTCCACTCGCCTCGAAAATGGCCTAGAAGCTAATCGCCACTTCTCCGCCGATGACGCGCCCCCTGTTTAGCGGTGAAAGGCTTGCACCCGTGCCCCCGAAGGCCGCCGGCAAAGGTGTATCGCCGCCAATCGTCACCTCATTCAGGAGGTTTCGGCCATAGATGGAGAAGCGCCAGTGCTTGTTGTCGGTCGCCAATGTGAGGCTCGCATCGAGCATATCGGCGCCCTGAAGGAAGCCGACGTTGTTGTCGGTGAATGCCGCCTTGTCGCGATGCGTGAAGCTGACACGCGCCGTTGCTGTCCCCAATTCGCCAAGCTGCTGATCATAAGTCAGCCCCACGCCATAGGTCCATGGCGACAGCCTTGGCAATTTGAGCGCACGATCCACATCGTTGATGACGCCATCACCGCTGAGGTCGAACTGGACGTTGCGATACTGGCCATTCACGTAGCCGAGCTGACCCGAAATCACGAGGTTGGACAAAAGAAAAAACTGCCCCTCGGCCTCGACGCCTTTGATTGTGGCGTCGGCGGTGTTCCGTATGACCTGGCTGACGCCAAGCGGTCCGGGCAGGTTGATCTCGCGCTGCAGGTCCTTCATGCGATTGTAGAAGGCCGCCAGGTTGATCCGGTGGCGCCCGAATTGCTTCTTGGCGCCGAGTTCGAAACTGTCCTGGGTCTCTTGATTGAATGGCCCCGGCGGCACAGCGGGATCGGTGTTGCGCAAATTATATCCGCCGCTGCGGAACCCGCGCGTGTAAAGGCCATAAATCTGCGTGTCGTCATCCGGCTTCCACTGAAGGCCGATTTTCGGCGTAAACCCTCGCCATTTTGCCGCGTCGGCGAAATTGGTTGCACAGATCAGCGTGTCTAGATTGCAACCATTTGCGCGCAAGGCCGAGACCCGAACGGCTTTGCGTTCCCAGCTATACCGCGCGCCGAGATTCAAGGTCAGCGTATCGGTGAAATGCCAGTCGGTCGAAGCAAAAATGCCCCATGTTGTCTGGTCTTGCGTACCCCCACCGGAAACGATCCGAGCACCGCCCAAAAGATTCCGCAGCTCGGCGTAACGAAGATCCTGGGAAAAATAGTATAGACCGGTTGTCAATTCGACGTCACCGAACCTTCCGGCATAACGAAGTTCGTCGCTGAGCTGATCCTGGTCGATTTCGAAAAAGGCATGAAAGAAGGACTGTGGTGTTCCATCGATATCAGCGCCCGCGGAGGATCGGAATTTCCGATAGCCAGCGATGTTGGTGAAGACGCCTCCGCCCAGACCGACATCGATGTTGGTTTCCACGATCGCCTGGTCCCATTTGGCATCATAGAAACCTGGGAAATTGATCGAAAACCTGAAGCTGTCGCGGGAAACAGCGCGTGACTCTGGACAGGGGCTCCATCGCTTTCGACATCGCCATGCTCATAGCGGAGATCCATTCGGAAGCGGTCGCCACCCTTGAGCGAAAGTGCCGGGCGAATGATAAGGTCATGTGATTTACCGAAGCTGCGATTGTCGAAGCGGTTGCGAAACCAGCCATTGTCGTCGCTGTAGTAGACGGCCAATTTGGCAGCCAAAACGTCATCGACGATAGGTCCGGTAACCGTGCCGCTTACGGTCTTTTTCAGTCCCGTTTCAATGGATAGCTTGGCTTTGGCTCCAAAATCGAAGCTGGGCCGTGTGGTCCGCACAACCACGGCACCGCCGGTAACGTTGCGACCGAAAAGCAAGCCTTGCGGTCCACGCAGAACTTCGATCCCCTCAAGGTCGAAGTTGTCCAGCACGACACCAGCGTTGATGCCGAGGTAAATACCGTCAGTGAAAACGCCTACGGTGGGGTCGATCGATGGGATCGTGCTGTTGATGCCGAGGCCCCGGATAGTGAAATTGGCATAGCCCGGTGCCGTACCCACATCCTCGAGCTGGACGTTGGGAACGTCGTAGCTCAGACTTTGAAGATTCTGGACGAACTTGGCATCCAACTGCGCTTCACCAAAAGCCGTGACCGCCATCGGTACTTTCTGCACGCTTTCGCCATAGCCCTTTTTGGTGGCGGTAACGACAATGTCCTCAGCCAGCGCTTCCGTGGCGCTCCCGGTTTGGTCGTTCGCCTGGGGCGTTGCTTCCTGGGCAAATGCTGTTCCCGAGCACAACAACGCGGCAGAAGCCAATAGACATCCTCTCATGGCTGATCCTCTCTTCCCAGGAGATATTGTGTAGTTCATGCCGTTTGGCGGCATTTGAGGGCCGTCGTCCAATTCAATTCGCTGCAGAACTATTCCTGCTGCTCATCGATATCTGGCGGCAGCACGACGCCATCGGCAGCCCGACGGCCGCTCAAAAATATCATGGTAATTCATCGGGTTGATTACGCTCTCAGCGCCCGTTCTACCGCCTCAAGGCTGTCATTCAGCCCGAGCGGGTGCTCGGCATCCGTGAAGTCGACAATTCTACCCCAGTGCCGGGCGACATCATCGAGCGTGAACGCCCTGTCCGCTCCGAAGGCGTGCCCAAGCGCGCGCTCCCACCTAAGCTTGGCGATATAGCCGGCTCCAACTTCAAAAAGCCCTTTGGTTTCGCTGCAATTCTCGTGCGCAAGCCAACCGACCAATGGACTGATCGCTTCCGCTCTGAGATTGGCGAGAAACTCTTGTGGAAAGGCGGTCGCGGTCATACGCGATGCGGCGATTGGGGCGATCGTATTAACCTGGATGTTTCTGGACCGCCCCTCCTCCGCCAGCGCGTTCGCAAGCCCCAATATTCCGAGCTTGGCTGCGGCATAGTTGGCCTGACCGAAGTTGCCGTAGATTGCGGCTGCAGACGTGGTCATGACGATGCGGCCATAGCCCTTGTCGCGCAGTATCGGCCATGCTGCCTGCGTCACTGCCCGCGTCCCATTCAGATGGACCCGCTGAAGCAGTGTCCAGTCTTCGTCGGTCATTTTGTGGAAGCTCACATCGCGCAGGATGCCGGCATTGTTGATGACGACGTCAACGGTTCCGAAGTTGTCAAGCGCGGCTTGGATGATCAGCGCGCCCTCCTCGACCGACGCATAATTTGCCACCGCCTGACCGCCCGTGGCTCGAATTTCGTCGACCACATTGTCAGCGGCTGTGGAGCAGCTGCCGCTCCCTTTCTCGTCGCCACCCAGATCATTCACCACCACCTTGGCTCCGCGCCCGCCAAACATCAGCGCGTACTGGCGCCCAAGTCCGCCTCCGGCTCCGGTCACAACCACTACCCTGCCATCGAAACGAAGCTCTTCGTCCATCGCTTGTCTGCCTCTTTTACCTGAGCGACGCATCTGCGCATTTGATCCTGTGCGAGTCAGGCACGCGGCTCCATTTCCGTCGACGCTGTCGTTTTCGTCTGAGCCTTACCGAAAGGCTTGAATGCCGGTCAGGGCGCGCGAAACAACAAGCTTTTGAATCTCCGTCGTGCCATCGGGGATGGGGCAAATGATCGCCTCACGCACCAGCCGCTCGACGATGAATTCGCGGGTGACGCCGTTGCCGCCATGGATCTGAAGCGCATCGCGCGTCGCTTCGATCGCCATTTCGGTGGCGTACCACTTGGCCATCGAGCATTCCGTCTCTGCGCGCGTGCCCGCCTGGACGAGGGATATTGCCCGGTGCGTCAACAGACGGGCTGCGTCGATCTTGGTCGCCATGATGGCGATCTTGTCGGCGATCAGCTGATGGCCGGCGATCTTCTTGCCATGCTGCGCGCGATCGCGAGCGTACGCGATCGCCTCATCCATTGCTCGCCGTGCGATGCCGATACTCCACATCGCCATATGGCAGCGGGCAATCTCGAACACTTGCAACGTATTGCGCAATCCATCGCCGACCCGGCCGATCGTGTTTGCCACCGGTACGCGGCATTCGGTCAGGAATATCTGTGCAGTCGATTGGCCGTTGAGCGCCATCTTCTGGATATCGCGCACCTCATACTCACTCTCGTCACGATCGACCAGGATGTGAGTGACTTCATTTTCGCCAGTCTTGCACGTACAGATGAAGATGTCCGAGTAGGCTCCGTTGGTGATCCAGGTCTTTTCGCCATTGATGACCCAGAAATCGCCGTCTCGTACGGCGCGTGTCTTGATGGCGGCGACGTCCGAGCCGACATCGGGCTCCGAGATGCCGAGCGAAACGAACTTCTCGGCCGCGACGAGGTCGGCAAGATAGCGTTGCTTGATCGTCTCCGGGGCGAAGCGGCGGATGAGTTCTGCGCCAACCGCGTTGATGAAGCCGGGTATGGCCACATCGAGCGAGGAATAGGCGATCTCCTCGAAAATGAGCAGATGAGTGAGCCATCCCATATCAAGCCCGCCCCATTGCTCCTGATGCGGTGCGGTAATATGGCCATAGCCGGTCAGTGCTTGAGTCCATTCCTTCATGAGCGGTTTGGGGATGAACCGCTCCCCATGCCGGCGGATTTCCGGCTCAAGCTTGTTGTCGAGAAAGCGGCGGACGGTTTCCACCGCCATGCGTTGTTCATCGGACAGCTCAAAGTTCATATCGTGACCCCGTGTTTCCCTAGGCGCGCTCTGACAACTACCGGCCCAGGATCGTGACGGCGACCACCGCCTCTTCCACCCCGATGACACCTCCGCCGTTCTGCGCGATCGCGAACCGGGCATTCGGAACCTGTCGATCTTCCGCCTCGCCGCGCAATTGCAGCGCAAGCTCGTAGATTTGGCCGAGCCCGGTGGCGCCGATCGGATGTCCCTTGCATTCAAGCCCGCCCGACGTGTTTACCGGAATACGCCCACCCAGCGCCGTCTCACCGCGCTCTGCCGCGAGTCCGCCCTCGCCAGGCGGCGTCAGGCCGAGCGCCTCGATTTCAATGATCTCGCCAACCGCCGTGGCGTCATGCACCTCCGCGACGCCAATATCTTCTGGCCCCACGCCGGCCATCGCATAGGCCCGGTTCGCCGCAAGGCGGCTGACATGGTGGTCATAATCAAAGGGATCGCGCGCGGCGCCGGTTTGCAGCACAGACGCCAGGATTCTTAGCGCCCTGTCCGGGGCTGCCGACAGTTTGCGCCGACCGGCTTCGCTGCAGATGATCGCAGCGGCGGCGCCGTCGCTGATCGGGGAGCACATCGGCAGTGTGAACGGGTAAACGATCGGAGGCGCAGCGAGTACACTTTCGACGGTATATGGGAGGCGATACTGGGCAAGCAGATTGCGCGTCGAATGCATGTGATTTTTCGCCGAGACGGCCGCGATTTGCGCTTGCGTCGAGCCGTAGGTCTTCATGTGCGCGCGTGCCATCGCGGCGTATACATCCATGAAAACGCTGTAAGGCTGACTCGATGTCGTTCCTTCCGGAACATCGACGCCATTGCCCATGGCCAGCAGCTGCGCGCGGCCCGACTCGGTTTCATGCACGTCCCAAGCGCCATCGAATGCACTGAACATGAGCGCCTTGTCGGGCGAGTACATCTTCTCCGCGCCGAGCGCGAGTACGACATCCGCTGCCCCCGATCGAACATAGGCGGCGGCCATGTGCAAGGCCGTGGAAGCCGTCGCACATGCGTTTTCGACATTCACCACGGGAACGCTTGAGATGCCCATCGCTCGCGCCACGATTTCGCCGCGGATCATGTCCTGGCCCTCCATATGCCCCTGGACGCAATTGCCGAAGAAGATGGCTTCGACATCGCCGGCGGTGCATCCTGCGTCGGAAAAGGCCTGCGACGAAGCTTCGGCGCAGAGCATTTTCAGGCTCTTGTCGAACTGTTTTCCGAACGGGGTCATCCCAACCCCCATGACGAATATGTCGGTCATTCGTTGATCCATTCTTCCAATGTGTTCCGCATCCGATCAGGTCTCACCGGTCGGAAAAATCGGGCTTCCGCTTCTCCCGGAATGCCGCCAGTCCTTCGACAATGTCGTTGGACAAGGCGTAAGCAGCCATGGCTTCGAGTTCCTGACGCAGCCCGACTTCGAGCGAGCTATCCTGCGCAGCGCGGACTAGCTGCTTCATGTAGGCGAGCCCTGGCCGGCTCTTTTCTGCAAGAGATTCTACCAGCGCTTGCGCTGCCGCAATGAGATCCTCGGGAGCAACCAGTTGGGTCACGAGTCCGGCTTCCTTCATCTCGGCAGCCGAGATGGTCCCGCCGGTCATCATCAGATGTTTCGCACGCGCTTCGCCGATCTTCCTAGGGAGTCGAACCGACCCTCCACCGCCGGGCAACAGGCCGTAATTTGCATGGGCGTCGCCAAATCTGGCCGGGTGCGCGGCAATGACGAGATCACAGCACAACACCAGTTCCAAGCCGCCGGCGAGCGTAAGGCCGTTGACCGCCGCAATTATCGGAAGGCGCGACGTCTCGATCCTGTTAAAAGCCTGACCGAGCCGCGGCAGAAACAGATTTAAGCGTTCGGCGAGAGTTTGTCCGCCTGTTCCATCGCCAATTGCGAGCAGATCCGCGCCAGCGCAAAACGCCCGTCCGGCGCCGGTAAGAATGCAAGCGCGCACCGTCGCATCTGCTTCCGCTGCCTCGATCGCTGCGGCGAGTTCCTCGGCCAAAGCCAACGACAGACTGTTCAACGCTGCCGGCCGGTTGAGGGTCACCCAAAGCGCTGGGCCGCGTTGCTCAACCAGGATGTATTCATAGTCCATTGCAGTCTCCCGCGCGCCGGCAGGCGGTCACCGGAATAGAGGATGTGGCTAGGATGGCTGCGTCGGTCATGCCCCCGAAATGCGCCGGTCCTGGCCCGCCCAATAGGGCTCTCGAAGCTTTGAACGAAGCACCTTTCCGACATTGCTCAACGGCAGTGGCTCGGCGGTAAAAACGACCTTGCTTGGCTTTTTTGCGGAGCCCAGACGCTGGCGCACCAAATCTATTATCTCGGTCTCCGTGATTTGTGCTCCGGGCTTGACACGCACCATTGCAAGCGGCGTTTCACCCCATTTTTCATGGGGCACGCCAAAGACCGCGACCTCGAGTACACCGGGATGGTCGGCAATTACGTTTTCGATTTCGGTGGGATAGATATTGAAGCCGCCTGACACGATCATGTCGTTGTTGCGATCGAGCAGATACAAAAATCCGTTTGTGTCGATCATGCCGACATCGCCGGTTTTGACCCAGCCATCTTCCATGCGCCGGGCGGTTTCCTCCGGATCGTTCCAGAATTCCTCCATCTGGCCATTTTCGAACCGTGCGACGATCTCGCCGGGCTCGTTTGGTCCCAGCACCTTTCCGTCCTCGTTACGGATTTCGATATCGGCGCCGCTCATGGGACGTCCGACCGCCCGAATTGGGGCAGAACCTTCAAATTCGCCGAACCACTCGTTGGGCCCCATAGACGCGATGGGCAGGATTTCGGTCTGTCCATAGCCCGAATGAAGAACATGATTCCCGAATATCTGGCACGACTTGCGAAGCGTCGGCTCGGAGATCGGCGCTGAAGCACTCAGCAGAAACTTCAAATTCGGAAAGTGGCGGCCATATGCCCCGTCGTGATGCACTATGGCATTGAGCATGGTGGGGGCTACAAAGGCATGGCTGATCCGTTCCTGCTCGAGAGTGTCAAGAAAGGACGCTGGATCGAAGCCGTCCATCATCACGTTGCGGGCGCCGCAATACCAGGCCGGCACGAACAGGAAGCCCGATGCATGGGACAACGGGCCGACATGCAGAATGGCATCCCCTGGAGCCACTTGGGGGCCGATGCTGAAAAATGCGGCGGAGATCGTCATCCATGAACGGTGCCGATAGGCAACGCCCTTGGGTTTGCCCGTCGTGCCGCCGGTGTGGCGGATGACACAATAGTCCTCCGGCGCGACGACGGGATCGGGATCCCGGTCCGAGGCTGTCGCCAACCAATTCTCATAGTTGTGATCGCGGATAATGATCCGCTCAAGCGTCGGAGCTTGGGCATCCAGCCCCGCCAACTCCGAAGCCAATGCCTCATCGACCAGCGCCAACCGAGATCCGGTACTCGCGATCATATGGGCGTGCGCTTCACATCGGTTGCGCGCATAGAGAGGAACACGCGTATAGTTTCCAATGGCAGCCGCCAGTATGATGTCGGCGGCCTCGATGGAGTTCTTCTCCAGCGTAGCAATCCGGTCACCCGGTTGAAGGCCGCACTCCGCAAGAGCATTTGCGAGCTTCACGCCGCGCAACCAGGCTTCCGAGAAAGTCAACCGCCTGTGGCCGTGAACGAGAGCCTCTTGCTGGGCGAAATAACGTGCGGCGCGACGTATTTGCGTACGGACGTCCATCAGCCGCGCTCCTCTAAGGCGCTCGCCCACAATGGCGCAGTCGACACATAATAAACTGACATGCGATAGGCCTCTCCGGACTTCTTTTCGTAAGCATCTGTGTCTGCAGCATTGATCCAATCGTCCAATTCAATATTCTGCGATGCTATTCTTGCTGCTCATATTATCGTGCCGGATCATGTCGGCGGCTTTCTCGCCGATCATGATGCAGGTTGCATTGGTGTTGCCGTTGACGACTGATGGCATGATCGAGGCATCGGCCACGCGGATATTTGCGAGGCCGTGAACGCGCAGGCGGTTGTCGACCACCGCCATCTCGTCGGTGCCCATCTTGCATGTTCCCACCGGATGATAAGCATGATTGGCTTCTGCCCGGATATAGGCGTCGATCTCTTCATCAGTTTCAAGGTAGCGGTCAGGATAGAGAGGCCGTTTCATCATCGCCTTCATGCGATCCGAATGCAGGATCTCCTGCACGACACGGAAGGCATTGCGCAACGTCTTGAGGTCGTCGGGATGACTCAAGAGATTGAGGTCCATCTTGGGATCGGATTCGGGGTTTGAGTCATGTAAGGCAACCCAGCCGCGGCTCTTTGGGCGCCCAATATTGAGAATGATCGTATAGCCCCATTTCGTCATCAGCTTGTAGTCGCGCGCATGGTCGCGATAGGCGAGCGGCACGACATGGACCTGGCAATCCGCCCGGTTCTGCCCCGGCGCGGATCGCAAGAAACCGCCTGCAGCCGTGGGCGGCGATGCCAGCCAGCTTTTCCTTTGCGTGAGATACTGGAATAGGTCTCGCACGGTCTTGATCGCGCCAACGACATTGAGTGCGATCCCGAGCCGCTTCTTCGACTGGTAGATCAGCATCAGGTCAGGATGGTCGTGAAGATTCTGGCCGACACCGGGAATATCATGAATCACTTCGATTCCATGCTTCTCCAACTCATCACGCGGTCCGATACCGGAAAGCATCAACAGTTGGGGCGAATTATAGGCGCCGCCGCTGACAATGACTTCCTTTTCGCACGGGATCGTCTTCAACTGCCCGTCCTGGGAATACTCGACTGCCACCGCGCGGTTGCCCTCAAACCTGATACGATGGACGCGGGCATGTACTTCGACGCGGAGGTTGCCGCGCCTGCCCATCACCGGATCAAGGTAACACGCCTTCACGCTGGCGCGCTTCCCGTCCTTCACGGTAAACTGATAGATGCCGACACCTTCCTGGCTGGCCCCATTGAAGTCCGGATTGGCTTGATGGTCCAGTCCAGTCGCCGCCTCGATGAAAGCATCATAGACATCGAATTCGCGCTTGCCGTTGGATACGTGAAGCGGTCCCGACGAGCCGTGAAACTCATCCTCACCGCGCTCATTATTCTCAGCCTTGCGGAAATAGGACAGGACATCGTTGTAACCCCAGCCGTCGTTGCCGAGTTCGGCCCAGTGGTCGAAATCCGACCGGTCGCCGCGGATATAGACCATCCCGTTCATACCGCTCGATCCACCCAGCATCTTCCCGCGCGGATTGTAGAGGCGGCGGTCGTTGAGCGCCTTTGAAGGGTCGGTGTTGAACCGCCAGTTGAGCGTATTGATCCGATAGTCTTGGATCAGCGCCGCAAAAGCGCCGGGCGTGGACACAAGCGGCGAGGTGCCTGGGCCGCCTGCCTCGAGCAGGCAAACGGTGACATCGGGGTCCTCGGACAACCGGCTGGCGATAACGCCGCCCGACGACCCACCTCCAATAATTACATAGTCAGCCATTTGCTTCCCTTGTCATTCGACCCATGCTGGCGACCCGGCGTCATGCAACATGCCAGCATCAACCGCCGCAGCCACGTCAGAGGATCTTTTCGAAGATGTTGAGTAGTCCTTCGGTCTTGCTCGAATAGGGTGGCAGAAGTTGACCAAGCAGGCTGAGTTTCGGCTGAGAGAACACCGGCTTGTAATGAGTGAAGCGCTCGAAACTGGCGACGCCGGTATAGGCACCGATGCCGCTCTGTCCGATGCCACCGAAAGGCAGCCGGCGCTGGAAGACGTGCATGACCGTGCCGTTGAGAGTCACGCCGCCAGCGTGCGTTTCGGAAATGATCTTGCGCCGTTCCTCACTTTCGTCGCCAAAATAATAGAGCGCCAGCGGGCGCTCATGCCGGTTTACGTAGCGAATGAGATCGTCTTCGGAGCGATATGGCATGATCGGCAGGATCGGTCCGAAAATCTCCTCCTGCATCATCGCCATGTCATCGGTAACGTCGAGAACCGCCAACGGCACGATCCGATGCCGTTCAGGAAGCGTTCCATCGCCGTTGTCCGAGAGGTTGAGCACCGTCGCGCCCTTGGCTTCGGCATCATCGAGCAAACCTTGGAGCCGCGCGAACTGTCGGTCATTGATGATACTGGTGAAATCGGGGTTGCTTGCCGCGTTGGGGTAGCATTTGGCAACCTGAGCGCGGAGTGCGGCGACGAAGCTTTCCATCTGATCGACATGGACGAAGGCATAGTCAGCGGCGATGCAGGTCTGGCCGGCGTTGAGCAGCTTGCCGAACACTAAGCTTTCACAGACTTGTGCAAGCGATGCACCCTTGCCCACGATGGCAGGGCATTTGCCGCCAAGTTCCAGAGTAACAGGTGTAAGGTTGGCAGCCGCCGCTTCATAGACTTTGCGGCCAACCGCGGGTGAACCGGTGAAGAGAATATGGTCGAAAGGTAGGGCCGTCATCGCCTGTGCCATGTCGGGCCCGCCCTGGACAATCGCGAATTCCTCTTCGGCGAAATACCGGCGCACAAGCCGCTCGCTGGCTTCGGCGGCGTTGGCGGAAACTTCGCTCGGCTTTGCGATCACGCGGTTGCCGGCCGCCAATGCACCGGCCGCGCCAACGAATATGGTGCCGAGCGGATAGTTCCACGTGCCGAGAACGCCCACCACACCTAGGGGCTGGGGGACCAGGCGCGATGAACCGGGAAGGCCGAAGATGTCAGTCTTCACCCGCCGCGGCCTCAGCCACGTCTTCAGATTGCGGCGCGCAAATTTAATTTCCGATATGCCAAGCATCAGGTCGAGCAGGATAGTCTCGTAGCGGGATCGAATGCCGAAATCGGCGGCAACGGCATCGACCAATTCGTCTCTGTGCTGCTCAAATATCCGGCCAAGGCGCCCGAGCAGGTCCATGCGTTCTTCGTAGCTGCGCGAAACCTGCTCACGCGTCCCTTCGCGTTGGGTCGCGAAAATTCGTTCCAGCTCAGTTCTGTTCCGAGACGCATCCACGTTAAATCGTCCGGAGGCGCGCTGGCCGCTCGGCGCTGCTCGCCTGGGCGGTGCTTTCAGCTGCGCCGATCTCAGTGATCACAGCGCGCTCGATTCTGTACGCCGTGCCGATGAATGAGGGACCGTTGCCGGTGGAACGCATCATGGATACTCCTCGGTCTGAAAGTCAGGTCGAAAAAATCGGGGGCAGCGGGCGGGAGAGGATGCCCGCCGCCCCCGTCGCAGCAGCGATCAGAACTTGACTGTCGCTTCGACGCCATAAGTGCGCGGCATGCCGCGGTTCAGATAATCGTAGCCGAACACGTTGATGTTGAGGCCGTAGGTGTAGTAATATTTGTCGAACAGATTCTTCGCCCACAAGCTAACCGACATATTGTCGTGCGCATAGGTTAATCGCGCATTGGCGAGCCAGTAGCCCGGATTTGCGCATGTAATCGCCTTACCCGCGAGCGTTATGTTCGATCCCGCTGGGGGTGTATCGCACGGTGTCTGCCCATAATTCTTGAACGGATCAAAATAGTACTTGCCCATGTAGGACGCATCACCGCGCAAGGTCAGCTTGTTGGTGCCGTCATCGATCATATCCCAGTCGAATCCGGCCTGGAACGTAACCTCCGGCGCGTTCGGGAAGGGATTGCCGTTGACGTTCAATGTCGGGCTGGCCGGGTTTGCCGGATCGATCACATTGCCTTTGTACTTGCTGTTGAGATAGCCCAGCGAAGCATCGAAACGCAACGTATCGGCCACCTGCCAGGCGAGTTCGGCCTCGCCACCGAACAGGCGACCATTGGCGCTGCGCGTGAAGGTTGTAGCGCCAACCACCTGCGTTACTTGGTGATTCGAATACTCGTAGTAGAAGCCCGCGAGGTTAAGTTGGACGCGGCGATCGAACAGCCGGGTTTTGAGCCCCGCCTCATATGCATTCACCTTTTCAGGCTGGATATAATAGACTTGATTGACGCCCTGATAGGCAAGCCCGTTGAAGCTGCCGCTGCGGTAACCGCGACTGTACTGGAGATAGCCCATGATATCATCGGCGAACTCATAGCTGACATTGATACGGCCGGTTAGCCTGTTTGCCTTTTCGCGCTGCTCAAGCGGCGCGAGATTGGGGTTGTATGGATTGCTGTAGGGGATCAGGTTGACAACCGGCGTCGTACCGTCGAGCGCATAGAGGAAAGTGCTGCCGTTAAGGTAATTGACCTTATCCTGGGTGTAGCGTGCACCCACCGCCACGGTCAGCCGCTCGGTCGCTTTCCAGGTTACGTCGCCGTAGATCGCCTTCGAGGGGCGCGACACGTCAAAACGCTGTTCGCCGAGGATCGGGGTGAACGGAGGCGCGCCTGCCCCGGCGCAGCCCGCCGAAAAGCTACCCCCCATGCCGCCATTGCCCGTATTATTGATCGCGATGTCGGTCTGGAGTGCAATCAGCGAGCGTGCATCAAGGAAGCCGTTGGGATTGATCTCGATCGCGTCGCAGAATCCGGCATCGCCAGGCCCCAACGCCGGATTGGCGGCAAAGGCTGGGATATAGCGGATCGCGTCGGGCGTTCCGATTGCGGCGTTATTGTAGCTGCCCGGAAGACCGGCGCCAAGCAGCAGCGGCCTCAGCGCCCCGAAAAAGTCCGGGTAGTTGACCGTCTTGACCTTGTCCCTGCCATAATAAAGGCCGGCAATGATATCGAGGCGGTCGTTCGAATAGCTGAAACGCAGATCCTGGTTGAAATTCTTGCTCGTCGACGTGAGGCCGATCGAGCAGAGATCGGCTGGGCCGCCATCGCAATCATCAGGATTGTTGATATAGTCGCCGGTGTCGTAGCCGGTAATCGAGGTGACGGAGAATTGGTCGCTGACATCCCATTTGATGTTGAGGGCTATCCCTTTCGACTTGCTGATGTTCTTACCTACCCGATCAACTGCGACCTCATTGTCACGCAGCAACCGCCCGCCTAGGAAAGGTTGCGGATCGTAACGCGAATAGCCGAGCGCATCCTGCCCGCCCGCGAGTTGACCACCTGCATAGGGCGCGGTGCCCCATGGATCGTCCTTCGCGGCATAGAGCTTCAAATTGATGTCGAGATCGGGATCGGGCCGGAAGCGGATCGAGATGCGACCGCCGATCGTATCGGTGGTCCCTAGGTCGCGCTCATTCCCAGGCAGTACATTGCGCTGCCAACCATCCCCTTTTGCAAAAGTACCGGCGACGCGGACGCCCAAGATGTCGGGAACCAGCGTCGCTTCAGCGGCGCCCTGCACCGTGAAAGTGTCGTAATTGGCATAGCCGGCGGTCAGATAGCCATTGGCCTCTCCCAGATCCGGCTTGCGCGTGAAGAAGCTGATCGCGCCACCCGTGGTGTTGCGACCGTAGAGTGTTCCTTGCGGTCCGCGCAGTACCTCGACCCGGTCGATGTCATAGAGTTGCAGGCCATGGCTCGCCCGGAAGCTCTGATAGACTTCATCGACATAGACGCCAACCGGCGACGCAGTGGAGGCGGAAAATTCGTTCGCCACTGAAATCCCGCGCAGCGAGAAATTCGGTTGGGTGCGACCATAGGGAGTGGTGACTTGCAGGCTGGGGATCGCGCCCATCAAGTCTGAGGTCTCCGTGATGCCGCGCGTGCGCAGCGTCTCGCCGCCTATGGCGGAAACGGCGGCTGGAACATCCTGCAAATTCTGTTCGCGCTTCTGCGCCGTGACGACGATTGTCTCAAGGCCACCTTCCTGCGCCTCGGGCTTTTCGCCCTGCGATGCAGCGTCCTGGGCATGTGCCGGCACTGCAAGCGCACACGCGATCGATAGCGCGGTGGCACAAAGCAAATTTGTCCTAAAGGCTGTGACCATGACTGTCCTCCCCACGGCATTTTTTGATTTGGCGCCATTTGCCGCGCCTTGGGGCTCATCGTCCAATTCAATTTGTTGGCGAACTATTCCT
>CAZNAT010000060.1:0-11109 GCA_964571245.1 uncultured Methylobacterium sp.
GGCTCTTCCGCCCCGGCGGCAATCGGTCCGCGCGGCCGGTGGTATTTGAACGAGCGGCCCATGAGGTGAATGCCATTGGCCAGCAAGGCCGAGGCGAGCGTGTCCCCGGCATGACCCTGCAGGATCCGCCCGTCAAAGGTGAAGCTGATCCCGCGCGCCCGGAGGATCCGTCCGCCCGAAGCGGTTCGCAGGGCGCTCATGATGCGGCCTTGCCGGGTTCGGGCCGCGCCTCGCCGGCCTTGTAGGTGACGGCGAATTCATCGGTGACGGTGTTTCGGATCGCGTTGAAGAAGCGCCCGCAGCCGTGCACGTGCCGCCAGCGTTCGGCGATGCTGCCCTTGGGATTGTCCCGGAGATAAAGGAATTCGGCCCATTCGGCATCGCTGGCTACGGCGGGATCGGCGGGCCGCAGGATATGCGCCGCGCCGGCGTTGCGGAACTCGGTTTCCGGGCGCGCCATCTGGCAATAGGGGCAATGGATCAGGAGCATGGTGTGGTTTTCTCACTCAGAGAACACGTTTATGTCTGGTTGTACCGGCTTCGCGCACATCGGTTGCCGCTATGCTTGCCAATCCTCCTTCAGTGCGCGACGGCGGCGGCGGCGGCTTCGTCGATCAGCCGCCCGGTTGAAAACCGTTCGAGCGTGAACGGCGCCGCGATGGGGTGCGGCTCCCCCTTCGCCAGTGTCGCGGCGAAGACATGCCCGGACCCCGGGGTGGCCTTGAAGCCGCCGGTGCCCCAGCCGCAGTTGACGTAGAGGCCCTCCACCGGCGTCTTGCCGATGATCGGCGAGCGATCCGGCGTGACATCGACGATGCCGCCCCAGTTGCGCAGCATCCTCAGCCGCCGGGTCATCGGGAACAGCTCGCAGATCGCATCGAGCGTGTGCTGCGCGATGTGGAGCCCGCCGGTCTGCGAATAGGAAATATACTGGTCCGTTCCCGCCCCGATCACCAGCTCGCCCTTGTCGGATTGCGACATATAGGCGTGGATGGTGTTGCTCATCACCACGCAGGGCATGATCGGCTTGATCGGCTCGGAAACCAGCGCCTGCAGCGGATAGCTCTCCAGCGGCATGCGGATATCCGCCATCCCCATCAGCACCGAGGTATGCCCGGCAGCGACCACGCCGACCTTGCCCGCGCCGATGAAGCCGCGTGTGGTTTCAACGCCCGTGACCTTGCCGGAAGCGTCGCGGCGGATGGCCTTGACCTCGCAATTCTGGATGATATCGACGCCGAGCCGGTCGGCGGCGCGGGCATAGCCCCAGGCGACCGCATCGTGCCGCGCCGTGCCGCCGCGCCGTTGCAGCGCCGCGCCGAGGATGGGGTAGCGGATATCCCGGGAGATATTGAGGATCGGGCAGAATGCCTGCGCTTCCTCCGGGCTCAGCCATTCGTTGTCGATGCCCGCCAGCCGGTTGGCGTGGATATGCCGCTTGACCACCTGCACGTCGTGGATCGTGTGCGCGAGCATCATCACCCCGCGCGGCGAATACATGACATTGTAGTTGATCTCGTCCGAGAGCGTTTCCCACAGTTTCAACGCGTGCTCGTAGAGCGCCTCGCTTTCCTCCCAGAGGTAGTTCGAGCGGATGATGGTGGTGTTGCGCCCGGTATTGCCGCCGCCGAGCCAGCCCTTTTCCAGCACCGCGACGTTGCGGATGCCGTGCTCCCTGGCGAGGTAATAGGCGGTCGCGAGCCCATGCCCGCCCGCCCCGACGATGACGACGTCATAGGCCGGCCTGGGCACCGGGTCCCGCCATTGGCGCGGCCAGCCCCGGTTGCCGGTGAGGCCCTGTTTCACAAGGTTGAACAGCGAGAATTTCACGGAAATGAACCTGCCCCAGGGAATGAACCTGCCCAATATCGGCTTCAGGCCCCAACATCTTGCCTGAGACCTATGCGTAACGGGGATGAGGATCGGAATCCAGCCTTGATGCGGCTTGCGCTGCCCATGCCGCTGCTTACAATCCCTTCAAACCCCGATTTAAGGCGAATGGCATTGAAATCTGACGATAAGAGCCGCCGCGCGTGGCAGGCCAAAGGCCGGCCACTGGACGATGAAGCCGTGCTGGAGCTGCGTGAGACGCTGGCGGGGATGCCGGCCCGGCGCGACCTGCTGGTCGAAATGCTGCATCGGCTTCAGGATCGATTCGGGTGCCTCACCGCCCGGCATCTGAAGGCGCTCGCGGAGGAAACCCGGCTTTCCGAGGCGGAAATCTTCGAGGTCGCGAGTTTTTACCACCATTTTGACATCGTCAAGGAAGGGCAAGCCGCGCCCGCGCCGGTCACGATCCGGGTCTGCGACAGCGTCTCCTGCATGCTGGCGGGCGCGGAGGCGGTGCTGGCCGGGCTCGACGGGCTGGTCGATCCCTCGAAGGTCCGGGTTGTTCGCGCGCCCTGCCTCGGCCGCTGCGCCGAAGCCCCGGCGGCGATGGTTGGCCGGAACGCGGTCGGTCACCAGAGCGCCCGGACCCTGGCGGCGCTGGTTGAGGCGAAGGCGGTGCATCCCGCCCTGCCCGATTACATCGATCTTGCGGCCTATCGCGCGGGTGGCGGCTATGCGCTGCTGACGCAATGCCTGGCCGGGGCACGCGCGCCCGAAAGCCTGATCGCGATGCTCGCCGATGCCGGCTTGCGCGGGCTTGGCGGCGCGGGGTTTCCGGTGGGGAAAAAATGGCAGTTCGTGCGCAGCTACCCGGGGCCGCGCCTGATGACCATCAATGGCGACGAGGGCGAACCGGGCACCTTCAAGGATCGGGTCTATCTCGAACGCGACCCGCACCGGATGCTCGAAGGCGCGCTGATCGCGGCGCATGCGGTCGGCGCCGACCGGATCTACCTCTATATGCGCGACGAATACCCGGCGGTGCTGGAAATCCTCACCCGTGAGATCGCGGCGCTCGATGCCGCCGGGTTGACGCGGCACGCGCCGATCGAACTTCGGCGCGGCGCCGGTGCCTATATCTGCGGCGAGGAAAGCGCGATGATCGAAAGTATCGAAGGCAAACGTGGCTTACCGCGCCATCGCCCGCCCTATATCGCGCAAAAGGGGCTTTTCGGCCGCCCAACCCTCAATCACAACGTCGAGACGCTGCTTTGGCTGCGCGATATTCTTGAGAACGGCGCCGAATGGTTCGCCGCGCAAGGACGAAACGGCTCAAAAGGGGTTCGCTCGTTCTCGGTCTCGGGCCGGGTTAAACACCCGGGCGTCAAGCTTGCGCCGGCGGGGATCACCGCGCGGGCGCTGATCGAGGAGTTCTGCGGCGGCATGGCGGAGGGCCACGCTTTTGCCGGTTATCTGCCCGGCGGGGCTTCGGGCGGGATGCTGCCGGCAACGATGGCGGAGATCCCGCTCGATTTCGGCAGCCTCGAAAAATACGGCTGCTTCGTCGGCAGCCACGCGGTGGTGGTGTTCTCGGATCAGGATGATCCCAAAGCCATCGCCCGCAATCTCCTCTCGTTCTTCACCCATGAAAGCTGCGGGCAATGCACGCCCTGCCGGCTTGGCACGGAAAAGATGACCGCGCTGCTCGATGCGCCCGTGCTCGATACCGCCCTGATCGCTGATCTGGATCACGTCATGCGGCAAGGCTCGATCTGCGGCCTCGGGCAGGCCGCGCCGAACCCGGTCGCGAGCCTGATCCGGTTTTTTCCGGAGGCGGTCTCGTGAGCACCATTGTTTCTTTCACGCTCGATGGCCGCGAGGTCGAGGCTGCGCCCGGCGAGACGATCTGGGCCGTCGCCAGGCGCGAGGGCGTCGCGATCCCGCATCTTTGCCACCTCGAGTCTCCCGGCTACCGGCCGGACGGCAACTGCCGCGCCTGCGTCTGCGAGATCGAGGGCGAGCGGACGCTGGCCGCTTCCTGCATCCGCATGCCGGTGGAGGGCATGGTGGTGAAGACATCCGGCGAACGGGCTGAAAAAGCGCGCCAGATGGTGTTCGAGCTTTTGGCGGCGGATATGCCGGCGCGTGAAGCCTCCCCTGACCCGGAAGCCCCGTTCTGGCACTGGCACGCGGCCGTGCAGCCGCAAACGGGGCGCTTGCCAAAGCGCAAGCATGGCTTTGGCTCGCCCGCCGATGCCCAACTTGAGTTACATGACCATTCCCACGCCGCGATCGCGGTCAATCTCGATGCCTGTATCGCCTGCGGCCTCTGCGAGCGCGCCTGCCGCGAGGTTCAGGTCAACGATGTCATCGGCATGGGGTTTCGCGGGGCGCACGCCCGTCCGGTGTTCGACCTCGCCGACCCGATGGGCCAATCCACCTGCGTCGGTTGCGGCGAATGCGTGCAGGCCTGCCCGACCGGCGCGCTCAGCGAAAAATCGCTGATGGACCCCACGGCAACGCGCGGCGTTATCGTGCCGGACCGCGAGGTCGACAGCGTCTGCCCCTATTGCGGCGTCGGCTGCCTCACCAAGGTGGCGGTCAAGGGCGAGACCATCATCCGCGTTGATGGCCGCGATGGGCCGGCGAACGAGAACCGGCTCTGCATCAAGGGTCGCTTCGGGCATGATTACATCCGCCATCCGCACCGCCTGACCAAACCGCTGGTTCGCCGCGACGACGCCCCGAAATCGGGGGATGCGGCGGTCGATCCCGGCAATCCGCTCGGCGTTTTCCGCGAGGCGAGCTGGGAAGAGGCGCTTGCCCGTGCCAGCACCGGTTTCCAGCGCATTCTGGCGGCGCAGGCGCCTGGTGCCCCCTCACCCTTTGCCGGGTTTGGCTCGGCGAAATGCTCG
Organism: uncultured Methylobacterium sp.; assembly: GCA_964571245.1. Classification (GTDB taxonomy): domain Bacteria; phylum Pseudomonadota; class Alphaproteobacteria; order Rhizobiales; family Beijerinckiaceae; genus Rhabdaerophilum. Next base: position 4,746 of record CAZNAT010000060.1, read on the forward strand.
AACGAGGAGGCCTATCTGTTCCAGAAACTGGTGCGGCAGGGGTTTGGCACCAACAACGTCGATCATTGCACCCGGCTCTGTCATGCCTCCTCCGTCGCGGCGCTGATGGAGGGCATCGGTTCGGGCGCGGTGACGGCACCGTTCACGGCGGCGCTGGAGAGCGAGTGCATCGTCGTCATCGGCGCCCGGCCGACCGAAAACCACCCGGTGGCCGCGACCTACCTCAAACAGGCGGCCAAGGCCGGCAAGACGCTGATCGTCATCGATCCGCGCGGCTCCGGCCTGATGCGGCACGCGACCCACGCCCTGCGCTTCAAGCCGGGCACCGATGTCGCGCTGCTCAACGCGATGCTCAATGTGATCGTCACGGAAGGATTGACCAACCCGGCCTATATCGCCGGCCATGTTGATGGTTTCGAGGCGCTCGCGGCCTCGGTGCAGGATTTTACCCCGGAGGCGATGGCCCCCATTTGCGGCATTGCCCCGGGGATGATCCGCGAGGTCGCCCGGCTCTACGCGACCTCCAAAGCCTCGATCATTTTCTGGGGCATGGGCATCTCGCAGCACGTGCACGGCACGGACAACGCGCGCTGCCTGATCGCGCTGGCGCTCGCCACCGGCCAGACCGGGCGGCCCGGCACGGGGTTGCATCCGCTGCGCGGCCAGAACAACGTGCAAGGCGCTTCCGACGCCGGGTTGATCCCGATGTTCTATCCCGATTACCGTTCGGTGGAGGATGCCGGTCTGCGCGGGCGCTATTCTGACGACTGGGGCCGCCCGCTCGACGCCAGACGCGGGTTGACGGTGGTCGAAGTGATGGACGCCATCCACACCGGGGAAATCCGGTCGATGTTCATCATGGGCGAAAACCCGGCGATGTCCGACCCCGACCAGATCCACGCGCGGGCGGCGCTCGCCAAGCTCGAACACCTCGTGGTGCAGGATATTTTCCTGACCGAAACCGCCTGGCATGCCGACGTGGTGCTGCCGGCCTCCGCCCATGCCGAAAAGCTCGGCACCTTCACCAATACCAACCGGCAGGTTCAGCTTGGCCGGCCTGCGGTGGCGCTGCCGGGCGAGGCGCGTCTTGATATCGAGATTCTCGTCAGCCTCGCGAACCGGATGGGGCTCGGTTGGGACTACGGCCAGGCCCGCGATGCCGAGGGCGTCGAGACCGGGGTTGAGGTTTCCCGCGTCTATGAGGAGATGCGCGGGCATATGGCGTCGCTCGCCGGGCTGCCCTGGGCGCGGATCGCCCGCGATGGCACCGCGACCTACCCCGCCGCCTCCGCGGAGGTGCCGGGGCAGGATATTCTCTTTGGCGAGCATTTCCCGACAAAAACGGGGCGCGCGCGCATCGTGCCCGCGAGCGTGCTGGTGCCGCCGGACGAGGTGCCGGATGCAGAATATCCGCTGGTGCTGACCACGGGTCGCCTGCTGGAGCACTGGCACACCGGCGCGATGACGCGGCGTTCGGGCGTGCTCGATGCCATCGAGCCCGAAGGCATGGCGGCGATGCATCCGAAGGAGATCCGCCGTCTCGGCCTCAAGGCGGGCGGCACGATCACGGTCGAGACCCGGCGCGGCGCAATCACGGCGCGGCTTCGGGCCGACCGCGATGTCGCGGAAGGCATGGTGTTCGTGCCGTTTGCCTTCAATGAGGCCGCGGCGAACCGCCTCACCAACCCCGCGCTCGATCCGTTCGGGAAAATCCCGGAGTTCAAGTTCGCGGCGGCAAGAGTGAGTTGACACTTGGGATTGTCATTTGGGATTGTCATTCCCGACCGAGCGAAGCGAGGAGCGGGAATCCAGGAAGGCGTCACGCCGCTCGGATGTCTAAAAGGACTGGATTCCCGCCCGCGCCTTCGGCGCGTCGGGAATGACACTCACGCTCCCCTCGCCCAGCCTGCCTTGGTCTCGGCCATGAAATCGGCGTAGCGCCCGGCGGCGATCGCGGCGCGGGCACCAGCCATCAGCGCCTGATAATAGCCGATGTTGTTCCAGCTCAGCAGCATCTGCCCAAGCATTTCGTCGGATTTGGTGAGGTGATGCAGGTAGGCGCGTGAATAGCCCATCGTCGCCGGGCAGGATGAGGCCTCGTCCAGCGGGCGGGTGTCCTCGGCGAATTTGGCGTTCCGAAGGTTCATCTTGCCGAAGCGCGTATAGGCGGTGCCGTGCCGCCCGGCGCGGGTCGGCATCACGCAATCGAACATGTCGATCCCGCGGGCGATGCTCTCGATCAGATCATCCGGCGTGCCGACGCCCATCAGGTAGCGCGGCTTTTTTTCAGGCATGAAGGGCTCGGTCGCTTCGATGGTGGCGAGCATATCCGCCTGCGGCTCGCCCACCGCCAGGCCGCCGAGCGCGTATCCCGGCAGATCGAGCAACGCCAGCGCCTCCGCGCTTTCGCGCCTCAGGGCGGGGTTCGTCCCCCCTTGAACAATCCCGAACAGTGCCCGCCCCTCGCCCGGCTTCACGAGGCGCTGGAACGCCGCTTTCGAGCGTTCCGCCCAGCGTAAACTAAGCCGCATCGCGCGGGCGACCTCTTCATCCGAGGCAGGCAGCCGGATGCATTCGTCGAGCTGCATCAGGATGTTGCTATCGAGGAGGTGCTGGATCTCGATCGAGCGTTCCGGGGTCAGTTCATGTCTGGAACCATCGATATGGCTCTGAAACGTCACGCCATTTTCGGTGAGTTTTCTCAACGCGGCAAGGCTCATCACCTGAAACCCGCCCGAATCCGTGAGGATCGGGTATGGCCAGCGCGCCATCTCGTGCAACCCACCGAGCCTTGCCACCCGTTCCGCGCCGGGGCGCAACATCAGGTGATAGGTGTTGCCGAGGATGATATCCGCGCCGGTCTCGCGCACCTGATCCATGTAGAGCCCCTTGACCGTGCCGGCGGTGCCGACGGGCATGAAGGCGGGCGTGCGGATCTCCCCACGCGGCATGGTGATGGTGCCCTGCCGGGCCGCGCCGTCACGCGCGTGGATCGTGAAGGAGAAATCGCTGGTCATGGGGCGCTCCGCCACAGCAGCGAGCCATCGCCATAGGAATAAAACCGGTAACCGCCGGCGATGGCATGGGCATAGGCGCGGCGCATGGTCTCGATGCCGGCAAAGGCAGAGACCAGCATCAGCAGCGTCGATTTCGGCAGGTGGAAGTTGGTGATCAGTGCATCCGTCACCCGGAAGCGGTAGCCGGGCCGGATGAAGATATCGGTTTCGCCGACAAAGGGCGCGATATCGCCTGAATGGGCAGCGCTCTCGATCAGCCGGCACGCCGTCGTGCCCACGGCAATAATCCGCCCGCCATTGGCGCGGGTTTCGCGGATGCGCGCGGCGGCAGCGGCGCTGACCTCGCCCCATTCGGCGTGCATCCTGTGCTCGTCGAGGTTTTCCGATTTGACCGGCAAAAAAGTTCCCGCCCCGACATGGAGCGTGACGAAGACATGCTGGACGCCGCGCGCGCCGAGCCGTGCGACGAGATCGGGCGTGAAATGCAGCGAGGCCGTCGGTGCGGCCACCGCCCCGTCGCGTGCGGCGAAGATCGTCTGGTAGTCCCGGATGTCGGCGGCGCGGTTTTTTTCCATGGAGGCAAAATCTTCACGCGAACCGGGACCCACTTCGCCTGATTTTGCCGCTCCCTCGCCCGCCCTTCTGCGGGCGTCGAGGATATAGGGCGGCAGCGGCATGCCGCCGACGAGCGCGATCGCCTCGTCGAGGAAGGCGCCGGCGCGCTCGAAGCGGATTGCGACGATACCATCCTCGCGCTTTTCGATGATCGTGCCGGAAAGGGCATCGGCGTCGCAGGCCGGGTTCTGGCCACCGAACCGCAGGGTATCGCCGAGCTTGAGCCGCTTGCCGGGTTTGGCGAAGGCCTCCCAGGTGGCGTCATCCCGGCGCTTGATCAGCAGTGCCTCGATCGCCTGCCGGTTGTCGTCGCGGATCCGGTGGCCGAGCAGCCGCGCCGGGATCACCCTGGTGTCGTTGAAGACCAGCAGGTCGCCCGGCGCCAGCAGCGCCGGCAAATCGGAAAACACGTGATCGGACAGCTCCGGGGTGGCATCGGGCGCAACCAGCAACAGCCGGGAGGAATCGCGCGGGCTGGCGGGATGCAGCGCGATCCGGTCCTCCGGCAGGTGGAAATCGAAATCGGAAAGCTTCACGGAAAGGCTCGTTTCACGGGGTAGATCGTTTCATGGGCTGGCACGCTTCATGGGCTAGCTCGTTTCACGCGGTGGCTGCTGGCATTCGCGGCGCGGAATGCCGGTCCGCGAGTTTTCCGCCCCATCGGATGAACGGCTTTTCGACCGCGATCCAGGTGAGGGTCGCGAAAGCCGAGGAAACCACCACCAGCACGGCAAACCCGGCAAAAAACCGCGTGTCCTGCCCGGGCAGAAACGCCAGCCCGGACTGGATCGGCTCGGTGAGGTAACGCAACACGAAAAAATGCAGGAAATACAGGCTGTAGGAGATCTTGCCGATAAACACCACGGCGCGGTTGACGAGCAGGCTGCCGGCATTTTCAAGGATCAGCACCGTAAAAACCCCAAGGCAGGCGACTTTGATCGGGAAGGCCTTGCCGCGTAAAAAGAAGATGTAGAGCACCACCAGCATCAGCGGCCAGAACACCGCCGGGCGTCGCAGCCATGCGATCATCGTCCCGGAACCGGCGGTCGGCCGGTAGTAGAGCGCGATCCCGATGCCGAACGCCAGCAACTGATAGGGCAGCCAGAACTTGAAGAACCACAGCGTGGTGATCGTGTTTTCGCCCTGCCGGAGCTGGCTGACGATGATTTCGGACAGGCCATAGCCGATCAAGCCGCCGATCAGGGCGATCGCTACCGCGCGCCGCCGGGTGGTCGATACCATCAACACGAACGGCAGCAGGACGTAAAAATTGGCCTCGACCGCGACCGACCAGCCGCCATCCACCACCGAGGTGATCGCATTTGGGATCCAGGCATTGACGAACACCAGCGCCGAGAAAATCTCCAGCATGGAGAGCCCGTTCGGCGCCCAGGTGCGGGGCGAAAGCCCGAGATCGAGAAAATTGATCAGCACGATGAGATAGAACAGCGGCACGATGCGGAAGGCACGGCGGATCGCATAGGCGCGGTAAACGCTGGCCCGGTCCGTCGTTTCGGCGAGGCGGTGCAGCAGCGAGCGGGTGAGCGTATAGGCGCTGACGATATAAAAAAGCTGCACCCCGCGCGCGCCTTCGCTGGCCGCGCGCTGGAGCCACTCCGCGGCGGGCAGGAACAGATACTGGGCATGCACGAGCATCACCAGCAGAATGGCATAGCCCCGGAGCGCATCGACGGAATCGAGGGTGGCAGGACCACGCGAAGCAATAGGACCAGATGGAGCCACCTCCCCCGTGGAAGCGGCGCGCACCGGCTCGGTCGAAGGGAAAGCCGGTGCGGTCATGCCGTGCCTTTTGGAGATGCCGAGCCTTTTGGAGATGCCATGCCTTTTGGAAATGGTGTGCCTTGTGGGAACGCGGGACACGCGCGGGTGCCGGTCGGTGAAGATCCAGCGCCCGCCGCATGAACCCCGGGGTCAGCCCTGATCGGCTGCGATCGAGGCCTTGTTGATCCGGTCCGGGTTGCGAACCGGCTCGCCGCGCGCGAACTGGTCAACGACGTCCATCCCTTCGCTGACCTGACCCCACACGGTATACTGCTTGTCGAGGAACGTCGCATCATCGAAGCAGATGAAGAACTGCGAATTGGCCGAATTCGGGCTGCGCGAGCGCGCCATCGAGCAGATGCCGCGGACATGCGGCTCATCGTTGAACTCCGCCACGAGATCGGGGTAGCTCGAACCGCCCATGCCGGTGCCGTCCGGGCAGCCGCCCTGCGCCATGAAGCCATCGATGACGCGGTGAAACGACAGGCCGTCGTAAAAGCCTTCACGCACCAGTTTCTTGATATGGGCGACATGGCCGGGCGCGAGATCGGGCCGGAGCGTGATCGTCACGAGGCCCTTGGTGGTGTCGAGGATCAGGGTATCTTCTGGGGAGGCCATTGGTCTTTTCCTTTGTTTGTCCCTCGCAGCGGGCTTCAGCAGCCCCGCTCGGCGTCGCATTCGTTGCTAGGTTCGGGTTATTTCACATCGGCGAGCAGGCGAACCTTGAGCATCTTGTCCGGGTTCGCGACCGCGCCGTTGTTACTGCGATCGCCGCGCTTGATCTTGTCGACGAACTCCATGCCCTGCACGACCTTGCCGAACACGGTGTATTGCCCGTTGAGGAAGCTCGCATCGGCGTAGCAGATGAAGAACTGCGAATTGGCGGAGTTCGGGTCCGAGGACCGCGCGGCGCCGAGCGTGCCACGCCCGAACGGCTCCTTCGAGAATTC
>CAZNAT010000060.1:11119-20705 GCA_964571245.1 uncultured Methylobacterium sp.
GGCAGATCCGAACCGCCCATGCCGGTGCCCTGCGGGTCGCCGGTCTGCGCCATGAAGCCCTCGATGACGCGGTGAAACACGATCCCGTCGTAAAACCCGCGCTTGGCGAGCGTCTTCATGCGCTCGACGTGTTTCGGCGCGAGGTCCGGGCGCAGCGCGATCAGGACCTTGCCGTCCTTGAGGTCGATCTGGATCGTATTCTGCGGATCGAGCTTGGGCGCGGCGCCCTGGGCGCGGGCCGCCAGCGGGGCAAAGGCCGGCAGGCTCGAAAACGAGGCCAGACCGGCAAGAAGCGTACGGCGAAGCATGGGTTCTCCTGAAGTCGATCGTTGGAAAGGGGGAAGCGCTCAGGCGCCCCGGGTGAATTTTCGCGCCAGCGCCTGGCGCACGATCTCGGGCACGAAGCTTGAGACATCGCCGCCCATCCCGGCGATTTGCCGGACGAGCGTGGCCGTGATCGGGCGGACATGGGGAGATGCCGGCAGAAACACCGTCTCGATCGACGGCGCCATCGCGCCGTTCATGCCGGCAAGCTGCATCTCGTAATCGAGATCGGTGCCATCGCGCAGGCCGCGGATCAGGATGCTCGCGCCCTGACGCCGGGCGGCGTCCACCGTCAGATCGGCGAAAGTGGTGAGGGTGAGTTTCTTGCCACCGGCGAGCGGGCGCGCCACCGCGTCGAGCATCGCGATGCGCTCATCGGCGGAGAACAGCGGCGCTTTGCCCGGATGAGTGCCAATGGCGATCACCAGCGCGTCCGCGATCCCGAACGAGCGGCGGATAACGTCGAGATGGCCGTTGGTCGGCGGGTCGAACGAACCGGCGTAGAAGGCGATGTGCGGCATGGTGGCTCTGGACTGGCGGCTCGGGTCAAAAAATCTCAGACGGAGCTAGCCGCAAACGCGGGGGAACTCAAGGAATTACCGCAGAATTCCGGCGGAAGCGCTCAAGGCGGCGCGGATCATCGGCTCGGCGGTGATCGTCAGATGGTTGTTGTCGAAGTAGAGCGGCGTTCCATTCTGGGCGATGGCGCAGCGATCCCTGCACAGGAACGGCACGGGGTCGATGATCCCGGCCGATGTGCCGGCGATCGCCGATCGGATCGCGTCCCGCGCCGGTTTTTGCCGCGCCAGAACGGAAGCCAGCGTCGGCTCGGCGGGGTCTGCAAGCCCGAGATTGCGCCGGAACCCGAGGACATTGGCGACGTTGAATTCGATCTCGGGTACGGTTTCGAGGATCACCACGCGCTTGCCGGCAGCCTCGATCCGGCGCACCAGCCCGTTGAGCACCGTGCGCAGTTCCCCCTCGCGTCGCGCCAGCTCCGGTAGGGAGACGCGCCGGAACTCCCGTTCGATCGGCATTGCCCCGTCGATCAGGCTTGTCCAGCGCTGCGCGATCACCAGCACCCTCGCCGGACCGGCGATGAAATCCTGAAGGGCGTTCTCGCCCCCCGCCGCGCAGGCGCGCCGGGTCGGGCCGTCTTCCGTTGTCGGCGCGACCGGCTTGCAGACGCCGCTGATGACGATGCCGCCGCGATCCCATTGCTGGAGCAGGATATCGAGGCTCGGCTGGAACGCGGCGGCATGCGAATCGCCCCATAGCACCAGATCCGGAGCCTTATCCCGGGCGCCGATCCGGCAGGGATGCCCCGCGTCGAACCGGGCCGGTGAGGCCGGGTCGGTGCCGAACCGCATGCACGCGAGCCGCGTGCTGCTCCGCCATTCCTGGCCGGCGTCGAGGATGGCCCGGATTTCGGGCGAAAACCGCTGCGGCAGCCCCTTCGTCGCCTCGCTGACCAGGCTGATGCCAATGAAGACCACGCTGGAGGCGAGCAAGGCGCCATAGGATGCCCTGAGGCCCGGGCGCGATCCGAACCACACGGGATGCTCGACAAAGCGCCGCGTGAGATCCGCCAGAACGACGCAGATCACGACGGCCGCAGCGGCCGGGCCGGGGCCGGACCATTCCGGTCCGAGCAGCCGCATGAAGACCAGTAGCGGCCAATGCCAGAGATAGAGCGGATAGGAGATCTCGCCGAGATAGCGCAACGGCGCCAGCGACAGCCAGTGCCCCGGCAAGGTCGATTCGTAGCGGTTGGCCTCGATCAGCAGCGCCGCACCCAGGCACGGCAACAGCGCCGGCAGGCCCGGATAGCGCGAATTCTCGCCCGAGTGCAGCGCGAAGGCGGCCAGGATCGCGGCCAACCCGAGCATGCCGGCATAAAGACGCAGGCGCGGCGAAGCCCGGCGCAGCGGCGCGTAATAGGCGATCAGAACGCCGAGCAGCACTTCCCAGAACCGGCCGTGCGGTAGGAAAAACGCTTGTGCCGGATAGGCATAGGCGCCGTGAACGCCGAGCGCGAACGAGACGAGCGCGAGCGCCAGAAGCGCCGGCCCCAATGCGGCGGGGCGGCGGCGATGGATCGCCCAGATCAGCACCGGTGCCAGCAGATAAAATTGTTCCTCGACCGCCAGCGACCAGGTGTGGAGCAGCGGCGCGCTCGCGCCGGCCTGATCGAAATAGCCGGTTCGAAGCGCAAAAACGATGTTCGAGCCGTAGAGCACCGCCGCGCGCAGGGTGAAGGTCAGCGTCGAGAACTCCGACGGCACCAGCATCAGCGCGCCAACGCCGAGCGTTGCGGCGCACACCAGCACGAAAGCCGGCAGCAGCCGCACAATCCGGCGGTGATAGAACGCCAGAAAGCTGAAGGTTCCCGATGCTACCCCGTTGAGGATGATCGAGCCGATCAGAAATCCGGAAATGACGAAGAAGACATCGACCCCGGCAAAGCCGCCGGGCAGCGCGCCGGGAAAGGCGTGAAACAGCACCACCCCGCCGACGGCGAGCGCCCTGAGACCATCGATGTCGGGGCGGTAGCCCGGCCCGGCCCGCATCTATCGTGCCCGGAGCATCGTTTCAACCGCCTCGGGCAATTGGCCCATGGTGTCGATGACGATCGCCGCACCGGCCTGCCGGAGCCGGGCATCGAGATCGGGAATGCCATTGCTGGCGCCGTGAAAGCCGATCACGCGCATGCCGGCCCTGAGGCCGGCCATCACGCCGGCCACCGAATCCTCGATGACGATGGCATCGGCGGGGTCGACGCCGATCTGGCTGGCGGCGAACAGGAACACATCCGGCGAGGGTTTGCCACGCGCAACCTGCGTCGCGGAATAGATGTGCGGGTCAAACAGCGGCGCGAGGCCGGTCTTTTCCATGTTGAGCTTGAGCCGTGGCAGGTTGGTGGACGAGGCCACGGCGCGAGGCCCGCCGATCGCCCGCACGGCTTCCGCAACCCCGGGGATGGGGTGGAGTTCGTCATCAAAGCGCCGGTGGATCTCGGCGTTGATGGCATCGTTGAAGCCCTCTGGGAGGTCAAAGGGAATTTCCGCCCGCAGGATTTCCCAGGTTTTTGCAACCGGTACGCCATTGAACCGGGTGTTGAAGGCTTCCATCGTCATGGGAATGCCGATGGCGGTCAGGGCCGCCGCGCAGACCGAGCCCGCGATGTGCTCGCTATCGATCAGTGTGCCGTCGCAGTCATAAATGATGGCGTGTTTCATGGCTTGCGTCTTACCGGGATGAGCACCGGAAGTGCAAGGTTGTTCCGCTCGATTTCCGGACACCGCGCCGGCCGGGCGGGCGTTTCCCACGGGGCACTTGCCCTATGCCCGGGTTTTGCGCCATCCTGATCGCCTGTTCAGGGAGTTCGCCATGCCGATCAAGGATGCTGCCAGGTTCGTTGAACCGTTCCGCGTTACCCAGGGCAAGGGGTTCAAACTCGCGGATTATCCGACCGATTGGCTCGGCGGGCATGAACTCACCAAGGCGGAGGGCAAGGCCCTGCTGGAGGAAGGCAAGGTCAAGCTGCACGAGATGCAGGAGCGGCTCTACGCGGCGGATCAATGGTCGGTGCTGATGATCCTGCAGGCGATGGACGCGGCGGGCAAGGATTCCACGATCGAGCACGTGATGTCCGGCGTCAATCCGCAGGGGTGCCAGGTGCATTCGTTCAAGGCGCCCTCCTCCGAGGAGCTCGATCACGATTTTCTCTGGCGCACCGCCAAGGCGCTGCCCGAACGCGGGCGGATCGGCATCCACAACCGCTCCTATTACGAGGAAGTGCTGGTCGTGCGCGTCCACCCGGAGTTTCTCGGCGGCCAGCGCCTGCCGGAGAACGGCATCGCGAAAAAGGCCGGTTCGGAAAAATTCTGGGCCGAGCGGCTGGAGGCCATCGCCGACCACGAGCGGCATCTGGCGCGCGCCGGCACCAAGATCATGAAATTCTTCCTGCACGTCTCGAAGGACGAGCAGAAACAGCGCCAGCTCGAACGCATCGACGATCCCCGCAAGAACTGGAAGTTCAACGCCCGCGACGTCGCCGAGCGCGCGCATTGGGACGGTTACATGGCCGCCTATGAGGCCGCGATCCGCGCGAGCGCCACGCCGCATGCGCCCTGGTACGTGATCCCGGCGGACAAGAAGTGGTTCATGCGCCTTGCGGTCATGCAGGCGCTGATCGCGGAGATGGAGAGCCTCGGGCTGGAATATCCGGTGCTGTCGGCGGAAGCGACCGCCAAGCTGGCGGAAGCGCGTAAGGCGCTGGAAGCGAGCTGATCAGCGCACCGCGATGTTGTCGATCAGCCGGGTCTTGCCGAGTTTGGCTGCCACCAGGATGCGCAGCGACGCCGGGTCTGCCCCCGCAGCCGGGATTGCAAGGCTGGCCGCATCGCGGATGGCGAGGTAGTCGACGGCAAACCCCGCCGCGCTCAGGGCATTGGCGGCCTCAATCTCGATGCGGTCGAGCGGCTGTCGCCTCAGGGCAACCACAGCCGCCGCCTGCAAGGTCCGGTGGATGATCGGCGCGATCGCGCGTTCTTCCGGCGTCAGATAGACGTTGCGCGAGGACATCGCGAGGCCATCGCCCTCGCGGATGGTGGCGCCGCCCAGGATTTCGACGGGAATATCGAGATCCCGGGCCATGCGGCGGATGACCGCGAGTTGCTGATAATCCTTCTCGCCGAAGATCGCCGCGTCCGGCAGGCTTTGCAGCAGCAGTTTCGCCACCACAGTCGCGACCCCGGAAAAATGCGTCGGCCGGAAGGCGTCCTCCAGCCCGACCTTCGCCGGGCCGTCGAGCGTGACGGTGGTGGCAAACCCCTCAGGGTACATCTCGGCGACTTGCGGGGCGAAAACCGCATCGGCGCCCACTTCCGATAAAAGTTGAACATCCCGGTCGAAAGTTCTGGGATATTTGGAAAAATCCTCGGTTGGCGCGAATTGCGTCGGGTTGACGAAGATCGAAACAACGCTGCGCTCGGTTTTTTCCCGCACCTTCGTCACCAAACTGAGATGGCCGGCGTGCAGCGCGCCCATCGTCGGCACCAGCCCGACGCGATGGCCGGCCTTGCGCTGCGCCTCGCGCCAGAGGCGCAAGGCCGCGACACTTTCGAGAAGGACGGGCTTGGTCATGAAACTACCCCGATTTCAATACGGCTGGCCTTGCCCGATTTTGCGGCGCAACACCAGCCGAATTTTTGGGGATCAGGTCTGCGCCACGTAAAGCTGGCTGCCCGTGGCAAGAAATTCCTGCGACTTTTCCGCCATGCCTTCGATGGCCGCCCTTTCGTTCTCGCCCATCGCCCGCACTTCGGCTCTCAGATCCTGCGTGATCTTCATCGAGCAGAATTTCGGCCCGCACATCGAGCAGAAATGCGCGACCTTATGCGCGTCCTTCGGCAGGGTTTCATCATGGTAGGACCGCGCCGTATCCGGATCGAGGGAGAGGTTGAACTGGTCCTCCCAGCGGAACGAGAACCGCGCGCGCGAAAGCGCATCATCGCGCAGTTTTGCTGCCGGGTGGCCCTTGGCAAGGTCCGCCGCATGCGCCGCGATCTTGTAGGTGATGACGCCGGTCTTCACGTCGTCGCGGTTGGGCAATCCGAGGTGCTCCTTGGGCGTGACGTAGCACAGCATCGCGCAGCCGAACCAGCCGATCATCGCCGCGCCGATGCCGGAGGTGATGTGGTCGTAGCCCGGCGCGATGTCGGTCGTCAGCGGCCCGAGGGTGTAGAACGGGGCTTCGCCGCATTCACGCAGCTGCTTGTCCATGTTTTCCTTGATCTTGTGCATCGGCACATGGCCGGGGCCCTCGATCATGACCTGGCAGCCCTTCTTCCAGGCGATTTGGGTGAGTTCGCCGAGGGTTTCGAGTTCGGCGAATTGCGCGCGGTCATTCGCGTCGGCGATCGAGCCGGGGCGCAGGCCATCGCCGAGGCTGAACGAGACATCGTATCGGCGCATGATGTCGCAGATCTCGTCGAAGCGCTCGTAGAGGAAGCTCTCCTTGTGGCGCGAGAGGCACCAGCGCGCCATGATCGAGCCGCCGCGGCTGACGATGCCGGTGACGCGATCCGCGGTCATCGGCACATGATGCAGCCGCACGCCGGCGTGGATGGTGAAATAATCCACCCCCTGCTCGGCCTGCTCGATAAGCGTATCCTTGAACACCTCCCAGTCGAGTTTCGTCGGGTCGCCATCGACCTTTTCGAGCGCCTGATAGATCGGCACGGTGCCGATCGGCACCGGGGAGTTGCGCATGATCCACGAGCGGATGTTGTGGATATTCCGTCCTGTCGAAAGGTCCATCACGGTATCGCCGCCCCAGCGCGTCGCCCAGACCAGCTTTTCGACCTCTTCCGCCGCGCCGGAGGTCACCGCCGAATTGCCGATATTGGCGTTGATCTTGACCAGAAAATTGCGGCCGATGATCATCGGCTCCAATTCGGTATGGTTGATATTGGCGGGGATGATCGCCCGGCCGCGGGCGATTTCGTCGCGCACGAATTCCAGCGTCACGAATTCCGGCACGGCGGCGCCGAAGCTCTCGCCATCGGCCATCCGCGTCCTGGCGCCGGGCAGCGCGGCCTCACGCGCCAGGTTCTCGCGATGCGCGACGTAGATCATCTCCTCGGTGATGAGGCCGGCGCGGGCGAATTCGTATTGCGTGACCATCTGGCCGGGTTTTCCGGCGCGGAGGATGCGCCGGGCCGGGCATTCCGGCACCAGCTTGTCGGCGGAGATATTGCCGTTGTCTTCCGGTTTTACTGCGCGCGGTTGAACCGCCTCAAAGCCGCGTTTTTTGATCCATTCGGCGCGCACTTCCGGCAAGCCGGCGGAAAGGTCGATGCAGGCATCGGTTTCGGTATAGGGCCCGGAAGGATCATAGACCCGCACCGGCGGCTCCAGCGGATCGCTCAGCGTGATCTCGCGGAACGGCACTTTGATGTCGGGGTGCGATTTTGGCGCGGCATAGACCTTTTTCGAGCCGATGATCGGCCCGGTGGTCACGGTTTGCGGCGCGGGCTGGGTGTTTTTGGGGGAAACAGGGATATTCATTTGGCAGCACTCCATGGCTCGTTGCATGGGGTGATGCGGCTCTGGAGCAGGTTGTGCGGCTGAGCATGCACCGCGAAGCATCCCGTCCCTTCGCCGGCATGACCCGGATCAGGTTCAAAGGGTGCTCGGGGACATTCCCCCGATCTCAGCCGCTGACGCGACGCCCCTCGGATAGTGGCTTCAGATTAGGTGTTTTTGGCGTGGGGGCAAGGGGTTAACGCTTATGTTCGCGCCACCACGAAAAAATCATGTCAACGTCCTTTGCTGATGCTTGGAGGACAATATCGCCATGCCTGCCACACGTTAATCGCGCAGTCCTTGTCCGAGATAGCCCAAACGAACTCGCGCCTAACGCGAGCCCAGCTATCGCGCCGGGAGGTCCCAAAAGGCTTCCGGTTGCAGCCCCGATTACAGCACCAATAGCGCCTTTGATTGGATGCTTGTGAAGTTCAGTTTCAACCAGATCGAATTTAACTACTTCAGCCCATTCAATTCGGCTTTTGTCTTGTAACAAGCCGACAACTGATGCGGTTGCTTTGCCTTCCTTAAGGCCAGAGCCACCACATACCCTGATTGAACAGCGAAGCTCACTCATCGGGCAATTGAGCTTCGAGTCATAATTTTACTCCCCGCCCTCACCTTCAGGTACAGCTTCCCCGCCCTCGCCCTCGTCCCCCTCGCCTTCCGGCTCGGAGACGCGCTCGACCGAGACGACCTTCTCGCCCTCCGCGGTGTTGAACACGGTGACGCCCTGCGTCGAGCGGCCGGCCAGCCGGATGCCGTTGACCGGGCAGCGGATCAGCTGGCCGCCATCGGTCACCAGCATGATCTGGTCGCTCTCTTCCACCGGGAAGGACGAGATCAGGTTGCCGTTGCGGCTGTTGACCGCCATGGCGACGATGCCTTTGCCGCCGCGCCCGGTGATGCGGTATTCGTAACTTGAGGTCCGCTTGCCAAAGCCGTTCTCGGAGAGCGTGAGCAGGATCTGCTCGGCGGCCCCGAGTTCGATATAGCGCTCCTGGCTGATCGAGGCCGCGGCCTCGCCTTCGCCCGGTTCGAGGTCGATCGCGTCCTCGGCGGCTTCCCCAGCCATCGCCCGACGCATCTTGAGATAGGCAATGCGCTCCTCGGAGGAGGCATCGACGTGGCGCAGGATGGTCTGCGAAATCACCCGGTCGCCGCTCGCGAGGTTGATGCCGCGCACGCCGGTTGAATCGCGGCCCTTGAACACGCGCACTTCCGGCACCGGGAAGCGGATGCACTGGCCGAGCGCGGTGGTGAGCACGACGTCGTCCTCCTCCGAGCAGGTCGCGACATCGACGATGCGGTCGCCCTCGTCGAGCTTCATCGCGATCTTGCCGTTGCGGTTGACCTGAATGAAGTCCGAAAGCTTGTTGCGGCGCACGCCGCCGCTCATCGTCGCGAACATCACGTCGAGCGCGTCCCAACTGGCTTCATCCTCGGGCAGCGGCATGATGGTGGTGATGCGCTCGTCTTTTTCGAGCGGCAGCATGTTGATCAGCGCCTTGCCGCGCCCGTTCGGTGGCGCGATCGGCAGCCGCCAGACCTTCTCCTTGTAGACCTGACCGGCCGAGGAGAAGAACAGGATCGGCGTATGCGTCGAGGCGACAAACAGCCGCGAGACGAAATCCTCGTCGCGCGTCGACATGCCCGAGCGGCCCTTGCCGCCGCGCCGCTGCGCCCGATAGGTCGAGAGCGGCACGCGCTTGATGTAGCCGGCATGCGAGAAGGTGACGACCATATCCTCGCGGGCGATGAGGTCCTCGTCCTCGAAATCGCTGTCCGCCTCGATGATTTCGGTGCGGCGCGGCACGGCGTGGGCGGCGCGGATCGCCGTGATTTCATCGGTGATGATGCCGAAAATCCGGGTTCGCGAGCCGAGAATATCGAGGAAATCGCGGATCTGGACGGCGATTTCCTCGAGTTCCTTGGCGATTTCGTCGCGCCCGAGCGCGGTCAGGCGGTTGAGGCGCAGCTCGAGGATCGCGTTGGCCTGGCGTTCGGAGAGGCGATAGGTGCCGCCTTCCGCCATGCGGTGCTTGGGATCATCGATCAGCGCGATCAGCGAGGCGACATCCAGCGCCGGCCAGTCGCGCAGCATCAGCCGCTCGCGCGCGGTCGGCGCATCGGGCGAGGAGCGGATCGTGGCGATGACCTCGTCGATATT
>CAZNAT010000061.1:0-14317 GCA_964571245.1 uncultured Methylobacterium sp.
AAGGCGGGTCTGGAAGTTCGACCCCGCCGCCCGGACGCGCTCGGCGGAAAATACCACGTCATCGGCGGTGAAGGCTTCGCCGTTGTGGAACTTGACGTTCTTGCGCAGGTGGAACCGCCAGCGCTTCGCACCGTCGAGAACCTCCCAGCGCTCGGCGAGGCCGGGGACGATCTTCAGCGTCTTGTCGCGCGCGGTCAGGCCCTCGTAGACATGGCCGAGATGGGCGTTCGCCGTGGTTTCGTTGAGCGTATACGGGTCCAGCGACTTGAGATCGCCCTGGTTCGCGTAGCGCAGCGTCACCGCGTTGGCCGGCATGATCGCCACCTGGAGCGCAAGGCTCGCACCGGCAGCCAGCAGGAATTTCCGAAACGACATGGAGTGTCTCCCTAAAAGCCGAACCGCTGATTTTTTGTGCGATCGGCATTGTTGATTGACCAAGTCGAACGCTTCAAAGCGATAAAATCAAGGTGATTTCATCCGGGACGATGAATTGTGATCGGAAGCGCCCGAAAAAGCTGGCGGAACCTACAAAGTCGCGCCACATTCGAAAAGCGAATAATACTCATCCTAAAATTCCATTCAGGAATAGCTAAACCATGACGCGCCGCAAACTCCCGCCCCTCAACGCCCTTTCCACGCTCGAGGAAGTCGCCATCCACCGCTCCTGTTCCGACGCCGCCGCGCATCTGGGCCTGACGCAGAGCGCGGTTTCCAAACAGGTCCAGACCATGGAGCGTTTTATCGGCCTGCCGCTGTTTTCCCGTGTGAAGGGCGGGCTCATCCCCAATGCGATCGGCGAACGGCTGCTGGCGGATATCCAGCCCCTGCTCAACGAAATGGAGCGGATTTTCGACCGGGCTTCCCGCGAGGCAACCAACCGGAGAGTCGTGATCGTCCGGGCGCTGCCGATGTTCGCGGACAAATGGCTGTTGCCACGGCTGCGCGATTTTTTCGCCGCGTACCCGGATATCGACATTCAGTTCTCGACGTTTGTGATGAACACGCCGTTCGATCGTGGCGGCGCGGAGATCGAAATTCTCTTTGGGTCCGGACCATGGCTCGGGGCCGATTCCACCCTTCTGGCCGGGGGGGAATGCGTCCTGATCGCGCCGCCCGGAACCGATCCAGAAACGCCGCTGGAGGACGTCCTGCGCCTGCCGCGCATCGTCCATGCCCAGGCGCGCGAGGCCTGGCAGGAGTTCAGCGAGGCAACCGGGGTTCAGGTGCCGTCCGAGCGAGGGGTAAGCCCGACCTTCGATGTCTATCAGGTCCTGGTGAAGGCCGTGCACATCGGCATGGGCATTGCCCTGGTGCCGCGATGCCTCGTGATCGCCGAACTCGAACAGGGCCTGGTCGTCAACCCCGGCGGATACGCGTTCGAAAGCCGGCTTGCCTATCATGTGCTCGTCCCGCACCGGGCAAAGCCGCTCAGTCTGGCCGCGCGCACCCTGCACGACTGGATTCTTGCCTGCGCGCATCAAACCCCGGGATGATGCTCCGCGATTTCGCATAAAGTGTGCCTTTTCGCACAGTGCGGACTTTCGAGGTCGGGCATAGTATGTTGGCCCGATCGTGGGGTAAGGGCATGATGCGGAGCACCTGATGCGGAGCACTTGGCGTTGAAGCGCAAGATCACGGCCATTCTGGCGGCGGATGTCGCCGAATACACCCGCCTCATTTCCGAGGACGAGGAAGAGACGCTCACCCGTTTGGAAGCCTATCGCACGGTGTTCGACGATTTCGTGCATCGGGCGGGCGGGCGCATCTTCAATACCGCCGGCGACGGGGTGATGTGCGAATTTGCCAGCGCCGTCGAGGCGACGCGCTGCGCCATCGACATTCAGGAATCGCTCCGCACCAGCAACATGGCGCATCCCCCGGGGCGGCAAATGCATTTTCGCATCGGCATCTCGATCGGCGACGTGGTCGAACGCAACGGCGATCTTCTCGGCGATGGCGTCAATATCGCCGCACGGCTGCAGGGCCTTGCCGAGCCCGGCAGCATCTGCGTGTCGCGCAATGTCCACGAAGCGGTGATGAACAAGATTTCGGTGCCATTCCGCGATCTCGGCAACCGCGAGGTCAAGAACCTCCCGCATCCCGTGCACGCCTTCCAGATCGAGATGGGCGCGCATGCCAAGCCGCTCGCCGGCTCGATGGCCCTGAAGCGCGATGCCGGGAAGGAATTCGGCATGAAGTCGCGATATCTCGCCGCCGGCGTGCTGGTGGCCGCCATCGGCGGCGCGGGGCTTTTCCTGGCCGGCCGCGGCTTTGCGCCGCCGCCCGGACTGTCGCAAGGCGGCAACCCGGGTTCGGGCAATGGTCCTGTGGCGATCGGGAGCCCCGTCGCTGTCGGGCAACCGGGCACCAACGCCAGCCTCGTCATCACCGAAAACCTCACGCCGGCGCAGGCTTTCGAGAAGCTCGCCCAATCCGGCGGCATCGTCACCGCGCCGAAAACCGCGCCCGAACTCTACCACAATGCCCGCACCTTTGAGGCGCGCGGGGAAAGCGCTGCCGCACGCCGCGATTATCTCGCCTTCGCCGCGCTCGGCACCGACCATATCGACCCGCTGATGCGGCTCGCCGCGCTGATCCGCACCCAGGATGGCCGGGCCGGCGCGCGCGAGGTCTTCGCCGGCCTTACCCAATCCCGCCCCCCGGGCGCGGGGCCGGGGCGCGCGGCGGCGCTGGTGCAGCTGCTCCAGTTCGAGGGGCTGGAGCGCCAGACCCGGCTCGCCGCTTTCGCGGAGGCCAACCCGGATTTCGCCCCGGTCCACGCGCTGATCGCGCAGGAGTTCGGCGAAGACCGGCAGAACGGCCAGACGATCGACGATCGCCGCCGCGAACTCGCCGCTATCGGCCGTTTCCTGGCCGCGGAACGCGAGGGCCGGCTGATCCCGTTCTTCCTCGACCAGAGCGTGCTCTCACAATGGCTCGACCGGGCGCAGAAGCGCGAGGGCCTCCTGAAGGCCTATTTTTCCGAAAACCGCGACCGGATCGGCCTGAGTTTCATGCGCTCGAACGCGGGCTGGATGGCCAATGTCTCCGCGCCCGAGGCCACGACCGGGATCGAATATCGCTTCGGCACCATGGCGGAATTCCGCCCGACCGGCGCGCTGCAGATGCTGGACCCGCGCACCGGCAAGCCGATGGCCAACCCGAGCTTCGAGCTGCCCGGCAACCAGGGCCCGACCGAGATCACCCTGCGCTACGCCGACGCGAACGGGATCCGAAGCCCGGCGACCACCATCGCTTTCGACCCCAGGGCGAGCCTGGTGCAGGGCCAGCGCGATATTCTCGACCGGTTCGCGAACAGCTGGATCGCCTTCGGCGCCGGCCACAACGAGCACCTGCTCTACTACACCCACCTGATGAGCTACCGCTGCGCGATCAGCAAGGTGGAGATCGGCTTCAACGGCGCGGCGCCTTCCCAGGTCCTGCCGTTGCCGCCCTGCGACGAGGCCAATCCGCATGCAATTCCGGCCAGCGCCCTGCCCTACCTCCGCCTGCGCCCGGACATCGAAAGCGCGACGCTGCGTCTCACCTATGTCGGCGGCGAGGTTTCGGAGGTGAAGACGTTTTTGCGCAAACCCTGATGGATCGCTTCCGCCATTGACGCCCTCGGATTGCCATTATTTTTCAAGCCCTTGTCGCCGCGCGTTACACGGTTGATTCCGGTCGTTGCGAAATTGATTCCGGTTCCTGAGACGCTGATTCAGCGGCCATTGCCAGGAACGGCGGGGCACAAGCACGCCCTCATCACACAAGCACCTCGCCAAAAACAAGGACTTCGCCAAAAACAAGCACCTCGCCAAACAACGACAGCTTTGCTGCCTTGTTCACACCCTTGCGTATTTTTGATGACGAGGCTTGCCTAACGCGGGCGATCCATGTTCGATCCGAAAAACCCCGACGAGGCCGCCATGCTCCCGACCGAAGACCAGTTGATGATCCGCGACATGGCACGGAATTTCGCCCAGCGAAGCCTGAAGCCCCATGCCGCGCAATGGGACCGCGACAAGCAGTTCCCGGCCGAAGCCATCCGCCAGATGGGCGAGCTTGGTTTTCTCGGCATGCTGGTTTCCGAAGCCTGGGGCGGCTCGGCGGTCGGCGATATCGCCTATGCGATGGCACTCGAAGAAATCGCGGCGGGCGACGGCTCGGTCTCCACCATCATGAGCGTGCATAACTCGGTGGGCTGCAAACCGATCGCCACCTTCGGCACCGAGGCGCAGAAGGAACAGTTCCTGCGCAAGCTCGCGTCTGGCGAATGGATCGGCGGCTTCGCCCTCACCGAACCGCAGGCGGGTTCGGATGCCTCCGCGATCAGGACCCGCGCCCGCGCCGACGGCAATGCGCACTACGTCCTCAACGGGACGAAACAGTTCATCACCTCCGGCAAGAACGCCAAGGTGGTGATCGTTTTCGCCGTCACCGACCCCGAAGCCGGGAAAAAGGGCATCTCCGCCTTCATCGTCCCGACGGATACGCCGGGCTATACCATCGGCCGCATCGAGGACAAGCTCGGCCAGCACGCCTCCGACACCTGCCAGCTGGTGTTCGAGGACATGCGCATCCCGGCGGAATACCGCCTCGGCGCGGAAGGCGAAGGCTATAAAATCGCGCTTTCGAACCTTGAGGGCGGGCGCATCGGCATCGCCGCGCAATCGGTCGGGATGGCGCAGGCCGCGCTCGATGCCGCCTTAGCCTACGCCAAGGAGCGCGAAACCTTCGGCAAGAAGCTGGCCGAACACCAGGCGATCGCCTTCAAGCTCGCGGATATGGCGACCCAGATCCATGTTGCCCGCCAAAGCGTCCTGCATGCCGCCGCGTTGCGGGAAGCCGGCAAGCCTGCGCTGACGGAGGCTTCGATGGCAAAACTCTTTGCGTCCGAAATGGCCGAGCGCGTCGCCTCGACCGCGATCCAGATTTTCGGCGGCTACGGCTACCTCGCCGATTTCCCGGTCGAACGCATCTACCGCGATGTCCGCGTCTGCCAGATCTACGAGGGCGCTTCCGATATCCAGCGCATGCTGATCGCGCGGAGCCTGATGTGATGGCCAGGCTGTGATGACCAAGCGGGCGCCGCTCGCCGGCGTGCGGATCGTCGAGTTTGCCGGCATCGGCCCGGCACCGTTCGCGGCGATGCTGCTCGCCGATATGGGCGCGCAGATCCTCCGCATCGACCGGCCTGGCGGCGCCGACCCCTGGACCCGGGCCGTCATCCGGCGCGGACGGCGGAGCGTGACCGCCGATCTCAAGAACCCCGCCGATATCGCCGCGGTGCGGGCGCTTGTCGCGCGCGCCGACGCGCTGATCGAAGGCTTTCGCCCCGGCGTGATGGAGCGGCTCGGGCTCGGCCCGGAGGCGATGCTCGCGCTCAACCCGCGCCTGGCCTATGGCCGCATGACCGGCTGGGGCCAGACCGGGCCGCTCGCCCAAAGCGCCGGGCACGACATCACCTATATCGCGATTTCCGGCGCGCTGCATGCGATGGGCCCGGCGGAACGGCCGACCTCGCCGCTCAACCTCGTCGGCGATATGGGCGGGGGCGCGCTTTATCTTGGCCTGGGACTGCTGGCGGCGATCCTTTCCGCCCGCGCAACCGGGGAAGGTCAGGTGGTCGATTGCGCGATTTCCGATGGCGCCGCCTCGCTGATGGCGATGTTCGCCGATCTCGGGGCGCAGGGGCGTTGGGATTTTTCGGCGCGCGAGGCCAATATCCTCGATGGCGGCGCGCCGTTCTATCGCGCCTACGCCTGCTCGGATGGCAAGTTTCTCGCCGTCGGCGCACTGGAACCGCAGTTCTTCGCCGAATTCTGCCGCCGGATCGGCATCGCGCCGGTCGCGGAGGCGGAACGGATGGATCCGGCGAACTGGCCCGCGCTGGCCGCGCGTTTCGCCGGCATTCTGGCCACGAAGACCCGCGACCAATGGGCCGCGATCATGGAGGGTTCGGACGCCTGCGCCGCGCCGGTGCTGACGCTTGACGAAGCGCCGCGCCACCCGCATAACCTCGCGCGTGGAGCCTTTGCCGCAATGGATGGCATCGTGCAGCCCACGCCCGCGCCGCATTTCTCCGGAAGCGAGAATGCCACGCCCCCTCTTCAACCGGATTTTCCGAACCTTGACGCGGCTGTTGCAGCCTGGGCGCGAGGTTCTGCCTGGGAGGCATGATGCTTACTCGTCGAAAGCTCGGCGCGATGCTCGGCGCATCGCTTGTTTTTCTGGAACGCGCCCGGGCACAAAGTGAAGCGCCCCCGCTCACGGTTTTTGCCGCCGCCTCGCTCAAGGAGGCGCTCGACGCGCTCAATGCTGCCTGGGCGGCATTAGGCAATGCACCGGCCCGGCTCGTCCTCGCCGCGTCGGGGGTGCTGGCGCGGCAGGTCGAACAGGGGGCACCGGCCGATCTCTTCCTCTCGGCGGATGATGTCTGGATGGACTGGGCCCAAACGCGCAACCTGATCCGGCCGGAAACCCGCCGCCTGCTTGCCGGCAACCGCCTTGTCGTCATCGCCCCCTCCCCTTCGGCGCGACGGCTGACGATCGCGCCCGGGATCGATGCCGCGGCCTTTCATGCCAACGGAAAGCTGGCGATCGGCGATCCCAAAGCCGTTCCGGCCGGCGCCTATGCCAAGGCGGCGCTGGAACGGCTCGACCTGTGGGACAGGCTGCAGGCCCGTCTCGTCATGGTCGAGAACGTGCGCATGGCGCTGGTGCTTGTCGCGCGCGGCGAGGCCGAAACGGGCATTGTCTATGCGAGCGACGCCCTCGCCGAGCCGAAGGTAGCGGTCATCGGCACGATTCCGTCCGAGTATCACCCGCCGATCCGCTACCCGGCGGCGCTGGTGTCCACCTCGAAACACCCGCAGGCGCCCGCCTTTCTTGCTTTTCTGGCGTCGCCGCCGGCACAGGCGATCCTTTCGCGCTTTGGTTTTACGGCAGGCCGTTGATCGGGCCGCCGATTGGGGGCAAAGGCTCGAGATGTCGTTTTTTGCACTTCTGACGCCCGAAGAAATCGTCGCGATCCAGCTTTCGCTCAAAGTGGCGCTCGTCGCCACGCTGGCGAGCCTGCCCTTCGCGATCATGGTCGCGCATCTTCTGGCGCGACGCGATTTTCCTGGAAAATTTCTCGTCGATACGCTGGTTCACCTGCCGCTGGTGCTGCCCCCGGTCGTGACCGGCTTTGCCCTGCTGCTGCTGTTCGGGCGCAAGGGGCCGGCGGGCGCATTTCTCGAGGAAAATCTGGGGATCGTCCTTGCCTTCCGCTGGACCGGCGCCGCGCTCGCCGCCGCGATCATGGCCTTTCCGTTGATGGTGCGGGCGATACGGCTTTCAATCGAGGCGATCGATCCGCGCCATTTCGAGGCGGCGATCATGCTGCGCGCAACCCCGCTGACCGCGTTCCGAACCATCACCCTGCCCTTGGCAATGCCCGGCATCGTCGCCGGATCGGTGCTCGCCTTCGCCAAGGCGCTCGGCGAATTTGGCGCCACCATCACCTTCGTCTCGAACATTCCAGGCGAGACGCAAACCATTCCCGCGGCCATCTATTCCGCAGTCCAGGTGCCCGGCGGCGAGGCGGCGGCTCTCCGGCTTGCGCTGGTTTCGGTGGCGATTTCCATTCTCGCGCTGGTGGCTTCCGAATGGCTGCTACGGAGCAAGCGCCGCCGCTAGGCCCGCCAAGTGGATACCAGTTGGCGGAAGAAGCGGATGCGACATCAGAAAGATACGGATCGAATGCCGATCCTTTCAGATCGGCGTTGGATCTAATCCGGCCTTGCCCAGAGCTCGGCGGCGACATCGGCCTCGTCATAGACGCCGATCAGGATGCCGCGCCGCTCCGATGAGCCGGCAGGAAATTTGATCGCGGCTTCGGATTTCGTCACCCGCTGGCTCTGCCGCAAGCCCCAGGCCGACAGCGCGCCGTGCAGCCGCGCCCGGGTTTCGGCATAATCCGGATCATCGCCGAGATCGCGAAATTCGTTCGGATCCTCGTGCAGGTCATGCAACATCGGCCGAAACCCCGGCGCATGGACGTATTTGAAGCGTCCGTCGGTGATCATGAACAGCAGCGCGTGGCGCGGCTCGACGCCAAGTTCCGCCGCGGTGCCGGAATGGGCGTAATCGTATTCGCTCACCGCGTAACGCCGCCAGTCCGCCGGTTTTTCACCCCGCACCAGCGGCATCAGCGAACGGCCCTCCAGCCGGTGCGAGAGGGCCGAGGGATCGCCGCCGAAGGCCTCGATGAAGCTCGGGACGAGATCGATGGTCTCGACCAGCGCGTCTGAGGTCGTGCCCCGGGTGGAGGCAGCGGAGTCGCGCGGATCGACGATGATCAGCGGCACCTTGACGCTCGGCTCGTGGAACAGATCCTTCTCGCCGAGCCAATGGTCGCCGAGGTAGTCGCCGTGATCGGAGGTCAGGACGACCAGCGTGTCCTCGGCCAAGCCTTTGGCCTCAAGATAGGCAAAGAGCTTGCCAAGCTCGGTATCGATCTGGGTGATCAGGCCCATGTAGGTCGGGATAACCGCCTCGCGCGTCTCGTCGGAGCGGAAGCTCGCGCCGATGCGGTTTTCCATGAAGGCGCGGAACACCGGATGCGGGTCCTGACGTTCGCGGTCGGAACGCACCACCGGCACGATATCGGCCTTCGAATACATCGCATGGTAGGGTGCGGGGGCGATATAGGGCCAATGCGGCTTAATGTAGGAGAGGTGCAGGCACCAGGGTTTTGCCCCGGCACCTTCGATGAATTCCATCGCCCGGCGGGTCATGTAGGGGGTTTCGGAATCCTCTTCCCGGACGCGCGCCGGCAGCGGCGCGTGCCGCATCGCAAAACCATTGCCGACCGAGCCATCCGGCAGCGCGACGCCATTGGCGAAATCCTGCCAGGGGTATTCCCCCGGATAGCCCTTGTCGTTGAGCCAGGCCTCATAGCGCGGCCGTTTGGGTTCATAACGCCCGTCCGGCCCCACGGAATGCAGGCCATCATCGCGATCGAAGGGATCGAACCCGCATTCCGCCACCCGGACGCCGATGATCGAGTCCGGCGCGATGCCGAGCCGTTCCATGCCCTCCTTGTCGGCGCGCATATGCGTCTTGCCGACCAGGACCGCATCCACCCCCATCGGCCGGAGATAATCGCCCATGGTCATTTCACCGACCTTGAGCGGTACGCCGTTGTAGCTCGCGCCGTGGCTCGAGACGTAGCGCCCGGTATAGAACGACATGCGCGAGGAGCCGCAGACCGGGGATTGCACGTAGGCCTTGGTGAACCTTATCCCGCGCGCGGCGAGCGCATCGATATTGGGCGTGCGGATCGTCGGATGGCCGGCGCAGCCGAGATAATCGAAGCGCAGCTGGTCGCACATGATGAAAAGCACGTTGCGGATCGGCGTTTCGCCCTCGCCGTTACCGGTTCCGTTCATGCGCATTCCTCCTCGTATTCGATTGCCGGATGCCAAAAACCCCGGATCGGGTCAGGGCGCCGGGTTGCCGCGATACTGGTGCACCGCGTCGATCTTGGCCACCAGCTCGGGCGAGAGCTTGATGTTCGCCGAGCCGATGGCCAGTTCGAGCTGCGCCATCGAGGTCGCGCCGATGATGTTCGAGGTCACGAACGGCCGGCTGGTGACAAAGGCATTCGCCATCACGCTCGGATCGAGCCCGGCCTCGCGCGCCAGGCTGACATAATCGCGGATCGCCTCTTCCGCACCCGGCTTCTGGTAGCGCAGGCCACGCCGGAACAGCGTTTCGCGCGCGCCTTCGGGCCGGGCGCCATCGAGATACTTGCCGGTCAAAAACCCTTGCGCGAGCGGCGAATAGGCGAGCAACCCCACGCCTTCGCGCAGCCAGATCTCCGCCAGCGCGGTCTCATAGGTGCGGTTGATCAGGTTGTAGGCGTTCTGGATGCTCGCCATCCGCGGCAGGCCATGCGCCTCGCTCTCGAACAGAAACCGCATCACGCCCCAGGCGCTTTCGTTGGAGACCCCGATATGGCGGACCTTCCCCGCCGCAATAAACCCCTGCAACGTCTGAAGAACCTCGCGGAACGTAGCCTCCTCCTCGCCCCTGGTCGCGAAATCCTCCGGCTTGAACCGCGTCGGGTTGGCGCCCCAGGGCATCGCCCGATCGGGAAAATGGAGCTGGTAGAGGTCGATGTAGTCGGTGCCGAGGCGGGCGAGGCTCTTGTCGAGCGCTTCGGTCATCTGGGCCGGCGTGAGCCGGGTTTTCGAGCCGTCATCGCGCAGCCAGGTCGAGTCGGAGCGGCCGACGACCTTCGAGGCGAGAATTACCTTGTCGCGATTGCGGCGCGCCTTGAACCAGGAACCGATGATGCGTTCGGTCGCCCCTTGCGTCTCGGCACGCGGGGGAATCGAATACATTTCGGCGGTATCGAAGAAATTCACGCCGTGATCGAGCGCGTAATCCATCTGTTCATGGCCTTCGGCCTCGGTGTTCTGCTGCCCCCAGGTCATCGTGCCCAGGCAGAGCGCGGAAACCTTCAGGCCGGTGCGGCCGAGTTGGCGGAATTCCATGGTGCGATCCTTCGTAGAAGCCGACGGTTGGCGGGGTTTTGAACGGGTTGAGCAAGAAACGGGTTGCGCAAGAGTGGCGCCCGGCTCGCGGTGCAAAAAGGCAGGAGTGCCCGGTCAATCCCCGGGCGTGTCCTCGTCGAGGCGACGACCGTCGCCCTCGTCTTCCTCGGTCATGGGAATGGCATAGCTGCCCTTGAACCAGCGCGAAAGATCGAGGTCGGCGCAGCGCTTCGAGCAGAATGGCCGGAAAGACGGCTCGGTCAGGCGCGAGCAGATCGGGCAGCGCGGCGCCCGGATTTCCGTGGCAGCAGAGGTATCTTCCATTGGGAACCTGTGTGAAACGAAGGGCGGTGATCGGGAGAAGAAATGTTGCAGGAGGGATAAGGGTTCAAGACCGGATGCCCTGCCCGGCGGTCCGCGAGCGCTTTCCGCTAGGCCTGCCGCAACCAGCGCAGGTGCACCGGAAAACCGACCCCGGTGAGCAGCGTCGCGGTTTCATAAAGGGGCAAACCGACCACCGCCGTATACGATCCCGCGAGCTTGGTGACAAACGCGCCGGCAATGCCCTGAATGGCATAGCCCCCGGCCTTGCCCTCCCACTCGCCGCTGGCCAGATAGGCATCGATTTCGTCGCCGGAAAGCCGCTTGAAGCGCACACGCGCCTCCACCAGCCGCTGCGATTGCCGCCCCGATGGCAGCATCACCACCACGCTGGTGTAGACGCGGTGGGCACGCCCGGAGAGCAGACGCAGGCACTGCGCCGCCTCCGAGGCAAGCTCGGTCTTGGGCAGGATGCGCGCGCCGAGCGCGACGACCGTATCGGCGGAAAGGATACAGGCGGAAGCGCGCTCCGCATCGTGCCGGGTGGCCTTGAAGGCCGCCTCGGCCTTTTCGCGCGCCAGCCGCTCGACATAGACCCGGGGTCGTTCGCGCGGGCGCGGCGTCTCGTCGATCGAGGTGGCGAGCACGTCGTCGGGCGTGATGCCGATCTGTTCGAGGAGCTGATACCGGCGCGGCGAGGCGGATGCCAGCAGCAATCGACCAAGCCCGTCCATCGCCTTCGTCATGCCGCGCACCGAACCTTTCCATTCCTTCCGGCGCGTCGCGCCGACCGGCGTTGGTTCTAGCCTCGGGGCCGCAGGATCACAACATCGCCCGGGAAGTTTTCGTTCGAAGCGTTTTGCCGGAAGTTTTTGTCTCAGGAGTTCTTGCTCTATGGCATTTCGAGCGGCACTGCTGCACCAGATGACCGCCGGGATCGCCGGAGGGGCATTCGCTGCCGAATATCTCCGGGAGAGCCCACCGCACCTGCAGACCGGAGCCGATGCGCTTCCACAACGTGCTCGGAACGTTTGGTTTGGACCCTAGTGCGGCGTCACGCCCAAGTTTAAATCGCCTGCGGGTGCTGCATTCGCCCCCGAGAATCGTCAAAACGGATTCCGAATTCGCGTATTTGCCTGTGATAACTAATAGAATAAACTTAGATTTCTCTTCATAATTTGGCAGTAACATAAGAATATCAATCCAAATATGAAAATTTATAAATGAATTTTTTTTACCCTATATAACTATTGATGATCTTTTCAAGCAATCTTATATTTGTCACATTTTATAATGGTTGAATCTTTACATGAAGACGGAAAGCCGCTAGTGCCTCATTCAATGTCCGCATGCGGTAATGACGGGCATGAACAAGAACCAATGGCGTAGGGAGCTATCCATGACATCGAGACGCGACATCCTGAAAACCGGCCTTGCGGCCAGCGCAGCCCTCAGTGTTCCGCTCAGCCTTCTGAGCCCGGCTCAGGCCCAGGCGCTTTCGACGCTGCAGATTTTTGTTCCCGCGGCCCCCGGCGGCGGCTGGGACGGCACCGCCCGCGCGATCGAGGCGATCATGCGCGCCGAGAAGATCGTCGAGAATTTCCAGTTCGAACATGCCCCGGGCGCCGGCGGCGTCGTCGGCATGCCCAAATTCATCTCGACCAAGAAGGGCCAGCCGAACGCGGTGATGATCGGCGGCATGGTGATGGTCGGCGCGATCATCGCCAACAAGGCCCCGCTCAAGATGAGCGAACTGGTGCCGATCTGCCGCCTGACCGGCGAGTTCGAAGCCATCGTCGTCCATCCCGACAGCCCGTTCAAGACGATGAAGGATCTCGTCGCGGCGTTCAAGGCCGATCCGGGGAAAATCTCCTGGGCCGGCGGTTCCGCGGGCGGCACCGACCATATCCTCGCCGGCATGATCGCCAAGGCGGTTGGCGTCGATCCGAAGAAGGTTTCCTACGTCGCTTATGCCGGCGGCGGCCCGGCCACGGCGGCGCTGCTCGGCAATCAGGTCTCCTGCGGCGTTTCCGGCTACGGCGAATTCGCCGAGCAGGTCAAGGCCGGCAAGCTGCGCGCCCTCGCGATCTCCTCCGACAAGCGCCAGGACGGCATCAACGTGCCGACGCTGAAGGAAGAAGGCGTTGACGTCGAGCTGTTCAACTGGCGCGGCGTGTTCGGCGCGCCGGGCATCACCAAGCCGCAGCAGGACGCGCTGATCGGCCTGTTCGACAAGCTGGTGATCAGCGATGCCTGGAAAAATGAACTCGCCAAGCGCGACTGGACCGGGATTTACCAGCGCGGCGAGGCGTTCGGAAAATACGTCGAGACCGAGACGGCGCGCATCACCGCGATCCTCCAAGACCTCGGTCTGGCGACCTGATCGATGACGTCCAGACCAGCGCTGCCCGAACTCTGCGTCGGGCTCTTCATGCTGGGTTTTGCTGCGGTGGTGGGCTTTGCCACCGCAGCGATCCCGCAATCGGCCTATGCCAAGATCGGGCCTGCGGTCGTCCCCTGGGCGGTCACCGCCGGTCTGGTGTTTTTCGGCCTGCTGCTGATCCTTGAGGCCTTTCGCGGCGGCTGGGAGCACGAAAGCGGCACCGCGCTCGACCTGCGCTCGCTGGCCTGGCTGGCAGCCGGCCTCACCCTCAACCTCGTCCTGATCGACGGACTTTCCTTCGGCGATACGGTGATCGTGCCGCGCGTCGGCTTCATCCTGTCCTCGACGCTGATGTTCGTCTGCACGGCGCGCGCCTTCGGCAGCGACAGGCCGGTGCGCGATGGCGCGATCGGGCTCGCCGTCGCGGTCCTCGCCTATGTTGGCTTCGACCGGGTTCTCGGCTACCAAATTGGCTCCGGGCTGATTGAAAGATTTCTTTAATGGATACCTTCAACCTCCTGATGCAGGGGTTCGCGGTTGCGCTGACCCCGATCAACCTGATGTGGTGCCTCGTCGGCGTCGCGGTCGGTACCGCGATCGGCGTGTTGCCCGGCCTCGGCCCGGCGCTGACCATCGCGCTGCTGTTGCCGATCACGACCAAGGTCGACCCGACAGCGGCATTCATCCTGTTTGCGGGCATCTATTACGGCGCGATGTACGGGGGGTCGACGACCTCGATCCTGCTCAACACGCCGGGGGAAAGCTCCTCGATCGTCACCTCCCTCGAAGGCAACAAGATGGCCAAGAAAGGCCGCGCCGGCGCGGCGCTGGCCACGGCGGCCATCGGCTCCTTCGTCGCCGGCACCATCGGCACCATCGGCATCACCTTCGTCGCCGAACCGGTCGTCGCCTTCGCGCTGAAATTCGGCCCGGCGGAATATTTTTCGCTGATGATGCTGTGCTTCATCACCGTGGCGGCGGTTCTCGGCAATTCGGCGGTGCGCGGGCTGACGGCGCTGTTCGTCGGCATGTTCCTCGGGATGATCGGGGTCGACAATCAATCCGGCCA
>CAZNAT010000061.1:14327-15742 GCA_964571245.1 uncultured Methylobacterium sp.
TCGGCATTACCGAGCTCTATGACGGGATCAACGTCATCGTTGTCGCGGTCGGGCTGTTTGCCATCGGCGAGACGCTCTGGCTCGCGGCCCAGCCCAAGGGGCCGCCGGAGGAAGTGCTGGAGATCAAGGATTCCATTATGATGACCCGCGAGGATTGGTCGCGTTCGTGGAAGCCCTGGCTGCGCGGCTCGGTGATCGGCTTTCCGATCGGCGCGATGCCGGCGGGCGGCGCGGAGATCCCGACCTTCCTGTCCTATTCGATCGAAAAGAAGCTCTCGACCAAGCCGGAGGAATTCGGCCATGGCGCGATCGAGGGTGTCGCCGGGCCGGAAGCCGCCAACAACGCATCCGCTGCAGGCGTGCTGGTGCCGATGCTGGCGCTCGGCCTGCCGACTTCCGCGACCGCCGCGGTGATGCTCTCGGCGTTCCAGAGCTACGGCATCAACCCCGGCCCGCAGCTCCTGCAAACCAATGGCGCGCTGGTCTGGACGCTGATCGCCTCGCTCTACATCGGCAACGTGATGCTGCTGGTGCTCAATCTGCCGCTCGTCGGTCTCTGGGTGAAAATGCTGCGGATCCCGGCGCCGCTGCTTTACGGCGGCATACTGATCTTCGCGACCATCGGCACCTACGGTATTTCGCGCTCGGTGGTGGACCTGATCCTGCTCTATTCGGTGGGGGTGATGGGCTTCTTCATGCGCAAGTTCGATTTCCCGACCGCGCCGGTGATCATCGGGATGATCCTCGGGCCGATGGCGGAGACGAACTTCCGCCAGGCGATGACGATCAGCCAGGGCAGCCCGGCGATTTTCTTCGAGAAGCCGCTGTCGCTGCTGTTGCTGGTCCTGGCGGCGATCGCGCTGGTCGGCCCGCCGCTCTGGGGCATGGTCCGGCGCAACAATACCGCCGAAGCCTGAGCGCGGGCAAGAACTGGCCAGCCAGGAATTGACCGGGCAAGAATTGACCAACCAAGAATTGGCCGGGCAAGAATCAGCTTGGAGAGTTTGGTCTTGGAAAATTTGGTATGGCGGATGGCCGGCAATCGGCCATGATGCAACACCCGCGACAGGATGGAGACGACAGCATGAACCGGCGTAGCGTAATTGTTCTGGGCGCAGCCTTGCTGCTGGCGACGGGGGCTTCGGTCCGGGCGCAATCGAACTGGCCCGATGGCAAGGTGATCAAGGCGATCGTGCCCTTCGCCGCCGGCAGCGCCACCGATACCATCGCCCGCGTCTACACCGACCAGATGGCCCGCGTGCTCGGTACCTCGATCATCATCGAGAACAAGGCCGGCGCCAACGGGCTGATCGGGGCGGATGCCGTCGCCAAGGCAACGCCGGACGGGCTGACGATCCTCGCCCTCGGCCTGTCGTCGCTGGTGGAGGAGAGCGCCGACCTGCCGGCGGAGGGCC
>CAZNAT010000061.1:15752-20526 GCA_964571245.1 uncultured Methylobacterium sp.
CCAACTCGACCAATGCGGCGGCCCCTGCCCTGTTCAAGAACGTGCCGTTCGACCACGAAAAGGATTTCATGCCGATTTCCTACCTCGGCTCGGTGCCGCTGATCGTCGGGGTTCCCATGACGTCGGAGGCCAAAACGCTGAAGGAGTTCATCGCCAACGCCAAGTCGAAACCCGGCGTCGTCAGCTTCGCGACGGCATCGTCCTCGCAGCGCGTCTCCACCGAGATGCTGGCGAGCATGGCCGGGATCAAGCTCAACCCGATCTCGTATCGCGCCTCGCCGCAGGCCGTGACCGACCTGATGGCGGGTCGCGTCGATCTCTTCACCGCCGATCTCGCGGTCATGCTGCCGCAGGTGCAGGCCGGAACAATCCGGGCCCTGGCGGTGACCTCGGCGCAGCGCATCCCGCAATTGCCGGATGTCCCGACGGTCGCCGAGGCCGGCGGCCTCGCCGGCTACGAGCTGATCGCCTGGTTCGGCGCCTTTGCTCCGGCGGGCACGCCCGAGCCGATCATCGCCCGGCTCAACGACGCCGTGCGCAAGGCGGCGGCGAGCCCGGAAGTTCTCGACAAGCTCGGCAAGGCGATGGGCGTCACCGTCGCCGCCTCCTCCCCGGCGGAACTGGCGGCCAATGTGAAGACCGAAAGCGCCAAATGGGCGAAGGCGATCGCCGATGCCGGCATCGAGAAGCAGTAGCGGCAACAGCAGCCGGGAAACGGCGATGGCATGAAAACGATCCGGATCGGTGCCGGCGCGGGCTATGCCGGGGATCGCTGGGAGCCGGCGCTCGAACTGATCGAGGCCGTTCCGCTCGACTATATCGTTTTCGAATGCCTCGCCGAGCGGACGATCGCGCTCGGCCATCTCGACCGGCTGCGCGATCCCGAAGCTGGCTACAATCCGTTTCTGGAGGATCGCTGGCGCGCGGTTCTGGGCGCGGCACGGGCGCGCGGCACGAAAATCATCACCAACATGGGCGCGGCGAACCCGGTTGCCGCCGCCCGCCACACCCTGGCATTGGCGAAAGAACTGGGGTTGCCCGCGCTCAAGGTCGCGGTCGTGACCGGCGACGACGTCCGCGCCGCGGTTCAGGCCCACCCCGAGCTTGTGATGATCGAAACCGGCGAGCCGGTCGGCAGCCTCGGCAACGCTCTGATCTCGGCCAATGCCTACCTCGGCGCCGGCCCGGTGCGCGACGCGCTGGCGACCGGCGCGGATGTGGTGATCACCGGCCGGGTGGCGGACCCCTCGCTGTTCCTCGGCGCGATGCTGCACGGGTTCGGCTGGCGCCAGGATGACTGGCCACGCATCGCGGCGGGCACCGCGCTTGGCCATCTGCTCGAATGCGCGGGCCAGGTCACCGGCGGCTATTTCGCCGACCCCGGCGTCAAGGATGTCCCGGGGCTCGAACGGCTCGGCTTCCCCTTCGCGGAAGTCCGGGAAGACGGCAGCGCCACGATCGGCAAGGCCGCGGGAACCGGCGGCATCGTCACCCGCGCCACCTGCACCGAACAGATCCTCTACGAATCCGGCGATCCCGCCCGCTACATCACCCCCGATTGCATCGCCGATTTTTCCACCATCCGTTTCGAGCAAGTCGCGGCGGATTGCGTCGCGGTGTCCCATGCGACCGCGAGCCCGCCGACGCCGTTTCTCAAGACCTCGATCTGCTACCGTGCCGGGCATATTGGCGAAGGCCATGTCGGCTATGCCGGGCCGAACGCCCGCGCCCGCGCCGAACTCGCGGCGGGGATCGTCCGGGCGCGGCTGGCGATGCGCCGGCTCGACATCGAGGACCTCCGGATCGATCTCATTGGGCTCAACGCGCTGCACGGGCCGGCGGCGCCGATGACGGGCGAACCCTATGAGGTGCGCCTGCGTGTTGCGGCGCGCACCGGCAATCGCCGCCATGCGGAATACGTCGCCCAGGAAACGCAATCGCTGCTCACCAACGGCCCCTACGGCGGGGGCGGCGACTTCATGCAGGTTCGGGATCTCGTCGGCGTGCGCTCGGTCCTGTTGCCGCGCGCGCTGGTATCGCCGGAAATCACGGTGATGACCGCATGATCCTGCATGATCTCGCCACCGCCCGCGCCGGGGATAAAGGCAACAGCGCGCAGATCGCCGTGATCGCGCGGGATGGCGCGCATTATGCCTTCCTCAAGGAACGGCTGACCAGCGAGCGCGTCCGGGCGGCGTTTACCGGAATAGCCAACGGCCCGGTCTTGCGGCACGAGGCGCCCGGCCTCAACGCCCTTGTCTTCGTGCTCGAAGACGCGCTCGGCGGCGGGGTCGCGATCTCGCTCTGCGCCGATCCGCACGGCAAGAGCCTGTCGAGCCTGATGCTGGGGATCGATCTCGGCCCCGGGCCGGACGCCGGCCAGGCGACCCCCTGACCAGGGCGGGCCGCGCGGTCACTGCCGATGGGGCCTCATCCCGGCATGAACCCGGCGCGCAAGAGCCGCGTGAGCGCCAGATCGAGCGCGGAAAGAAAGGCGGAACGATCCTTCGCCGCGAAAGGCCTTGGTCCGCCGGTCGTTTCACCCGAGGATCGCAGCTGGTCCATCAGATTACGCGTCGCCAGTGCCATGCCGATCGATTGTTCGCTGAAGGCTTTTCCGTTCGGGGCGATCACCTCGGCGCCGGCTTTGACGCAGCGCGCCGCCAGCGGAATATCCGCCGTAATGACGATCACCCCCGGGCGCGCCCGCTCCGCGATCCAGTCGTCGGCGACATCGAGCCCGGCGGCGACGATAACCCGCTCGATCCGCGGATCGCGCGGCACCTGCATCCCGCTATTGGCCACCACGAAGGTCCTGACCTGATAGCGCGCGGCGACCTTGTAGGTCTCATCCTTGACCGGGCAGGCATCGGCATCGATGAAGACCAGGATGGACCGTGGCGGAGCGTTCTCGTTCATGCAGCCCTCGTTCATGCGGCTTTCGTGGCGCGTTCGGCCATGCCCGTCAAGAAAGCCGTCCCGAAATCACCCGCCGGAGCACCGCCATCGCCACGAAGACTCACAGCGTGTGCGTGACTTTCGCCAAATGGGCGGGCTGGTCCGGGTCGAGCCCCCGGATCCGGGCAAGTTCCCCGGCAAAGGGATAGAACGACTGGATCAGACAGATGGCATCGACAATACCGCTGCCGGTCCGGATCACGGGCAATCCAATCCCCGGCAATCCATTTCCTGGCAATCCATTTCCTGGTAATCCATTTCCTGGCAAATCCGCCGGCCCGGCGGTAAAAACCGGTGTCCCCAGCGCGACCAGCCGCGCCAGCGCCGCGCGATTGGCCTCCAGCGCCCGATCCTCCGGCACGAAGGCGAGCATCGGGAATTCCCGCCCGGCGAGCCGCAACGGCCCGTGCATCACCTCCGCCAGCGAGAAGGCTTCGGCGTGCCGCGCCGCCATTTCCTTGCATTTCAACGCCGCCTCGCGCGCAATCGCCAGCGCCGGACCCCGCCCGAGGGTAAAACTCGATGGCGCCGCGGCAAAAGAGGGTAGAGCCCGCGACCAATCGCAGGCCAGCGCCCGGACAAGATGCCCGGGCAGCGTGCGGAGCGCGCGATGCAGGCCCTCGTCCCCCGAGATCGCCGCCACCAGTGCCGCGCCCGCGACCAGCGAGGCGATGAACGACTTGCTGGCCGCGACGCTCACTTCCGGGCCGGCGTGCAGCGGAAGGACGACATCCGCCTCGGCGGCGATCGGCGACTCCGTCTGATTGACCAGCGCCACGGTGAGCGCGCCGGAGCGCCGTGCCGAGGCCTGAAGCGCCCGAAGATCGGGGCTCGACCCGGATTGCGAGATCGTGACCAGAACGCCGCCGGCGAGGTTCAGCGGCGCGTCATAGATCGAGGCGATCGACGGGCCGATCGAGGCCACGGGGATGCCGAGCACCGTCTCGACCGTGTATTTGAAGAAACTCGCCGCGTGGTCCGAGGAGCCGCGCGCAGCCGTCGCGATCACGCGCGGGTTGAGCACCGCGATGCGCGCGCCCAGTTGTTGGAAGGCCCCGGCCTCCTGGTCGAGCAGCCGCGAAACGCGTTCCGGCGCCTCGGCGGTCTCGCGGGCGAAATGGGTTTTTGGGGTGTTCATGAACGCAGCGCCTCCGTCTTGAGCAACAGGATGATCGTGGCCAGACCGCGCGTCCGCCACCGGAGCCCGCGGGGCGGCTCGAAATCCTTGGGATCGATCGTTGTCACGGGTGCCGCCCGCCGGTGCTCGAAGCCATTTCGAGCACCGGCGTCACGGTTTCCAGCCAGGGCAGCGCCGCCGCCCCGAGCGCGGCGGTGGTTCGCCCGGTCGCGCCGCGCATCAGGCGCGGAACCGCGCGCAACCGCCGGTCAGCGATCGAACGTGGCAGCGGCTCCGCCGCCGCGATCAGCGCGTCGATCACCGGATCCGGCAAAGCCCCGCCCAAAATGATGCTTTCGGGATCGAACAGGTTTTCGACCATCGCGACGAGCGTGCGCAGATGCGGCGCCACCTCGACGATCCAATGGCGAAGAACCGGGTTTTGCGCGGCATGCAAGGCCTGAACCTCGTCCGGGCTGTCGCAGGTCATTCCCGCCTCCCCCAACCGCTCGCGCAGGGCATCGAAGGAAACATAGCGCTCGAAACAGCCTCGATTGCCGCAACTGCACGCCCGCCCGAACCCAGACCGCCTGCAGCCAATGCTCGTGCCCGGAATATGTCGCGACTCCCGGCAACCGGTTCGCCGCCTGCGCTCGGCGGACCTGCGGCCACGCCGCCAATTACCATTATGGCGACTGA
>CAZNAT010000062.1:0-18657 GCA_964571245.1 uncultured Methylobacterium sp.
CGCGTTGATCAGCAACGGGAACTCCTTCTCGTTCTTGACAAACCCGGGGATAAAACCCCAGCGCGCCAGCGCGAACCGCCTCTCGCCATTTTCCAGCCACACGAGTGGCACCGGCTCTGTCGGGCGAATCTCCGGGCGGGGCGGGAAATTCGGGTGATCGGAAAAGCCGAAATAATTCCGAACCACTTCCGGCGGCAGGGTGAGCGCGTAGCGTCCGCACATGTTTCCCAGGTTCCTCGCATAGGCCCGGGCGACCGTTCCGCCTACGGGAGACAGAAAGCCGCTCGCCCAAAGAGACTCCCGCGGCCGCTCGACCTCGAGCGAAAACGCATCAACAGAGGCGATTTTGATGGGTGTGAACCCTAAAGCCAGCGCTTGAGCTTGAAGAAGAGATACGTGCCGCTCGCCGCCAGCACCATCATCACCAGCGCCATCGGGTAGCCATAGGACCATTCGAGTTCCGGCATGTTCTTGAAGTTCATGCCGTAGCTCGAGGCGATCAGCGTCGGCGGCATGAAGACCACGGCAGCAACCGAGAAAATCTTGATAATCTTATTCTGCTCAAGGCTGACAAGGCCAAGAACCGCATCGAGCAGGAACTGGATCTTGCTCGACAGGAAGGTCGCGTGGTCCTCCAGGCTCTGAAGATCGCGCAAGGTGGTGCGGACTTCGGCGCGCAGGCCATCGCCAAGGCTGGCGCCGGCGGTATTGGCCGAGAGAAACAGCAGCATCCGCTCGATGGAAACCAGGCTTTCCCGCACCTTGGAGATGCGGTTCCCCTCCATGCCCATCGTCTGCAGCGTGGTGCGGAAGGTGTTGACATCGGCGCGCTGCGCGGCATTCGGCTCGAACACCACCGAGGAGACCTCGTCGATCCGTTCACCGGACAGCCGGAGAACTTCCGCCGCACGATCGATCACGGTCTCGAACAGCGAGATCAAGAGGTGATCCCCCGACGCCATGCAAGCCCCGGGCCGCGCCATGCGGTTGATGAACATCTGGAACGAGCGCGGCTCGTCGTAGCGGACGGTGATCAGCGCATGATCCTTCAGGATGAAGGAAATCGGCGCGAGGATCGGGCTTTCGGTACCCGATTGGCACAGAATGCGCGCGGACATGTAGCGCACGCCGTTCTCGACGTAGAGCACCTCGGAAGGTTCGATGTTCTGCGATTCCTCGCGCGTCGGGATTTCGATGCCGAACGCCAGCTCGACGCGGCGATCCTCTTCCCGGCTGGGGGCGATCAGATCGAGCCAGACCGCCGTTTCCGGCACGGCATCCGAAGGTCCGAGGTTCCGGCGCTCGAAGCTGCACCGCTGATCCCGCGCGGGCAACTCGCCGGTCTCCGACCCCTGAGGAAGATGCGCGATGATCATCCCGGCCCCTCCCTGGTTCCCTGTGACGGCACGGGCCTATCCAGCCCATTCGCGCCCCGGAGGCAAGGATAAATTCGCGACTTTCGCCCGCTCAGCTTTCGAGCGGGCCGTAGGTCGCTGAGGCCGGCGCGGGAATATCGTCCGGGACGAAGAAGTCCGGCGCGAGCGGCTGGGTCGGGTCGACGCGATAGGGATCGAAATCCGTCACCCCTTCGCCGGCCAGGAACGTATCGTCGATCAGGAAATGGCCGGAAAACGCCGCGGCATCCTTGCAGAAGATCCGGTGCGCGGCATCGGCCAGGATCTCGGGCGTCCGGCTTGAGCGCATCAGGGCGTCGCCGCCGAGGATATTGCGGACCGCGGCGGTGGCGATGGTCGTGCGCGGCCAGAGCGCGTTGACGCCGATCCGCCCCCTGGTTTCGCCCGCGAGCCCGAGCACGACCAGGCTCATGCCGAATTTCGCCATCGAATACCCGGTATGCCCGGCAAACCACTTGGTTTTCATGTCGAGCGGCGGCGAGAGCATCAGGATATGCGGGTTCTCCGATTTCGAAAGATACGGCAACGCGGCTTTCGAAACGAGGTAGGTCCCGCGCGCGTTGATCTGGTGCATCAGGTCGAAGCGCTTCATGTCGAGCGCGGCGACCGGCGCGAGGCTGATCGCGCTGGCGTTGTTGACGACGATATCGATGCCGCCGAAATGCTGCGCGGCCTTCGCCATCGCCGCCTCCACCGCGTCATCCTCGCGGATATCGAGTTGGATCGGCAGCGCCTTGCCGCCGGCACGCTCGATATCGGTCGCGGCGGTGAAGATCGTGCCTTCGAGCTTGGGATGGGCCTCGGCGGTCTTGGCGGCGACCACGATATTGGCGCCATCCCGCGCCGCGCGCAGCGCGATCGCGAGCCCGATCCCGCGTGAAGCCCCGGTGATGAAGAGGGTCTTTCCCGAAAGGGTCTTGCCCGAAAGAGTATTGCCCGAAAGTGTATTGCCCTTGAGGCTCATGGCGGTGGTTCCTTGGCGGCTAGAGCGGGAGGCTAGGGATAAAGGCCGGACGAACGGGCCGGTTCAGGATTTGGGGCGGCTGAGAAAGGCCTCGAACGCGGCGCGCGCCTCGGCGGAGCGCAGTCTTTCGGCGAAGAGCATCGCCTCCTCCTCGATCCGCGCCAGAAGACGCGCAGGATCGCCCCGCATCAGCCGCCGCGAGATCGCGACCGCCTCGCGCGGCTTGGCGGCGATCCGGGTGGCGGCGTCGAGCGCGGCTTGCTCCAGCACCTCGGCGGCCACGACGGTGTTGACCAGCCCGGTTGCCACTGCGCGCTTCGCATCGAAACGCTCGCCCATCACCAGCATCTCAAAGGCCAGTCGCTGGCCCATCAATTCCGGCAGCAGGAGGCTGGACCCGGCTTCGGGCACCAGCGCGAGATCCGCGAACGGGGTCGCGAAAACCGCGCGCTCGGAGGCAACGGCATAGTCGCAGTGCAGAATCATGGTGGTGCCGATGCCGATGGCCCCGCCATCCACCCCGGCCACCAGCGGCTTGGCATTGGCCACCAGCGCGCGGAGAAAATTGACGATCGGCTCGCCGATCGAGCCGCTCATCGCAAAACCGATGAAATCCTTGATGTCGTTGCCGGCGCAGAAAATCCCCGGCTGGCCGAGAATCAGCGTCGCGCCGATGCTGGCTTCCGCGTTGGCCCTGGCGAGCCCGGCGCTCAGCGCGTCGTACATCGCCCCGGTCAGGGCGTTTTTCTTGTCCGCCCGGTTCAGGGTCAGGACAAGAACCGCGCCTTCGCGGCGCTCAACGATGGTCTCGCTCATGGCGTGTCCCTACTCTGCGGTGCCGGTAAAGGCGGAATTGACGGCTTCCGCCCCATCGAGCACCGAGGCTTCAAGGCCGGAGGCTGCCGTGACGAGGTTTTCCACGAAAAACCGGGCATCGCGAATGCGCTGGTCGTGCCGCGGGTCGGTTTCCCCGGCGCCGATCGCCACGCGGGCAGCCAGCGCCTGATCGGCGAGATAGGCCCCGCCCGAGGCCAGGGCGAACAGCCGCAGATACGGCGTCGCCCCCGCCAGCGCGGTATTGGGCGCCGATCCCAGATGCGCGAGCATGAAGTCGGTCGCCCGTTCCAGCGCATCCACCGCAGCTTCCAGCTTCGCGCCGACCGAGCGGAAACCGGGATCGTTGATGGTCGCGGCCTGCCGGGCGGAACGGCGATAGCCCGCGATCATCTCGCGCACGCGCTTTCCCTCCGACAGCGGCAGCTTGCGCTGGACGAGATCGATCGCCTGAATGCCGTTGGTGCCTTCATAAATCGCCAGAATGCGGGCATCGCGATAATGCTGGGCCGCCCCGGTTTCCTCGACGAACCCCATGCCGCCGTGGATCTGCACCCCGAGCGAGGCGACCTCGATGCCGATATCGGTCGAAAACGCTTTTGCGACCGGGGTGAGCAGGCTGGCCTCCTCATGCGCGATCCGGCGCGCTTCCGCCGTTTCGCCGCGATGGTAGCGATCGAGCCCGGCGGCGGTGACAAGGCACAGCGCCCGGGCGGCGGCGGTCTTGGTGCGCATTTCGAGCAGCATGCGCTTCACATCGGGGTGCTCGATGATCGGCGACGCCGCGGGAGCGCCGACAGCGCGGCCCTGCTTGCGATCTTTGGCATAGGCCAGCGCGTGCTGATACGCCCGCTCGGCGATCGCAACCCCCTGCACACCCACCGCGAGGCGGGCGTTGTTCATCATCGTGAACATGCAGGCGAGGCCCTTGTTCTCCTCGCCGAGCAGATAGCCGATCGCGCCGCCCTGATCGCCGTAGATCATCGTCGCGGTCGGCGAGCCGTGGATGCCGAGCTTGTGTTCGAGCGCATGGCACCTCAGGTCATTGCGCGCGCCAAGGCTGCCGTCGGCGTTGACGAGGAATTTCGGCACCACGAACAGGGAAATGCCGCGCGTGCCCGGAGGCGCCCCCGGGAGCCGCGCCAGCACGAGATGAACGATATTCTCGGTGATCTCGTGGTCGCCGTAGGTGATGAAGATCTTGCTGCCGAACACGCGATAGGTGCCATCCCCCGCCGGTTCGGCGCGCGAGGTCAGAAGCGCGAGATCCGAGCCGGCCTGCGGCTCGGTGAGGTTCATGGTGCCGGTCCATTCGCCGGAAATCATTTTTCCCAGAAACGTGTTCTTGAGATAATCCGAACCATGCGCCGTGACCGCCTCGATCGCGCCCATCGTCAGCAGTGGGTTGAGCGCGAACGACAGGCACGCCGAATTCCAGATCTCGGTGCAGCCGATGTTAAGCAGGACCGGCAACCCCTGCCCGCCAAATTCCGGCTCCGCCGCCACCCCGGCCCAGCCGCCCGCGGCCCAGTCGCGATAGGCCTCGGGGAAGCCCTTCGGCATCACCACCCTGCCATCGACAAGGCGCGCACCCTCCCGGTCGCCGTTGAGGTTGAGCGGTGCGATCCGGTCCTCGGCGAACCTGGCCGCCTCCTCCAGAACCGCCTCCGCAACCCCGTCGGCGAGATCGGCGTAAAGCCCGTCGGCGACGCCGCGCTCCAGCCCCGCCGCGTGGCGCATGGCAAACAGGATATCCTCAACCGGGGCGCGATAGGTCACGTTGTTCCTCCAGCCCCGGCCGCGCGTTGGGCGCGCCAGGCTTCTTTGTGTTTGAAGCAGGCGTCTTTGTGTTTGAACCAGATTCGCGAGATGCGACGCCTCCGCACGCCACGCGCCTGATACCATTGCCAGGACATAGTTTAGGTGTGAACTAACTGATTGCAACAGTTAATGTAGCCACCCGGCCGATAATTGACCACGGGGCCTATTGTGCGAAACAAAGTTCTCCTGTCATCCGTTTTTTGGCAGTCGACTTTGAACCTGCTCCTGGCCTATGCCAGAGCGCTCGCGGTGTGACGTCATCTGCCTGACACGCCGCCGCCCATCAACAACCCCGCCATGGCAGCCTCGCCCGCCAACACGCCACCCGCAAGCACCCTGATCATGAACGCTTCGCCCGCCCGCCCCACCACGACGCTCGCGCTCGGCACCGATCGGGGCGCGCTGGAGCGGGCCGGGCGGATGCTGGCCGATGGCGCCCTCGTCGCCTTTCCCACCGAGACGGTGTATGGGCTCGGCGCCGATGCCACCAGCCCCGAGGCCATCGCGCGGCTCTACGCCGCCAAGGGCCGGCCGAGCTTCAACCCGCTGATCGCCCATGTTCCCTCGATCGAGGCAGCCTTGCCGCTGGGTTTGTTTTCGCCGGATGCCCGCGCGTTGGCCGAAGCGTTCTGGCCGGGGCCCCTGACCCTCGTCGTCCCGGCCAGCGAGGCCTCGCCGGTCTGCGAACTGGCCCGCGCCGGCTTGCCTTCGGTGGCGATCCGCGTGCCGGACCACGCGGTGGCGCGCGAGATTCTCCGCTTCGCCGCCCGCCCGATCGCCGCACCGAGCGCCAACCGCTCGGGCCGGATTTCGCCCACCCTGGCCGATCACGTCCACGCCGACCTCGACGGGATCATCGACGCGATGGTCGATGGCGGGCCAACGCCGGTGG
Source organism: uncultured Methylobacterium sp. (assembly GCA_964571245.1). Taxonomy (GTDB): domain Bacteria; phylum Pseudomonadota; class Alphaproteobacteria; order Rhizobiales; family Beijerinckiaceae; genus Rhabdaerophilum. The sequence goes on from CAZNAT010000062.1 coordinate 5,927, forward strand.
GGGTCGAATCGACCATCGTCGGCTGCCTCGACGGCGAGGTGACGATGCTGCGCCCCGGCGGGATCTCGCGGGAGGCCATCGAGGCCGTGCTCGGCAAGCCCCTCACCGAACGCTCGGGCGATGAACAGGCCCCGCTCGCCCCGGGCCAGCTGAGTTCGCACTACGCCCCGGAGAACGCCTTGCGGCTGGGGGCAACCCGCATCCGGCCGGGCGAAGGGGCGACGCCGGCGCTGAGCCTCAATCTTTCCGAATCGGGGGATCTTGCCGAGGCCGCCGCCAATCTCTATCGCCATCTTCGCGCGCTGGACCAGCTTGCCACGGCGGGGATCGCGGCGGCACCGATCCCCGCGACCGGGATCGGTGAGGCGATTATGGACCGACTGACCCGCGCCGCTGCACCGAAGGGCTAGACGAGAATACCCGTTTTGCGTTCAAAGTGAAAAGCAGCGTGATTCACGGTTGAAACCATGCCAGCCTCGCTGGCGTTTTAGTTGAACGGGATTGGTCCACACCATGCAGCCCTTGGCCTGGGATGATTTTCGTCTGGTTCGAGCAATCGCCGACCATCGCTCGCTGGGCGGCGCGGCGGATGCGCTTGGTGTCAACAATTCAACAGTCTTTCGCCGGCTGAATTCGCTCGAGGAGCATCTCGGCGTCCGGATTTTCGAGCGGGCGCGCTCGGGGTATCTGCTGACCTCGGCCGGCGAGGAGATGGTGGCGCTGGCGATGCGCATGGCCGAATCAATCCTCGAATTCGAGCGGCGCATCGCCGGGCAGGATGTCCGGCCGTCCGGCGAATTGCGCGTCACCACCACCGATACGATTTTCAGCCATCTGGTGGCGCCGATGTTCTGCGCGTTCCGGCAGCGCTATCCCGAAATCACCCTCGATTTCGTCATCGACAACCGCGCGCTCAACCTCTCCCGCCGCGATGCCGACGTCGCGATCCGAGCCTCGATCGATCCGCCGCCCAGCCTCGTCGGGCGGCGCGTCGCCACCATCGCCTGGGGCGCCTATGCCTCGACGGGGCTTGTTCGCGATAGCAAGATCGACCTTGCGGATGTCGCCGCACTCACCCGGCAGCCAGCGCGCTGGATCGGGCTCGGCGACCCCTTGACGACCACGGCCGGCGGGCGCTGGGTGGCGACCCACGTCCAGCCCGAATGCGTGGCGGTGAAGGTCAACATGATCTCGACCCTCGTCAGCGCCATTTCGGCCGGCCTCGGCATCGGCGTCCTGCCGACCTTTATCGGCGAACAAATGCCGGAGGCCACCCGCATTCCGGCGGTCAAGCCGCCTTCCGATACCGGTATGTGGGTCTTGACCCACCCGGACCTCAAGAAAGCCGCACGGGTGCGCGCCTTCCTCGAGTTCTTCGGCAGCGAGCTTACCAAAAAACGTAAGCTGATCGAGGGCGACGAGAGCTAGCGTCTTGTTTTTTCGCATTTTCTTTCGATGAACCGGTGTCCACCCCTGCCTTCGCAGGGGCATGCTTCGCTCGAAAATGCTCTGACTAGGCCGGTTGCGCCTGCCAGCGGCCCGGCGCGGCCTTTTCGATGATCGGCAGGTTGATCACCGCCGAGGCCACGCCAAGCCCGACCGAAAGCCACCAGACGATATCGTAGCTGCCCGTGCGCTCGAACAGGATGCCGCCGAGGTAGACCCCGAGGAACCCGCCGACCTGGTGCGAGAAGAACGCGAAGCCGTAGAGCATCGCCATGTAGCGCGGCCCGAACATCAGCGAAACGAGGCTGGCGGTCGGCGGCACGGTCGAGAGCCAGAGCAGCCCGGTAAACGCCCCGAAGGTCAGCGCCGAGAGCACACCGACCGTTGTCTGCCAGCCCAAAACGCTGATCGGCGTCGCGACGAAGGGGATCGACATCAACAGCCCGATCGTCACGATCGAGCGCGCGAAATAGATCCCCGCCAGAATCCAGCGCTTCGGCATGCGGTTGCCGAGCCAGCCCGCCGAGAGCGAGCCGACGATATTGAAGATGCCGACCAGCGCCAGCGTCCATCCGCCCACCTCTGCGGGCATGCCGACATCCTTGAAATAGCTCGGCAGATGCACGGTGATGAACGCCAGCTGGAACCCGCAGGTGAAGAACCCGAGCACCAGCAAGACATAGGAGCGATGCCCGAACGCCTGCGTCAGCGCCTGCATCACGCTCTGGCTTTCGGCGGAATTGACCGGCGCATCCGCCGCGTTCCGGTTCGGCGGGGTGGCGATGGCGAGCGCCAGCGGCAGCACCAGCAGCGTCAGCCCGGCGAAGATCAGCAGCGCGTTCTGCCAGCCATAATCACGGATCAGGCCCACCCCGAGCGGCGAATAGAGAAACTGCCCGAAGGAGCCCGCCGCCGTGCCCATGCCGAAAGCCATCGAGCGCTTCTCGGGCGGCAGTATTTTCGAGAACGCCGCCAGCACCAGGTTGAACGACGAGCCGGCGAGCCCGAAGCCGATCAGCACGCCCGAGGAAATCGCCAGCGTCACCGGATCGGTCGAAACCGACATCATGTAGAGGCCGGCGGCATACATGATCGCGCCGGCCCAGAGCACCTTGAGCGTGCCGAAGCGATCCGCGATCGCCCCCATGAACGGCTGGCCGATGCCCCAGAACAGGTTTTGCAGCGCGAGGGCGAAGGAAAAGACATCCCGCCCCCAGCCGTTGGCGGAGATGATCGGTTGCTGGAAAAAGCCCAGCGCCGAGCGCGGGCCGAAGGTCAGGGTCGCGATCGCGCAGCCGAACAGAATGATGAGCCCGGCTGGAAGCGCGCGGGCGACGGGATTGTTCATGGGAATGCTCCAAAGTTGAACAAACTCTACGAGCAATTTTGTGTCTTGACGAGAGGGGGCGCGGCCACAAATGCGTGAGATCCGGCCATCTCGGGTGAGGATGGCTCACGTGGCGCGGGTGCTGTTGCCCGCCCCTGAGGCGAACCCACCGGTCATTGCCAGGAGCGCAGCGACGCGGCCATGACGCCTGTGGGTTTTACCCCGCGATCTTGCCGAAATCCGCGACCTGCCGCGTCACCCGCCGCAGCGCGGCCAGCAGCGCCAGACGGTTTTGCCGGATGGCGGGATCCTCGGCATTGACCATCACCGCCTCGAAGAAGGCATCGACCGGCGCGCGGAGTTTGGCCATCGCGCGCATCGCGGCCTCGAAATCCTGCTTCGAAAGTGCAAAGGAAGCGGCTTCACCCACCGTCGAGAGCGCGTCGTGCAGCGCTTTTTCGGATGCTTCGGTGAGCAACGCGGGGTTGGCGGCAGCCTCGAACGCGCCCTCCAAGGTCTTCCCGTTTTCTGCCTTCTTTTCCTCGGCGCGGAGGATGTTCGCTGCGCGCTTGTAACCAGCGAGCAGGTTCTTGCCATCCTCGGTTTCGAGGAATTTTCCGAGCGCCTCGACCCGGCGGACGACGAGCAGGAGATCGTCATTGGTTTCGCCATTGGCGAGCACGGCATCGACGAGATCATGCCGCGCGCCAGAATCGCGGAGCATGACTTTTAAGCGGTCATGGAAGAACGAGAGGAGGTCGGCAGAGACTCTGCTGACACTTTCAATTGCTTCGCGATCCTTGGTCTCTTGATCGCTGGCTAAATTCAATCGATCCAGCAAATCGCGCGTCAAATCTTGATCTTGTTCACCCACAACTTTTCTAGCGGCACCCACAAAATTGAAAAGGTCCCAAACATGGGCCAACATTGACGCACGTCCGCTCTGATAGGCGAGAAAGCCAACCATCTGACGGTATAACGGAATTTCAATCCCATTCTCCACCACCAGCCGGATTACCCCCAGCGCCGCGCGCCGGAGCGCATAGGGGTCCTTGGAGCCGGTCGGCTTCTCATCAATCGCCCAGAAGCCGACGAGCGTATCGAGCTTGTCGGCCAGCGCGACGGTGACGGAAACCTTGTCCGTGGGCACGCTGTCGTTCGGCCCGACGGGCTTGTAATGCTCCTCTGAGGCCGCCGCGACGCTCGCGTGCTCGCCATTCAGCGCGGCGTATTTCCGCCCCATCAGGCCCTGCACTTCCGGGAATTCGCCGACGACCTCGGTCAAGAGATCCGCCTTGCAGAGCCTTGCCGCGCGATCCACCAGCGCTTCATCCGCGCCGGTGACCTTGCATAACTCCTTCGCGAGCGCGCGGATGCGCTCGATGCGGTCCCACTGTGACCCGAGCTTCTCGTGAAACGTGACGGCCTTGAATTTTTCGAGCCGCGTGAACTCCGGGTCCTCTTTCCAGGCCTTCTTGTCCGTCTCCCAGAAGAATTTCGCATCCGACAGCCGCGCGCGGATGACGCGCTCGTTGCCACCGATAATCGTGGTGCCCTCGTCCTTCGCCTCGATGTTCGCGGTCAGCAGGAACTTGTTGGCGAGGGATTCAGTTCCGGTTTTTGCATCAGCCTTCCTGAGCACGAAGCACTTCTGGTTGGCGCGGATCGTGGCGCGGATCACCTCGGCGGGCACATCGAGGAACGCTTCCTCGAAACTCCCCATCAGCACCACCGGCCATTCGACGAGGCCGGCGACTTCCTCCAGCAACCCCTCGTCCTCGATCACGTCGAGCAGCTGCGCCGAAGCCAGCGTTTTTGCGTCCGCGCGGATGATCTCCTTGCGGCGATCCGCGTCCAGCACAACCTTCGCGGCATGAAGCTTGGCGACATAATCCTCGAAACGCCTGACGGTGATCGGCGCCGGAGCAAGCCCAGCAAAAGTGGTCGCCGGTTTTGCGTCCGGGCTTGCGACCGAGGAAAAAGACGCCATGAAGCGGTGGCCGTACGTGATGTTGCCGGCGTGCAAGCCATCGACATCGAAGGGCACGATTTCCGGTTCTTCCGTCTCGGCGCCGAAGGTCGCAACGATGGAGCGCAGCGGGCGCACCCAGCGCAAGGAGCCGGGCGACGCACTCGCCGCGCCCCAGCGCATCGATTTCGGCCAGGGGAACGAACGGATCACCGCCGGCAGCACCTCGGCCAGCACATCCATCGTCGCGCTGCCCTTCTTCTCGATCACGGCGACGTAAAATTCGCCCTTCTTGGGATCGCTCTCGATTTTCGCCTGCGCGATATCCGTGAGGCCGGCGGATTTCAAAAACCCCTGCACGGCCGCCTCGGGCGAGCCGACACGCGGGCCCTTGCGCTCCTCGCGGCTATCGGGCTGGCGCAGCGGCAAGCCGACGATGGTGAGCGCAAGGCGGCGCGGCGTCGCGAAAGCCTTCGCGCCCTCATAGGTCAGCCCGCGCTCCACCAGCGCGTTGGTGACCAGTTTTTTCAGATCTTCCGCCGCCTGCCGCTGCATGCGCGCCGGAATTTCCTCACAGAAGAGTTCGAACAGAAGATCGGGCATAAGGGCTTTCCGGTGTTCCGCGGTGGGTGCGGATCAGAGCTTGTTGTGGCTGCCGTCGCAGAGCGGCGACTTGCCGGTCTGCTTGCAGGTGCAGAAGAAGGCTTTTCTGTCCGCTTCGGCGGTCCATTTCATCGGCGAAAACGTGCCTTCGGCCTTGTGCGAGCCATCGCAGAACGGCTGGCTCTTGGAGAGACCGCAGGTGCACCACCAGTAATCCTGGCCCTTGGTGACTTCGATGGCGATCGGCGCGGTGCCGGCAACATGGGCTTTGGTCATGGTTGTTCCTTATTGGCCTTTGGCGCCGGCGATCAGCAGGGTTGAGAGCCGCCAGCTGTGCTCCTTGGACGGGTTCGAGATATCATCGATCTTCCACTCGGTACCGTCGAGCACGACATCGTAGAAGATCGTGACTTCCGGCTCGGTCTTGAACTGCCTGAGCTTCACGACCACCAGCGCTTTGCCCGCGCCGCGCGGCTCGACCGAGTATTTCAGCGTCTTGCGATAGTCGTCGTCCGAATCCTGCCCGCTGATGATGGGGTCGAAATCGAGGCCCGAAACGGGCTCGTTGAGCTGTTTCGATTTCTTGACCGCGGCGGCATAGAGCGCGCTCAGCTTTTTCGTGTAGGGGCGCTGGGCGTCCTTGACCTTGGGATCGTAGACCATCTTGACCGCCGCCAGCGGGGTGTCGAGCACGGGTTTACCCTGCGCGAAGGCAGGCGCAGCGAAGGCGGCCATTGCCGCAGCAAGAACAAAACGACGATCCATTTTCACGCTCCACCCGCTTCCGTTTTGACCCATGCCGCGCCGCAGGCTTTCGCCAATTCACGGACTTCGCCGATGTAGCGCTGGCGATCGGTGACCGAGATCGCACCGCGCGCATCCAAGAGGTTGAAGGCGTGGGAGGCCTTGATGCACTGGTCATAGGCCGGCAGCACCTGAAGGTGACGCTGGCCCTCGCCGCGCTCTCCTTGCGCGAGCAGCGCCGCGCATTCGTCCTTGGCGCGGGTGAAATCGCCGAGCAGCTTCTCGACATCGGCGTATTCGAAGTTGTGCCGGGAATATTCCTCCTCGGCCTGGCGGAAGACCTCACCGTAGGTGACTTTCTCGTCGCCTTCGAGGCCGTTGAAATTCAGCTCAAAGCCGTTATCGACGCCCTGGAGATACATCGCGAGACGCTCGAGCCCATAGGTAAGCTCGCCCGAGACCGGCGCGCATTCCTGCCCGGCCACCTGCTGGAAATACGTGAACTGGCTGACCTCCATGCCGTCGCACCAGCATTCCCAGCCAAGCCCCCAGGCGCCGAGCGTCGGGCTCTCCCAATCGTCCTCGACGAAGCGGATATCGTGCACCAGCGGATCGATCCCGATCGCCGCGAGGCTTTCAAGATAAAGCTCCTGCAGGTTCTCGGGGCTCGGCTTCAGGATGACCTGGAACTGGTAGTAATGCTGGAAGCGGTTGGGGTTCTCGCCGTAGCGCCCGTCCTTCGGGCGGCGCGAGGGCTGCACATAGGCCGCGCGCCACGGCTTCGGGCCGAGCGAACGCAGGGTCGTCGCCGGGTGGAAGGTGCCGGCCCCCACTTCCATGTCATAGGGCTGGAGAATGACGCAGCCCTTCTCCGCCCAGAACCGCTGAAGCGTGAGGATCAACCCCTGAAACGAGCGGTCGGGACGAAGGGCGGCAGGCAACTGGGCGTTCATGAGCACACGGGCGATCTTCGCTAGGAAAAACGGAGCCTCTCGCTTAGCCGAGCGGCCAAGGCTGCCGCAAGCTTTTCCTCATCCATCAGGCCGATCTCCGTCCATGGCCCGTCCCGCATTCGCCACGTGCGGCGGCGCACTTCGGCGAAGCCCGCCCCAAGGCATTCTCCTGTTCAAGCCGCCCGTCAGCGGAGCGAAATCGAGACCTCAGGAGCCCGCCATGAAGACCCAGCCAACCAATACCAAGAACCGCAAATTCAGCCATTTTGTCCTTGCACTGGCGCTTTCCATCGGCACCGTCGGCGGCATGGCGTCCTTCGCCGCCATGACCGAGCCCGCCCTTGCCAAATCCGCCGGTGGTGGTGGCAATGCTGGCGGCGGCAATGCTGGCGGCGAAAACGGCGGTGTCATGGCGGCCAACGCCAACAAGCCGGGCATTGCCAATATCCAGCAGCCCAACATCCAGCGCTCGGTCCCCGATCCGACCCCCTGCGGGCAATCGGCCGATGGCACCGATACGATCAAGTGCAAGTATACCCAGCGCCCGTCCCCGCGCGTCGTTCGCATCAACGGCTTTGCCAATTGCGCGATCGTGCAGCAGGTGCGCGCGACCGATGGCCGCCCGGCGGAATTCTACTGCCTGCGCTCGATGTAAGCCGATGCACTGTTGGCAGCGTTCAATCATCCCTGCCCGTTTTCCCGGCAGCCTTGTCCCCGGCAGTCCTTGTTCGCACCAAAGCGCAAGGCAATGAAGCGGAATGCCCCCCTGGCTTTCCACTTCATGCGGGTCAAAGCCCTCCACCGAGTTCATTCCGGCCCCCGCGAACACAGCGAAAAGTGCGGGAGATCATCGCCGTTTCGCTGGTGTTCATTTTCCCGGATTTACGCTTCCTACGGGCGACAGAACGGGAGAACATCCATGAGCAGAGCATCACAGTTTGTCATCGCCGCCTTGTTTGCGGCCGTCCTTGGCGTTATCGGCCTCGCCCCCGCACGCGCGGGGACGTTTCCTGCAGGCGCCGCGATCAGCCTCGACCAGGCCTCCAAACCACAAACCGATACCGTGCAGTATTACCGCCGCCGGCACTATCGCCCGGTCCGCGTCTACCGCCGGCACTATTATCGCCCGGTCCGGGTCTATCATCGGCCGGTTTACTATCGTCGCTGCGTGACGCGCCCGCGGGTTGTCTGGACGCCCTACGGCTATGTCCGCCGCTGGGTCCGCGTTTGCCGCTATTGATCGGAGCGCGGTAAACACCAAACAAACCGGGCGGGTTTTCCTGCCCGTTTTGTTCGGAATCCGTCCATCGGGCTGCGCGCGGTTCCAGCGTGGAGCGCCGCCGGTTCCGGGGCAAAACCGCCACCGGCCTTGTTCAGAACCAGCGCGGGCAGGATTTTCATCGGCCCGCGCGACCCCTTGCGGCCCTGAACCAGCACCCGGATCGCCGGCGCGGCTTCCTCCGGGTGGACAAACCGCAGCCGCAGATCACCCAGACGCCGCGCCATCGCCGCGAGAATTTCGCCCAAGGCATCGGCGCGGTGGATCAGGATGAACTGGCCCTTGGGCGCGAGGATCGTCACCGCGTTCTTCACCCAATCGGTCAGCGCGCCCTCCAGAACATGCGCCCGGGCGCGCGCCGGATCGCTGGAGGGCCGGCTTTCGCCGGGGTTCAGGAACGGCGGATTGCTCAAGACGCAATCGAAGGCTTCCCTGAGACCCGCTTCGCCGCCCAGACGAAAAACATCGCCCTGGTGAACGCAGACACGTCCGGTGAGGACGTTGCGGTCGATGTTCTCCCGCGCCAAAGCCACCAGAGCGGGCTCGCGCTCGATCAGGGTGACCTTGGCATCCGGGTTCAGCTGCGCGGCACGCAGCCCCACCACACCGGTCGCGCTGCCAAGATCCGCGATCCGCCGGCACAACGGCGGCGTCGCTGCGGCCAGCAGCACCGCATCGGTGCCGGCGCGATGGCCGCTTGCGGGTTGCAGCAGCCGGAGGTGGCCTTGAAACAGCGGATCGTCGGTGACAGAAGGGCCGCTCTTGTCACACCCGCTCTTGTCATACCCGCTGGTGTCCGGCCCATTGGTGTCAGGCATGGCGTTGTCCGGCTTTCCGACCCGTTCTGGCGCCGGAAAAATCTCCCGGCCGCGACGAAATTTACCCTGCGGCGAAGGCTCACGTTGCATTTCGCGGCGCGAGCGTGCAAGCCTAATCGGCGTAGAATTCCCCTGCGCGGTCATTTCCGGCAGGTAAGCAAGGCCGTCTTGATCCGGGATCGGCCGTCTTTTGGGGGATAGGACTGTGGGCGTCGTCGTCTCATTCGGTGATAAGCCGGGCACGGAAAATATCGATCGGCTGGTCGCGCTCACCCGCGAGGACATGGCCCGCGTCAACGAAACCATCCTTTCCCGGACCGGTTCCGAAGTTACCATGATCCCGGAGGTGGCCCAGCACCTGATTTCTTCCGGCGGCAAGCGCCTCAGGCCCATGCTGACGCTGGCGACCGCGCTGCTCAGCCGCTACTCCGGCCAGGGGCACATCAAGCTCGCGGCCTCCGTCGAATTCATGCATACGGCGACCCTGCTGCACGACGATGTCGTCGATGAGAGCGATCTTCGTCGTGGCCGGCCCTCGGCCCGCAAGGTCTGGGGCAACGAGGCCAGCGTCCTCGTCGGGGATTTCCTGCTCGGGCAAGCCTTCAAGATGATGGTCGAGGTCGGCTCGCTCCAGTGCCTCGACGTGCTCTCCACCGCCGCCGCCGTGATCGCCGAGGGCGAGGTGATGCAGCTCGCCGCCGCCAAGAACACCTCCACCACCGAGGATGACTATCTCGCGGTCATTCGCGCCAAGACCGCCGCGCTGTTCGCCGCCGCCGCCGAAGTGGGACCGATCCTTTCGGAAGCGCCCGAGGATGCGCAGAAGGCCTGCCGCTCCTACGGGCTCAACCTCGGCATCGCCTTCCAGCTGATCGACGACGCGCTCGATTATGGCGGCACCGCCGCCAAGCTCGGCAAGAACGTCGGCGACGATTTCCGCGAGGGCAAGATTACCCTGCCGGTGGTTCTCGCCTTCCGGCGCGGCTCGGACGAGGAACGCGCGTTCTGGAAGGGCGCGCTGGAAAACGGCAATTCCAGCGACGCGGAACTCGCGCGGGCCATTGACCTCCTGAAAAAGCACCGCGCCCTCGAAGATACGGTCGAGCGGGCCCGGCACTACGGCGCCATGGCCAAGGACGCGCTGGCGCTGTTCCCGGCCTCGCCGATGCGCGACGCGCTCGACGAGGTCGTCGATTTCTGCGTCAGCCGGGCGTATTGACGCGGCCCTACGCCGGGTCCTGCAGCATCAGATCGGTATCATCGGGTTTCGCACCCGCAGCCGTGAGCAGCGCATGGGCCTGCCCGCGATGATGCGTCTGATGATTGAAGAAATGCGCGACGAGAAGCCAGTTCGGCTTGGTGAATTCGCGGCTGGCGGCGCTGGAAATCCAGGTCAGGTTGCCGGCGAGCCAGCCTTCCTCCAGCCCCTCCGACCAGATGAGAATCGCCTCGTCCACGGCTTTCCGCTCGGCCTTGAGCTGATCCCAATCCGGGATGCGCGAGGCCGAGCCGGCAATGCCGCCGGATGGCCTCGGCGTCGCGGCAAACCGGTGCAACCACATCATGTCGCCCCAGAGCAGGTGATTGAGCGTGCCTTCAATCGACTTGAAGAACGCGCCGCGATCTTCCCGGCGCGCCGCATCGGTGAGCGTATCGGCAGCACCGAAAATCGACTGGTTCTGCCAGCGATTGTAGCGCGCCATGGTACGGATATAGGCGGTTGAAATCATGCTGCTCCCTGCCTTGTATTTGGTTCAGAGGGGTATTTGTATCCGGCACGGCCGAACCCACCAGCGATAATGGATCGCCTTGATCGACTGCGCGGCGTTCAGCGCGGCCGCATCCGTCTCGAACAGGCCAAAGCACGTCGCGCCGGAACCGGACATGCGCGCGAACCGGCAGCCGGGCTCGGCTTCGATGGCCTGGATCACGCGGCGGATTTTCGGGGCGATCCCGATCGCCGCCGGCTCAAGATGGTTGCGGGTTGCGCTCTGGAGGCGGACGAGCGCATCGTTGCCGGAAACCGGAACATCGACCAGCCCCGGCGGAACGTACCGCTCGCCGGGCTTGAGCTTGAGCGCGGCGAACACCGATGGCGTCTTCACCGCCACGCCCGGATGGATCAGCACCGCCGGATACTCGACAAAGGTCAGGACCGGACCAAGCTCGTGGCCGATCCCGCGCATCAGCCGCGGCTTCGCCTCCAGACAGACCGGGACATCGGCGCCGAGTTGCCGGGCGATCGCGGCAACCTGCGGCGTGGTCGTCGGGATCTGGTTCGCCCGGCACAGCAGCCTGAGCGCGCTCGCCGCGTCCGAGGAGCCGCCGCCGATCCCCGAGGCTACCGGCAGATGTTTGCTGAGCGTGAAATGCCCGGAAACGCTGCCGGCAAAGACCTCCTGAAACAACCGGGCAGCGCGCAGCACAAGGTTGTCGTCCGAACCGGCCACCCCGGCACCCCGGAGCGCAACCGTCGCGGCGCTGGCATCGCCCAGCGCCGCCGCCATCGGCCCCTCCAGGCTCAGGGAGGGCCCCGGCCCCGGTTCCAGCGCGAGTTCATCGCCAAAATCGGCGAAACCGACGAGGCTTTCGAGAAGATGGTAGCCATCCTCCCGCCGTCCGAGGATGTGCAGGAAAAGGTTGATCTTGGCTGGTGCGAGATCCCGCAGCATGGCATCCGGCAGGCGGGCTCAGCCGCCGTTGGGCTTGGCCGGCGCGGCATTGGCAGCCGGACCTTCCTCAAGCCCTGTCTCCAGCTTCCTGGTGATTTTTTCGATCTCTTCCGGCTCGGGATTGAGCGCCAGCGCCTGGCTCCACTTGAAAAAGGCCTCGCGCCGACGACCGACCTTCCAGTAGGCATCGCCCAGATGGTCGTTGATCGTCGGGTCGCCGGCCTTGAGCAGGACCGCCCGCTCCAGTTCGCGCACGGCATCGGTGTAGCGACCGAGGCGGTAGAAGGCCCAGCCCAGCGAATCGACGATCGCGCCGTCGCCCGGCGACAGAGCCACCGCCTCGCGCAGCATTTCAAACGACTTGTCGATGTTCATATGCATATCGGCCCAGGAATAGGCAAGATAGTTCATCACCTGCGCCCGTTCCGCCGCGTCCCGGGGCGAACGGGGTTTGGGCGGCAGCAGCGCCAGCGCGGCAAGAAAATCGGCTTCCGCCTTCGGCCATTGCTTGGAGCGTTCGTAGCCGATCGCCCGGCCGAACAGCAGCGGCCAGTGCCGCGGCTCCAGCGTGCCGACGGCCTTGATCGCCGCGTCATAGACGTCGATCGATTCAACCCAGCGCTTTTTCGAGCGCAGGATGGATCCCAGCACATCGGAAGCTTCGGTATCCTCGGGATGCGCCGCGAGCAAGGTCCGGAGAACAGCGATCGCCTCGTCGGATTTTTCGAGCCGCTCGAGCGAGGTCGCCCGGCCGATCGCCGCCCGGTTGGAAAGCTGGGAGCTGGCCGGAATCGTGGCGTAGATCGCCGCCGATCGGGTATTTTGCCGCAACTGTTCGAAGAACTCGCCGAGCGTGATCGTGATCACGTCGTCTTTCGGGGCGAGGTAATGGGCAAGCTGCAGATAGATCACCGCCGTCA
>CAZNAT010000062.1:18667-20354 GCA_964571245.1 uncultured Methylobacterium sp.
GGGAGGCCGATCCAACCGCACCGAGACCGTAGAACACCTCCGCCGCGCCTTCGAGAACCGTGCCCGCCAGCGGCGGCAGCGGCTGGCCCTTTTCGAGCGCCCGGAACTGGTCGTTGAGATAGGGCTGGTTGACGTTGCGGGCGCGCCACTGCGCCACCACCGCTTTGGCCTCGTCGATCTTGCCGCGGCGCGAGAGCACCCGCGCATAGGCATCGGTGACGCGCATAACGCCGCTCTCGGTCTTGTAGGCCGCGGCCAGACGGGTTTCCGCTTCGGCCGGGCGCTTGCCGATATCCGCCATCAACCCGGCGATGAAATCGCGATAGCCGCGCAATTCGTTGTCCTTGAAGCGCTCCACGCCCTGCAGCGCGCCGGAAACATCCCCCGCGCCGACCAGCGCCCAGGCACGCAACATCGCGATCGTCAGGTCAGCATCACGGACAGTGCCGCCGGCCTTTTCGAAGCTGATGCGGGCCCGCTCGTAGCGCCCCGTCTTCAACGCCCGGACGCCGAGCGCCACCTGCGCCAGCGCATTGGTCTTGTCACGCTGGATGGCGCGCTCGGCCAGCTTGAAGGCTTCCTCGATGTTGCCATCGACCAGCTCAGACAGGAATGCCTGATCCAGCAGGCCCGCATTGCGGGAATCGGCCTTCAGCGCTTCCCGGAAATATTCCGCCGCCGCCGTTGTATCGCGCGCCGAATTGGCGACCACCCCTGCAAGGAAATGTCCGGAGGCGCCAACGCCTGCCACGTTCCTGGCGATGGCGGGGGTTGCGGCATGGGCCGGGCCGGGGACCGCGGGAAGGGCGAGGGCAAGCGCCGCCGCGACCAGAACGGCACGAAACGCAGCTGGCCGACCAAGCACGAGACCGGAAGGCGCGTTTCCGGACACCGCTGCGCCACCGCCGAAATAGGAAGAAAACACCGAACGGTTGAAGCGATCCATTCTTTCGAGCCAATCCCGGAACAACGGCGCAGCGCGCCAAAAAGCCATGATGATTCCGGTTAGCATCGAAACAAGGCCACAGAAAGTCCCAATGCATGCCGGCAGACCGGTGCCGCCGTCATATTCAGGGCGTTCACGGTTTTTCCAACGCAATTGTGATCCGGAGACGGCAGGACGTGATGTGACAGCCAGGGCGGATCCCGGGCATGGTTCAGGGACTGAGGCGACGGGAAACACCGCCCAGCCTCAAAAAAATATCGCGAAGCTCTTAAACGCCGCCCTACCTCTCCTGGAGAAAACCCCGATGACCTCGATCCGCGCAAATTCCTCCCGCCCACGCTCCCGCCGCACCCTGCTGGGCGCGCTCGCGGCTTTTGGCGCCGCAACGCTGATTGGCGGCGCGAGCCTCGGGGGGCCGGCGCTTGCCCTCGCTTCGGGGTTTACCGCCTATACCAAGGCCGGTTTTGACGCGGCGATGAAGGGCGCCAAGCCTGTGCTGGTGCACGTGCATGCCGAGTGGTGCCCGGTCTGCAAGAAGCAGGAATTGGTATTCAACGAGCTTGCGGCGACCCCGGAGTTCAGGAAACTCACCGCCTTTGTTGTCGATTTCGATATGGATACCGAATTCAAGAAGGCGCACAACGTCGCCAACCAGTCGGTCATTCTCGTTTTCAAGGGTGGCAAGGAAGTCGCGCGTTCCGGCGGCGTGACCGACAAGGCCAAGATCGCCGAACTGATCGC
>CAZNAT010000063.1:0-20267 GCA_964571245.1 uncultured Methylobacterium sp.
CCGCGCCGGGCCAGGTGAAAATCGTCAAGACCGAGGTGGAGCGTAAGGGCCGCGTCGGGTTTGAAACCTTTCTCGGCACCTATCTGACGCTGTCGAAAGATTGCAAGGTCGGCGTCAATCCCAGGCTTGAAATCCCGACGCCGCCCAAGAGCGGCAAGGTCGTCACGCGGCCCAACGCCATCAATCTCAGGGCGGTTCCGGGCGCGCCGAAGGGCAATTGCATCGGCACCTCGCCGTATGGGCTCGGCGTTTTCTACCGGGCCGACCGCCGCTTCAAGGGCGAGGACACCTTCGTCTATCGCCTCGTCTATCCGACCGGCGAGATCCGGGAAGTGAGCACCAAAGTGGTGATCCAGTAAGCCCGCTTATGCCGCGCCTCTATTTCATCCGCCATGGCGAGACCGACTGGAATCGCGAAGGTCGCCTGCAGGGACACACCGATATCGCGCTCAATGCCAGAGGGCGTCGGCAGGCTGCTGTCGTCGCGCGCCATCTCTCGGGGCTGGTCGGCGGCGAAGCGGATGCGCAAGCCATCGCCAGATTGCCGTTTTATGCCAGCCCGATGATCCGCACCCGGCAGACCATCGAGATCCTGCGCGGTGCCGTCGGTCTTGATCCGGCCGATTACCAGCCGGACGAACGGCTCCGCGAGATCGGGTTCGGAAGCTGGGAGGGCCGGACCTGGCCGGAAGTCCGCACGCGGGATCCGATCGGTGTGCGGGATCGCGACCTCGATGGCTGGGGGCATCAACCACCGGGCGGCGAAAGCTACGCGATGGTGGCGGAGCGGGTCGGGGCCTGGCTGGCGACGATCAAGGAGGATGCCTGCGTCGTCGCGCATGGCGGCATCGCCCGGGTGATGATGGTTCTTCACGGCGCGGTCGCCCCGGCGGAGGCCGTCAACGCCAAGATCTGGCAGGGCAAGGTGCTGCATTTCGCCGATGGTGCGGCGCAATGGCTGCCGGGGCCAGGACATGCCTGAGCAGCCCCAGCTTTGAGCCGCCCCACGCCTGAAAAGGTTCTCGCCTGAACGGCTTCACGCCGGCCAAACCGGTGCGGGGCTGCGGCAGCGGCCATCGGCGGTGCATGCCGCGTCCCATGCGATCGCCGCATTCAGGCAGGGTTCAGCCCCACCGGGGCAATGTCCATCCCGATGTCGCGCCATCCATCAGCAGGGCTGCATTTTTTATGCAAATTGTGGTTTGCGGGGATGCTGCCGGATTGACTAGGCGGCCTATATTGGGCGTTTATCACGCGCGACGGGGAAATCCGCCTGATGTCAGGCAATCGGAGACAAGATGAAGAGTGCTGAAGCGCCGCTCGTGGCGAAGGACGGGGTGTTTGCGTTTCTTGCCGGCCTGCGTGATCCATCTTTGTGCCGCGACGAGGTTCTCGCCGGGATTTTTTCAGCCAGCGCCGCGCTCGAAGGGGACAAGGTCCTCTATCGTTCCGGCGCGCGGGTCGTCACCTGGCGCGAGGCCGATGCCGCGACCGATCGCGCGGCAGAGAAGCTGGCGGCGCTGGGGGCTGGGCCGGGCAAGGTCATCGGCCTGTGGATGCCGCGCGGCATCGACCTTCTGCTGGCGCAGGTCGCGATCGCGAAAAGCGGCGCCGCCTTTCTGCCTTTCGATGCCGATGCGCCGGTCGAGCGGATCGGGACCTGTCTTCAGGACGCTGCCGGGATCGGGCTTGTGACCGATGAGGTCGGGCTGACCAAGGCGCGTGCGCTCGATTTTCCGCTCCATGCCGCCGAGATGCTGCTGGCCGTCAACGAGATGGAGACGGCGACGCCGGTCGCGGCCACGCCCGAAGATCCGGCGTATCTGATCTATACCTCCGGCTCCACCGGCGTGCCGAAAGGCATCGTGATCTCACACGCCAATATCTGCCATTTCCTGCGCTCGGCGAATGCGGTCTACGGGTTCACGCGCGAGGACGTGGTGTTCCAGAGCGCCTCGGTCGCCTTCGATCTGTCGATGGAAGAAATCTGGGTGCCGTATCTCGTCGGCGCGACGCTTTATGTCGCCACGCCCGAGATCATGGCCGATATCGATCGGCTGCCGGCGCTGATGGACGAAGCGCGGGTGACGGTGATCGACACCGTGCCGACGCTGCTTTCGGTGATCCCGCAGGATATTCCCGGCCTCCGGCTGATCCTCTTGGGCGGCGAGGCGCTGCCGCCCGCGATCGTCGAACGCTGGTCGAAGCCGGGCCGGCGGATCTTCAATACCTACGGCCCGACCGAGGCGACCGTGGTCGCTACCGCCGAGGAAGTCTACCCCGGCCGCCCGGTGACCATCGGTCGGCCGATCCCGAACTACACCTGCTATATCGTCGATGACGCGATGACGCTGCTCGGCCCCGGCCAGGAAGGCGAATTGCTGATCGGCGGGCCCGGCATCGCCGCGGGATATCTCGCACGCGCGGAACTGACGGCGGAAAAATTCATCCCCAACCCGTTCATCGAGGCCGGGTTCGGCGACGCGCGGCATGATCCGGTGTTGTACCGTTCCGGCGATGCGGTCAGCCTCAATTCCGACGGCAATATCGCGTTCCATGGCCGCATTGACGACCAGGTGAAGATCCGCGGCTTCCGGGTCGAGCTCGGTGAAATCGAGAGCGCGCTCGCCGATACCGACGATGTGCTCGCCGCCGCGGTCGTCGTGCGCAGCGAAGGCGGCATCGACCGCCTGGTGGCGTTCGTCGTGCCGGAGGCCGAAAGCATCATCGTCGCGACGACGTTGCGCGAGGAACTCAAGCGCCGCCTGCCGGCCTACATGATCCCCGAGCGGTTCGAGCCGGTGGAATCGCTGCCGCGGCTGATTTCGGGCAAGACCGATCGGAAGGCGCTCAAGGCGATGACCTTGTCCGAGGTTGTCATCGACGCCAGCGAGGAAGAGCACCCCGCCACCGAGACCGAGGCGCTGCTGCTGGTGGCGGCGAAAAAGGTGCTTCCGGGCCGCGCGATCACCTTCGACGCCGATTTCTTCATGGACCTGGGCGGGCATTCGCTGATCGCGGCGCAGTTCATCTCGCTTGTCCGCGAGACGCCGCAGTTCAGCGGCATCACCTTGCAGGACATCTACCAGCTGCGCACATTTCGCAAGATCGCCGCGATGCTGGACGAGCGCTTCGTCAAATCGGATGCGCCGCCGCCGGACCTGTCGTTCGCCCCGCCGCCATTTGCGCGCCGCTTTGCCTGCGGCGTGGCGCAGGCGCTGGCGATGCCGCTCATTCTGTCGGTCTCGACCCTGCAATGGCTCGGCGTTTTCATCGCGTTCATGATCGTGAACGAGAAGGATCTGACATTCTGGAACACGGTCGGGGTGCTGTGCGGCACCTATGTCGGCATCAAGTTCGGCACGCTGTTCCTCGTGGTCGCGCTCAAATGGCTGGTGATCGGGCGCACCAAGCCGGGGCGTTACCCGTTGTGGGGCGTCTATTTCTATCGCTGGTGGTTCGTTCATCGCCTCAATGCGCTGGTGCATCCGAGTTATCTCGCCAATTCGCCGATCATGCGGCTTTATCTTCGGCTGCTCGGAGGCAAGATCGGCTCCGGCGTGATGATCGCCCATGCGGAGTTCGGTGCCATTGATCTGGTGAGGATCGGCTCGGGTGCCTCGGTCGGCCACAAGGCCAATGTCGCCAATGCCGAAATCATCGCCGGAGAGCTGGTCATCGGCGAGGTGACGATCGGTCGCGATGCCTATATCGGCAACCAGACGATCGTGCCCTCGGGCTGCGTGATCGGGGATGATGCGCGCATCGAGGACATGACCGCGCTCAAGGAAGGCCAGAGCGTCGCGCCGGGCGAGATCTGGGACGGTTCGCCCGCCCGGAAGATCGGCATGGTCGATATCGCCGCCCTGCCGGAGAAATCGCTGCCGGGGCCGATCTGGCGGCACCTGCAATATTGGGTCTACGGCCTGATGATCCTCGCCTTTTCGGCGATCGGCCTGATGCCGCTGTTCCCGGCCTTCTACGTCTTCGACCGGTTCGAGAGCCTGCTGGTCGACAACCTGCCGGTCGTGGAATGGTACCATGTGCTCCCGGTCGTCGCCTGGGTGATGGGCGCGGCGCTGGTCGTCTTCACCATCGCCTTCGTCATCATGATCCGCTGGACGCTGATGCCGCGCCGGCTGCAGGAAGGCACCTATTCGCTCAATTCCTGGCTCTACTTCCGCCAGTGGACGATCAATCTGGCGACCGAGGTGTCGCTGGATACGCTCTCCTCGCTCTACGCCACGGTCTATATGCGGGGCTGGTACCGCCTCATGGGGTGCCGGATCGGCAAGGGCGCGGAAATCTCGACCAATATCGGCGCGCGCTACGACCTGATTTCGATCGGCGCGGGCAGCTTCATGGCCGATGAATGTTCGCTCGGCGACGAGGATATCCATCGCGGCTGGGTGACCTTCAAGAAGACCAAAATCGAGGACCGGGTTTTCGTCGGCAACAACGCGGTGATCGCGCATGGCGCGCACCTCCAGGAAGGCAGCCTGATCGGGGTGAAATCGCGCGCGCCGGACGATGGTCTCGCCGAGAAGAACTCGACCTGGTTCGGCTCGCCCCCGATCAAGTTCCCGGTTCGCCAGCAGTTCGGCGATATCGGCAAGAACTGGACCTACGAGCCGCCTTTCCGCATGAAGCTGTGGCGTGCCGTCTTCGAGGCGCTGCACACCACCTTCCCGACGATGATGTTCCTGACGCTGGGCTCGATCGCGGTCTACGGCTTCATCAATCCGGCGGAAGATCGCGGCGATTACCTGGCCATGATCGGCTGGTTCGTCGCCGCCAGCATGGTGATGCCGATCATCATGGTGTTTGCGGTCTGCGCGATCAAATGGATGCTGATGGGGGTCTACAAGCCGGTCGCCAAGCCGATGTGGTCGTGGTGGGCGATGAAGACCGAAGCGGTGGCCGTGCTCTACTGGGGCCTTGGCGGCAAGGTGCTGCTCGAGCATTTGCGCGGCACGCCGTTCCTGCCGATGTTCATGCGGATGTTCGGGACGAAAATCGGCAAGGGCGTCTACATGGACACCACCGATATCACCGAGTTCGATTGCGTCACCATCGGCGATCACGTGGCGATGAACGATCTGTCGTGCCTCCAGACGCACCTCTACGAGGATCGGGTGATGAAGGTCGGGCGTGTCGAGATCGGCCATGGCGTGTCGATCGGCTCGTTCTCGACCGTGCTCTACGACACCAAGGTGGGAGACTACGCGCGCCTGCATTCGCTGACGCTGGTGATGAAGGGCGAGAACATCCCCGCCAATACGATCTGGGGCGGGGCACCGGCTCAGCGTATGGCGGAAATACCACACGGATAGAATCTGAGTAAATTCCTATTCGGCCTGCTTGCGCAGGCACGTCAGCCTTTATACCCTCCGGGTGTTTCATCCGGAGGTTTTCATGACGATCCGATTTTCGGCCTTTGCCGCCGGGCTCGCCGCCGTTGTTCTGGCAAGCCAGGGTGCCCTCGCCCGCGATCTCAGCTTCAACGTCTCCGCCGGCAAGCGGACGCTGGTTTCGAGCTTTGCGATGTACGATTCCGAGAATTGCACCTTTGGCGCGATCCCCACCGGCAAGCTGGTGACACCGCCCGGCAACGGCAAGGTCGAAATCCTGGAGGAGCGCCGCGTGGTGAATGGCGACAATTGCGGCAAGATCCAGGGCTGGGCGCGCAATGTCTACTACACCCCGCGACCGGGCTTCCGTGGCACCGATACGATCCGGGTCGATTTTCAGTACAACAAGTTCACCGATGCTCCGGCGCTGACGACGGCCACCGACAACATTACCCTGATCGTGAAATGAGGCGCGCCATGGTTTGCAAGGAGATCATGGTTCGCAAGGATATTCTGCGCCTCGCGGTGGCCGCCGCGTGGCTCGCCGTTGCCGCGCCCGCGATGGCGGAAGACTTCAGGGTGGCCGTTTCCGCCGGCAAGCGCAGCGTTATCGGCAGCATCGGCACCTACAACACCTTCACCTGCGCGCCCTCCGCCGTGCCGCAGCCGCGTGTGGCGCAGCAGCCGGAACACGGCAAGGTCGAGGTGGTCGAGGAGCGCCGTGTCCTGAATGCGGGGCGCTGCGGGCGCATCGAATCCAACCTTCTCGTGGTCTACTACACCCCGAGGGCGGGCTATCGCGGGCCGGATGCCGCGAGCGTCGACTTCCTCTCCTTCGCCTTTGCCGAAAGCCAGAAAATGCGGTCGACGCGCTACAGCTACGCGATCACCGTGAAATAGAGCGCCGCCGGCGCGGAGAATCCGGGCCTTTTTTGCCGATTGTGAGCGGTATCTCCCAGTATTTGAGAGGATTTGAAGGATGCGGGCGCTGTTTTTCGGGTTGCTGCTCGTCTCGTGCACTGCGGCGATCGCGGCCCCCGGTCCCGTTCCGGTCGACTCCGGCAAGCCCAAGGCGCTTATCCGTCTCGCCAAACTCGACACGCGTGAGTGCAAGATCAAGCCGGAGGGTACGGTTCATATCGAGGTGCCGCCCCAGCATGGCAAGGCTGAAATCAAGCTCGAAGACGCCAGTGGCCAAAACAGCAAATGCGGGAACGTGAGCGGCAAAGTGATCCGTATCTTCTATACCTCGAAGAAGGGGTACAAGGGCAGCGATCAGATCGAATTCGCGCAGGTCATCGAGCCCGATCAATCCGACAATGGTGCCCGCGTGGTCCGCAAGTACCGAATCCCGATCGAGGTTCGTTGAGCCCCCTTGGACATCGCGCTCGGTTCACGCTAAACCCCGCTCATGTCACATAATTCCTTCGGGCATCTGTTTCGGTTCACCACCTTCGGCGAGAGCCATGGTCCGGCTATCGGCTGCGTCGTCGATGGCTGCCCGCCGCTGATCGCGCTGACCGAGGCCGATATTCAGGCCGATCTCGATCGCCGCCGCCCCGGCCAGTCGAAATTCACCACCCAGCGCCAGGAGCCGGACGCGGTGAAAATCCTCTCCGGCGTCTTCACCGAAAGCGATGGCATCCAGCGCACCACCGGCACCTCGATCGGCCTGCTGATCCAGAACGTCGACCAGCGCTCGAAGGACTACGCGGCGATCTCGACCGCCTATCGTCCGGGGCACGCCGATTTCACCTATGACGCCAAGTATGGCATCCGCGATCCGCGCGGCGGCGGGCGCTCCTCGGCGCGCGAGACGGCTTGCCGCGTTGCCGCAGGCGCCATCGCCCGCAAGGTTATGCCGGGCTGCCGCGTGCGCGGTGCCCTCGTGCAGATGGGCCCGCACAAGATCGATCGCGGCAACTGGGACTGGGACGAGGTTGGCAACAACCCGTTCTTCTGCCCGGATGCCAAGGCGGCGGCTTTTTACGCGGACTATCTCGATGGCATCCGCAAATCGGGTTCCTCGATCGGCGCGGTGATCGAGATCGTCGCGGAAGGCGTTCCGGCCGGCCTCGGCGCTCCCATCTATGGCAAGCTCGACAGTGATCTTGCGGCGGCGATGATGTCGATCAACGCGGTCAAGGGCGTCGAGATCGGCGCGGGGTTTGGCGCGGCGGAACTCACGGGCGAGGAAAACGCCGATACCATGCGGATCGGCAACGACGGCAGGCCGGTGTTCATGGCCAACCATGCCGGCGGCATTCTCGGCGGTATTTCGACCGGGCAGCCGATCGTCGCGCGCTTTGCCGTCAAGCCGACGTCCTCGATCCTGACGCCGCGCGACACCGTGGATCGCTTTGGCAACGAAACCGAAATTCTCACCAAGGGCCGGCATGACCCCTGCGTCGGCATTCGCGCCGTGCCGGTGGGCGAGGCGATGATGGCCATCGTGCTGGCGGACCATTTTCTGCGGCACCGCGGGCAGATGGGTTGAACGCCCGAAAAATCTCGGGTGGAAGTCGGAAAGCGGTTGCGCGGCAAGGCGCAATCAAATAAGAACAAATAAAGAACATAAAATCGAGGACAACATGAAACTGGGCTGGGTGATCCACTACGTGCCGGATGTGGCGGTGACGCTCGAATTCTACGAGCGCGCCTTCGGCTGCACCCGCGGCATGATGACCGAGGGGGCTGAGTTCGGAACGCTCGCGACCGGCGAGACCACCCTGGCGTTTTGTGCCGAGAGTTTTCTGGCGGCGGACGGCGGGTTTGATTTCATGCCGATGCGGCCCAACAAGCTGCCCGCAGCGAGCGAAATCGCCTTTGTCACCGAGGATGTCGCCGGTGCCTTCCACAAGGCCGTTGCTGCCGGGGCGCTGCCGTTGCTCGAGCCGAAGGAAAAGCCCTGGGGACAGATCGTCGCCTATGTGCGGGATCTCAACGGATTTCAGGTGGAAATCTGTAGCCCCGTCGGTTAAATTTTATTCTCATTAAAATTATTTCCGCTTCTGGGAGATGTTTCATTGACAGCTAGGTGTTTTATCTCCCATCCTTGAGGCATGAAGCTTTCCGCCTGGCTCGCCAAATCCAAGACCAAGCGCGTCGACTTTGCCGCGAAGGTGGGCCTGTCGCCCGCCAGCATCACGCAGTTATGCAAGGATGACGCGCCATGGATCGGGCGCGACGCCGCCGAGCGGATCGCCAAGGCCACCGGCGGCGCGGTGACGCCGAACGATTTTCTCGGGGGCGAGTTCCGTATCCTTGCCGCCCAATCCAGAGGACTTTCCATGCACGAGACCAGTCTCAGGGTTCAGGCGGCGATCAAGGCGATTGCCGAGGGGCAGATCGTCGTCGTCACCGATGATGATGATCGCGAAGGCGAGGGCGATCTCGTCGTCGCCGCCTCGCTCTGCACGCAGGAGAAGATGGCCTTCATCGTGCGCCACACCTCGGGCATCGTCTGCGCGCCGATCACGGTTCAGGATGCCCGCCGCCTGCGGCTCGACCCGATGGTGGCGGTCAACGACAGCGCGCATACCACCGCGTTCACGGTGTCGATCGATTACCGCGAGGGGCTGACCACCGGGATTTCCGCCGAGGAGCGGACGGGCACCGTCCGCGCGTTGGCCAACGGCAACGTGCAGGCCGGCGATTTTGTCCGCCCCGGGCATATTTTTCCGCTGATCGCCCGGGATGGCGGCGTGCTCATGCGTTCGGGCCACACCGAGGCGGCGGTTGATCTCTGCGTGCTCGCGGGCCTGCCGTCGGTCGGCGTGATCTCGGAACTCGTCAACGATGACGGCACCGTGACCAAGGGCAAGCAGGTCACCGATTTCGCCAAGAAGCACGGGCTGACGCTGATCACGATCGCCGATCTGATCGCCTACCGCCAGGCGCGGGAAAAGCTGGTCGAGCGCGTCGCGACCTTCCCGGTGGAAACCGCGATCGGCAAGCTGACCGGCTATGCCTTTTCGACGCCGTTCGACGAGGTGCAGCATATCGCGCTGGTGCATGGCGATATCGGCGACGGGCGCGGCGTGCTCACGCGGCTGCATCGTGCCAATGCGCTCACCGATGTGTTCGGCGGCGGCAAGACGATCGAGGCGGCGCTGGCGCGCTTCAAGGCCGAGGGCGGCGGCGTGCTGATCTACCTGCGCGATGGCACTGCCGGCGTGCCGAAAGCCGGATTTGACGCCACGACCAGCTCGGATCTGATCCGCCGGCAGGCCTGGCGTGAAGTCGGGCTCGGGGCGCAGATCCTGCGCGATCTCGGGGTTTCGTCGATCCGCAATCTTTCGGCGGGGGGGGCGCGGGCGTTTGTCGGGCTTTCGGCCTTCGGGATCGAGATCGACGGCACCGAAGCGCTGTAACGGCAGGTCCGCAGAGGGCGCTATGGCTTGCTGCCCGGGACCGCGGTTTGCGGCTCGCGGTTTGCGTGTTCCTCCCGGCTCAATCGCGCCGAAAGCTGCTCGATCGTTCGGATCAGATGCAGGATTTCCTGCTCCCGGAGGGCGTCGATCTTGTTGTGTAGAAGCTCGATTTCAAGCTCGGCCTTCACGTTGATCCGGTAGTCGTTCTCGGCGTTGCGGCGGTCGACTTCGGCCTGCCGGTTCTGGCTCATCATGATGATCGGCGCGGCATAGGCGGCCTGAAACGACAGCACGAGGTTGAGCAGGATGAAGGGATAGGGATCCCAGTGCTGCCAATAGGCGACGATGTTCGCGGTGATCCAGAGCGTGAGCAGCACGCTTTGAAGGATGATGAAGCGCCAGGAGCCGACGATTTCGGCAACCTTGTCGGCAACTTTGGCCCCGAAACTGGTTGTTGGTGGGATTTTGATATGTGCGGGGCGCAGCTTGCGCAACGCCTTGATCTGCTGAAAATCCTGGGTGTCGAGATCGAGCCGGGGGAGTTCACGAGCGTTCTTCATGCCAGATCTTTCCATTCAGGCCGGGGAAACGAAGCGTTCACGCCCCCATCAGCGTTTCAACATGCGCGGCAACCGAGGTTGAAAGCCCTTCGAGGTCATACCCCCCTTCGAGCAGGCTGACGATGCGCCCGCCGCACATCCTTGCCGCAAGCCCCATCAGCTTTTCGGTGGCCCAGGCGAAATCCTGCGCCTCAAGCCGGAGATTGGCGAGCGGATCGCGCCGATGGGCGTCGAAACCCGCCGAAATCAGGATGATATCCGGCTGGTGCGCGACAAGGCGTGGGAAAACCACGGTCTCGAAGGCATCGCGGAACACCGCGCCGTCATCCCCCGCGCGCAGGGGCACATTGACGATCCCGCCGTATTCGCCGCGCTCATCCCGGGCGCCGGTGCCGGGGTAGAGCGGCATTTCGTGGCTGGAAACGAACAGGACCTCCTTGTCCGCCCAGAAGATATCCTGCGTGCCGTTGCCGTGATGGACATCCCAATCGACGATGGCGACGCGGCGGGCGCCCCTCTGCTGGGCCAGCCGGGCCATGACCGCCATGGTGTTGAACAGGCAGAACCCCATCGCGGTTTCGCGCTCGGCGTGGTGGCCGGGCGGGCGTGAAGCGATGAAGGCATTGGCGACCTCGCCGCCGATGACGGCATCAACCGCGCGCCGGGCCGAGCCCATCGCCGCGACCACCGCCGGTAGCGATCCCGGCGACATCGAGGTATCGGCATCAAGAAAAGCCAGCCCTTCGCTCGGGGCCTGCGCGGCAATTTCGCGAATGTAGTCTTCCGGATGCGCCAGCAAGGCCAGCTCGATTTCGCCCGGCGCGGCGCCCTCGCGCCTGAGGGCGGAAAACCGCGGTGCCGCGAGCGCTTTTTCGACCGCGCGCAGCCGGTCCGGCCGCTCGGGGTGACCGGCGGGCATGGCATGATCGAGAAAGAGCGGGTCGGAGATCAGAAGCGTCGTCACAGGCGGTCCCCGGTTGTTGGTGTGGCGCGCCATTGGTGTGGGATGGCGCAGGTTCCGGTCAAGGAAAAACGCTCCCAGCGCGCAATTCGACCTGACCGGATGAGGCCCCTCGCGCCAACTGCCTATGCTTCAACGCATTTTCTTGGATCAGCCGGCAACGGCTTGATCGGGAAAACGCTCTTGGCGCGACTGTGTCTTTGATGCACTATGACAACGATTCACAAGGCGTTAAGCAAAGCGCAACCTTCCTCTGTTTTTCTCCGGCCATGAACACCATGTTTTCCCGATTGTTTCGCCCGCTCACGGTTCTCGCGCTCTGCCTCACCGCAGGGGCCTGCAACTACGCCAGTTTCCCGGACCCGACGCTGTCGTCGCGGGATGTTGAATTGCTGGCGCTGGCGCCCAAATCCTTCAACCGCGATCTCGATCCGTCCCGTGCCCGCTTCCGCATGCCGAATACGACCGGCGAGAAAACCCCGGGCACCGTGGTCGTCGATTCGGATGCCCGCTTCCTGTATTTCGTGGAGGAAGGCGGCAATACCGTGCTGCGCTACGAGATTTCCCCCGGCCAGGACGCGCATCAGTGGTCCGGTACGGCCACCATCGGTCGCAAGATCGAGTGGCCGTCGTGGACGCCGGGCCCCACGGCTCGGAAAATGGTGCCCGGTCTTCCTGGCGTTGTTCCCGGAGGGCCGAACAGCCCGCTCGGTGCGCGCGGCATCTATCTCTACGATGAGAAGGGCAAGGACACCGAGTATCGCATCCATGGCACGAACGAGCCGGAGATGATCGGTCAACCGGTGTCGCTCGGCTGCATCCGCATGCACAACATCGACGCGATCGACCTCTACAACCGGGTCAAGGTTGGCGCCAAGGTTGTGGTTCGCTGATCAAGGCCATGCGCTGATAAGGCAGTCCCGATGTTGGCGGGCAGGCCGCACTGGCAAGCAAGGTAACCCATGGAATGTGAAAAAGGCGACCGTTGGGTCGCCTTTTTTGTCTCTGTAGGCCGTCTCCCCGGGGGGCGGGAGTGGCCCAGTCACCGCGTGTTGGTCTCGAGCGCTCGGGGCAGCCGCGTCAGGGGCAGCCCTTCGTCTTGTCGGGATTAGTCTTGGGCATTAGTCGTGGGCATCCGTGGTCGGATGCCGCGCGGGTGCTGAAGCCGCCGCGAGACGCGCGGTCCGGCGCGCGACAATGCGGTGGGTTGCTGCGGCCAGCGCCGGCAGCGCAATCGCGGGGTAGTGACGATCGACGTGCTCGCGGGTTGCAAGGCTTTCCCGGGTTGGAGAATATTCGCGCGCACCCTGCGGTGCGTCTTCGTTCCGAAGGGCTTCCGCAAAAATAGAGGCCGGCATCATTGGCGTTTCCCACTTTCTGTTTGCCCTGGATGATCGCACATCGGGCATTCGCGCTATTGAGCTGCGCATCGTGGGCAGCCTTGGGCCGAAAAGTGGAAAAATCAAGGCGGATGCGCCGTTAACGCGGGTTTCGGGAAGGAAAAAGCATTTTTTGGGTCGAGTTTTCGCTCAAACGCGCGCCGCTTGCGCAAAATCCGGCTGTTTTGACCCTTGCTCCAAACTGCCAGATCGAGGACCGTGCTAACCGCCGGCTATCGCTTGGGTGGACGAGGGGAGGCTGGTTTGGCCCCTGTAGCACCCCCTGCGGCACGTGAATCGAGCGTCTTGAAGGTTTCGCGCCAGCGCGAGATCACCTGATCGAGCATTTCAAGATCCGACGCCGGCAATTGCCCGACCGTCTCGCGCACGAAGTGTTGCTGGGCCTCCATGCCGACTTCGGCGGCGCGGTGGCCGGCCTCGGTCAGGTGTAGCGCATAGGAGCGCCGATCGCCCGGAATGCCGCGCCGGTCCACCAGCCCGGCCTCGACCAGCCGGTCGACCAGGCCGGAAACATTGCCCTTGGTCACGTAGAGCCGCTCGGCCAGATCGCGCTGGGTGATGCCTTCGCTCTCGGTCAGCGTCGAGAGCAGGTCGAACTGGGCCACCGAAAGCCCGAGTGCCCGCAGACGGTGCGACATCGCTGCGTGCCCACGTTGGTGCAGACGCAGAAAACGGAACCAGATGCGGGCGGGCGTGACGGGGTTGCGATCAGGCATGTCATTCTTCCAGGGAGCTGCGACTTCCACGATTGAGGCCGGGTTTGTCAATACGCTTCTGGCGAGGCCTTTGCGGCCACGAGAGCTTTTCCTCGGCGGGTCCGCGTGGCACAACACACCGACGAGCGCCGTGAACGCCGCGTAATCCAGATATTGATTTTTTGCGATTTGCCCCGGGAAGACCGTGAAACATGAGAATTCCAACGATTGAACGCAAGGACGATGGGCCGCCCGATACCGCCGACGAATCCCGGCCCGCCGCGTCCGCTCCCTCTGTCGCTTCAGCTTCTCCGCCCGCATCCGATGTGCCGCCATCAAGCCTTGAGCGGATGGTGGCGGTTGAAGCGCCGCTCGCCGGGCTTGTGACCAAGGGGACGCTGCTCTCGATCCTCACGCTCGGCATCTACCGGTTCTGGTATCGAACGGCGCTGCGGCGGTTCTACTGGAGCAACACCCGGCTCGCCGGCGACGGATTCGAATACACCGGGACCGGCAGGGAACTTTTCGTCGGATTTCTGATCGCGCTGGCGATCGTCCTGCCGCTTTATTTCGTGGTGACCCTGCTTGGCCTTTTCGGTGGGGAGGTCGTCGGGCCCATCGTCGCGACGATCCTCGCTGCGGTTGTCATGCCGGCCGTCGTGCAGATCCTGGTCTACCGCGCCCGGCGTTACCGGCTGGCGCGCACGCGCTATCGCGGCATCCGCCTCCACCAGACCGGGACCGGCACCGCCTACCTGCTGCGGACGGTGAAATGGCTGCTGCTGACCGCACTGACGCTCGGCATCCTGTTTCCTTATTTCCGGCGGGCGCTGGAGCGCTACAAGATCGAGAATACCTGGTATGGCTCGGCGCAAGGCGAGTTCGACGCGCCGGCCAAGCCGTTGATGAAGCCCTGGCTCGCCTTGTGGGGGACGGTTGTCGGATCTTCCGCGCTCGGCGTGGTGGTGCCGTTCGTCTTTGTGGCAGGATACACCGCTATGGGGTCCGTGTTGTCGGTGCTGCTCAGCCTTACAGGGCCGGCGCTGTTCGTGATCTGGGTCCACTACAAGGTGACGGAGTTCAAGACGTTTCTGGCGGGAACGCGTTTCCAGGGCATCACGTTGAGTTCGGATTTGCGAACGAGATCGGTGCTCTGGATTTATGTCCGGTTGGGCCTGCTGCTGGTCGCGGCGGTGTTCATCGCCGGTATTGTCGCCTTTCTTTTCAAGCCGCTCCTGCCGAGCCTTGCCGATGAGGAGAGTATCAAGGCCCTTTTTGACAGCCCGGCCGGGGTCGTGGTTGCCCTGCTCACCGGGGTTGCCACCCTCCTGATCTTTGCGCTGATCATCGAAATCCTGTTTCGCCGCCGGCTCTGGGCGCTCCGGGCTTCGTCGATCGATGTTGCGAACCTTGCCGTGCTCGACCAGATCGTCCAAAAGGCCGGGCAGGATGCGACCGGCATCGGCGAAGCGTTTGATACCGGCTTTGATATCGCGGGGTGACAGGCATGGAGATTTCCGCCCGCTATTTCGATGGCGTCCGGCCGATGGCGCAGGAGGTGCGCCTGCGCGAGAATGCCGCCCGCCTCGAGATCCTGTTCGAGGATGGCCGCGCGCCGGTGTTCTGGCCGTTTCCCGAAGCGCGGATCGACAGCCTGACCCCCGAAGCGCGGCTGCACCGGGTGGAACGCAATATCGATACCGGCGAGCGCCTCGTGGCCACCGCCTACGATTTCCAGCGTGCTTTTGGCGCGGTTGCGGCGTTCCTGGGCAAGGGCAGGGCCGGCGAGGCCGGCGCCGTCAAGATTGTGCTCTGGTGCGGGGCGGCGATCGCTTCGCTGGTTTTCCTGTTCTTTGTCGGGTTGCCGGCGCTGGCGCGGGTGGCCGCACCGATCGTACCCTGGAGCTGGGAGGCTTCGATCGGGCGCAGCGTCGAGCCGCAGGTGCTGGAGTTTTTCGGCAAGGGCAAGGCTCCTTCCGTGTGCGGGGGCGAGAATTCTCCGGGCAAGCAGGCGCTGGAGGCGATGGTGTCGCGGCTCGCCGCCGGTGCCAAGCTGCCGGGGCCGCTCCGGGTGGATATCCTCGACACCGGGATGACCAATGCTTTTGCCCTGCCGGGGGGACGGATCCTGATTTTCCGCCCGATTCTCGAGAAGGCGGAGACACCGGATGAGGTCGCGGGCGTGCTCGCGCATGAGATCGGGCATGTCGTCCATCGCGATGCGATGCGGGCGCTGATCCATGACGGCATCCTCTCGCTGATGGTCGGCGCGGTGCTCGGCGATCTCACCGGCGGATCGACGATCGCGATCCTGTCGAAGATGATGCTCGGCTCGGCCTATTCACGCGAGAACGAGAGCGAGGCCGATCAGGTCAGCGTCGATCTGATGCGCAAGGCTGGCGCGGACCCCCGGGCGATCAATCATTTCTTCCGCCGTATCGCGCCGCTGGGGGGCGGAAAACCCTCGATCCTCGACGCGCTGAACTCGCATCCGGTGACGTCCGAGCGCATCGCCGCGGTCGAAAAACTGGCCGCGGATGCGCCAAAGGGCGGCAAACCGATCCTCGACGCCAGGGAATGGGCGGCGCTCAAGGGCATTTGCGCCGAAGGAAAAGGGCAGGAGAAGGCCAAAGAACAGGAGAAATCGCCTGAAAAAGGCCCCGCCGCGCCCAAAGGGGAGCGCCTCTAGCGATGCTTTACCGCCTGCCGCCCTTTGCGCAATCCCGGTTTGCGCTGCTGGCCGAACGCCTCGTCTATGCCGCCGTCGCGGTGGTGCTGGTCGCGATCCTGGCGACGCGCTCGGGGCAGGTCGATCCGCTGCATGGCGTCGTCGTACTGACGGCCGGGTTGGTCCTCGCGACAGCCGCCGTCGCCACGACGTTTGTCGCCGGCATCGAAATCTGGCGGCATGGCGACCGCGGGCTGGGGCGGGTTTTTCGCGTCATGGTGATCGCGGGGGTGCTGCTGGCCTATCCCGCTTGGCTCGCCGCGCGGGCGCTGCGGTTGCCGGTGACGAATGACATCTCGACGGATATCGTCGATCCGCCGGTGTATTCCTCCAGCCGGGCGGTTGTTGCCGCGCGCCAGGGGCGGGTCCCGCCGGATATCGACCCGCGCCGCCGCCTCGCGCAGACGCGCGCCTATCCGCTCGTCAAGACGGTCGTGCTCGAAAACGAGCCGGAAGAAGCGTTCCAGATCGTTGCCAAGGCGGTCAAGACCCTGAAATGGCGGGTGATCGAGGAAATCCGCCCCGATGATCGGCGCGGCCTCGGGCGTCTCGAGGCGATCGAGGAGAGCCGATTGATGCGCTTTAGCGACGACATCACGATTCGGTTGCGCTGGACCGGCACCGAAACCCGGATCGATATCCGCTCCACCTCGCGCATCGGGCGGCATGATTTCGGCACCAATGCCGCCCGCATCCAGCGGCTGATGCAGGAAATCACCAACCCGTCGGACTGAACGCTAGAAGCGCCGATCTGAAAGGATCAGCGTTTGCTCCGTATCTTTCTGATGTCGCATCCGCTTTTTTCCGCCAACCGGTATCCACTTGCAACCGGGACCCACTTGGCGGGCGGGTGCTCTGGGCGTCAGCGGGCGGCTCACACCAGTTCGAACACCCCGTTCAGCATCGCCTCGCCGTCGGTGATCACGCGGCCGCGCGCAACGAGATCCTCCAGATGGGCGAAAACCGAAAGTCCGGCAGCCCCTACCAGTGCCGGGTTCAGCCCGGGGTAATTCGCGGCCACCATCTGCGGGATGGTGGCCGCGCCCTTGGCCAGCAGGTCGATGATCTGCGTTTCCCGCTGGCGGCGATGGTTGAGCAACGCGCGGGTGAAGCGGCGCGGGTCCGCCACCGGCCCGCCATGGCCGGGCCAATAAGCGCGGTCGTTCTCGCGCTCGACGAGTTTCTCGAGGCTCGCCATATAGGCGCCCATCGCGCCATCGGGGGGCGCGACGATGGTGGTTGACCAGGCCATGACATGGTCGCCCGAGAACACCATGCCGGTTCCGGCGAGTTCAAAAGCAAGGTGGTTGGCGGTGTGGCCGGGGGTCTCGATCGCGATGAAGGCGTGGCCTTCGCTCTCGATGCGCTCGCCATCGATCAGCACGCGTTCGGGGCGGTGGTCCTGATCCGAGCTGGCATCGAGCCGGCTGGTCTCGCCGGCGTGCATGGCGCGGGCGGCGTGGTGAGGCGCGCAGCCGAGGATCGGCGCGCCGGTCCGTGCCTGCAGCAGCCGCGCCGCCGGCGAGTGGTCGCGGTGAGTATGCGTGACGAGAATACGGGCGATCTTTTCGCCCTCAAGGCTGTCGAGCAGCGCCTCGATATGAACGATGTCCTCTGGGCCTGGATCGATGACGCTGACCTCGCCGCGGCCCACCACGTAGGTGCAGGTGCCGGTGAAGGTGAAGGGGCTGGGGTTATTGGCGATGATCCGCCGGATACCCGGCGCGACATCGAGAAGAATGCCGGGTTGCGCGGGCGGTGCACGGTCAAAATTCGGTTCCACGCTCAAGAAGGCTCCATCCGGCGAAAGGTAGGGGGCCCGTTAAAAAAAAACGGGTTTTACGTTTTTATCAGACTTGCTTATACGAGGCTTGGCTTTACGACGAGGGCGTCGAAAGAAAAACGCGGATCGTCGATGAGCGATCTTCGTTCAATGCGGGGTGTTTCGATGCTCCGCGTTTTTATTGGATTTTACCGTTTTTCAGGCAGGAGAAGGCACATGCGCGCACCGGCGACCTTGATCAACACCGTATTCGGACTGGAAGGCCGCAGCAGCCTTGCCCGCGATGCCGCGCTGGCGCTCGCCGCGACCGGCCTGCTCGCGCTTTCCGCCAAAATTCAGGTACCGTTTTACCCGGTGCCGATGACGCTGCAATCGCTGGTCGTTCTGGTAATCGGCGCGGCCTTCGGCTGGCGCCTCGGGGTTGCCAGCGTGCTGGCCTATCTCGCCGAGGGCGCGGCCGGGCTGCCGGTGTTCGCCGGTGCGGGTGCGGGGCCGGCCTATATGATGGGCCCGACCGGCGGCTACCTGCTCGGGTTCGTGATCGCTGCCGGCGTCACCGGTTATCTGGCCGAGCGGGGCTATACCAAATCGGTTCTCGGGGCACTCGGGGTGATGGCGCTTGGCCATGCGCTGCTGTTCGTGCCGGGTTATCTCTGGATGGCGCAGCTCTTTGGGGCGGAAAAGGCCTATCTCCTCGGCGTCGCACCGTTCTATGCCGCGACCGCGCTCAAGACCGGCCTTGGTGCCGCCCTGCTGCCGGCGGCCTGGTGGGCGGTGGCGCGGGCGCGCCGCGCCTGATCCCTTCGAGGTTCTGAAGACGAAAGCCGGGCAGGAATGCCCGGCTTTTTTCGTTCAAAGCGGTTCTGACGGCTCGATCCCGGTCGTATCCAGCCCCGCCAGCAGCACGGCGATGGGCGTGCCGCCAAGGATCAGGTCGGGGGCGATTTCCTGCAGCGGCATCAGCACGAAGGCGCGCTCGCGCATCGCCGGATGCGGCAGGGTCAGGCGCTCGGTGGTGATGTTCGCGTTCCCATGCAGCAGCACATCGATATCGATGACGCGCGGTCCCCAGCGCTCGCGCCGCACGCGCCCCAGCCGGATTTCGATGGCGAGACACGCCTCGAGCAGCGCGAGGGGCGAGAGCGCGGTCTCCACGCCAAGCGCGGCATTGGCGAACCAGTCCTGATCGGTCTTGCCCCAGGGCGGGGTGCGCCAGATCGATGATTTCGCGACCACCCGCGTTTCCGGCAGGGCGTCAATCGCGGCGGTGGCCGCTCTCAGATACGCCGGCTTGTCGCCGATGTTGCTGCCGAGCGCGAGATAGGCTGTTGTGGACGCGTGCGGGTGCCTCATCGTCCCCGTTACCGTGTCTGGAGCCGATGGAGGGTCACGCCCAGCGTATCGAGCAGGGCGGCAACCGCGGCATTCGGCTTCTCGACGGTGACGGCAATTTCGTCGATGCGTGGGAACTCGCGCAGCAAATTCGCGGCGATCGCTTCGGCCAAAGCCTCGACGATCTGGAAACGGGAGCCGACCGCGATTTCCTGAACGCGGGCCGCGATATCCGCATAGGAGACGGATTTTTCGAGATCGTCGTGCTTTCCGGCCGCCGCCAGATCGAGCCAGGCTTCAATCGAGATATAAAAACGCTGCCCGAGCCGGCCTTCTTCCTCGTAGACGCCGTGATAGGCGAAAACGCCGATGCGGTTGAGGAAAATCCGGTCGCGACCGCGCCGTGCTTCGCTGGTCATTGTCCACTCCTGTTTCCGTTCCCGCGCGGGGCGAGGGCGGCGATAACGCGGGCGGCATCGCGATGCGCGGCGACGTCGTGGACGCGGATGATATCGGCGCCCACCATCAAGCCGTAGCTGTTGGCGGCAAGGGTCGCGGCATGGCGCTGCTCCACCGGCTGGCCGGTGATCAGGCCGAGAAAAGACTTGCGGGAGACGCCGAGCAGGAGCGCCGTGCCGAATGCGCGCAACCGCGGCAGGGCGCGGATCGCGTCGAGGTTTTGCTCCAGCGTCTTGCCAAAGCCGATTCCGGGATCAAGCGCGATCCGGTTCCGGGGAATGCCGGCCTTGTCGGCGAGGCCCAGGGAATGCTCGAAAAACCGCTCCATCTCGGTGAGGATATCCGTGTCTTCCGTGATTTCGGCCCGGTTGTGCATGATAACCAGGCCGGCCCCGAATTCGGCGACGGTATCGGCCATGGCGGGGTCGCGTTGCAGGCCCCAGACATCGTTGACGATCCGCGCACCGAGCGCGAGCGCCGCGCGTGCGGTCGAGGCCTTGTAGGTATCGATCGAGACGATCCGGGCGGGGTCCTCGGCGAGCACGGCCTCGATCACCGGCAGGACACGGCGCGCTTCCTCCGCGTGCGCAACGCCTGCCGCGTTGGGACGGGTCGATTCGCCGCT
>CAZNAT010000064.1:0-19864 GCA_964571245.1 uncultured Methylobacterium sp.
TTGGCGAGAGGGGGTTCGCGCTGACGCGCTGGGGGTTTATCCCCGGGTTTGTCAAGAACGAGAAGGAGTTCCCGTTGCTGATCAACGCGCGCTCCGAAACCGTCTTCGAGAAGCCGAGCTTTCGCAACGCGATCCGGCGGCGGCGCTGCCTGTTCATCGCCGATGCCTTCTACGAATGGCAAAAACTCGACGAGAAGGGCAAACGGAAACAGCCGTTTGTGATCCGCCGGCCGATGCAGGGGCCGTTGGCGCTGGCCGGCATCTGGGAATGCTGGCAGAGCCCTAACGGCTCCGAGATCGATACGGCGGCGATCCTGACCACTTCCGCCAATGCCGTGCTCGCCGCGATCCACGAGCGCATGCCGGTCATTCTGGAACCCCGCGATTTCGACGCCTGGCTCTCCCCCCATACGGCGCCCGACGACGTTGCCCGGCTGATGCGCCCGCTCGACGATGATGCGCTCGAACGGGTGCCGATTGACACCGTGCCGCGCGCGCCTCTCGATGAGAACATTCCGATGAATGCGAATTCTCCGAAAAAGGCTCCAGAGCGGAATTCGATCTGACCGAATCAGATTGCCCGCTCTATCTCTATGTTTTGACGCGTTTTCTTACGATCAACCGGTATCCACTGGTGCGAAAAATGCTCTAGCGGGTCAATTCCGCCACCAGCTCGACATGCGGGGAATGCCGGAACTGATCGACCGGCGTCACCGTGCCGATCCTGAAACCGGCGTCCGCCAGAATTTTGGCATCGCGGGCGAAGCTCTCGGGGTCGCAGGAAACATAGACGACGCGGGCCAGTTTCGACTTGGCGATTTCGCGCACCTGCGCTTCCGCGCCCTGGCGGGGCGGGTCGAGCAGCACGGCGTCGAACGGCTTCAGTTCGGGGACGAAAAGCGGCCGCCTGTAAAGATCGCGCGCCTTCGCGGTGATCGGCTTGCCGCCCGGATTGGCGCGGATCGAGCGCTGCAGGGCTTCGATCGCGGCTTTGTCCGCGTCAAACGCCGCGACTTTCATGCTGCGCGCCAGCCTCAAGCTGAACGGCCCGAGCCCGCAGAAGAGGTCCGCGACCTTCCTGGTGCCCGCCAGCCCGGCCAGCGCCAGCTCCGCGAGGATGGCTTCGGCTTGCGCGCTCGCCTGCAGGAACGAGCCCGGCGGCAGATAGGCGGACATCCCGGGCCGATCCTGAAAGGTGATGCGCGGCACCCGCGCTTCCATCAGCCGGGTGCCATGCAGCGTCAGCCGTGCCAGCCCGGCCTCGACGCCAAAGGCGATCAGCTTCTGGCTCAACCCTTCGGAAATCGGCCCGGCGCCGCGGATGTCGCCATCGAGCCCGTCCTCGCTGGCGGTCACCTGGAGGTCGAGCGGCCGGGCGATGCCGCGCAGGATCATCCCGATCTCGCGCGCCAGCTCCGGGGCGGGCTCCAGCGCCGGAACCAGCAGCGGGCAGCGGTCGAGATCGACGAGATCATGGCTTTTCGCCCGCATGAACCCGGCGAGAATCCGGGTCTGCTTTTCGGTTTCGATGCGGCGGATGTGCAGGGTGACGCGCCGGCGCCCGGCGCCATGGGCGTCGCGGGTCGGTGCGACCTCGGCTTCGAGGCCGACAAAGCCGAGGGCGGAAACGATCCGACCCCGCTTCCATTCGGCGACCGGCCCGGGTGCCCAGTGTTGCAGCGCGCAGCCGCCGCAGGTGCCGAAATGCCGGCAATGCGGCGCGATGCGCTCCGGGCTCGGCGTGACGATCTCGAGGATATCCGCCCGCCCGGCGTGCACCGCGACGCGCAGTTTTTCGCCGGGCAGGGCATAGGGCACATGCAGGCGTGTCCCATCCTGGCGTGCGATGCCGTCGCCCTTCAGGCCGATGGCCTCGATCTCGAGCACGGCGTCCTCTTCGTCATGATGCACGGCATGTCCTCGGGGTTGGTCTGGCATTTCCAGGCTTTCGCTCGTCACGGCGCTGGCTGTTCAGGGCCTTTGCGGCCGATCAGCAGGAATTCGCGGTTGCCGTCGCCGCCTTCGATCGGCGAGCCGAGCGTCTCGATACCAGTAATCCCGAGCATCGCAACCTCGGATGTGACGCGGGCGAGGATCTCGGCGTGGAGCGCCTCATCGCGGATGATGCCGCGCTTTCCGGCGTTCGGCCCGGCCTCGAACTGCGGCTTGATCAGCGCGATGAGCGTGCCGCCGGGTTTGAGGCACGCCAGCCCCGGCGGCAGAGCCTTGACCAGTCCGATGAAACTGAGGTCGGCGACGACGAGATCGATCGGCTCCGGCACCTGGCTCCGGGTGATGGCCCGGGCATCGAGGCCTTCGAGATTGACGATCCCAGGATGGCCGCGCAGCCGCTTGTGGAGCTGGCCATGTCCGACATCGACGGCATAAACCCGGAGCGCGCCATGCTGGAGCAGGAGGTCGGAAAATCCCCCGGTGGAAGCGCCGAGATCAAGGCAAACCAGTCCCCTGGGGTCAAGACCGGAATGCTCCAGCGCCGCCTTGAGCTTCAACCCGGCGCGGGACACGGTTTCGAACGGGCGATCGGCTTCCAGCCGGGCATGGGCCTCGACGCTGCGCGAGGCCTTGTCGATCACGACCCCGTCCACCTTCACAAGCCCGGCCTCGATCGCCGAACGCGCGAGCGCCCGGCTCTCGAAAATCCTTCTTTCGACGAGCAACTGATCAATTCTTCGGCGCATCACAAAAAATTCTCTGGCGTGGCAGCATCCGGTATGCGTCCTTGCGAGTATCAGAACAAGGGGAAGCCGAAGGATCCGGCGTGCATGGGCGCGTTCCAGGGTTGGCCATCCCCGCCTGAGGAGGAAGAGATCATGACCACGCATTCGATACTCTCACGCCGGCTTTTTCTGGCCGGATCCGCGGTTGCGGCGACCCTGCCGGCGATGCCGCGGGCCTTTGCCCAGGCGGCACCCGCGCCCGCGCCAAGCGGCCCCTTCGTGCTGCCCCAGCTCGGTTATGCCTTCAACGCGCTCGAGCCGCATATCGACGCGATGACGATGGAAATCCACTCCCAGCGCCATCACGGCGCGTTCATCACCAATCTCAACAATTTCGCCAAGGACCACGGCGTGCTGGGTTCGACGCCGATCGCCAAGCTTCTCGCCGAATGGCAGCAATTGCCCGAGGCGATCCGCACGGGTGCGAAGAACAGCCTCGGCGGCCATGCCAACCACGCGATGTTCTGGCAGATCATGACCCCGGGCGGCGCGAAAATGCCGGAGGGCGACCTCAAGGCGGCGGTGGATCGCGATCTCGGCGGGTTTGACAAGCTGAAGGCCGATTTCAATGGTGCCGGTGGCCGCGTTTTCGGCTCGGGCTGGGTGTTTGTCACCGTGACCAAGGATGGCAAGCTCGCGCTCGTCTCCAAGCCCAACCAGGATACCCCGCTGATGGACGGGCAGATGGTGCTGTTCGGCAACGACGTCTGGGAGCACGCCTATTATCTGAAATACCAGAACCGCCGGCCAGAATATCTCGCCAACTGGTGGAATGTCACCAACTGGACCAAGATCGGCGAGCGCTACGCCGCCGCCAAGGCCGGCACGCTGGCGATTTGAGCTCGGGCTCTTCTGGCAAGAAACTCCCCGCGCGGCTCAAGAGCAAACGCCGATCTGAAGGGATCGGCGTTTGATCACTGTCTATTTGCTTTTGCATCCGCTTCTTCCGCCAACCGGTATCCACTTGGCGGGCGGATGCCCCAAGGATCGCGCGCGGGTGTGGGGAGCCGCTTGCCGTCAGGCGATGGCTTCGGCTTTCTCGGTCCCGAGCGCACCGGAGATGCCGAGTGCGCTGAGCACCTTGGCCACGATGCCCTTGGCATCAAGCCCGGCATCGGTGTACATTTTTTCGGGCTTGTCATGGTCCTGGTAGCAGTCCGGCAGCACGAGGCTGCGGAAGCGAAGCCCGCCATCGAGCAGGCCCTCTTCGGTGAGGAACTGCGCAACCTGCGCGCCAAATCCGCCGATGGAGCCTTCCTCGACCGTCACCAGCACCGCATGGCTGGTCGCCAGCGCGCGGACGAGATCGGTGTCGATCGGCTTGGCGAAGCGCGCATCGGCCACGGTGGTCGAAAGTCCGAGTTTTTCGAGTTCCTCGGCGGCCTTGAGCGCCTCGGCGAGACGCGTGCCCAGCGAGAGCAAGGCGATCCGCTGGCTATCATGGGTCACGCGGCCTTCGCGGACGATGCGCCCTTTGCCGATCTCCAGCACCGTGCCGCGTTCGGGCATTTCGACGCCAACCCCATCGCCGCGCGGGTAGCGGAAGGCGATCGGGCCGGTCGAATGCGCGGCCGCCGTGGCCACCATATGCACGAGTTCGGCCTCATCGGCGGCCGCCATCACCACCATGTTCGGCAGGCAGCAGAGATAGGCGAGATCGAAGGCCCCGGCATGGGTCGGGCCATCGGCGCCGACAAGCCCGGCGCGATCGATCGCGAAGCGCACCGGCAGGTTTTGCAGTGCGACATCATGCACCAGCTGGTCATAGCCGCGTTGCAGGAAGGTCGAGTAGATCGCGCAGAACGGCTTGTAGCCCTCGGTCGCGAGCCCGGCCGCGAAGGTCACGGCGTGCTGCTCGGCGATGCCGACATCAAAGGTTCGTTTCGGAAAGGCCTCACCGAAGAGATCGAGCCCGGTGCCCGAGGGCATCGCGGCGGTCACGGCGACGATCTTCTCGTCCGCCTCCGCCTCTCGGATCAGGCTCTGCGCGAAGACCTTGGTGTAGCTTGGCGCGTTCGAGGGCGCCTTGGCCTGCTTGCCGGTGATGACATCGAACTTGGCGACGGCGTGGAGCTTGTCGGGGGTCGCCTCGGCGGGGGCGTAGCCCTTGCCCTTCTGGGTGATGACATGGACGAGGATCGGCCCGCCGACATCGGCGTCGCGCACGTTGCGCAGCACAGGCAGGAGGTGATCGAGGTTATGGCCGTCGATCGGCCCGACGTAGTAGAAGCCGAGTTCCTCGAACAGCGTCCCGCCGGTGACATAGCCGCGCGCATGCTCAACCGCACGGGTGATGGCGCTGTCAAGGCGTTTGGGCAGTTGCGCGGTGAGCTGCTTGCCGAAATCCCGCAGTTTCAGATAGGCCTTGGAGGCCGCGAGCCGCGCGAGATACGCCGACATGCCGCCGACCGGCGGGGCGATCGACATATCGTTGTCGTTGAGGATGACGATGAGCCGCGAATGCATCGCCCCGGCGTTGTTCATGGCTTCATAGGCCATGCCGGCGCTCATCGCGCCATCGCCGATCACCGCGATGACGTGGTTCTTGTTACCCGCGAGATCGCGCGCCACGGCCATGCCGAGCCCGGCTGAAATCGAGGTCGAGGAATGCGCCGTGCCGAAGGGATCGTATTCGCTCTCGGCCCGCTTGGTGAATCCGGAAAGCCCGCCGCCCATCCGCAAGGTGCGGATGCGGTCCCGTCGCCCGGTGAGAATCTTGTGCGGATAGGCCTGGTGCCCGACATCCCAGATCAATCGGTCGTCGGGGGTGTTGAACACGTGATGCAGCGCGACGGTCAGTTCGACCACGCCAAGCCCGGCCCCGAGATGTCCGCCGGTGACCGAGACGGCATCGATGGTCTCGGCACGCAACTCATCGGCCACCTGGCGCAACTGCGGCGCATCGAGCGTGCGCAAGTCGGCCGGGGCGCGGATCGTGTCAAGCAGGGGCGTGGATACCGCCAAGGGAACTACTCCAAATAAATCGTTATCTCTCCGTCTACCGGCTTGATGCCTATCGTTCAATGCGCGATTTGGTGAAGCTGCTCAGGGCAGGGGAATGAATTCGGTTTCTCCGGGCACGCTGTCGAACCGGCCCGCCGCCCAGTCGGCCTTGGCCTGGTCGATCCGTTCCTTGCGCGAGGAAACAAAATTCCACCAGATGTGGCGTTTGCCATCCATGGGGTCGCCGCCAATGATCATCAGGCGGCAGTTGGAGAGCGCCAGCACCGAAATCCGGTCCCCGGGTTTGAACACCAGCAGCCGCCCCGGCCCGAAGGTATCGCCCGCGATATCGATTTCGCCGGAGACGATGAAGATCGCGCGCTCGTCGTAATCATCGTCGAGGGGCAGCACCGCGCCGGGGCCGAGCAGCGCCTCGGCGTAGAGCGCGGGATGGGGAAACGCGACCGGCGAGGTCTGGCCATAGGCCGAGCCCATGATCAGGCGCACGCGCTTGCCCTCGCCCATGATGCGGGGAAGGTCGTTTTCCTCGTGATGGACGAAGGCCGGGGCGGTTTCCTCATCCGTGCGCGGCAAGGCGGCCCAGAGCTGGATGCCGAACAGCCGGCGGCTCGAAGCCTGCCGGGCCTCGGCGCTGGTGCGTTCGGAATGGACGACGCCGCGTCCCGCCGTCATCAGGTTGAGCGCGCCGGGGCGGATTTCCTGCACCACGCCGAGGCTGTCGCGGTGCAGGATCGAACCATCGAAGAGATAGGTCACGGTGGAAAGGCCGATATGCGGATGCGGGCGGACATCAAGCCCCTGACCCAGCAGGAATTCGGACGGCCCCATCTGGTCGAAGAACACGAAAGGACCGATCATCTTCTTGCCGACCGAGGGCAGCGCGCGGCGAACCTCGAAGCCGCCGATATCCGAAACCCGCGGTACGATCACCTGCTCGATCGCCTCGCAGGACCAGGCATCGCCGGGGGCGGGATCATCGCTCGGGAATTGCGACATAGCTGGCCTCCCTTGAAACCGCGCGGCACCGGGCCGGGGCGATGGCAAGAAATCGGGCAAAATGAAAATCGGGCGGCGATAGCCGTTCGTAAAGCCGTCCCGGGAATTATTTGTCGGGGTCGAGCGGCGCAACCCCCACAGGTTCGCCGTTGGCGCCGAGCGAGATCTTGGAAATCCGCATTTCGGCTTCCTTCAGCAGCGCTTCGCAGCGTTTCTTGAGGTGCTCGCCGCGCTCGTATTTCTCGATGGATTTTTCCAGGGAAACCTCGCCGCGTTCAAGCTCCGAGACGATGGCCTCCAGTTCGGCCATGGCCTTCTCGAAGGGAAGCGCCGCGATATCGGGGGGGAGGGTTTTGTCGGGCGATGGTGCATGGCTCATGCAAAAACCCTAGTCGAAAGCGGGATGTGAGGGAACCGTGCAGAGCGATTATCCACGTCTGATCACCCGATCCGCCCCAGCCGCAGCCCCGGCGCAGGGCGTTCGGTGAGCACCTCGCGGCGAAAGCGGAACAATGCCGCCGGGCGGCCGCCGGTTGTGGTCTGGCCGCCGGTCGGTTCGACAAGGCCGCCGGTTTCGACGAGGCGGCGAAAATTCTGCTTGTGCAGATGCTGACCCGAGATCGCCTCGACCTTGCGCTGCAACTCGGTCAGCGTGAAGGTTTCCGGCATCATCTCGAAAATCACCGGGCGGTATTTCAGCTTGCCGCGGATGCGTCCGAGCGCGGTGGCGAGAATGCGGCGATGGTCGAACACCATCGCCTGCCCCAGTTTCGGCATGGCGGGAGGAAACGGCAGGCGGCGGTCGCGGATCGCCTCTTCCACCAGCCCGGCATCGTAGAGGAGTTCGTAGCGCTCCAGCACCCTCTCGTCGTCGAGCGGCAGCCCCTCCGAGCCGAAATGCAGCGCGATGCGCTCGCGCCGCGACAGCGCACGGCGGTCGGTCCCGGCCGCATCGGGTTCGTCGGCCCAGGCGAGAAGGGCGGGAAAAATTTCGCGGTCGAGCATCGCCGGCTTGCCGCCGCGCCAATCCTCCCAGGGGAGAAAGGCGTACAGCGGATGGAAACTGGAGGGATCGGTTGCGCCCGGAAGAATCCGCGTCAACGCGAGATAGCCGATCGAAATGACATGGTGGGCCTTCAGCGCCTTGACTTGCGGCACCAGGTCACCGGGGGCATCGAGCAGGTTCCGGCCGCGGTCGCCGAAGGTATAGAGCTGTTCGACATAGCCCAGATCGAGCCCGGCCTGGTCCTGCGCAAACCCGCGCAAGCCAAGCTCAAGCGTGCGGTGGTGGATCGGATCGAACGGACCCGATGGCAGGCCGGGCGGCAACCCGGGCGCCAGCGACGAGGCATAGATGACCGGGTGGTCGCCCTGGACGGCCATCACCACGGCGGTGAGATTGATCTCGATCTGCGGGGCGCCGGCCATGGCGTGGCCTTACCTTGTCGGGGGCTTCGGCCCGATATCGAGCGCGAAGGGAACCCCCTCGAAGCAGTCGGCGCCGCGTCCGATCGCCTCGATCGCCGCGATCATCCGGCCGTCGCGGCGCAGCAGGCGGTCGGCGAGGGCGACCAGATGCAGGTTCGGCGTGGCGGTGGGCGAGGCCTGCCGGATCGCCATCGCCCAGTCGGCCTCGGTCCGGTCGGGGCGAAGCTGGCAGGCGGAAATGAACGCGCCGGCGGTCGAGCGGCTGACCCCGGCGTAGCAATGGATGATCAGCGGCTGGACGCGTTCCCAGCGGCCGACAAAGCCGATGAGCTGTTCGACATGGCTGTCATCCGCGAGGGTCTCGCCCTCGCGCGGCGCGGTGATATCGGCAAAATCCAGCGCCAGATGCCGTTCGCGCGCCACTAAGGCCGGCGTCGTCACCTGCCCGATGTTCTTGATCAGGGTGACGACATCGCCGGCACCGGTGGCATTGGCCGTGGCATGAAGGCGCTGGAGCGAGCAGACGTGGATGCGCGGCATGGCTA
This sequence comes from uncultured Methylobacterium sp., assembly GCA_964571245.1. Taxonomy (GTDB): domain Bacteria; phylum Pseudomonadota; class Alphaproteobacteria; order Rhizobiales; family Beijerinckiaceae; genus Rhabdaerophilum. The sequence continues at coordinate 8,672 of CAZNAT010000064.1, forward strand.
TTCCTGATCCTCAAGGCGGCCGGGTTTGCCGGAGGCAAGGTCTGCCGGAGACTGGCTGCTCCGAAGCTGGTTGTCCAGCGTGCCGAACCGCTCGAGAAAACGGCGTTCCGCCATATCGATCGGCCAGGGCTCGAGATGGCGCATGACGGAGTGTCCGAAGCGGATCGGCGCGCCGAAAATCTCCTGGGCCTCCTCGGCCGAAAATCCCGCGAGCCGGGTCGCCTCGTGGTACGCGGCGGCGCGATCGGCGCGCTTGGCGAGGGCACTGGCCACCTGGGTCATCGGCGCGGGCAATCCGAAGCGGCGCATCACCGCATCCAGGATCCGGGCTTCGGTTTCGCGGTAGGCCTCGCCGATCACGGCTTTGAACGGGGAAATCATGTCGCCGATCACGTATTCGGCGGCATCATGCAGCAGCACCGCCAGCCGGGTTTTCACCCCCGCCTGCGGGTTGAGCTGGCCGGCGATTTCCTCGACAAGCAGGGAATGCTGGGCGACCGAAAAAATCGCCGGGCCGAGCGTCTGGCCGTTCCAGCGGGCAACGCGCGCCAGCCCATGCGCGATATCCTCGATCTCGATATCGAGCGGCGAGGGATCGAGCAGGTTGAGACGACGACCGGAGAGCATCCGCTGCCAGGCGCGGGGCGCGGATTGGGTCGCAGGGGAGCGGCGATGTCTGGACGAGGGCGGCATCCAATCCGTTTGCCCGCTCGACGCGCGGCTTGCAAGTAGGTTCGGGTTTGCGAGCAGGTTCGGGCTTGCAAGTAAGTTCAGACTTGCGAATAGGCCCAAGCCTGCAAGTCAATTCAAGCCCGCGAGCGGGGCCTGCGGGAATCAGGCGACCCTTCGGGCCGCCGCGCCAAGCTCAAGCGCTTCTGCGGACTCTGCAATTGTCGGCTGCATCACGTATTCGATGGCACGGATCAGCGCGCGGGTTCTTTCATCCGTCAGCGAATAATAGATGGTCGTCCCCTCGCGCCGGGTCGTGACGATCCGGGCATTGCGCATCAGGGCGAGGTGCTGGGAAAGCGCGGATTGCGCAAGGTCCAGTCGTTTGACGAGCTCGCCGACAGCAAGTTCACCAAACTGCATGAGATTGCTCAGGATGATCAGTCGTCGACGGTTGGCCAGAATGCTCAGCAACTCTTCTGCTTCGCCAGCCCTCATTTCCAGTAGCTCGAGTGTTTTACCCGGGTGCATGGACAACTCCCATTCGGTGTCGAAGGGGTATCATGCTTGCGCGAGGAATCAAGAATCGAGAAATTTCACATGTGAGGTATTGTGAAACTGGCGTATAGCGGCGCGGAAATTGCGACCGCTACGCCACCCGCCAAGATTGCATCCCCGGCGGCTTGGGCGTCGGCGAGCTTGTCGAGGCGCAGGAGCGCGATCCCGGCATCGCCGAAGCACTCGCCGACATGGCCGATCAGCCGGTCCCCGGCACGGATTTCTGCACCGCCTGTCACGCCGAAGCCATTGAGAAATCGCACTAAAACAGCTCTGGTGCGCGCCGTTCCGCGATGCTGCATCCGGCTGACGATCTCCTGTCCGATGTAGCACCCCTTGGAGAAATCGACGCCGCCAAGCTGGTCGAAGTTGACCTCATGCGGGTAGCTGTCGAGCGCGATGAAATCCTTGCCGCCTTCCGGGATTCCGAGCGCCACGCGACGGGTATGAAAAAAAAACGGCTTGTCTGATTTTATATGACAAGTCGCGTCCTGCAGCGACGTTAAGGGGCCATAGAGCCGCTGACCGAGCCCGGGATCCCGCGGGTCGACGAAGGTGTAGAAGTCGTCTCCGGTGATCGGCGGGCCGTCGAGCACGACGTAGACGGCAGTCGGCTCGGGCAGGAGGTCAATCGCAACCTTGGCGCGCAGCCGGTAAAGTCCAAGCTTGGTCAAAAAATCGTCAACAAACCCGCGAGAAATGTCGATCAGATACAATGGTTCTTCATCGCTGGCGTCAAAAACCAGAAAATCGGCGATAATCTTGCCCTGCGGCGTCAGCAATGCCGCAAGGGTACCCTTGCCTGATTCGAGCCCGGCGATATCCGCCGTCAGGAGATTGTGCAGGAAATGTTCGGCATCCGGGCCGGCTACCGCGATCAGCGCGCGCTCATCCAGCGGGATCACGCGAGGGGCAGCCATCGGCTGGGCGGCGCTGGCGTCGAATGGAATATCGCGGTCGGCAGGGCTTGTTTCACTCATGCACGGCAGATAAGTCCCATTGGGCGCGCGAGCAAGGGGCGCCGGCCTCAGGGCTCGACGATTCAATTCACCTCACGAAAAGGACCGCCCGGATGACCAAGGCTTTTGACACGCTGCTGCTCGGCGCCGAGATCGTCAATCACGATGGTCGGGCGGTCCGTGATCTCGGTTTGCGCGGCGGCAGGATCGCGGCGATCGGCGCGCTTTCCGGTGCCAGGGCCGCCGAGACCCTCGACTGCAAGGGCCTGACGATCCTGCCCGGCGTGATCGATACCCAGGTGCATTTTCGCGAACCGGGCCTGACGCATAAGGAAGACCTCGAAACCGGTTCCCGCGCGGCCGTGATGGGCGGGGTGACGGCTGTTTTTGAAATGCCGAATACCAACCCGCTCACGACCTCGGCGGAGACGCTCGCGGCCAAGGTCGCCGCCGGCCACCACCGGATGCATTGCGATTTCGCGTTTTTTGTCGGCGGCACCGCAGAAAACATCGAGGAGATCCCCAGCCTCGAAAAACTGCCGGGGGCGGCGGGGATCAAGGTGTTCATCGGTTCCTCCACTGGCAACCTCCTGGTCGAGGACGACGAGAATCTGGCGAAAATCCTGGCGAAGATCACCCGTCGCGCCTCCTTCCATTGCGAGGATGAGCCGCGCCTGCGCGCCCGGATGGGGTTGCGGGTGCCGGGTGATCCGTCCTCGCACCCGGTCTGGCGTGATCCGGAAGCGGCGCTGCTCGCCACGAAGCGGCTGGTGACGCTGGCGCGGCGGCTCGGCAAGCGTGTGCATGTGCTGCATATTTCCACCGGCGACGAGATGGAATGGCTCGCGGACCACAAGGACGTCGCGAGCGTCGAGGTGACGCCGCACCACCTGACGCTTTGCGCGCCCGACTGCTATGAGCGCCTCGGCACCTACGCGCAGATGAACCCGCCGGTGCGGGATAAATCGCATCAGGATCGCATCTGGCAGGGCATTGCCAATGGCGTCGCCGATATCCTGGGCTCGGACCATGCGCCGCACACGCACGAAGAAAAGCACCACGCCTACCCGGCCTCGCATTCCGGCATGACCGGCGTGCAGACGCTGGTGCCGACCATGCTCAACCATGTGCATGCCGGCCGGCTGACGCTGGAGCGCCTCGTCGATCTGACCTCGCACGGCCCGGCCCGGCTGTTCAACATCGCTGCCAAGGGGCGGATCGCGGTCGGCTATGATGCCGATCTCACGATCGTCGATCTCAAGCGCCGCGAGACCATCACCAACGCCTGGATTGCCTCGAAATGCGGCTGGACGCCCTATGACGGCATGGCCGTCACCGGCTGGCCGGTGGGGACTTACGTGCGCGGCACCCGCGTGATGTGGCAGGGCGAACTCACGGGGCCGGGAACCGGCGAAGCCGTCCGGTTTGGCGACGCCCTGCGGGCCTCGTGATCGATGCGGCCGGATCTTGATTCACAACCGGCTCCCTCCCGTCCGGTTCCGCCGGTCACCTTCACGCGCACCGGCATCTGGCGCGGGGTTCGGCGTGCCCAGCCAATGGCGATCGGGGTTTTTGTCTATGGCGCCGCCTTCGGGCTGATCGCGGATCAGGCGGGGCTGAGCCCTTTTCAGGCCTTGCTGATGAGCGCGGTGGTCTATTCCGGATCGGCCCAGCTCGCGGCGCTCAGCATTCTCGCAGCGGGGCCCTCGCCGCTCGTCGCGACGATCTGGGCCTTGATGGCGACCATTCTGGTGATCAATGCCCGCTACATGCTGTTCAGCGCCGCCTTGCGGCCCTGGCTCGGACATGTCTCGCCACTCAAAGCCTATTCGAGCCTGTTCGTGCTCGGGGATGGCAACTGGATGATCTCGATGCGGGCCTATGCCGGTGGCGAGCGTGACGCGGGGTTCGTGTTCGGTTCGGGCGCCGCGATGTTCGCGCCCTGGGTGCTTGGCACCTGGGCCGGGATCGTGGCCAGCACCCTCGCGCCGGACCCGCGCCGCCTCGGGTTCGATTTCCTGATGGTCGCCTTTGCCGCGGCGATGATGAGTGGGATGGCGAAGACCCGGAACGATCTTGTCATCCTGCTGGCTTCCGGCGCGGCCGCCGTGCTGATCGCCTGGCTCGGGGCTCCCAACTGGGCGCCGGTGTTTGCCGGGCTGTTCGGCGGCGGCATCGCCTACGCGCGGTTCAGCCCCCGGGTGGGTGCGCGATGACCGGGGATACCTTCGCGGTGCTGCTGCTGGCGATGGCGGTTGTCGCCTTCGGGTGCCGCGCCGCCGGTTTTATGGCGATGCGCTATGTGCCGATGACGTCGCGGCTGGAGGCGGCCCTGCGGGCGACGCCGATCGCGGTGATGGCCGGCATCGTCGCGATCTCGGCGATGCGGGGCGGGATCGCCGAATGGAGCGCCACGGCGATCGTCCTGGTCGTGATGCGTCTGACCGGTAACGACGTGGTTGCGGCTTTTGCCGGGGTTGGCGCGCTTGCGTTGATGCGCGCGGCGGGTGCATAAAGGGACAGGGGAGAGTTTCGGCCATCACGCCAAGGAGAGAGAGCCGTGTATGAAGGCAAGAGCCCCGCCGTGCCGACGCTGCAGCAGGACGACGACACCATCCGTATCACCCGTTATGATTTCGAGCCCGGCGCGGTCACCGGCTGGCACCAGCATGGCTGGCCGTATTTCGTGATCATGCTGACGGCGGGAACCTTGCGCATCCACAACGGCACGGAAGTCACCGATGTGCCACTCGCTGCGGGCCAATCCTATATGCGCGCCGCCGGCATCACCCATGACGTGATGAATGGCTCCGACCACCCGATCGCCTTCGTCGAAATCGAGGTCAAGCGGCCCGAAGCATTGGCGAAGATGATGCTGGGGTGAGAGGGGATCACCCATGGAAAGGGCTGGAAAACCGGCCCTCAAAATGCGATTCGCGTAAACGGGTTCAGTTCTTTGTCGTCAGCGAATATTCCCCGGCCTTGATGCGCTCGGGCAGGCGGTCGGCGAATTTGGCCACCGCGTCCTCGCCATAGGTCATCACCAGTTCGACGAAGGCGGCGAACAGCGCGGCATGGGCGAGGCAATCGCCGTCGATGCCGTCGTAGCGGCCTTCCGCGAAGGCTTCGCTGACGTAGGAATAGGCGGCACGGCGCTGATCAGCGTAAAGCGAGTCATTGGAATTGCCGAGCTGGTCATTCGTTTGCACGATACTCATCCTGTCCCGGCCCGGCGCGTTTTCTGGCGCGGGTGCGGTCTACCTGTTGCGTCCATGCCCGATCTTGTGCCGGGCCTGCTATGCGAAATTTAGAGCATTTTCGCTTGCGCGGACCTTCGGCTCTTGACGCGAACCGGAATCCACTTCGCTCGAAAATGCTCTACCTGCAGTTCGAATTCTGCGGTCCCCACCGCGTCCCCCAACGAGGGCATGGAGGAACCTAGACCGGCGCGGCGGCGAATGCGAGCCTTACGTTGAGAAAACGTTAACGCCGCCGATAGCCTTTGTGGATGGTAGCCGGAATGCCCGGGATTTCAAGGGGTTCAGCTGCCGAAGCGGCGTTCGAGATCGCGCGCGAGGCGGGCGGCGTCCCGCGTGAGAATGCGGCGGGCGGCGCGGGCGGAATCGGTGCACTGGCGGTAGGTCGTCGCATATTCGGCAAAACCGAGGTTGAAAGCGCCGGTCATCTTGTCGCGGACACCGGAAGCCTCGCCCTCGCTGTCGAGCAGCGTTTCCATCCGTACGCGCCAGGGGTTGGGGGTGCTGGCCGGGGAGCAGATCTGGGCGAGGAAGGTCAAGGCCCCGATGATCTCGGAGAGTTCGACCAGCGGTTTCTCCTGCGGGGTGATCACGACAGGGGCCGGCTTGGGCGCGGGGGGCGGCGTCTCCGGTGCTTTCTTTCGCGGGACCGGTCTGACCCGTTGCGGCTGCGGTTGCGGCGGTTGCTGGGCGAAGACTTCGCCGGAAAGCAAGACCTCGCCGGAAACACAGGCGGCGATGCCCAGCGCCAGTGCGAGGCCCGCGCGTCTCATGCCGCGCTCTCCGGCTGGCCATACGCTGCTTGATCATGCCCCAGAACCAGCGCTGCCGCCTTGGCGAGGATCGCCGGCAGGCCGTGCGTCATCGGCAGATCGCCGGGGGCATGGGGATCAACCCACACAAGATCGGATATTTCGTCGGAGAGCCTGGCCTCGCCGCTGATCCAGAACCCGGCGAAGGCGGCGACAACCGCATGCGAGCGGACGTTGCCGGCGCCATCGTGCTGGATGAATTCCGCATTCTCGATAAAGCCGATGATCTCGGCGCAAAGCCCGGTTTCCTCATCAAGCTCGCGCAGCGCGCCCTCGCGCAGGGTCTCGCCGACCTCGATCCGGCCACCCGGCAGGGAGTAGGACCCGAGATCCGGCATGCGCGCGCGCTGGATCAGCAGCACCTTGCCCTCCCGGAACACCGCGACGGAGGCCCCGAGGACCGGGCGGGCGGGCGGGGTGGACATGCTGGGAGAGGGCATGCTCGGAGTGCTCATGGGACCATCGCCATGGCCCGCCGAACCACGATCTCAGACATGCTGCCCGCCGTTGATGTGCAGTTCGGCGCCGGTCACGTAGGACGAGGCATCGGTACAGAGGAAGTAGATGGCTTTGGCGACTTCCTCGGGGGTGCCGAGCCGGCGCATGGGCAGGGTCTCGACGATTTTTTCCGTACCGGGCGAGAGGATCGCGGTATCGATCTCGCCGGGTGAAATCGAATTGACCCGCACGCCCATCGGTCCGAAATCGGACGCCATCTCGCGGGTCAGCGCCGCCAGCGCGGCCTTCGACGTGGCATAGGCCGCCCCGGCGAAAGGATGCACGCGGCTGCCGGCGATCGAGGTGACATTGACCACCGCGCCCTTCGTGGCCTTCAACTCGTCGATCAGCCCGCGCGCCAGCAGGATGGGGGCGAAGAAATTGACCTGAAACACCTTGGTCCAGTCCTCGACGGGGGTCTGGATGGCCGACATCCGCGCGCCGCCCGCGCCCTTGGGCGAAATCCCGGCGTTGTTGACCAGCGCGTGCAGGCGCCCGTCGGGCAGGCGGCCCTTGATGACATCGATCGCGCGCAGGGTATCTTCGGGGTCGGCGAGATCGACCTGGATATGGTCCTCGCGGCCGCCATCCCAGGGGCAATCCTCCGGGAAGGGCTGGCGCGAACAGGCCAGAACCCGCCAGCCGGCCGAAGAAAACCGCTTCACGGTCGCATGCCCGATCCCGCGCGAGGCGCCGGTGAGCAGAAGCGTGCGCTTCTCGGCGGGGGCATTGCTGCGTTGGTTTTCCATGGTCGGGTGCTCCGGGGCAGACAAAAAACGTGAGGGGCAAACGCTTCAGCGGCCGAAAACTCTAGGGATAAAGCTTCTCGGTGCGAAACGGCAATTCAAGGCTGTCCCGGCGGAAAACCAGCCGGTCGTGCAGGCGAAAGGGCTTGTCCTGCCAGAACTCGATGGAGAGCGGGGCGAGCCGGAACCCGGTCCAGTGCGGGGGGCGCGGCACCTCGCCGATCCCGAAGCGCAAGGCCTCGCGCGCCACCGCCTTTTCGAGCGCGAACCGGTCTTCGAGCGGGCGGGACTGCTTCGAGGCCCAGGCACCGATGCGGCTGTCGCGGTGGCGGGAAGCGAAATAGGCGTCGGCTTCGGCGTCGCTGACCTGGGAGACGGGACCGCGAAACCGCACCTGCCGCCGCAGGCTCTTCCAGTGGAACACCACCGCCGCCTGCGGGTTGGCGATCAGCTCGCCGCCCTTCTGGCTTTCGGTGTTGGTATAGAAAACGACGCCCCTCGCATCGAAATCCTTCATCAGGACCATGCGGACGTTGGGCAGGCCGTTTTCATCGGCCGTCGCCAGCGCCATGCCGTTCGGATCGTTCGGTTCCCTGGCGCCCGCTTGCGCAAACCACTCGCCAAACAGGTGAAACGGATCGGTTTTTTCGGGCGACTCACCGGTCATTAACGCTTCCGTCCTCTAATGGAGCAGTCGTTTCGCTGAGGTTGCGTCGTGCTGCGTTGTGCCAAGTCCCATTCAGGCCGGAATACCGGATCGGTTCCGCTCCGGGCGGCGTGGTTTGGCGATCTTCATGACGGATATAAGCCGCTATCGATTTTCCGCAATCCGCTGCGTGATCTGGCCCGGCTGTTCGCCGCCGCGCTGCTTGGGATGATGGCCGCCGGTTGCAGCCTCACGATGCATCTGGCCTCGCTACAGGTTGACCCCGAGACGACCGCCAGCGTGCCCCGGGTGCCATCGCCGCTCGATCCGGCGCTCGATGACGAGGACTGGCGGCGGGCGCAGGCGGCGCTGTCGCTGGCGGTCGATCCGCAAGGCTCGGGTCAGCCGGTCAACTGGGATAATCCGGCGACCCGGCGCAAGGGCACGTTCATGCCCTCAGGTCATCTGGTGCTGGTCGAAAATACGGTCTGCCGGTCGTTCTCGGCCACGATTACCCAAAGCGGGACGCCGGCGCGGGAAACCCATCACATCGGCCAGGCCTGCCGGATTGGCCCGGGCGAATGGGCGATGCGCCATGTCCAGCCCGCCAGTGATTTGACAACGGCGAAGGCCGGCGCTTCGGGTAAGGCGCAAGCGTCCGATACGTCTCGTGCTGGCCTGCCCTCGAAGGCGGGGTTGTCCTTTCAGGCTATGCCGGCGCCAACGACGTCGATTTTGGTGACCGGTGAAAGCGAACCGTAAACCCGGGTCAAGAATACGGTCGGGGCCAAAAAATACGGGCTGCAAAAATACGGGTTGGATAGGGGGGCCGGTGTTGCGAAAGCCGTCCCAGCTCCCCATTTTGAGCCGGGAAGCCCACGCGGGGTGCGTGGTGCAATCCGGGGCCCTGTTTGGCCCTGATCGTTCCAAGAAGCATGGCAAGGGCTGATGATGCGCGATCCCTATACCGTTCTGGGCGTCAAGCGCGAGGCGAGCGCCGAGGAGATCAAACGCGCCTACCGTAAGCTGGCGAAGGCCTACCACCCCGATCACAACAAGTCCGACCCGAAAGCGCAGGAGCGGTTCTCGGAAATCAATTCCGCCTATGAAATCCTCGGCGAGGACGCCAAGCGCAAGGCGTTTGATCGCGGCGAGATCGACAACGACGGCAAGCCGCGTGCCACCGCCGGACCGGGGTTTGATCCCGCCGGTTTCGGGGCCGAACCAGGCGGGTTCCGGTTCGATTTCGGAGGCGGCCGGCCCTCGGGCGCTGGCGGACGCGCCGACCCGCGCGACATCTTCTCCGATTTGTTCCGGCAGTTCGAAACCGGTGGCAAGGCACCGCCGCACGGGGCAGCTGGCCACAAGCGCTCCCCGATCCCGCCCGGCGAGGATGTCGAGATCGAGGCCGCGATTGCGCTCGAGGATGTCGCGAACGGCGGCACCAAGCGGGTGATGCTGCCGGACGGGCGCACCGTCGAGGTCGCGATTCCCAAAGGCGTTGCCCATGGCGCCACCATGCGGCTGAAAGGGCAGGGCCATCCCTCGCCTTTCGGCGGGCCGGCCGGGGATGTGCTGGTCACTTTGCGTTACAATCGGCATACGCAATTCACAGTCGATGGCGCCGACCTGAAAACCGCCGTTTTGGTGCCGATCCGCGATGCGGTTCTGGGCGGGCAGGTGCGGGTCCCAACGCTTCAGGGCGAGGCAGAAATGACGGTTCCGGCCTGGACCAGCGGCGGCAAGACGCTTCGGCTGCGTGGCAAAGGCCTGCCGCTGAAGGATCGGACGGGCGATCTCTTCATCACGCTCAACCTCGATCTTGGCCCGCATGATGCCGCGCTGGAAGGGTTTTTTCGTCAGAAAAAGCCCTGAGCCCCGCGTTCTTTTTCGTCGTTGCGCTTGAACCTTGCTCCGAACGCGGTATGGAAGGCTAGCTTTTGCGGCCTCCGCGCGTCTTGCGTGAGTGGGGTGGCTTTCCTGATGCCGAGTTTCCTGACGCCAAGGATCGAGTGCGCATGACGATGTCGAAACAAGATAACCGGTCGAGTGACGAAAACCGGCTTGGCGGTGTGATGCGCGGCAAACGCGGCCTGGTGATGGGGGTGGCCAACAACCGGTCGATCGCCTGGGGTATCGCCAAGGCCTGCCATCTTGCCGGCGCCGAGCTCGCGTTCACCTATCAGGGTGATGCGCTCAAGAAGCGCGTCGAGCCGCTGGCCGCCGAACTCGATGCAGCCGTTGTCGGTCATTGCGACGTCACCGAAGGCGCAACCATCGATGCGGTGTTTGCCGAGGTCGAACGGCTCTGGGGCAAGCTCGATTTCGTCGTCCATGCGATCGCCTTTTCGGACAAGGACGAGCTGACCGGGCGCTACGTCGAGACCAGCGAAGGCAATTTCACCAAGACCATGCTGATTTCGTGCTATTCACTGACCGCGGTGGCCCAGCGCGCCGAAAAGCTGATGACGGACGGCGGCTCGATCCTCACGCTCACCTATTACGGCGCCGAAAAATGGATGCCGCACTACAATGTGATGGGCGTCGCCAAGGCGGCGCTGGAAGCCAGCGTCCGCTATCTCGCCGCCGATCTCGGTCCGAAGGCGATCCGCGTCAATGCGATTTCCGCCGGCCCGATCAAAACGCTCGCGGCCTCCGGGATCGGCGATTTCCGCTATATCCTGAAATGGAACGAAAACAACGCGCCGTTGCGCCGCACCGTGACGATCGAGGAAGTCGGCCAGAGCGCGGTCTATTTCCTCTCGGACATGTCGCGTGGCGTCACCGGGGAAATCAGCCATGTCGACGCCGGCTACCACATCGTCGGCATGAAGAACCCGGAAGCGCCGGATATGTCCCTCGACAAGGAATGAGCGAAGCCATGAAGCCCCTCTCCGCGATTGTTCGTGCCGTCCTGTTTGCCGGGATTGTCGGGGGGGGCGCTGGCATCTCGGGAGCCAGCCTGGCGCAATCCGTTGTGCCGCAAGCGCCGGGTGCGCCGGCTCCCGGAACGCCGGCCGCCGCGCCGGGCGAGGTGAAAATCGTCAA
>CAZNAT010000065.1:0-19819 GCA_964571245.1 uncultured Methylobacterium sp.
GCACGGCTGGATGGATCTGCCGGCCCGCGTCGGCGCTCGGATCGCGCGGCTCATCGGGGCGGAACCCGAGGCGGTGATCTCGGCGGATTCGACCTCGATCAACCTGTTCAAGCTCGTCTGCGCCGCGCTCGCGCTCAACCCCGGCAAGACGACGATCCTCTCCGACAACGGCAATTTTCCGACCGATCTCTACATCGCCGGCGGCGCGGCCGGCCTGATGAACGCCGGGGTCTCGCTCAAGATCGTGGCACCGGAGGCTGTGCTGGAAGCCATCGACAACGATACCGCCCTCGTCATGCTTACTGAGGTCGATTACCGTACCGGCCGCGTGCACGACATGGCCGGGATCACCGCCGCCGCGCAGGCCAGGGGCGCGCTGATGTTGTGGGATCTCGCGCATTCGGCGGGTGCGCTGCCGGTCGGGCTGGCCGCCTGCAACGTCGATTTCGCGGTCGGCTGCTCGTATAAATACCTCAATGGCGGGCCGGGCGCGCCGGCCTGGCTCTACGTTGCCCCGCGCCATCAGGGCGCGGCGATCTCGCCGCTTTCGGGCTGGCTCGGGCATCAGGCCCCGTTTGCGTTTGATCTCGGTTATCGTCCGGCGGAGGGTATCACGCGCTTCATCTGCGGCACGCCGAACATGCTCTCGCTGGTGGCGCTGGATGCGGCGCTCGATGTGTTCGACGATGTCGATATGGCCGCGATCCGCGCCAAGAGCATGGCACTCGGCGATCTCTTCATCCGGCTCGTTGAACAGGAATGCGACGGTTTTGCGCTCGGCTCGCCGCGCGAGGCCGCCCGGCGCGGGTCTCAGGTCAGCCTGCGCCATCCCGAGGGCTATGCGATCATGCAGGCGCTGATCGCGCGCGGGGTGATCGGCGATTTTCGTGCCCCCGATGTGTTGCGCTTCGGGTTTTGCCCGCTCTACCTCCGCCATGCCGATCTCTGGCAAGCGGTGGCGCATCTCAAGGCGGTGATGGCGGGCGGGGAATGGCGCCGGCCCGAGTTTCGCACGCGCGCCAAAGTGACCTGACACCTTCACCTGACACATGGTCCGGACCCAAAACCCGGGCTGGAAACTCGACAAAAACCGACAGGAAAGCGATGGCCATGGCCGACACCCCGGAAAAGGCGGCGCTGCCGCAGGGCGCCTATACCGATTTTGCCAAGGGCGGTCTCTCCTACGGCGAGTATCTCGCGATCGACGAACTCCTTGGCCTCCAGCGCCCGGTAAGCCCCGAGCACGACGAGATGCTGTTCATCATCATCCATCAGGCGAGCGAACTCTGGATGCGGCTGATGCTGCACGAGCTGCACGCGGCGATGGCGGCGATCCGGGCGGACCAGCTCGGGCCAAGCTTCAAGATGCTGGCGCGGGTGTCGCGGATTCAGGCGATCCTGATCGAAAGCTGGTCGATCCTCGCGACCATGACCCCGGCGGATTATCTCAAGTTTCGCCACAAGCTCGGCCCGGCGTCGGGGTTCCAGTCGCAGCAATACCGCGAGTTGGAATTCCTGATGGGCAACAAGCGCGAGGCGTTTCTCGCGCCGTTCAAGCACCGGGGCGAGGTCCACGCGCATCTTCAGGGCATTCTTGCCATGCCGAGCCTCTACGACGAGGCGATCAGGGCGCTGGCGCGGCACGGCTTTGCAATCGACGCGGCGCTGCTGGCGCGGGACCCGCGCCACTCGCACCAGCCCGACGCCAGCGTCGAGGCCGCATGGCTGAAGATCTACCAGAACCCCGAGGCGCATTGGGAACTCTACGAACTCGCCGAAAAGCTCGTCGACCTCGAAGACGCGTTCCAGCAATGGCGTTTCCGGCACCTGGGAACGGTGACGCGGATCATCGGCCATAAACGCGGCACCGGCGGCACGGCCGGGGTAGGCTATCTCCAGCGGGCGCTCGACTATTGCTTTTTTCCTGAACTCTGGAGCGTCAGGACGATCCTGTGAACAGGGCGGAACCGGAAAAAGCCGGGGCGGGTGCGATGAAAAGCCAGACCGGCGAAGCCTACCGCCTGCTGCGCGAGGCCATCGTCGCCGGGAGGCTGGTGCCGGGCATGCGGCTCAGTCCGGCGGAGCTTTCGACGCGGTTCGGGCTCGGGCCGACACCGATCCGCGAGGCGCTGGCGCGGCTTGCGGCGGAAAACCTGGCGATTGCCTTCGAGCAGCGCGGATTTCGCGTCGCGCCGCTGTCCGCCCGCGAGTTGCGCGAGTTGCTCGACCTGCGCCTCGGCTTCGAGCGCGAGGCCATGCTCCGCTCGATGCGCGAGGGCGGCGACAACTGGGAGGCCGGGGTCGTCTCGACCTGCCATCTGCTGCTGCGCTGCGTCCCGCCCCACCCCGGATCGAGCCCTTCCGACATGGCGGAATGGAGCCGCAGGCATGACGCTTTCCACACCGCCATCATCGCCGGCTGCGAGGCACCCTGGCTGAAGCGCTTCCACCGCATGGCGGTCGAGCAGATCGAGCGCTACCGGGTCGCGATCCTGGGCGCGCATCGGGTGGGGGGCGAGCCGTCGCGCTTGACGGCGCTTCTCTCGCACGAGGAGCATGCCCGGCTGCGCGATGCCGTGCTGGCGCGCGACGAAGCGGCCGCCGCGACCTTGCTCACGGCGCATATCGGCGAATCCGCGGCGATTTTTGCTGCCTTGTTCGAGGGGGTTGAAACCGGCGAGCGTGCCGCAAAAGCGGGAAATCCTGATTAGTCCTTTGCTGTACAGGCAAAGCCCGAACAGGAAAGCTTTGCATTTCCAGCGATGAAATTTATACGCTTCTGTCACGCTTTCCGAAGGGCGGCGGTTTTTCGCGTTTGACGTCCTCGCGGCGGTTTCGTTCCAGACTGGTTTTGCATGTCAACCTCGCTCAAGCACCGCACCTTGTCCTCCGCGATTGTCGAACGTCTCCGGCAATCGATCCTGGACGGCACCCATGTCGCGGGGATGCAGCTTCGGCAGGATTTCCTCGCCGAATCCTTCGGCGTCAGCCGTATCCCGGTGCGCGAGGCGCTGTTTCAGCTTGAATCCGAGGGGCTGGTCCGGATCGTTCCGCACAAGGGCGCTATCGTCTCCGAATTGTCGCTCGACGAAATCAACGATGTTTTCGACCTCCGGGGGATGCTGGAGCCGCGGCTGCTCAGCCAGTCGGCGGCGGCCTTGACCGCCGAAGACTTCCAGCGGCTTGACGAGACCCAGTCGGCCTTCCGGGCCGCGATCACCGCCCGCGATACCCGGCAATTGGGCACCTTGAACGCCAGCCTGCATATGGCGTTCTATGCGCGGGCGCGGCTGCCGCGGACCCTGGCGATTGTCAGCGGCCTGTTGCAGACCAGCGACCGCTATACCCGGTTGCAGCTCTCCAGCCCGGAAGCGATGGGCCGGGCGGAGCGGGAGCACAGCGACTTGATCGCGCTGTGCCGGGCCGGGGATATCGAGGCGGCGGTTGAGCTGCTTAAAGCGCACATCGAGCTTGTCCGGGCCGATCTTGTGCGGCTGGTCGGAAGCCGCCTTGGCGGTTGAGCCCACCGGGGGCGATCGGGCCCCGATTAAGCTTCCGCGTTGAAATCGCGCGGAATTCATCGAAACCCTCCGGTTTTGCTTGCGCCAAACCAATTCGAGGCTTATCCGGGGCGCTTGCGCATCCGGAGCGATGCTGGGCTAGGCCCGCGCGGGTTCGCGCTGGCCTGGCCAGCCTAAAAAGGCCGTTCTGTCAAAAAACGTGCATCCTCCAGCGGTTCTGCCGCGTCTCGCCACCCCGTCATCCGGCACGCTTTTCCCGGCGTGCCCTGTTCTATCAGGTAATCATCCGTGACCTTTCTTGAAACCAGCCCCGCGCTGGCCCGTGCGCTCGCCGAGCGCCAATACGCCGATCCCACCCCGGTTCAATCGGCGGTTTTGACGCCGGAAGCGGAGGGGCGCGATATTCTGGTTTCGGCGCAGACCGGCTCCGGCAAGACCGTGGCCTATGGCCTCGCCTTCGCCAAGACGCTGCTCGGCGATGCTGAAACCATGCCGCGTGCCGGGGCGCCGCTGGCGCTGATCATCGCGCCGACGCGCGAACTCGCGATCCAGGTCGAGCGCGAATTGACCTGGTTGTACCAGTATGCCCGTGCCCGCATCGCCTCCTGCGTGGGCGGCATGGATTCGCGCGCCGAGCGCCGCAAGCTGGCGGATGGCGTGCATATCGTCGTCGGCACGCCGGGCCGTCTGCGCGATCATATCGAGCGGGGCGGGCTCGATCTGTCCTCGCTCAAGGCGGTGGTGCTCGACGAGGCCGATGAAATGCTCGCGCTTGGGTTTCGCGAGGACCTCGAGTTCATCCTCGATGCCACGCCCTCCGAACGCAACACGCTGTTGTTCTCCGCCACCATGCCGAAGGGCATCGTCGCACTGGCCAAGAAGTTTCAGCGTGACGCACTCCGGATCGAGGTTGCTGCCGGCGAACACGGCCATGCCGATATCGAATACCGCGCGATCCGGGTTGCGCCGAAGGAAACCGAGCACGCGGTGGTCAACCTGCTGCGCTTTGTCGAGGCGGAAACCGCGATCGTGTTCTGCAACACCCGCGAGAGCGTCCGCCATTTGCAGGCGACGCTGCTCGAGCGCGGGTTCAACGCGGTGCTGCTGTCGGGAGAACTCAGCCAGAACGAGCGCAACCATTCGATGCAGGCGCTGCGTGATGGCCGCGCCCGGGTCTGCGTCGCGACCGATGTTGCCGCGCGCGGTATTGATCTGCCCAATCTCGGGCTCGTCATTCACGCCGAATTGCCCAACGACGCCGAAGTGCTCCAGCATCGCAGCGGCCGCACGGGGCGTGCCGGGCGCAAGGGCGTTTCCGCCATGCTGGTGCCGCCCGCCCGCCATCGCAAGGCGCAACTGCTGATCCGCGATGCCGGCGTTCAGGTGACCTGGGGCCCGCCGCCTTCGGCCGAGGATATCCGCAAGCTCGACCAGCAGCGGCTGCTTCAGGACCCGATCCTCACGGAGACGCCGACGGAAGACGATATCGAGATGGCCAAGCTGCTGCTCGACGAACGCTCGCCCGAGCATCTCGCCGCGGCGCTGGTGCGGATCTACCGCTCGCGCCTGCCAGCCATCGAAGATATCACCGATCCCGGAACCGGCCCGGAACTGCGCGAGCCGCGCGGCGCGCATGGCCGACCGGTGCGGGAATCGAAAGCCCCCTGGGCCGAGGTTGCCGGCGGGGCCTGGTTCCGGCTCGACGTCGGCCGGAAGAAGAACGCCGATCCGAAATGGATCCTGCCCATGCTGTGCCGCAAGGGCGGAATTACCCGGCAGGATATCGGCGCGATCCGGATTTTCGACAACGAGACCAAGTTCGAAGTGACGGCGGCGGTGGCGGCCGAGTTTGCGAAAAACATGGCGCGTCCCGGCGGCGACGGTTTTGTCGTCGAACGCGTGCAGGAGGGCAAGGAAGCGCATGCCCCGGCCCCTGCAAGCCACGGCGCGCCACCGCATGATCGCAAGCCGAAAGAGTTTGCCAAAGACCGGGATTTTGCCAAGGAGCGGATTTCGCGAGGAAAACCTGAATACGCGAGCAAACCTGAATACGCGGGCAAACCCGCCTATGGCAAAGCCCGGCCGGACCGGGAGGGGGGCTCGAAAGGCTCCTATACGCCGCGCGAGCCTTATGTTGCCCGGGAGCCTTATGCGGGCAAACCGCCAGCCGCCAAAGTGCCGCACGCCAAAGCGCATTATTCCAAGGCCTTGCCCCCGGATCATGCCCCCGGCGGAAGTGCCGCCGGACCCGCGCCGCGTTCGGAGAAAAAGCCGTTTGCGGACAAGAAGGCATTTGGCGACAAGAAGGGTTTCGGCGACAAGCCGCCTGGCGACGCCAGGAAGCCGTTCAAGCGCCCGAAGCCGGACGAAGCGCGGGTGAAGCCCGCCGCCTGGCCGGAAAAGCGCGGCAAGCCGAAGCGCTGAATATCTTGGCGCGAAGCATGCCCTGCGAAGGCAGGGGTGGAGCCCGTTTCACCGAAATGAATGGGTCCAGACCCTCGCTTTGCACCGGTTTTCCCTACGCGATGTTCTAGCCAGCCATCCGGGTCAGGCGCGCGCTGGGGGCAAGGCTGATCGTCTTGCCAAAAAGGCTGGCGGCGAGATCAACCAGCAGGCGCGCCGTGGTGCCGGCGTGATCGAGCATCGGGTTCAGCTCGACGAATTCCGCCGAGCAGACCAGCCCGGATTCATACAGCATCTCCATGATCAGATGCGCCTCGCGGTAGCTTAGCCCGCCGGCGACCGGGGTGCCGACCCCCGGCGCCAGCGCCGGCTCGATGACGTCGAGATCGATGCTGACATGGAGATGCGTCCGGGCCGGATCGAATCCCGCCAGCACCTGGCGCATCAGCGCGCAAACCCCGAATTCATCGATCGCCCGCATGTCGAGACAGTGGATCCCGGCGGCGGCGATGGCGGCTTTTTCATCGGCATCGATCGAGCGCGCGCCGATCAGCGTCACATCCCCGGCGTGAACGGCCGGAAAATCATGGTCTGGCAGCAGGCCCGCCAGCGTCGGGTGGCCGGTGAGAAAGGCGACGCTCATGCCGTGCAGATTGCCCGAGGGCGAGGTTTCCGGCGTATTGAAATCGGCATGCGCGTCGATCCAGAGCAGCGCCAGCTTCTTGCCGGTTTCAGCAGCATAGCGCGCGGCGGCGCTGACAGAGCCCATGGAAATCGAATGGTCGCCACCGATCAGCAGCGGCCGCGATCCGCTCTTGAGCGCCAAGAACATGGCCGCATGCGTCGCGCCGATCCAGCCCGAGACCTGCTCGACGTGGTTGCCGATCGCGCCCATCCCAGGGGGCTTGGGTCTTGGGGCCTTGGGTCTTGGGGCTTTGGGCCTTGGGGCTTTGGGCCCTGCGATATCGCCGAGATCGAGGATCGGCTGGCCGATGGCTTCCAGGGTTTCGACCAGCCCGGATAGCCGAGCCGCTGCTGCGCCCAGCTCGCACCCGCCGGCGCCCGCGCCAAACCCGAACGGAACTCCGATCAGCGCCAGAGGGGCTCGATCCGGGTGCTTTTGCGCAAGGCGCGGTGAGGGAAGCGGGGAAGCAGGGGGGCTTGACATGTGGCGGCCTCAGCGAGTTCAGGGCGCAAGGTATGCGCGTCAATTCCTTCAACATCCAGCCAGCGTAGCGCCAGAAAATGCGAGGATCTTGTACAGATTGCCAGAAATATGTGACATAATGCCCGCTATGGCCAATCTTGATGATATCGATCACCAGCTCATTGCCCTGCTCAGGGCGGATTCGCGGCTTTCGGCGGTGACCCTGGCGAAGCGCCTCGGCATCTCGCGCGGGACGGTGCAGAACCGCATTGAGCGCCTGGTGCAGGCCGGGGTAATCCGTGGCTTCACCCTCCGGCTCGATCCGGGGGCGGAGGCGAGTGTCGTCCGGGCGTTGACGACGCTCGAAATCCGCGCCGGGGATATCCGGTCGGTGGTTGGCGCCATCAAGCGCCTGCCCGAGGCGGTGGCCCTGCATTCGACCAATGGCCGCTGGGATGTGGTGATCGAGATCGCGGCGAGGGATCTTGGCGCGCTCGACCGGGCGATCTCCGCGATCCGGGAAGTTCCCGGCGTCACGCATTCGGAAACCAATATCCTGTTGAGTTCATTGTAGGAAAAGGGCAGGCCGGGCGGCGGTTGCCGGCGGCGTTTCTCGGGCCCGGTTCGGTGTGATGCCCCGGCTGTACGACAAGCCTTCATGGCGCGGTGTTCCCTTGTGGAGGGATTGTTGTGCACCTGCGAAGCGGTTGTTTTGACAGTAGCTTTCCTGATCAATCCGCACTAGATAAGCTTCCTGGAATGAATGCCAAAATGCCGATGCGAGCCCGGAGCTCGTTCCGGTGCCGTGTTCTGGAGTTTGATATGCGCGTTTCAACGCAGATCGCTGCGATCGTTCTGATTGGCGGTGGGGCCTATCTGGGCTGGAGCCAATGGGCCACGCTCGCGCCGATGGTGGCGAAGGTGCCGGGGCTTGCGTTTCTGGCGCCGCCGGAAAAGCCCCCGGTCGCTGCGCAGGGCGGCGGTAATCCTGGCGGCGGTACTCCCGGCGGCGGGGCTCCGGGAGGGCGGTCCGCCGCGCCGCCCACGGTCGTCGAGGTCGCGACCATCGGCACCGGGCCGATCCTCGAGATGGCCGAGGCCGTCGGCAATACCCGCGCCTTTGAATCGGTCGTGCTGACCGCCAAGGTGTCCGGCACGGTTGAAAAGATCAGTTTCATCGAAGGGCAGAACGTGAAGGCCGGCGACGAGCTGATCCGCCTCGATGTCGCCGAGCGTCGGGCCGACCTTGAAGCCGCCCGCGCCGCCATCTCCACTACCCGCGCCCAGCGCGACGAAACCGCGCAGAAGCTCGAACGCGCCCAGACCTTGCGCCGCACCGGAGCCGGAACCGAGGCGCAGGTGGCGGATCTCACCTTGCAGCTGCGCACCATCGAGACCAATATCTCCGCCGCCGAGGCACGCGAACGGGCTTCCGCCGCCCGCCTCGAAGATCTTTCGATCCGCGCCCCGTTCGATGGCCGGGTCGGCCTCCGGCAGGTCTCGCTGGGCGCGCTGGTCGACAACAAGGTCACGGTGACGACGCTCGATGACGTCTCCCGGATGCGGCTCGATTTTTCGGTGGCGGAAACGCTGGTGACCAAGGTGGCGGTCGGGGCTGCGGTAAAGGCGCTTTCATTGTCCTACCCCGACCGCTCCTTTGAGGGGACGGTCGCGGTGATCGATACCCGGATCGACCCCGTGACGCGCTCGGCCAAGGTCACCGCGATCATCCCCAACGCGGATTCGGCGCTGAAACCCGGCATGTTCATGAATGTCGCGCTGCAGGTGGCCTCGCGCCAGAACGCGGTGCTGGCGCCGGAGGAAGCGGTGATCGCCGAGGGGCCGCGCCAGCTCGCGTTTGTCGTCAAGGACGGCAAGATCGAGCGCCGGCTGGTGACGATAGGCCAGCGCCAGGATGGCAAGGTCGAGGTCCTGAGCGGGCTGGCGGCCGGCGAGGTGATCGTCGTGCGCGGCGTCCAGCGCATCCGGCAGGGCATGCCGGTGCAGGCCAAGCCCGCCTACCCCGAAAAGGAAGGCAGCCCCGCGGCGCGCAATGCCCCCGGAACGCCCGGTAAAAAGGCCTGAAACCATGCGCGGGTGTCGCGGCCCGGTGTCGTATTTTTGCGTAGTTTGTGCGGTTGGCGTGCGGCGGGAGCCGCGTTTGGCAGAGGCGTTCCATGCAGCTTTCTGACGTTTCGATCCAGAGACCGGTTTTCGCCAGCGTCATCAGCCTGCTGCTGTGCGTCGCCGGGATCGCCGGGCTGTTGTCGCTTCCCGTCCGCGAGTACCCGCAGACCGATCCGCCGGTCGTCTCGATCTCGACCGCCTACAAGGGGGCCTCGAACGAGGTCATCGAGAACCGGGTGACCGAGGTGATCGAGCGCGCGGTCGCCGGGATCGAGGGCATTACCGAAATCTCGTCCTTCAGCCAGAACGACCGCTCGAACATCACGGTGGAATTCAACGTCAACCGCGATGCCGATGCCGCTGCCGCCGATGTCCGCGACCGGGTCGGGCGCGTGTTGTCGCGCCTGCCGGACGGGGCGGAAACCCCCATCATCCAGCGCGTTGATTCCAATGCGCAGGCCATCGTCTGGATCGGGGTGACCTCGACCAATCTCGATGCCATGGAACTGACGGATTTTCTGCGCCGCGTGGTCGTTGACCGCATGGCGACGGTGCCCGGTGTCGCCAGCGTCAATGTCGGCGGCGAGCGGCGCTACGCCATGCGCATCGCGGTCGATCGCACGGCGCTGGCCGCGCGCGGCGTCACGGTGCAGGATGTCGAGGCCGCGATCAAGCGCCAGAACGTCGATCTGCCGGGTGGACGCCTGACCTCCGCCCAGCGTGAACTGACGGTGAAAACCGACTCGAAGCTTTCGAGCCGCGAGGAATTCTCCAAGATCGTGATCGCGAGCCGCAACGGCTATCAGGTCCGGCTCGGCGAAGTCGCGCGCGTCGAGGTCGGCGCGGAGGACGAGCGGTTCGAGTTCTTCGCCTCCGGCAAGACCGCGATCGGGCTTGGCATCATCCGGCAATCCACGGCGAACACGCTGTCGGTCGCCGAGGGTGTCGCGGCGGAGCTGGAGCTTCTGCGCCCGGCGTTCCCGGAAGGCACGACCGCCGCCATTCTCTACAACGAGGCGAATTTCATCCGCTCCTCCATCAATGGCGTGTTGAAAACCCTCGCCGAGGGCATCGGCCTCGTCATCCTCGTCATTCTGGTGTTTCTGCGCTCGTGGCGCTCGACGCTGGTGGCGGGCATCGCCATCCCGGTTTCGATCATTCCGACCTTCGCCGTTTTGTGGGCCGTGGGTTTCTCCATCAACGTCCTGACGTTGCTGGCGGTGGTGCTGGCCATCGGCATCGTCGTCGATGATGCGATCGTCGAGGTCGAGAACATCCACCGCCGGATCGAGGAAGGAGAGCCGCCTCTCCTGGCCTCGTTCATCGGCGCGCGCGAGATTGCCTTTGCCGTCATCGCGACCACGATCACGCTGATTTCGGTGTTTGTGCCGATCGCTTTCATGGACGGCCAGACCGGAAGGCTGTTCCGCGAATTCGGGATTACGCTCGCCACGGCGATTTTCTTCTCCGGCGTCGTCGCCCGAACGCTCACGCCGATGCTGTGCTCGAAGCTGCTGACCTCGCACCACGGGTTGGTGCACCGCCTCACGGAGCCGTTCTTCAATGGCATGAACCACGTCTACCGCCGGATGCTGGATCGGGCGTTGCACGCGCCGCTGCTGGTGATCGCGATTGGCGTCGGGGTGTCGTTCGCCGCGGTGCAGTTGTTTTACCTCGTGCCGAAGGAATTCGCCCCGACGGAAGACCGCGGCACGGTCATCATCCCGATCACCGCCCCCGAAAGCGCGTCGCTCGCCTATACCCGCGAACGGGTGAAGGAAGTCGAGCTGCTGCTCCAGCCCTATTTCGACGCCAAGATCGTCGATTCAACCCTGACCATCGTCGCCCCCGGTCTCCAGCGTCCGTCCCCTGTCAACGCCGGGCTGGTCATCGTCCGGCTCACGGCCTGGGACAAGCGCAACCTCAGCCAGCAGGCGCTGCAGCAGGAATTGCTGGCGAAGGTGCAGCAGATCCCCGGCGCCCGGATTTTCCCGATCAACCCGCCGTCCCTCGGCCAGCGCGGTTTCCAGCAGCCGCTCCAGTTCATCATCGGCGGACCGGACTTCCAGACCCTCGCCGCCTGGCGCGACGTGGTGGTGGAAAAGGCCAATGCCACCGGGCTGTTCCGCAACCTCGATTCGGATTACTCCGAGCGTCAGCCCGACCTTCGGGTCAAGATCGATCGCGGGCGCGCGGCCGATCTCGGCATTCCCGTCGATGTCATCGGCCGCAGCCTCGAACTGATGTTCGGTGACCGCGAGGTTTCGACCTATGTCGAGCGCGGGGTCGAGTATTCCGTCATCATGCAGGCCCGGCAGGAAGACCGGATGTCGCCGCAGGACCTGAAAAACGTCTTTGTGCGGACCCAGACCGGCGAGCTTGTCCCGCTGTCCAACCTGGTCACCCTGACCGAACTCGCCGGTCCGCAGCGCCTCAACCGCTTCGATCGCCTGCGTGCGGTCACGATCCAGGGGTCGATGGCGCCCGGCGTCAGCCTGGGGCAGGCGCTTGATGCGCTCGACAAGATCGCGGCGGAGTCGCTGCCCAGCGAAGCCCGAATCGGCTACCGCGGGCAATCGAAGGAGTTCAAGCGGGCGTCCAACTCGCTCTATGCCACCTTCGGCTTTGCGCTTCTGGTGGTGTTCCTGGTGCTGGCGGCGCAGTTCGAAAGCTGGATCGCCCCGGCGGTCATCATGGTGACCGTGCCGCTGGCGCTCACCGGCGGGCTTGGCATTCTCTGGCTCACCGGACAAACGCTCAACGTCTACAGCCAGATCGGGATGATTATTCTCATCGGCATCATGACCAAAAACGGCATCTTGATCGTCGAATTCACCAATCAGCTGCGGGAGCGCGGCGAACCCCTGTATGACGCGGTGATCAACGCCTCGGAAATGCGGCTCCGGCCGATCCTGATGACCTCGATCGCGACGATTTTCGGCGCGGTGCCGCTGGCGCTGTCGAGCGGCGCCGGTGCTGAAGCGCGCGGCGCGATCGGCTGGGTGATCATCGGCGGCGCGAGCCTTTCGACCCTGATGACGCTGTTTCTCGTGCCCTCGATCTTCCTGCTGGTTGGCCGCTTTACCTCACCGCGCTCGACGATCAGCGAAAAACTCGATGAGCTGCAGGAGCAATTCGCCGGCAAGCTTGGCGAGTTCGGCGATATCGAGGAAAAAGGCAAGACCAAGCACGACGGCACCAAGCATCGTGACCGGGGGCATCCCGTCCCTGCCGGCCCCGCGAGCGTGCCAGCCGAGTAACATCGGTTTCCGGCCCTGGACAAAAGACCGGATGGCATCGGGTCTTTTGCCGGAATCTCCTGTCATTCAACGTATTTTTCCGATCACCGGTTATTCAGGTGATCGTAAAAATGCTCCGGGGCGGCATTCTTCGGTTTTTTAGCCAGCTGGCCACGCGGCGATGCCACCCTTGTGCCCCCTGACTGTCGCCACCATCGGACAAAACTGGCCCAACCACCGGCCCTCCGCGGCCGGTGTCGATCTCGATTGCCCCGCCTTGCGCATTTGACGGTCTTGTAACGCCCGCGGAAATTCCTGCTTAACTTCTGTGGCCTAAGGTATTTTTCTTAACGTTTATCGGTGATCAAAACGGAATGAGCACGCTAGGGTTGTATTTCCGGTCCATTGTCCTCGCTTGCATGCTCGTGGCTACCGCAAGCCCCCTCCGCGCGAGCGAGCTGACGATTGTGGGCACCGGCGACGGTCTTGAAGTGCTGCAGGTGCTTGCCAGGATCTATGGCGAGAAAAACCCGGGGCTGCGGGTTAGCATTCCCCCGAGCATTGGTTCGGGCGGGGCGATCGCGGCGGTCGGGGCCGGGCGTGAACGGCTGGGGCGCGTTGCCCGGGCGCTGACGGCCAATGAGGTCGCGAGCGGCATCGTCTACCGCCCGATCCTGCTCATCCCATCGGTGTTCTATGTCCATCGGGACGTTCCGGTCCGGAAGCTGAGTTCCGCCCAGCTTCGGGCGATTTTTGCCGGCGAGATCACGTCCTGGAAGGAATTGGGTGGACCGGATCTCCGGCTTCGCGTTGTCCGGCGCGAGGAGGCGGATTCGAGCGTTCTGGTTTTCCGGGCATCGATCCCGAGCTTCGCCGATCTGAAATTCACCGAGCGATCCAAGCTGGCGCTGACGACGCAGGATGCCATTACCTCGGTCATGGAAAATCCCGGCGCGATCGGCTTTGGCCCCTATTCGGCCGAACTTGCGCGCCAGCTCGGCGTGATTTCGATGGATGGCCACGCGCCGACGGATCGCGGATATCCGTCGAATGTCACGTTGGCGTTGATCTACAACCGGGATCGGCTCGATGATGACATCCGGCGGTTCATCGCGTTCCTTGCGACCCGGGATGCGTATCGCGCCATTATCGAGACGGGGGCGAGGCCGGCCGAATGACCCGATGGCTGGCCAATCTGATTGACCTGCCGAGCCGATCCATCGCGGTGCGCTGGGTTCTGTATGTCGTCGCGGCGGCGGGGATCGGGATCGGCGCCCTGTTGCTGGTGACGTACCGGGAGGTGCACCATCAGGTCGAGGCGCAGGGGGCTGCGATCCAGCAACTGGCCAAACAGAAAACCGCCGAGCGTATCCATGCCGAAATTTCGCTGGTCGAATACCGGCTGAACACCCTGTTTGAAGGTTTGGAGCGCAACCTGCTCTCGGTTGTCAGCCTGCGCTCGAGCGTGGTGGCGGTCAGCCATGTCAACGATGTCGTCATCGCCAATGAGATCGGCCAGCGGCTTGTCAAAACCGGGTTCAACGGCGCGGTCGTGCTGGACAGCCGGATGAATGTGATCGGGACCGACAAGACCGGAGCGGAGCTTCTCGCGGCCAATGCCGCGCTCAAACTGCACGACCTTTACCCGGTTCTGACCCGGTTTTTCGAGCGCGCGGACCGCACCAAACCCAAAGCCTATCGCCACACCGGGGTTCTGGATGCCTCGCACGAGGCGGTGCTGCTGGCCCCGGTGCGCAACGATTACGGCATCCTGCTGGCCGCGCCGGTGTTCGATGATTTCGGCGAGCCGATCGCGCTGGTTCTCGCCTTTCGCACGCTGCAGCCGACGGAAGCGCCGATCTCCGAGTTTGCCGCCGTGACCGATTCAAAAATCGCGCTGATGGTGGCGGGCCGGCCGGTGACCGTCGCCGGCGCGAGCATCGACCAGATCGTCTTTCTCCCGGAAACCCCGGGCGGCCTGATTGCGGTGCCGGACCTCCAGGCCTCGGCCCTCTGCCGGATGTCGCTGCCGAACCTGTCGATCTGCGTCATGCGCCAGAACGCGGAGATCGACCGGTTCAGCGACGAAATCATGGCGATCGGCCGCGACCAGTTCGCACGGACGCGCACTACGCTGACCTCGATCGGCGGGATTTCGGTGCTGATCATCCTGCTCATTCTTATCGGGCTCGGGCGACGGCTGGCGCGGCCGCTTTCGGAAATCACCAGTGCGGTCGATCTGGTCGCGCGCGGCGAATGGCGTGTCGAGGTCAAGCATACCGCCCGGCGCGATGAAATCGGCCGCATTGCCCGGGCGATCTCGGCCATGCAGGTCTCGATCGCGGAGCGGGATCGCATGCGCCAGGAAATGGTGCGGATCGACGCGATCAACCAGCGTCGTCTGGTGCTCGACAATGCGGTGGCGCGCTTCGAGGACGGCATGGCGGTGGTGATGAAGAACATCTCCGACACCGTGCACACCCTGGCCGAGACCAATGACGTTCTCGACGCCGCTGCCCGGCAGGCCGACAGTCAGGCCGAGAAAATCCGCAACACCTCCATGATCACGGCGTCGAGAACGACGGTGGTCAGCCGGACGACCTCGGAGCTCTCGCGCACCATCCGCCAGATCGGCCAACGCATTCGCAACACCAGCAGCAGCGTCCACCAGAGCGAAACCCATGCCCTGGCCGCGAAAACCAAGCTCGGCGAGGTCACGGATATGGCGCATGGCGTCGAGGATGCCTTTGCCAGCCTGCAGGGGTTTGTCGCCGATCTCGGGCACCTGTCGCTCAAGGCGACGATCGAAGCGGCCGAAGCGGGCGAGGCGGGGCAGAAGTTCTCGCCTCTTGCCCAATCGGTGAGCGCGCTCGCGGTCAAGGCCGCGGCGGCGACCGACCATATCATGCAGGAGCTTGCCCGGCTCGGTGCGGTGGCGGATGGGGCCATCGGCGATATCACCGAGGTCCGGGACGTGCTTGGCGAGGCCTTGCGGGAAACCACGGAGATCTCGGTCGCGGTCGAGGAGCAGGACGCGGCAACGCGCGAGATTTCCGAGGGGCTGTCGAATTCCGCGACGGCCTTACTGGGGCTGGCCGAAGCGGTCGACCATTTGCGCGCCAATATGAGCAGCGCTCATGAAGCTTCCGCCGACTTCGTCATCACCGCCCGCCGGATCGCGGATGACGCCAAGCTGATCGACGCCTCGATCCGCACGCTGGTGCGCGATGTCGTCCGGTGAGCAAGATCCGGCTGCCTGATTGAACGAGGTCTTGCGCTCGCAGATCCTCAAAGCTCAAGGTCCTCAAAACTCAAGGTCCTCAAAACTTGATGCATTTTCCTGACGTAAACCGGAGATCACCTCGCTCGAGAATATTCTAGCGGTTGTTCCGGCCGAGGTCGGCCGCGAGCGCCTCGATCTGCGCATGGACCGGCGAGGTTTTCTTCGGTTTTCCGGAAAAGAACCGGGTGAGTTTCATCCGCAGCGGTAAGGCCGCCGTGGAAGGCAGGAACGGGTCGGCGTAGAATTTTGCCCCCGCAGCGAGCGCGGCCTTCCGGACCTCATGGACCATTTCCACCGCTCCGCAGGCGTAGACGCTGTCCTGTGGACCAAGCGCGGGCAGAAACGCCGTTGCCCGGCCATGCCTCGCCGGGGGCAGGGGGTTCGCGCCGGAGGCGGTGAGAGTGATCTCGCTCACGCCCTGCTTGGCAAGCCAATCGCAGGCCGGGCGCATGTAAAGATTGCGCGGATCGCGCGCCGAGGCGATCACGCTGAGCGGGCGATGGGGCTGACCGAGGCGCGCCGCAACCGCGATCGACCAGACCGGCGCGAACCCGGTTCCGGTGGAGATCAGCACGATGCGGCCTTCGCCCTGGCGCAAGAAGGCGTGTCCGAACGGGCCGCGCACCGTAACCTTGCGCCCCGGGACGATCTCGCCACCGAGCGCCGCGGAGACGATGCCGTCCTCCATGCGGCGAATGTGGAAGATCAGCTGGTTGATTTCGCGCAGGCCGTCCAGCGTCAGCGTCGGGCTGTAGTCGCGTGCGGGAAAGCCGGCGAACTCGACCTTGACGTATTGCCCGGGCAGGTACGGCACCGGTTTTGTCACCTCGACGACGACCTCGATGATCTCCCCGGCCAGCTCGCGGACCGAGCGCACGATCCCGCCGGTTTTCATCACGTTCGGGACGGGATCAAACCGGATTTCCGCATCGCCCGTGAGCCGCGCCTGGCAGGCCAGCACCGAGCCGGCCTCGTCGGTGCCGGCCGGATCCACCGTGCCGGCGAGAACCTCCACGCGGCAGGTGCCGCATTGCCCGGTGCAGCAATCCTGCGGCACGACGATGCCGCCCTGAAGGCCGGCGTCGATCAGCGTCATCCCCGGTGTTGCGGTGATGGTCTTGCCGTTGATCGTGAGGCGGGAAGCGCCGCTCATGGCAGGGTATCCTCGGAAGGCATAAGCGAAGTCAGGTTTGGACGAACCGAGGTCAGACCCCGGCCCGAAAGCTCATAGCAAGCAAGTCTTTAACGGGCCCCTTTTTTTGATGGCCGCGGCACCAAAAAATGCAGGACCGGCGGTGTGGCCCTGCACGAGCGATGGGCTCAGGGGCGCAGATCCAGCTTCACCGGCCGAACGTGGCGGGTGTGGCGCACCTGGTTGTGATCGAAGACCGAAACCCACATATAAAGCGGCAGTTTCTGCGTGAAATCGACGTCGAACTTCGATGCGCTGGCGAGCTTGCGCTTCGTCTCCAGCGTCCACCAGCCGTCTTTCCACTTCGGCACAGCCGTGACATCGGCGCGATCGCCCTCGTAGGTGCCGATGATGAGCACGCCGGGAAGCACGGTCCCGACGGGAATCGTCGCGTCGAGCTCCTTGGAATAGGGCGCGGTCTCGTCCTCGAACATCCACCACTGCGACCCCTCGTCGTCGATCGCCTCGATGTCGAGATCGACCTTGCCGAGCTTGGCCACGGTGGCCTTGTAGTCCTTCGGCAGGCGCCGGAGCGTGATCGGGCCGCGATAGCCGCCCGGCGGTTCGTTGACGTAGTTGTAGACGTAGAAGGCCTTGCCGGGGTCCTGGAGATAGCCGGCGGAATAGCGTTCCGTACCGGCAACCTGCTTTTCGTTCGCCGGGTAGGGAGGGCCGATATGCATGTCGTCGACAAAGCCCAGATGCCCGCCACGCGAGGCTTTCCACTGCCACAGGTCGGCATAGGAGCCGTCGGTCGTGTAGTGCAGCCCGCGATTGTTGAGCGCGCCGGGTTTGTCGGCCAGGGGCTTCGGGCCCATGAAGGTCACCCCGCCCCCGAACACATCGGTGCGGGCGAACAGGGCCGAGAATTTGTCCTCGTAATAGGCGGTTTCATCGGCGATATCGGCGCGGTTGTGGAGGAGGTGCCAGCCATCGGCCTTCTTGATCATCGGCAGGCGCTTGAGCGAACGCGTCGGGTCCTGCCAGCGGAAGGCGAAATAGATATTCTCGCTATCGTGCACCGCACGAATTTCCACCAGTGATTCGCCCCGGCCGTTTTCGAGCGCGACGCCCTGCTGGGTGCGCACGCGGACCGGCCTGAGCTTCGACCAGGCTTCGTCATCGAGAACACCGTCGAGCTTGGGCGCGGCGGCGACCTTCGGGATTACCAGCGTGTCCCGGGTGCCGAAATCGAGCGAGGCCGTCGCCGCCGAGGTCGCCGCACCGATCAGCAGCGCCACCAGCAGCGGCCGGGGTTTGGTCATCGGCCCCGAGACAAGCCTGGCGGGCAGGAAGATCCGGAAAATCTGCGGCCAGCCGCCCTGCATGAAATGTCCGATGATGTGCAGGAACAGATAGACGAACAGCGCGATCGCCACGGCTGCATGGATATCGACCACGAGCCCGCCCCAACCGAGATAGAGCAGCACGCCGGTCGTCATCATGACCAGCGTGAGCAGGTAGAAGCCCCAATGCATCGAGACGTTGAAGCCCTGCCACTTGAGCCGGGCGGGGGCATCGAGAATCATCAACCGCAGCCGACCTGGCGCATTACGGCCAAACAGCGCGGCGCGGGCGAGATAGACGACATAGGCGCTGGCGCAGGCGAACATGACCCAGGCCGAGATGAAATGGATGGTCCAGACATCGCCCTGAAGCAGAATCGGCGCAATCCAGCGCGAGAAAACCGCGCCCTCGCCATCCCAGGAGAGGCGGAACCCGGTGATCATCGCGAGAATCATGGCCACAGCCATGGTCCAGTGCAGCAGAAACGTCCCGAAGTCCGAGCGGGGACGAGGCGATTTCGTGCCGTTCGAGGGGCTGCCACCCCCGGTTTGGCTACCCAATTCGATCTTTGCCATGGAACCCTCGCTCGCTCGGTCGCACAAGAAATCTGTCAGCGATGACTTTTCGCCAGAATACCCGGGTTTCTAGCGGCAACATATTGAAAAAAGAGAAATGCTTAACCAAATTGATCAATGCAACTAAGCTAATATTATTGAATTCGCTATTTTTAAACGTGCCTGAGCCTGTGAGCGCAACGCTTGATCGTCGGACGACTGCTTGGTGTAGACTGGCTGGCTGCGGCTGTTCGTGGAATAACTCACGTTTATGTCATTTAGGCACAAGTGCTGGTCCCCGGCATGGGGATGACAAATCGCGACCGCCGCCTTAACTGAACGAAATCAAGCAGGAGCTGTCGATGCTAACTCTCGAAAAAGCGCGGAAAATCGCGGATACGGCGCTGGCCTATGCGCATTCGAACGGCTTCAAGCCGGTGTCGGTCGTAGTGCTGGATGCCCGGGCGGCGCGGAAGGTCGTGCTGACCGAGGACCGCAGCTCGATCAAGCGGGCCGAGATCGCCTTCGGCAAGGCCAATGGCGCGCTGGCGATGGGCTCGGGCAGCCGCGCCCTGATGAAAATGGCGGCGGATCGTCCCAATTTCATCGCGGCGGCGATGCACGTGGCCGATGGCGCGCTGATCCCGGTTCCGGGCGGAGTCCTGATCAAGTCCGGGGCTGATGTCATCGGCGCTGTCGGGATTTCCGGCGATACTTCCGATAACGACGAGGCGGCGGCGATCGCGGGGATCGAGGCGGCAGGCTTTACCGCCGACCCCGGCGCCTGACGCGCGAACGGGACCTGAGTGTCCGGGAAGCACTGTCAAAAGCGGCCACGAAATCTTACGGGGCCGTGCTCTCGGTTTTCTCGGGCCGCCTCAGTCTGCCGGTCTGAAGCACGAAGCCGATGACCTCGGCTACCGCCTTGTAGAGCGGGATCGGGATCTCGGTTTCCAGCTCGACCCGCGAGAGCGCCTCGGCCAGCACCGGATTTTCCTCGACGGCGATATCGTGTTCCTGGGCGGTTGCGATGATCTTCTCCGCGATCTCGCCCTTGCCCTTGGCG
>CAZNAT010000066.1:0-3098 GCA_964571245.1 uncultured Methylobacterium sp.
GCTTATCAAACGAACGCGAGCAAGTTTTTGTCAGGAGATTTTTGATGATCCGTCTTCAGGGCTTTGGCCCCGCCTTTGGTCTTCCCGATCCCAGCCCGTTTGTCACCAAGGCCGAGGTGCTGCTCAGAATGTCGGGCCTGCCGTTTGAAACGGTGCGCGGCGACCTGCGCAAGGCCCCCAAAGGCAAGCTGCCGATGATCGAGGATGGCGGCAAAATCATCGCGGATTCGACCCTGATCCGCTTCTACCTCGAAGAGAAATACGGCGTTGATTTCGACAAGGGCCTTACACCAGCCCAGAAAGGCATTGCCTGGGCGTTCGAAAAGCTCTGCGAGGACCAGCTTTACTGGGTCATCGTGCAGCAACGCTGGATGGACGATGACAATTTCGAGCGCGGACCCGCGCATTTCTTCAAGACGATCCCTGCGCCGCTACGTGCCTTCATCGTCTGGATGATCCGCAAGAAGGTCCGCCGCAACCTTTTCGGTCAAGGGTTTGGCCGCTTCACCGAGGACGAGGGCCGCGCAATTGCCGCCCGTGCTTTCCAGTCGATCGCGGATCTGCTGTCGACACAGGCCTATCTGGGCGGCGATACCCCCTGCGGTTCCGACGCAAGCCTGTTTGCGACGCTGCTGAGCGCCACCAGCACGCATTTTCGCGGCTATCCTGGCGAGGAAGCCCGCAAGCATCCGGCCATTCTGGCCTATGTCGAGCGGATGAAGACGCGCTACTATCCGGCCGGGTTCCCGGCCTGAGCAGACGAACGGCTCAGGCTTTGCGGATTGCGACGGCGTTGTCGTGGAAGGCCGCGCCGCCGCGCGGTGCCACAGGATCCGAACCTGTCAGCACATTGATGCCTTCGTGGCGGGCATGACGCTTGTTCGGGAAGATGCCCTCGGCAATGACCACGCCGCGCCGCAGGCCCTCGAACAGTTTTACCGCCAGCTCCACCTCGCCGCGCGGGTTCGAGACGATCACCGCCTCACCTTCGCCGACGCCGAGGGTCACGGCATCCTCGGGATGCAGCATCAGGCTCGGGCCAGCCTCGCGCTTCATCGAGCCGGGGGTTTCGGTAAAGCTCGAGTTGAGGAAATTGCGCGCCGGCGCGGTCACCAGCCGGAAGGGATGCTTGGGCGTTGCCGCCTCGATCGAGCCCCAATGGTCCGGGAAATCCGGCATCTCCTGCCACGGCCCCATCAGCCCGTCGGATTTCAGCGGGATTTTCTGCCAGTCCGGCGCAAAGCGGAATTTGCCGTCGCGATGGCCGAAACCATCGAGGTAATGCGCGCGCCGGAACGGCGGATCGGTATCGAGAAAGCCTTCCTTCTCCAGCGCTGCGAGCGAGCCGCGCCTGGCGTTGACCAGCGCCCAGTCGATGTGCTCGCGCGGGCTCATCGCAAAGCCCGGGTGCTCGGCACCCAGCCGTGCGGCGAGCGCGCAGATCACTTCGTGGTTGCTCCGGCATTCCCCCGGCGGCTCGACGAGCTTGGGGCCGAGCATCAGATGCGTATGCCCGCCGCCCTGGTAGAGATCGTCGTGTTCCATGAACATCGTCGCCGGCAGCACGAGATCGGCCATTTCCGCCGTTTCGGTCATGAACTGCTCGTGGACGACGGTGAAGAGATCCTCGCGGGCAAAGCCGGCGATCACCTTGCGCTGATCGGGCGCGACCGAGACCGGATTGGTGTTCTGGATCAGCATCGCCGTGACCGGCGGACCGTTTTTCAACGCTTCGGCCTCGCCGGTCAGCACCTCGCCGATCCGGGATTGGTCGAGCATGCGCACCTTCGGATCGAAGGCGTCGAGGCCCTCGATCATGCGTTTCGCAATGCCGTAGGTGCCGGAGTTCGAGTGGAACGCGCCGCCGCCTTCGTATTGCCAGGCGCCGAGCAGCGTCGGAATGCACAGCGCCGCGTGCATGTTGACCGCGCCGTTGCGCTGGCGGGCAAAGCCGTAGCCGAGGCGGAAGAAGCATCTCCGCTTCTCCGCCAGCAGCCGCGCCACCGCCTCGATTTCCGCCGCCGGCACGCCTGAGATGGCCTCTGCCCATTCCGGCGTCCGGCTTGCCAGATGCGCCTCCAACCCGGGGCCGAAATCGGTGAATTTTTCGAGGTAATCGCGGTCGGCGAGCGTGTCGCGCAACAGCACATGCATGATCCCGCAGGCGAGCGCGCCATCCGTGCCGGGACGGACGAGCAAGGCGATATCGGCCTGGCGCATGGTTTCGTTCATGTAGACATCGACCGCGACGATCGGCGCACCCCGGGTTTTGCGGGCGCGCACCGCGTGATCCATCACGTTGATCTGGGTATGGACCGCATTGGTGCCCCAGATGACGACGCAATCGCTCTTGGCCATCTCGCGCGGGTCAACCCCGGCGAGCCGGCCGGTGCCGGCGACAAACCCGGTCCAGGCCGGATTGGTGCAGATGGTGTCATACATCCCCGAATAGCGCTTCACATGGCGCAGGCGATGAATGCCGTCACGCATCACCAGGCCCATGGTGCCCGCGTAGTAATAGGGCCAGACGGTTTCCGGCCCGTGCCGCGCCTCGGCGGCGAGAAGCGCCGCCGCCGCCCGGTCGAGCGCCTCGTCCCAGCCGATCGCGCGGAACTGGCCGGAGCCCTTCGGCCCGGAACGCAGCAGCGGTTTCGTCAGCCGGTCCGGGTGGTGGATGCGCTCGGCGTAGCGCGCGACCTTGGCGCAGATGACGCCGGCGGTATAGGTCTGCGCGGCGAGCCCCCGCACCCGGCCGATGCGGTTGTCGGGCAGCACCTCGACATCGAGCGAACAGGCGCTCGGGCAATCGTGCGGGCAGACCGAGGTGCGGAACAGCGAGGTGCGGAACAGCGAGGTGAGCGGGGCGTTCATGGTCGATCCTGGCTGGTCGGTTCAGGGTTGGCGCGCGCTCACCGGGCGAGCCGGACAAGCCTGTCACCGAAAACATTGACCAGCAAGCCGAGAAAAACAACCGCGCTGCCCGCCATGGCGAGCCGCGTGAAGGGTTCGCCCAGCAGCAGGACGCCGCTGAGAATGCCGAAAACCGGCACCAGCAGGGCGTAGGGCGCAACCGAACTCGTCGGGTATTTCTGAAGTTG
>CAZNAT010000066.1:3108-19188 GCA_964571245.1 uncultured Methylobacterium sp.
GCGCGTTCCAGATTGCGAAAGCAAACAGCGTCGACGGGCCGACGATGAACGCGAGCGAGCCTATGCCGACCAGACCCGGCGGGGATAGGCTGGCGACGATCGCGTCCCATCCCTCCAGCCAAACCGACAGCAGCAGCAGCGGGATCGGCGAGAACAGGCTCGACCACACCAGAAACGCCAGCATATCGACCTTCTCGCCCCGTCGTGCGGCACTCAGCCCGGCCTTCTTGATGACCGTATTGGCGCAGCCCCAGGCGAAGGACGCCGCGATCACCATCAGGAACGGGCCGATCGCCGCACCCTGCGCCCGTTCTGCGGCAAAAACGCCGATGCCGGCGAAGGCAATGGCGGCGCCGAGATATTGCAACCGGCTGGGCCGCTCCCCGAGCAGGAAAAACGCCAGCCCGAAGGTGAAGAATACCTGCAACTGCATCACCAGCGAGGTCAGGCCCGCCGGCATGCCGAATTTGACCGCGGAAAACACCAGCCCGAACTTCACCACCCCGAGCAGGATGCCGAAGGCGGCCAGCGCCCCCCACCCCGTTGCCGGGCGCGCCATGAAGAACACCGCCGGCAGGGCGGTGAAGAAAAACCGCAACGCGGTGAGAAACAGCGGCGGGATTTCCTCGACCCCGAGCTTGATCGCGACGAAGTTCGTGCCCCAGACGGCAACGACGAGCAGGATCCACAGGGTGTCGCGGAGGGACAAAGGAACCTCGAATCCGGTTTCGGGACGGGTGGAGTCATAGAGCACGGCAAGCCGGCGGCGGACCAATCAAAGTTTCCATGCCATCGATCACAAAAGGCAATGGAACGCCGTCGAAACAGAAAAAGCCGGGCTTTCGCCCGGCTTCGATCTGGAGTCGCCCCGGTGTTGCGGCCAAAAAATCAGCCGGTGATCTCGTTGCCCGAGAAGAACTGCGCGATCTCGATCGCGGCGTTCTCGACACTGTCCGAGCCATGCACCGAGTTCTCGCCGATCGAGCGGGCGAATTTCTTGCGGATCGTCCCCTCGGCGGCGTTCGCCGGGTTGGTCGCGCCCATCACGTCGCGGTAGCGGGCGACGGCGTTCTCGCCTTCGAGAACCTGGACCACCACCGGGCCCGAGGTCATGAAATCGACGAGTTCGCCGAAGAACGGCCGCTCGCGATGCACGCCGTAAAACGTCTCGGCCTCGCGGCGCGACATCAGGATGCGCTTCTGCGCGACGATCCGCAGGCCGGCGGCCTCAATGACCGCGTTGACCGCGCCGGTCAGGTTCCGCTCGGTCGCATCCGGCTTGATGATGGAAAAAGTGCGCTGAAGGGTCATGATATTCCTCTTGAACTGGTCGTGTGGATGGGCCTTGCGGAAGGGCCGCAAATTTGTCCTGGAAACGGCTGGGCGGAGCTATAGCCGCGCCAGAGACGAGACTCAATGCCCCTGACGCCCGAATTCGGCGGTGCCAAGCCCGGGTGTACCCGGCGCAATGGCGGCAATGGCCTCGGCCAGCGCCTCGAAATCGGCGCGGCGGGCGTTGGCTGCCCGCCAGCACAACCCGAGGTGTCGCGCCGGCGCCGGCGCCTCCAGCGCGACGACCCGGATGCCAGGGTGGCTTTCAGCCCGGAAGCGGGAGACAAAAATTTCCGGCAACAGCGTGATGCCATGCCCGGCGGCCACGAGGTGGAGCACGGTTTCAAGGCTCGCGACGCCCGCGCCGCGTGCCGCAGCTCCGATGGCGCTGCCGCAGGCCGCCAGGGTCTGGTCCCGCAGGCAATGCCCGTCCTCGAGCAGCAGGAGATGCGCCTCACCCAGGGCTTCGGCGCGCCAGCCTCCCTCGGGTTCGGGCATCTGGCTCGGGACCGCCAGCCGGAACGGATCGCGGAAGATCGCTCGTTCGACGAGCCCCGCCTGCCCTGCCGGGAGGCTGATCAGCGCGACATCGATCTCGCCGGCCTGAAGCTCGCCGATCAGATTGGCGGTCACCGTCTCACGAATGGTCAGGGCCAGGGCGCGATGGTGCTGGCGCAGATGCGGCAGCAGGGCCGGCAGCAGATAGGGCCCGATCGAGGGAATGACGCCCAGCGTCAACCGGCCGGACAGCGGCGGCAGCCGGACGCGCGCGAGGTGTTCGAGCTCGCCGACCTCCGCCAGAACGGTTCCGGCGCGCCGCGTCACGTCCGCGCCGAGGCGGGTCAGGCGCGCGCCGCCGGCGTGGCGCTCGACGAGGTCCCCGCCCATGATCCGTTCGAGTGCGACAATCTGCATCGACAGGGCGGGCTGGCTGACGCCGCACCGCTCCGCCGCCCGGCCGAAATGCCCCGTCGCGGCAAGGGCTTGCAGATAGCGGAGCTGGCGAAGCGTCACATTCATAACTTATTCCTATTGCAATCAGCTAAAAAAACAATTGGACATTATTGCCATCGCGGCGACACAACCATTTTCCATAGAAGGCTTTCCGGCCTGCTGCCGCATTCGCGCGATCGATGACCACATTGCAAGGGAGATCACCATGACCAGAAAAACCCTGACCACCACCGCCGGCGCGCCGGTTTCCGACAACCAGAACTCGTTGACCGCCGGCTCGCGCGGACCGGTCCTGATGCAGGATTACCAGCTGATCGAGAAGCTGGCGCACCAGAACCGCGAGCGCATCCCCGAGCGGGTGGTCCATGCCAAGGGCTGGGGCGCGCATGGCACGCTGACGATCACCAAGGACATCTCGAAGTACACCAGGGCCAAGGCGCTCCAGCCGGGCGCGAAAACGCCGATGCTGGCGCGGTTTTCCACCGTAGCCGGGGAACTTGGCGCCGCCGACGCCGAGCGCGACGTGCGCGGCTTCTCGATGAAATTCTATACCCCGGAAGGCAATTGGGATCTCGTCGGCAACAACACCCCGGTGTTTTTCGTGCGGGACCCCTATAAATTCCCGGATTTCATCCACACCCAGAAGCGCCACCCCAAGACCAACCTGCGTTCGCCCAAGGCGATGTGGGATTTCTGGTCGCTCTCGCCCGAAAGCCTGCATCAGGTGACGATCCTGATGTCGGATCGCGGCATTCCGGTCTCGCCGATGCATATGAACGGCTACGGTTCGCACACCTATTCGCTGTGGAACGATGCCGGCGAACGCTATTGGGTGAAGTTCCACTTCAAGACCCAGCAGGGCCACAAGCACCATACCAACGCCGAGGCCGCGACGCTGATCGGGGCGACCCGCGAGAGCTATCAGGAAGCGCTGTTCGGGGCGATCGAGCAGGGCCAGTTCCCGCGCTGGACGATGCAGGTCCAGATCATGCCGGAGCTGGATGCGGAGAAGACGCCCTACAACCCCTTCGACCTCACCAAGGTCTGGCCGCATGCCGATTACCCGCCGATCGAGATCGGGTATTTCGAACTCAACCGCAATCCCGAGAACTATTTCGCCGAAATCGAGCAGGCCGCCTTCTCGCCGTCGAATATCGTCCCGGGGATCACGTTCTCGCCGGACAAGATGTTGCAGGCCCGGATTTTCTCCTATGCCGACGCGCATCGCTACCGGCTCGGCACGCATTACGAGGCGCTGCCGGTCAACCAGCCGAAATGCCCGGTCCATCACTACCACAAGGACGGGTCGATGAACTTCTTCGGCCATATGAGCGGCAGCGCCGATGCCTATTACGAGCCGAACTCGGTCAATGGCCCGGTCGAAAGCCCCTCGGCCAAGGAGCCGCCGCTCCGGATCGACGGCAACGCCGATCGCTACGCGCAAAAGGATGGCGCCGGCCAGAAGGTCGATGACTTCACGCAGCCTCGCGCGCTGTTCATGCTGTTCGATGCGGCCCAGAAGGCGCGGCTCTATGCCAATATCGCCGCGGCGATGGCCGGCGCTCCGGCCGATATCCTCGAGCGCCAGTGCAAGTTGTTCGACAAGGTGCACGCCGAGTACGGCGCAGGCGTGCGCGCGGCGCTCAAGGGCTGAGGCTTGCGGCGACGCGCAAAACAGCTGACGAGCGAACCAACGACGGGGCGGCAACGCCCCGTTTTTTTGTTCCGTTTTTTGCCCGTTTTTCGTGCCGCTGGAGCGGCTTCCGATCTGACTCGATCAGATTCTTGCCGCTTTTCTTGCAGCATGTGTTGCCCTTGCGCTTGCCGTTCCCGCCCGCTTCGCGCATATCCCTGCGCATGCTGACATTGAATGAACTGACATACCGCCTCGGGCCACGGCTTTTGATTGATGACGCGACGATCGCGCTGCCCAATGGCGCGCGTTGTGGCCTTGTCGGCCGCAACGGCTGCGGCAAATCCACCCTGTTCCGGTTGCTGCTGGGCGAGATCGCCGCGGAATCGGGCACTTTCGGCCTGCCGCGCGGCGCCAAGATGGGCCATGTCGCGCAGGAAGCGCCGGGCGGGCCGATCACGCTGCTCGACTACGTGCTGGCGGCGGATACCGAGCGCACGGCTCTGCTTGAGGAAGCGGAGGTCGCCACAGACGCCACCCGCATTTCCGATATCCAGATCCGGCTTTACGACATCGGCGCGCATGCGGCCCCGGCGCGCGCGGCGGCGATCCTTGCCGGTCTGGGGTTCGACGCGGAAGCACAAGGGCGCCCCTGCTCGGATTTCTCCGGCGGCTGGCGGATGCGCGTTTCCCTCGCGGCGATGCTGTTCCTCGAACCCGACATGCTGTTGCTCGACGAGCCCACCAACTACCTCGATATCGAAGGTGCGATCTGGCTCAAATCGCATCTCAAGCGCTACCCGAACACGTTGCTGATCGTCTCCCATGACAAGGATTTTCTCAACGAGGTCTGCGATCATATCCTGCATCTCGACCGCGGCAAGATGACGCTCTATCGTGGCAACTACTCGATTTTCGCGCATATGCGCGCCGAAAAGCAGATGCAGATCGAGAAGGAAGCCGGCAAGGTCGCCGCCCAGCGCGAGCACCTCCAGGCGTTCATCGACCGCTTCAAGGCCAAGGCTTCCAAGGCCAAGCAGGCGCAGAGCCGCGTCAAGCAGCTCGAAAAGCTCGGCCCGGTCGTCACCTACGCCAACGAGGAATCCGCGCGCCTGTTCCTGCCCAATCCGCAGAAGCAGCTCGCGCCGCCGATCGTCTCGATGGACAATTGCGCGATCGGCTACGGCGAGCGCACGGTCTTGCGCAACCTCAACCTGTTCATTGCCGATGACGACCGCATCGGCCTGCTCGGCCAGAACGGCAACGGCAAATCGACGCTGGTGAAGTTCATCGCCGGCCGGATGGACCCGCAGCACGGCTCTGTGACGCGGGCGCCGAAGATGAAAGTGGCGTATTTCGCCCAGCACCAGCTCGACGAACTCTCCGAGGAGGATACGCCCTACGTTCTCGTGCGCCGCAAGATGCCGACGGCGGGCGAGGCGCAGGTGCGCTCGAAGGCGGCGCAGCTCGGCTTCGGTTTCGACAAGGCCGATACCCAGATCGCCAAGCTCTCGGGCGGCGAAAAAGCCCGGCTGCTGCTCGGGCTCGCGGCTTTTGACGGCCCGCATCTTCTGATCCTCGACGAGCCGACCAACCACCTGGATATCCCGATGCGCGAGGCGCTGGTGGAGGCGCTGGCGGAATACAAGGGCGCGGTCATCATCGTCAGCCATGACCGGGCGATCCTCGACGCCTCCTGCGATCGCCTGCTGCTGGTGGCGGATGGGCAGGTCAAGACCTTTGACGGTGATCTCGACGACTACGAGGCACTGATCATTTCGGGGCGCGCCTCCAAGGATGACAAGCCGCGCGTCGAAGGCAAGAATGTCGAGAGCAAGACCTCGCTGAGCGACGCCCGGGCGCAGAAGGCCGAGCGCCGCGCCAATCTCAAGCCGCTCAGAGACAAGGCCGGGCTGCTCGAAGCGCAGATCGAGAAATATCAGGGCATTCTCGCCCGCACCGATATCGCGCTCGCCAACCCGGAACTGTTCACCAAATACCCGGACCGCGCCAAGCAGATCGTTCGGGATCGCGCCAATCTGGTGAAGCACATCGAGGCGACGGAAGAGCTCTGGCTCGGCGTGATGGCGGAGATCGAGGCGGTTCAGGCGGCCTGAGGCGGGCTTCCCGTCGATAGGCTTGTGGTTTGCTCGTTCACATCGGTCTGGCGCGCCTTGCGCCGCGCCGAAGGGTGTGGTGACTGTTCGCCCGAGGCTGATTGGGAGAACCCCTTAATGTTCCGTCGGGCGTTGCACCTGACCCCTGACCTTGTCGCGCAGACCAAGCGCGCCGTTCCCGACCCTGGCAAGGACCCGGATCTTCGCTACTACACCGATGCCGAATACGATGCAGTGGTCGCAAAAATGCTGGCCGGACGGCCTGCCGAGGGCCCGCTGTGGCTCTTTGCTTGCGGATCGCTGATCTGGAACCCCGAGGTCGACCATGTCGAGGAACGCCTGGGCGTGGCGCACGGCTGGCACCGCGCCTTCTGCTTCCGCATCACCCGGTTTCGCGGCACGCCGGAAGTGCCGGGCCTGATGATGGCGATGGACCGCGGCGGGCAATGCCGGGGCGTGCTGTTCCGCCTGCAGGACCATGCGCCCGAAGCGACGCTCGGAAAACTGTTCCGGCGCGAATTCACGGTGATCCCGCAGAACAACCTGCCGCGCTGGATCCGGGTTGAAATGGAAGACGGCGCGTCGGTGCAGGCGATCGGCTTTGTCATGAACCGGCAATCCCCGGCCTACCTCGGGCGGCTCGAACACGAGGTGGTGGCGGAGGCACTGGCCAGGGCCTGCGGGCACCGGGGTTCGGGCGCGGAATACCTCTACAATACCGTCAGCCACCTCGCCGAGCGCGGGATTTATGATCGCAACCTGATGCGGCTTCAGGCGCTGGTGGCCCAGAAGATCGCCAACCAGGCGGAGAGCTGATCCGGCGCGACCGAATAACGCGCGGCGGCGTCCATCCTTTAGCTGCCTCGCAATGTCCGGGAGGCCTCACGCCTTCTTCACCCAGCGACCGCCATCCTGCTGCCAGTAGGTCGCGGGGTGGCCGAGGCCCTTGACGACCTTCCACGCGGCGCGGGCCTCGTCGAGCGCTTCGGTGTCCTCGCCATCGAACATCAGCACCACGCGCTCGTAGGGGTATTCCGCGGGCAATGGCGCGCGATCGACCAGAAACAGCACCTCTGCGTCGTTGGGGCGGATGTCCTTGAGCGTCAGCAAAATCGGCTGATGCTCCGCCTCGCCCTCCTCCTCGCGGCCATGGGGGAGAAAACTGTCCTCCTTGTAGGACCACAGCGCCTCGTCGAGCACCGCGAGCCGCTCCTCGGTGCCGGCGCGGATCACCGCGTTCCAGCCCTTCTCGACCGCCTTTTCAACGAGCAGCGGCAGCGCCGCCTCCATGCGCTGGCCTTGCAGATGGTAGAAGAGAATCTCGGCCATTTTTTCCTTGCCGCCTTTGGCGGGGTCCGCCCTGACCGGGCGGCGCCCGTTCGGGCCATAACAGGATCTGTGCCCGGTTTTCGAGGATCAGGATACCCTGCGCTTGATTACCCCTCGTAATTCTCGGCCACCAGCCGGTCGAGCAGGCGCACGCCGAACCCCGAGCCCCAGGATTTGTTGATATCGGTCGCGGGCGAGGCCATCGCGGTGCCGGCGATATCGAGATGCGCCCAGGGACAGCCATCGACGAAGCGCTGGAGGAACTGCGCCGCGGTGATCGAGCCGCCGAACCGCCCGCCGGAGTTCTTCACATCGGCGAATTTTGAATCGATGATCTTGTCGTATTCCGGTGCCAGCGGCATGCGCCAGAGTTTTTCGCCCGTGCCGGTGCCGGCCTTGAGGAGATTGCCCGCGAGTTCGTCGTTGTTCGAGAACAGCCCCGCCATCTCCTGCCCGAGCGCGACCATGATCGCGCCGGTCAGCGTCGCGAGGTTGATCATGAACTTCGGGTTGTACTTGTGCTTGACGTGCCAGAGCACATCCGCGAGCACCAGCCGGCCTTCGGCGTCGGTATTGATGATCTCGATCGTCTGGCCGGACATCGAGGTCACGATATCGCCCGGCCGCTGCGCCTTGCCATCCGGCATGTTCTCGACAAGACCGATGGCGCCGATGACATTGGCCTTGGCCTTGCGCGAGGCCAGCGCGTGCATCAGGCCGACGACCGCGGCCGCCCCGCCCATGTCGCCCTTCATGTCTTCCATGCCTTGCGCCGGCTTGATCGAGATGCCGCCGGTATCGAACACCACGCCCTTGCCGACGAAGGCGATCGGCGGCGCCTTCTCATCCCGCGCGCCCTGCCATTTCATGATCACGACGCGGCTTTCCTCCGCCGAGCCCTGCCCGACGCCGAGCAACGCGCGCATGCCGAGCTTCTTCATCGCCTTTTCGTCGAGCATCTCGATCTCGACGCCGAGCTTTTCGAGGCTCGCCGCGCGCTGGGCGAATTCGGTCGGGGTAAGGACATTCGGCGGCTCGTTGACGAGGTCGCGCGCGATCTCGACGCCGGCATAGACCGCCTCGCGGGATTTCATCGCCTTGCGGGCGGCGGCGGCATGGCTGGTCAGAATGGTGACGGTGATGGATTTGGTTTCCGCCTCATCGTCCTTCTTTTTGGTCTGGTAACGGTCGAACCGATAGGCGGCGAGCTTCATGCCGAGGGCGAATTCCGCCGCCGCCTCGGCATCGAACGCGCCCTCGGGCAGCGCCGCCAGCACCGAGACATCCCGATTCTTCGGCAGCTTGCCCTGTACCTGTCCGCCAAGGCGGAGAAAATCGACCGGCTTGTCGCCTTTTTCCGCGCCGACCACCAGAAGATGGACCGGCTTGTCGCCAAGGCCGGCCTCGGCGGGCAGCGCCATCGCCGTGCCGCTCTTGCCGGTAAAGTTCTCCGCGGCCGCGGCGGCCTTGATCCGCCCTGCCCCGACCTTGCTGAGACGTTTGGCGGTTTCGGCGCCCAGCGCGCCGTCCTTGCCCGCGAAAACGACGACAACGGCTGAGAAGGCTTCTTCAGGGGCGGCAAAGGCAATCTTGTGCGACGAGGGCATTCAGGTATCCTTTCAGCGCGGGTGGCCGCGAGGACGGGCCAGAATCGCGTGGAATCAGCTTGAGTTGAAGCGAAAGTGGATCGCTTTTTCGCCGGCGGCAAGGCCATCTCGCGGCCGATCGTCGACGCAAGCGCGCCTGACGGCGGTTTCAGCCCGGATCATCTTCGCCAATTGCCTTGCCGCCGCCCAGATTCCACGCCAAAGAAGCGGAGGGAAATGCGCGGCTGATCGGGCCGATCAGGGGCGGAAAGCGGGAACAAAGGGCATCGATGTCGCTGATCGAGCGCTACATCTTCCGGATCGCGGGCGGAGCCTTTCTCGCCTGCCTCGGGGCGTTGACGGCCGTCATCTGGCTGACGCAGGCGCTGCGCGAGATGAACCTCGTCACCGGCAAGGGCCAGACCCTGCTGATCTTTTTTCAGGTGACGCTGTTCGGGCTGCCGGGGCTGGTCATGGTCATCGCCCCCCTCGCCCTGTTCATTGCCGTGATCTACACCCTGAACCGGCTGAATGGCGACAGCGAGCTGATCGTGATGAACGCGGCCGGCATCGCGCCGAGCACCATCCTCAGGCCGCTGGCGCTTCTGACCGTCGTGGTCGCGATCCTCGTCGGGGCGATGACGACCTACGCCATGCCGGAGAGCTTTCGCGCGCTCAGAACCCTGCTGACCAAGATCCGCGCCGATGTCGTCACCCGGATCATCCAGGAGGGCAAGTTCATCAATCTTGACCAGGGCATCGTCTTCCACTTCAAGGAGCGGTTGCCGGGCGGGGCGATGGGCGGGGTGATGATCCACGATTCGCGCGATCCCAAACTCGCCTCGACCTATCTCGCGGCACGCGGACTGGTCACCGAGGTCGAGAAGAACACCTACCTCCTGCTCGAACGCGGCTCGATGCAGCGCCAGGATACCCAGCAGCGCGACAGCGCCGTCATTGCCTTCGAGCGCTACGTCTTCGATCTCGACCAGTTCGAGCAGGTGGTGGGCAATTACCAGTTCAAGCCGCGCGAGCGGTTGACCGGCGAATTGCTGTTCATCGACCGCGCCGATCCCTATGTCCGCTCGATCTACGGGCGGTTTCGCGCCGAACTGCACGACCGGCTGACCAACCCGCTCTACCCCTTCGCCACGCTGGCGATCGCTTTTGCCGCGCTCGGCAATGCCCGCACGACCCG
The DNA here is from genome assembly GCA_964571245.1 of uncultured Methylobacterium sp. Lineage (GTDB taxonomy): Bacteria > Pseudomonadota > Alphaproteobacteria > Rhizobiales > Beijerinckiaceae > Rhabdaerophilum. Next base: position 13,258 of record CAZNAT010000066.1, read on the forward strand.
CCAGGGGCGTGGAGCGGCGATTTTCGGCTCGGTAATCGCCCTCATTCTCATGCGCATCGCCGGGTTCGGCGCCGCGAGCCTCGCTGTCCGCAGCGGCTTCGGCGTCGTGCTGATGTACGCGGTGCCGATCGGTACCACGATCGTCGGAACGGTGATCGCCTACCGGACGTTCTGGCCGGTCAAGCGTCGGCAATGGATCGACTGGTCGTCGCTCTCGGCGCGGTTTGAACGGATCGCCCCTGCCCGTGGGGGTGCGCGATGATCGGCGCGACCCTCGGCCTGTATTTCGCCCGGCGCTTCACCTCGGCGGTGCTGGTGGTGTTCGGTACGGTGTTTGTGCTGATCTACATGCTTGATTTCGTCGAGCTGATGCGGCGGGCAGGCGATGCCGTCGGGGCCGGCGTCGGCACGATGGCCAAGCTTGCGCTTTATCGCACCCCGGCGACGGCCGAACAGGTCATTCCGTTCGGGATGCTGTTCGGCGGCATGGTGGCGTTCATCGGGCTGTCGCGACGGCTGGAGCTGGTGATCGCGCGCGCCGCCGGGATCTCGGCCTGGCAGTTTATCGCCCCGGCGCTGCTGGTTGCGCTCGTCACCGGCATTCTGGTCACCACCGTCTATAATCCGCTGGCGACCGCGCTGAAGGACAAGGCCAGCGTGCTCGAAGCGCATGTGTTCCGCCGCAGCGGGGTGACGCTTGGTAAGGTCGTGTGGCTCCGGCAGCGTTCGGTCGACGGCGAGGCAATCATCCGGGCGACCTCGTTCGATCCCGAATCCGATACCCTTCTCGGCGTGAGTGCCTATGTGATGGACGAGCGCAACCAGTTCCTCGAGCGAATCGAAGCGCCGGAAGCGTCGCTCCGGCGCGGCTACTGGCGGTTTCTGGCGGCGCGGGTCATCTCGGTCGACATTGAACCTTCGAGCCATGAGGTCTATCTTCTCGCGACGAACCTCACGCCCGATGAGGTCCGATCCTCGCTCGGGCCGGGCGAAGCTGTGTCATTCTGGTCGCTTCCGGAAATTGTCTCACGACTGGAACTTGCCGGGCTCGACGCGACACGGTATCGCCTTGTGTATCAGACCTTGCTGGCCCGTCCGGGCCTCCTGGTGGCCATGGTTTTGCTTGCTGCTTGTTTTTCTTTAAAGTTTTTACGATCTGGTGGTCTGGCAGGGATGGTGTTGGGTGGCGTGAGCGCAGGTTTTACCCTCTATGTTGCGACGCAAGTCGCGCAGGATCTAGGCAATGCGGGGGTCGTCTCGACCGGATTCGCAGCCTGGGTCGCGCCTGCTGTTGCCTCCGCGTTCGGCGTTTTGACGCTTTTGAACAAGGAAGACGGCTGACCATGCCCCGCTTCCGCAACAATCACGCAGAATGGTTAACGCTCCGCAAAGCGCTTCCGGGGCTCCGCCGGGGCATGAAATTGCTGCTCGGCTCGGTGGCGCTCGCGGTGCTGACACTCGCCTCCCCGGCGCTGACCCAGGCCCAGACCCTGAACGACCGCATCACCGCCAAAGCCAGGAACGACAAGCAGTCGCGCATGCTCGTCGATGCGCGCGAGGTCGTCTACGATCGCGATGCGGACCGCGTCAGTGCGGTCGGCGACGTGCAGATCTACTACCAGGGCCGCATTCTGGAAGCGGATCGCGTCACCTATGACCGCAAGAACAAGCGCGTCTATGCCGAAGGCAATGCCCGGCTGACCGAAGCCGATGGCACCAAGTCCTTCGGCGATCGCTTCGATCTTACCGACGACTTCAAGGACGGTTTTATCGACAGCCTCCGCGTCGAGACCACCACCAAGTCGCGGATTTCCGCCGCGCGCGCCGAACGGACCGGCGGCGAACGGACGGTGTTCGAGCGCGGCACCTTCACCGCCTGCGAGCCGTGCAAGGACAACCCGGAAAAACCGCCACTCTGGCAGGTGAAAGCGGCCCGGATCATCCATAACAATTCCGAGCAGCGCATCTACTACGAGAACGCGAGCCTCGAATTTTTCGGCGTGCCAGTGGCATGGTTCCCGTATTTTGCCGCACCCGACCCCAGCGTTGCGCGCCTGTCGGGCGTGCTCTCGCCGCGTTTCATCTCCAAGACCCGCCTCGGCTATGGTGCGTCGGTGCCGCTCTACTGGGCGATCTCGCCGAGCTATGACCTGACGGTCACGCCAAGCTTCATGTCGCGGCAAGGCATCCACGGCGACGTCTTCTGGCGCCACCGCACCGAGAATGGCTCGTACAACCTGCGCGCCAACGGCATCTTCCAGCAGGATCGCCGGGCGTTCGACATGGCCCCTTACTTGGGGGCCGGCCACCGCGAGTTCCGCGGCAGCATTTCCTCGCGCGGCAAGTTCTATCTCAACGAAAAATGGACCTTCGGCTGGGACGGCGCCATCGCCACCGACAAGTTCTACTTCACCGACTACAAGGTGAAGCCCACCAGCCTGGCATCGAACTATTTTTCGGAATCGATCTCGAAGGTCTACCTGCAGGGCCGGGGCGAGCGCAGCTGGTTCGATCTCTCGGCGTATCACTTCCTCGGAATTACGACCACGGACTGGCAACCGCAGATCGGCACCGCCGCGCCCTCGTTCGATTTTGACCGCCGCTTTACGCCGGATGGTCTTGGCGGCGAGTTGAAGCTGACCGCCAATGCCGCCGCGATTCAACGCGATGCCGCCTTCTACCAGCCGATCACCGGGGGGCTGACCCCGATCTCGCTCTATTCGGTGAAGGAAGGCCAGTATTACGATTGCGCCAAGGCTGGCGGCCGCTATCTGCCGGGGCAGTGCTTGCTGCGTGGTTTCGCCGGGCAATACCTGCGCACCAGCGTCGATCTGTCGTGGCGGCGCCAGTTCATCGATCCGATTGGCCAGGTCTGGACGCCGTTTGCCGGTATCCGAGGTGATCTCGCTTTCCTGCAGGTCAACCAGACCGGGTTCAACAATCCCTCCGCCGTTTTCCCGACGGGGCGCTACGGCAACGACAATCAGGCGAATTTCTTCGGTGGCAATGCCGATAACTTCCTGCTCCGCGGCATGCCGACCGTCGGGCTTGAGTACCGCTACCCGTTCTTCGCGATGTCGAGCTTCGGCACGCACCACGTCGAGCCGATCGCGCAACTCGTCGTTCGCCCGAACGAGACCCGGATCGGCAAGTTGCCGAACGAGGACGCGCAGAGCCTGGTGTTCGACGAGAATTCGATTTTCTCGCTCAACAAGTTCTCGGGCTTTGACCGGATCGAGGGCGGCACCCGCCTCAACTACGGCGGACGCTATTCGTTCAACGGCAACAACGGCATGTACGCGAGCCTGCTCTTCGGCCAGTCGTTGCAGCTCGCCGGGCGCAACTCTTTCGCGCAATATGATCTTGCCAATACCGGTCGCAATTCCGGGCTTGAATCCTGGCAGTCGGACTATGTCGCGGCGGCGACCGTCCAGCCGAACACAACGAGTTCGTTCACGGCGCGTGGCCGCTTTGACGAAAAGAACCTTCGGCTCCAGCGGCTGGACGTCGAGGCCTCGACCAAAATCTACAAGTCCGTTACGCTTTCGGCGCTGTATTCGCGGGTCGCGCCGCAGCCGGAACTCGGCTATACCCTGCGGCGTGAGGGCGTCTATCTCAAGAGCCGCGTCGATCTGCCGCAGAATTTCTACGTGACCGGCTCGGTTCTGTTCGATCTTGATCGCTACCTGACCCTGCAACTCGCAAATCCGGCGAGCGATAAAAGCCGCTGGAGCGTCGCCGGAACCATGCTTGGCCTCGGCTACAAGGATGAATGCACCGATCTTTCGCTGACCTACGCGCGGACCTACAATGAATACTTCAGTGGCACCAACCAGCGCTCTTCCACCTACATGATGCGGCTGGAGCTCAAGGATCTGGGTGACACCACGCTTGCCCAAAGGACGACACGCTAATGACCATGACGGTTTTCTCTCGCACCGGGCGGTTGTTTCCGGTGCGGCTGGTTCTGGCGGCAACCACGGCGACGGACCATTTGCGCTCGATTTCGCTCCGCCTGTTGCAGGTTCTGGCCATCGCGGCGCTTGCCGGTTTTTCGGGCGTTGCACCGCTCGAGGCGCAGGGCGTCGTCGCGCTCGTCAACAACCGGCCGGTGACCAGCTTCGACGTCGACCAGCGCATCCGTATCGCCGCGCTGACCGAGCGTCGCCGGCTCGATCGCAAGACCGCCTTGCGCGAATTGATCGATGATCAGGTCAAGCTGATCGAAGCGCGCCGCATCGGCTATCGCGTCACCGATGAGGGGGTCGAGGCGGAGTTTCTCAAACTTGCCCGCGGCAATCGCCAGACCGAGCGCGAGTTCAGCGACAATCTCACCAAGGCCGGGCTCTCGCCCGCCGCACTCAAGGACAAGATCCGCGCCGATCTCGCCTGGGTGGTGCTGCTGCGCGACCAGCAGCGGCGCGGCAGCAATGTGTCCAATTCCGAGCTCGAGAGCGCGGTCGAGGAAAAGCGGCGCAAGGCCGGAACGATCACCGAATACACGCTTCAGTCGATCATTTTCATCGTTCCGCCGGGCACCAACCCCGCCGAGCGCGAGCGCGCCGCCAATGCGGCCCGGGCAGGGTTCACTTCCTGCAACACCGGGATCGATGCGTTGCGCCAGATGAAGGATGTCGCCATTCGCCCGACGGCGGTTCGTTCGTCCGAGGATCTGAACCCGCAGCTCAAGGCCTTGCTCGACAAGACCCCGGTTGGCCGCCTGACGCCGGCCTCGCGTACGGCGCAGGGCGTGGAACTCGTCGCGGTCTGCGATAAGAAGGACCGCGAAAACCCCTCCAGCCTGCGGGCGAGCGTCGCCGTGGATCTCTCGGAGAAGAAGGTCAACGACAACGCCAAGATCTATATCGAGGAACTGCGCAAGAAGGTCGAGATCACGTACCGCTGACGCTGACAGGCCGCACGATGCTGGACGACCTTCCTCCCCTGCGCGAGGTCATCCGCGCCTTCGGGCTTGATGCGCGAAAATCGCTCGGGCAGAATTTCCTTCTCGATCTCAACCTCACCTCGAAGATCGCCCGCTCGGCGGGCTCGCTCGAGGATCATGTCGTGATCGAGGTCGGCCCTGGCCCGGGCGGCCTGACGCGGGCGCTGCTGGCGCATGGCGCGGGCCATGTCATCGCCATCGAGCGCGATCATCGCTGCATCGGCGCGCTCGAACAGGTTGGCAAGGCCTACCCGGGACGTCTGACGCTGGTCGAGGCCGACGCCATGACCTTCGACCCCCTGCCCCTGCTGGCTGGCCGGCGGGCGCGGATCGTCGCCAACCTGCCCTACAACATCGGAACGCAGCTGCTGATCGGCTGGCTTCGCAGCGAGACCTGGCCGCCGTTCTACGACAGCATGACGCTGATGTTCCAGCGCGAGGTCGCCAAGCGGATCGTCGCAACCCCCGATGAGACCGATGAATACGGCCGGCTCGGTATTCTCGCCAACTGGCGCTGCACGACGAAAATCCTGTTCGATCTGCCCCCGGCGGCCTTCACGCCGCCGCCGAAAGTCACCTCGAGCGTGGTTTCGCTGATCCCGCGGGCAAACCCGGCAACGGTGCGGCTGGAAACCCTGGAGCAGGTGACCGGAGCCGCCTTCATGCAACGCCGCAAGATGCTGCGGCAAAGCCTCAAATCACTGGGGGCGGTCGCGCCGCTGCTTGAGGCGGCAGGCCTTGATGGTTCCGAGCGCCCGGAAACCCTGCCCGTTCAGGCCTTTATCGCGATGGCGAATGCGCTGGATAGCCTCAGGTAGCCAAGCTCCCTGGGGGTAGCCAAGCGCTGGCCCGCGCTTACCCGCCGCGCGCCAGGACCTTGCCGAGGTCGGACAGCAGCGTCGCGATCTCGGCGCCAAGCTGGGGCTGGCGGTAGCGCTTGAGGCGCTCGGAGGCGAGAATCTGCCGCAGCTGATTGTAGCAACGTT
>CAZNAT010000067.1:0-16444 GCA_964571245.1 uncultured Methylobacterium sp.
TCTGATCAAGCCCGCCGAGCGGGGAACCGCGATACCCCGAGACAAACCCGGCGGTGTTGAGCCCGGCGCGGCGATCGCGCTCCTGCTGCATCATCAGCAAGCGCACCACCGCCTGCGTGCCGGAAAGAAACACCTGCTCGGCGGCAAGATCGTATTTGTCTTCCAGCGTCACGTCCTTGAGCGGAACAGGAATACCCATCGGCCTCACTCCCCTGAAGCGATCACGCCCTGGCGGCGCGAGCGGCCTCGTCTTGCCGCGCGCATGATGCATTCTGCGCGCTTCTTATTCTCCCGTATACGTCAGCATTGCTGACATTTCTAGCCCCCTCCCAAGCAAAGATCTCTTGCCGCTGCTCGCCCTCGCCATGATGCTGCCACGGAAGATGCCGAGACAGGAAATCAGCATAAAAATCTCGACCTTTCTTGCCGTTGGCCCGAAATGATCTAATCTTTGCCTGCCAAGATGAGGACCCCCGTTACGCATGACAGCCGCTCGCGCATCATTCCTTCACGCCATGTACCCCAAGCACTTTTGCCTCGAGCACTTGCTCCCCGAGCATTTGCCGTTGCGGGCCGTGGCGACCGCCGCCATCCTCACGGCGTTTGCCGGAGGCGCCGCGCTCGCGCATCCGCATGTGCAGGTGAGCGTGAAAACGGTTGTCGTGCTCGATGACGCCGGCGAGATCACCGCGCTCCGCCATGCCTGGACCTTCGATGAGCCGTTCTCTGCGTTTTCGACCACGGGCCTGGATACCAACAAGGACGGCAAGCTCGACCGCGACGAGCTCGCGGCGCTGGCGCAGGTCAACGTCGAGTCGCTGCACGAATACGATTTTTTTTCCTACCTCAGCCAAGGCAAATCCAAAGGTAAATCCAAATCCGGCTTTGGCGCGGTGAAGGACTATTACCTCAGCCACGACGGCAAGGCGCTGACGCTGCATTTCACCCTGCCGGTCGAGAACAACAGGTTCCCGGTGCGCGATGCCCGGCTTGAGGTCTATGATCCCAGCTATTTCGTCGCGTTCGAATTCGAGAAAACCGCCCCCGTCTCGGTCGAGGGCGGCAAGCTCGCCTGCACCGCGCATATTACGCCGCCCAGCGCCTCGGTGACCTCGCGGCTGTCGCAAATGAGCGAGAGTTTCTTCCAGTCGCTCAACTCGGCCGGTTCCGGCAGCGCCGAATGGGCGATCCCGGTCCGCTTCGAGTGCAAATGAACAAGCGAACCGTTGGCCGGGCCCGCCTGCGAGCCTGCGCGCCCTCCGTGCATGGCTCGCCCTTCCTGGCTGGCGCGTTCGTCTTGCGCGCGGCAAAAACCCTCGCGGGCCTCGGCACCCAGACAATCCTGCTGATGCTGTGGGCGATGCCGGCGCTGGCGCAGCAGCCGAGCCCGTTCGGCACCCGCCTGCCCGGCGGCGCGCCGCCGGTTCCGGCGAGCGGCATCGGCGCCTGGCTGCTCCAGCAACAGGCGGCGTTCCACAAGGCGATGACCACGGCGATCGGCGCCGTTGAAACCAGCCCTTCCGCGCTCTGGGGTCTTATTGGCCTTGCGTTCGCCTACGGGGTTCTCCATGCCATCGGCCCCGGCCACGGCAAGGCGGTGATCGCGAGCTATCTCGTGGCCAATGAACGAGCGCTCAAGCGCGGCGTGGCGCTTTCCTTCGGCGCGGCGGCGGTTCAGGCCATCATCGCCATCGGTATCGTCGGCATCGTCGCCGGGGTCATGAGCGGTACGGCCGCGGCGATGAACCGCACGGCGGCGCTTGTCGAGCAGGGCGGTTTTCTGATCATCGTGGCGATGGGCCTGTGGATCGTCTGGCGCAAGGCACGGGCGCTCCTCTTCCCGGCGAGCGCGATCGGCTGCGAGCCTGACTGCGGCCACGATCATGGCGGCGATCCGGCGATGCTGGCAGCGGCCAGCCCGCGCGAGTTGATCCTGACCGCGATTGGCGCGGGCATTCGCCCCTGCGCCGGGGCGATCATCCTGCTGACCTTCGCCCTGACCAAGGGCCTGTTTGTCGCCGGGGCGCTCTCGGTCGCCGCCATGGCGATCGGCACGGCGATCGGCACCAGCGTCTTCGCCCTGCTGGCGGTCAAGGCCAAGGTCATCGCGATCAACCTGATTTCCGGCGGTGGCCAGCGCTGGCGACGCCTCGGCCTCGCCATCGAGCTGGTGGCCGGCATGCTGCTGGCCGCGCTGGGCGCCGCCCTGCTGATGGGGGCCATGACTTCCGGAACATAAACAGCTTCCGGGACGCGAAAACCTAAGAAGAGATCCCCGTCAGATCCCCATCGCCCCGCCATCCGAGCGTGGATCATGCACCGCCTCGATCTTGCCGGAGGGGTGGCGAACCAGCATCCCGGCGTGGCCGAACATATCGGCGTAGGGCTTGTCGATCACCTCGATCTGATGCCCCGCGCGTTCGAGCTGCTCGATGAGAGCACCATCGAAGCGGTTTTCCAGCTTGAGCGTCGCGGAGGGCTTGCCCCAGGTCTTGCCGAACAGGAAGCGCGGCCGGTCGATCGCCTCCGCAAGGCTCTGGCCGTATTTCATCGCCCGGAAATAGATCTGCGCCTGGAACTGCGGCTGGCCGTCGCCGCCCATCGCGCCGTAGGACATCACCCGGCCATCGTCGAACACCGCGAACGGCGTGTTGAGGGTATGGAACGGGCGCCGGCCCGGCGCCAGCGGATTGAGCGCCCCGGGGTCGAGCGAGAACGCCATCCCCCGGTTCTGCCAGAGAATGCCGGTCTGCGGCAGCACCACGCCGGAGCCGTATTCCCAATAGACCGACTGGATAAACGAGACCGCCGTCCCCGCCTGATCGATCGCCCCCATCCAGATCGTGTCGCCATCCGCCTTCGCGAACGGCCAGGCGGCGGCGCGATCCATCCGGATGGCCGCCGCCTCGCGAGCGAAGCATTTCGCGGTGAGAAAATCCGCGGGATCGACGGCAAGATGATCAAAATCCGTCACCGTGCGATCCCGGATCGCGTAGGCGCGCTTGGCCGCCTCGATCAGGCCGTGGATATGGGCGAAACTCTCAGCCTGCGGCGCGTCGAGTTGCGCGAACACACCGTGCAGAATGAGCGAGGCCAGCCCTTGCGTCGGCGGCGGGTTGTTGTAGAGCGTCGCGCCGCCGACACGGGTCGAGATCGGCTCGCGCCAGCGCGCCTCGTAGGCCTTGAGATCGGCACGCGTGACCGGCGAGCCGGCTTTTTCGAGATCGGCGGCGATTTCCCGGGCGAGATCGCCGCGGTAGAAATCATCAAGGCCGGCATTGGCGAGCTGGTTGAACACCGCCGCCAGCCGGGGCTGCTGGCGGAGCATCCCGGCTTTGGGCTGCGCGCCATTCTCGCCGGCAAAATGCTCGGCAAAACCGGGAACGGCGAGAATGTCCGCCCGCTCCTTGACCGAATACCGCCCCTCGCTCTGGCTGACCGGAACGCCCTCCGCGGCGTGCCGTTCGGCGCGCTGGAGCAACTCGCGCAGCGGCATCTTGCCGCCGAACGCCTTCGAGAGTTCGAGCCCCAGCTTCCAGCCACCGATCGCGCCGGCCACCGTCAACGCGGCATCCGGCCCGCGCACGGGGATCGCATCGTAGCCCTTCTCGCGATAGGCCGGGATCGTTGCCTTCGCGCCGGCGAAGCCGCAAGCCTCGATGGAGCGGACCTTGCCGTCCGGCGAGCGGATCAACCAGAACCCGTCGCCGCCGATCGAATTCATATGCGGATACACCACCGCGATCACCCCCGCCATCGCCACCATCGCCTCGATGGCGGTGCCGCCTTCGGCGAGGATGTCGCGGCCGGCTTCCGCCGCCAGAGCATGAGGAGCGGCAACGGCCGCGCGGCCGAACGTCGGGGTGTCGGTCATCAGGTCTCTCGAAGGGCCGGGACTGGCCGGCGTGAAGGGAAAAAACGGACGGATTGCGAATTCGGCAAAAAGCATATAGCGGTTTTTCGCGCGGCGGGAATGCCGTGCGAAGGCAAAATCAGCGACCGTCCCGCGATGGCGAAGGAAGTGACGAATGGCCCAAAAGCGCTTCAACCGGCAGAACGCCCTGACCGTCATCTGCGCCGCCATTCTTGTCGGCACCGAGATCATCGCCGCCGCGCTGGCGCTCGGCTGGGCGACCGGCGGGCTGATGGGCTGGGGCCAGGAGTTCACCATCGGCCTGATCGCGCTGTCCCTCGCCGGCGGCTGCTATCTGACCTATCGCTTTGTTCGTGCCGCGGTGAAGGCCGAACCGATCTACGAATAATCGGGCTTTGCACGAGTGCCTTCGTTCATAAGGCACCGTCTCGGGCGAGAATACCGGCATCGCGTCCTTGCCATGCCATGATTGTTACATTATAACATTCTCATGGCGATTTCCTCGAAACCCAATAGTGCGGCGCTTATCTCCGGTGGCCTTGCCCCCGGCAGCCTTACACCCGGAACGGTTGTTCCGGCGGAGGCCCATGCCCGGCACCCGGTCGGGCAGAGGGTCGAGGACGGCCCGCCGCATCTCCACGATCACCCGCATCGCGATCATCCCCATCCTGACCACGTCCGCCATGATCATGCTGGCCATCACCACGCGGGGACTCGCCATGGGGGGGCGCCTCACGCGCATATCCACCCGCCGCATGCGGCCTCGCCCGCCGCCGCTGTTCGCGCGCTGCCACGGCTGTCGCTGATCTCGCTGTCGGGTTTTCAGCGCCTGCTGCTGGTCGCACCGGTCATCATCGTGCTCTGGGCGCTGGCGTTCTGGGCGATCTCCCATGGCTGAAGCCGCGCTTGTCTTTCGCGATCTGACCCTCGGCTACGATCGCCACCCGGCGGTGCATCATCTCGATGGCACCGTGGCGCGCGGCGCGCTGCTGGCGATCGTCGGGCCGAATGGCGGCGGCAAGTCCACCCTGCTGAAAGGCGTGGCCGGGCGATTGTCGCCGTTGAGCGGGACGATCGAGAACCGGCTTTCGCAGATGGCCTATATGCCGCAGATCAGCGATCTCAGCCGCGATTTTCCGGTTTCGGTGCTCGATCTGACACTGACGGGCCTCTGCGGCACGCGCGGCATGTTCGGGAGGATCGGGCGAGATGAACAGAAGCGTGCGCTGGATGCGCTGGCCTCCGTCGGGCTGTCCGGCTTTGAAAACCGGTCGATCCGCACGCTCTCGGGCGGGCAATTGCAGCGGCTTCTGTTTGCGCGCCTGCTGGTGCAGGAGGCCGAACTCATTCTGTTGGACGAACCCTTCACCGCGATTGATTCCCGCACCATCGAGGATCTCCTGGTGATCGTGCATCGCTGGCATGCCGAAGGCCGCACCGTGCTGGCGGTGCTGCATGACATGGAACTGGTCAAGGCGCATTTCCCGCAGACGCTGCTGCTGGCGCGCGATCCGCTCGCCTGGGGACCGACCGCCTCGATCCTGACCGATCACAACCTCGACCAAGCCCGGCGCATGGCGGAAGCCTTCGATCGCGACGCCGCCGAATGCTCGCGCGCGGCGTAACCCTGCCAAGCATGATGCACGCACCATGAGCGGACCAATGATGCTCTATGACCTCCTGATCGCCCCCTTCGTCGAGTTCCCGTTCATGAAGCGGGCGCTGGTCGGCGGGCTGGCGATTTCGCTCGGGGCGGCGCCGATCGGCGTGTTTCTCATGCTGCGGCGCATGAGCCTGATCGGCGACGCCATGGCGCACGCGATCCTGCCCGGCGCGGCGATCGGCTTCCTGATCGGCGGGCTCTCGCTCGGCTATATGACGATCGGCGGGTTGGCGGCGGGGTTTGGCGTGGCGCTGGCCTCGGGGCTCGTCTCGCGCACCACCCTCGTGAAGGAGGACATGGCGCTGGCCGCGTTCTATCTGATTTCGCTGGCGCTGGGCGTCACGCTGATTTCCGCGCAACGCAGCTCGATCGATGTGCTCGCGCTGCTGTTCGGTTCGATCCTCGCGCTCGATGACCCGACCCTGATGCTGATCGTCGCGGTCGCGAGCCTCACTCTGGCGGCGCTGGCGCTCGGCTATCGCGGCATCCTGATGGAGTGCCTCGACCCCGGTTTCGCCTCGGGGGTCAGCCGGTTCGGCTCGCTGTTCCACCTGGGGTTTCTGGTGTTCGTCGTGCTCAACCTCGTCGCGGGGTTCCATGCGCTGGGCACCCTGCTCGTTGTCGGCATCATGATGCTGCCGGCCGGCACGGCGCGGCTGTGGAGCGACGATGTCGCGGGGATGATCGCGATCGCCATTCCCGTGGCGATGGCGGCCAATATCATCGGGCTGCTGCTCTCCTACCACGCCGGGCTGGCCTCCGGCCCATCAATCATCCTCATCGCCGGCGCGATCTATGGTCTCTCGCTGGTGTTCGCCCCGCACGGCCTGCTGCGGCGCTTCATGCCGCAACGCCACCTCGAAGCCTGAACCAACCACCCCCGGCCTCGCAAGCCGGCAGCCAAAACGAAAGAAAGCCATCGCCATGAAAAATCCGATATTTTGTAACGGTATAACATCTCGACGTCAGGTTCTCGGGCTGGCGGGTGCCGTGATGATCGGCGCCCCGTGGCCAACCGCCGCCCAGACGCCCGCGCCATCTCCCGCGCCATCTCCCGCCCCTGGCAAACCTCTGGTCGTCGCCACATTCTCGATCCTCGGCGATTTCGCGCGGCAGGTTGCCGGCGATCGCGCCGAAATCCGCACCCTGATCGGACCAAACAGCGACACCCATGTCTACCGCGCGAGCCCGGCCGACGCGAAGCTGCTGAAGGATGCCAACCTGATCATTCTCAATGGTCTTGGCCTCGAAGGGTTCATGCCGCGTCTGATCAAATCCTCCGGCACCCGGGCGCGGGTTGTCACGCTCACCACCGGGCTCACGCCGCTTGAAAAGGAAAAGACGCCGAAGGCGCACGATCACGCCCATGATCACGGCCATAGCCATGACAGCGGCAAGGCCGATCCGCATGCCTGGCAGTCGATCGAGGCGGTCAGGCTCTATGTCACCAACCTCCGCGATGGGCTGAGCGCGGTCGATGCGGCCGGCGCCGCGATCTACAAGGCCAATGCCGAGGCCTATCTTGCCGCCCTGAGCGCCCTCAAGGCCGAGCTTGAAACGGCGTTCCGGGTGATCCCCGGCGACAGGCGCCTGATGATCACCAACCACGATGCCTTCCGGTATTTCGGGCAGGAATTCGGCTTCCGGATCGAGAGCGTGCAGGGACTTTCGACCGAAAGCGAGCCCTCCGCCAAAGATATCGCCCGCATCATCCGCATCGCCAGGGAACGCAAGGCGCGGGCAGTCTTCCTCGAGAACATGTCCGATCCGCGCGTGGGCAGTCAACTCGCCAAGGAAACCGGCGCCAAACTCGGAGGAAAGCTGTTTTCCGACGCGCTCTCCGATGACAATGGTCCGGCCCCTACCTATATCGCGATGATGCGACACAACGCGAAGATGATCATCGAAGCCTTGAAGGAGTGAGCCGCCGCGGCGATCGGAGGCCAATGCACCGGGAACCGCAGCCCCAAGCCAAGGAATGGCTTGAACCCGGCGGCGGTTTTCGCTTCAACGGGACAGAGATGCGCGTCGTTGAGCGGCGCCAGAAGGATGGACGATGCAAAACCCGACACCGAGCCCCAAAATCCCCGTGACCGTGCTGACCGGCTATCTCGGCGCCGGCAAGACCACCTTGCTAAACCGGATCCTCTCCGAACCGCACGGCAAGAAATACGCCGTGATCGTCAACGAATTCGGCGAGATCGGCATCGACAATGATCTCGTCGTCGGCGCGGACGAGGAAGTGTTCGAGATGAACAACGGCTGCATCTGCTGCACCGTACGTGGCGATCTCATCCGCATCATCGAGAACCTGATGAAGCGCAAGGGCCGCTTCGACGCGATCATCATCGAAACCACCGGCCTCGCGGACCCCGCGCCGGTGGCGCAGACCTTCTTCGTCGATCAGGATGTGCAGGACAAGGCCCGGCTCGATGCGGTCGTCACCGTGGCCGATGCCAAATGGCTCGCGGCACGGCTCAAGGATGCGCCGGAGGCCAAGAACCAGATCGCCTTCGCCGACGTCATCCTGCTCAACAAGATCGATCTCGTCAGCCCGGCGGAACTCGCCGAGGTCGAGGCCCGGATCAGGGGCATCAACCCCTATGCGACGCTGCACAAGACCAACAAATGCGCGGTGGCGCTCGATGCGGTGCTGGGACGCGGCGCCTTCGACCTCGAGCGCATCCTCGAGATCGAACCGGCCTTCCTCGAAAAAGACGATCACCACCACGAGCATGAATGCGGCCCCGGCTGCAAGGACGGTCACCACGACCACGGGCATGACCACGCCCACCACCATCACGGCGGGCTGAAGCATTACCACGACGAGGAGATGCAATCGGTCTCGATCAGCCATGACGGCGATGTCGATCCGGAAAAATTCATGCCGTGGATCAACGATCTCGTGCAGAAGGAAGGCCCGAGCATCCTGCGCTCGAAAGGCATTCTCGCGTTCAAGAACGAAGCCAAGCGCTTCGTATTCCAGGGCGTGCACATGATCCTCGACGGTGATCTGCAGCGCGACTGGAAACCGGACGAGAAACGCCTCTCGCGGCTTGTCTTCATCGGTCGCAACCTCGACAAGGAGGCGCTGCGCGCGGGCTTTCTCGGCTGCGCCGCTTGAGCTTCCGCGCCGGGCCGCCAAACGTGATGCAACGCTTCGCTTGATGGCCCATTTTCGAAACGATAGCCGCCGATGCCCCGAAGATCCTGATGTCCCAAAGATCCTGATGTCCCAAGCCCCCTCTTCCGCCCAAAGCCTAACCGAGCGCGTCAACACGCTGCATTTTGACGACCATGTCCTCCGCGCCGGCTTCTTCGGGGCCGAGCCCTGGTTCGTGCTGGCAGGGGGAGCGATCCAGATCGGCCGCGACAGGCCGGCGTTGCGACCCCATCGCGACGCCATTCTGGTCGTGGCCGCCAGTGAAACCCGCCTTGTCACCGGCGGGGATGACGGCAAGATCATCGAAACCCGGCCGGATGGTTCGACCGAAATCCTGGCCGATGAAAACGGCAGGTGGATCGATGCGCTCGCGCTCGGCCCGGATGGCGCCGTCGCCTGGTCGGTCGGGAAGACCGTCCGGGCGCGCGAAGGCGGCAAGCCAGGCCGGAAAGCGCCACCCCCGCGCCAACTGACGGTGCCCTCGACACCGCAGGGCCTGGCGTTTGCGCCCAAGGGCTACCGGCTGGCGATCGCACATATCGACGGCGCCTCGCTCTGGTTCCCGAACACCGAGGCCGAGCCGGAGAAATTCGGCTGGAAAGGCCCGCATCTCGACATCACCTTTTCGCCCGACAACCGTTTTCTGGTGTCCTCGATGCAGGAAAACCAGCTGCATGGCTGGCGGCTTTCCGACAAGGGCCATATGCGGATGTCCGGCTACCCCGGCAAAACCCGCTCCTGGAGCTGGTCACATGACGGGCTCTGGCTCGCCACTTCCGGCGCCGAGGCCGCGATCGTCTGGCCCTTCGCCAAGGATGGCCCGACCGGCAAGGCCCCGCGCGAAAGCGGCATCCGCCCGGCCAGGGTGACGCAGGTCGCCTTTCACCCCAAAGCATTGGTGCTGGCGATCGGCTATGAGGATGGCTGGGTCCTTCTGGTGCGCCTGACGGATGCCTCGGAACTGCTGGTCAAGGCGGGCGGCGATGGGGCTGCCATCACCGCGCTCGGTTGGGACCGGGACGGCAGAAACCTCGTCTTCGGCGCGACAAGCGGCGCCTCGGGCCTGCTGGCGCTGCCGGTGTGACGCAAAATCGATCAGAAGATGAGGTAAGCGTGGCGCTGTTCGCCAATCCGTTTCGCAAGAAACCGCCGCGCGATGAAGCCGCGCTGGCGCGCATTCGCGGCTGGGTGGCCATGGCGCTCGACACCCCGGAAGGTCTGGATCTCACGATCTCCGAGGTCGAATGCGCCGACCCCGCCTGCCCCGGGCTCGAAACCTTCATTCTCGTGCTCCGCCAAGGCGAGGCGACGATAGCCGTGAAGGTCAAAAAGCCGATTGCCGAGATTGCCGAGGCGGATGTCATCGAAGCCGTAAAGTACCTCTAGGAAACCCCATGGTTGCGCCCGTGATCCGACGCCTTGACGTAGAGGACGCCGCCGATTTCCGGGCGCAGCGGCTAGACGCCCTGAAGCGGCACCCCGATGTCTATTCCGCCAGCCCGGAAGACTGGGATATCCCGATTTCCGATATCGCCGAACGCATCATGGCCGCCCATGCCCTTGGTGCCTTCGATCCGGCAGGTCGCCTGCTCGGGCATCTGGTTTTACCAACCCATCTGCCCACCCAGATGAAAACCCGGCACAAGATCGAGATCTGGTCGGTCTATGTCGTGCCGGAAGCGCGCGGAACCGGCGTCGGCCGCGCACTTATGGAGGCGGCGATCGCGCTTGCCCGCGCGCTCGGCTATGAGTGGGTCAAATTGCGGGTCGCGGATCACAATCCAGCAGCCCGATCGCTCTACGAAAGCCTCGGCTTTGTCGAATATGGCTGTGAGGAGGATTACCTCCGCCTGCCCGACGGGCGCCGCATTGCCGAACGCATGATGCACAAGCGTCTGTGAAACCCATGCCATTCCCGGCGCGCGAAAGCGCGAGCGGGAAGCCAGCATAGAGCGCAGCGGAACCGATTTCCCTGGATCCCCGCTCGACGCTAGAGCATTTTCCGATCAAGTGGATACCGGTTGATCGTAAGAAAATGCGTCAAAACATAGAGATAGAGCGGTCGATCTGATCGAGGCAGATCGGAAACCGCTCTAGGCGCCGTCGGGGATGACAGCCGTCCTGTGTCAACAGGGCGCCTTCACCGCACCAGTACGTTGCGGAACTGCCAGGGGTCGGAGTAGTCGACGTCCTCGGGGAAGAGCTTCTCGCGGTCCTTGAGCGGCGACCAATCGGTATAAAACCCCTGAACCGGCCCGAGATAGGGCAGCTGTACTTCGAGGCAGCGCCGGTAATCCATCTCATCGGCCTCGACGATGCCGGCGTTCGGGTTCTCCAGCGCCCAGACCATGCCGGCGAGCACGGCCGAGGTCACCTGCATGCCGGTCGCGTTCTGATAGGGCGCGATGCGGCGGGTTTCCTCGACCGAAAGCTGCGAGCCGTACCAGTAGGCGTTGTTCTTGTGGCCGAACAGCAGCACGCCGAGCTCATCGATGCCATCGACGATCTCGTGCTCGTCGAGAATATGATGCTCCGGCTGGATGGTGCCGCCGTTGCCGAAAAGTTCGTGCAAGCTGAGCACAGCATCGTTCGCCGGGTGATAGGCGTAATGGCAGGTCGGACGGTGGATCACCTTGCCGGCCTTGTCCCTGAGCGTGAAATAATCCGCGATCGAGATCGATTCATTATGCGTGACGAGAAAACCGTATTGCGCGCCAAGCGTCGGGCACCACGAGCGCACCCGGGTATTCGCGCCGGGCTGGAGCAGATAGATCGCCGCCCCGCAGCCGCTCTCATGGGTGCGGCCATTCTCCGGCATCCATTTCTCGTGCGTGCCCCAGCCAAGCTCGGCCGGCTGCATGCCTTCGGAGAGAAACCCCTCGACCGACCAGGTGTTGACGAACACATTCGGCGGCTTCGGCTGCTTGGCACGCTGGGTGTCGCGTTCGGCGATATGCACGCCCTTGACGCCGGCATCCGCCATCAGCTTCGCCCAGCCCAGCTGCGTCGTCGGCTCGTTGAACTGCAAGCCAAGATCGGAGGCGATGTTCAGCAGCGCCTGCTTGACGAACCAGGAGACCATGCCGGGATTGGCGCCGCAGGTCGAAACGGCCGTCGTCCCGCCGGGCTTCCGGCGCTTCGCTTCGAGCAGGGTCTCGCGCAACGCGTAGTTCGAGCGCGCGGCGGGGCCGGCGGAGGTATCCCAGTAGAAACCGACCCAGGGTTCGACCACGGTGTCGATGTAGAGCACGCCGATCTCGCGGCAGAACTCCATGAGATCCACCGAGCCGGTATCCACGGAGACATTGACGCAAAACCCCTGCCCGGAACCCGCCGTGAGAAGCGGCGTCAGGAGATCGCGGTAGTTCTCGCGCGTCACCGCCGCGTGGATGAAGCGGATGCCGTGCTTGTCGAGCAGCGGCTTGTCGACGTCGTCAGGGTCGACAACGACAAAACGCGACTTGTCGAACCTGAAATGCCGTTCGATCAACGGCAACGTACCCCGCCCGATCGAGCCAAAGCCGATCATCACGATAGGGCCGGAAATCGTTCCGTGGTTGGGCCAGTCGGTCATGGGTGCGCTTTCTTCAAAACAGAACAAAGTCGGGATTTCGCGCGCTTCTTGGAAGGCGCGTGCTCGATCGTCAAGTCTCGCGAGGGATTATCGCCGGAAATTACGCGGCAAATCGTCGGTCCAAGCCCCCAAATCGGGTCTCGACAGCCCGGGCCCCGGTTGCCTGCACGAGGCCGGATGCGCCCGTGAGCGCCCCCGCCCCGAGTTCCAGCCCGAGAAACCGGTCCCGATCCACCGGGCCCGGCATGCCAAGCTTGGCAACGAGCGCGTTGGTGAACCCGAAGCGCGCGTAATACGGCGCATCCCCGACAAGAATCACGCCGCCATGGCCAAGTTCCGCCGCGCGCGACAGGCCGAGCCGGATCAGCGTTCCGCCGATTCCGAGGGCACGGTGCGTCTCCTCGACCGCGAGCGGGCCAAGCATCAGCGCATCCCGCTCGCCCGCCCGGACCGACCAGAACCGCAAGGTGCCCACGAGAATTCCGGCGTGATAGGCGCCAAAGGCCAGGCCTTCGGCCGGCAGGCGGCCATCACGCAAGCGCTGGCAGGTTTTCGCAAAGCGCCCCGGCCCGAACGCCCGCTCGAGCAGGGCCTCACGCTGGGCGGCATCGTCAGGTTTTTCACGATCAATATGGATCATCGATCCGGTCTCCTCGCGTTTCAACGCGCCGGGCACCGCGAATTTGCTTTCGCGGCCCAGGAGCTGAAACAAGCTGGTTTGAGAAGACCCTCGCACCACGAGCGCATCATGCTGCGCTCGCGCCGAACGGGACGAAGTGGGAACGGCGGGGCCGTCAGATCACGATCTGACGCAGGCCGGTCATGCCGTTGAAGTTCTGCGACGAATAGGTCGTCGTATAGGCTCCCGTGCCCTCGATCAGCACCTTGTCGCCGATCTCGAGGCTGAACGGAAGCCAGTACGGCTCCTTCTCGTACATCACATCGACCGAATCGCAGGTCGGTCCGGCGAGCACGCAGGGGATAAGCTCGTCGCCATCGCGCGGGGTGCGGATCGGATAGCGGATCGCCTCGTCCATCGTTTCGGCCAACCCGTGGAACTTGCCGATATCCAGATAGACCCATCGGATATCCGCCGGGTCATCGGACTTGCGCGAGACCAGCACCACCTCGGCTTCGATAATGCCGGAATTACCGACCATGCCGCGACCCGGCTCGATGATCGTCTCGGGGATGCGATTGCCGAAGTGGGTCTTGAGCGCGGTGAAGATCGCCTGGCCGTAGGCCTGCACCGCCGGGATGTCCTTGAGGTACTTCGTCGGGAAGCCGCCGCCGAGGTTGACCATCGACAGCGTGATGCCGCGCTCCGCCATCTCGCGGAAGATCGACGCCGCCGAAGCCAGCGCCGCGTTCCAGACCAGCGGATTGCGCTGCTGCGAACCGACATGGAACGAGACGCCATAGGCGGAAAGGCCCAGGCGATGCGCGAGTTCAAGCACGCGCGGCGCCATCTCCGGCACGCAGCCGAACTTGCGCGAGAGTGGCCATTCGGCGTCCGCGCCGTCGCACAGGATGCGGCAGAACACCTTCGATCCCGGGGCGGAACGGGCGATCTTCTCGACCTCCGCCTCGCAATCGACCGCATAGAGCCGCACGCCGCGCTCAAAGGCACGGGCGATGTCACGCTCTTTCTTGATCGTGTTGCCGAAGGAGATGCGGTCGGCGGTCGCTCCGGCAGCCAGCACCATCTCGATTTCGCCGATCGAGGCGCAATCGAAGCAGGAGCCGAGCTTGTTGAGCAGCTCCAGCACTTCCGGTGCCGGGTTCGCCTTCACGGCATAAAACACACGGCTGTCCGGCATCGCCTTGGTGAAGCCGATGTAGTTGTCGCGGACGACATCGAGATCGATGATGAGACGGGGGCCTTCGTCGCGGCGCGTACGAAGAAATTCGCGGATACGATCAGTCATGGCAGCATCCCTTACACGGGCACCTCGGCCCGCATTGGCGATGGACACGGAAGGATGCAGGAGCGCCTCGTCCGCGCGGTGGAGGCGCGAAAACAAGGAACAACCGCACCCCATGCCGCGCGAAGGTCGGAGAGACCTCGTTGCGGCGGTGACGCTGCGCCGTTGACGACTTTTCACGAGCAAATTTGCGACAAGCAAACCCGACCGTTCAAAGAAGCCATCGCTTGGTAAGGGAAAACCCCACCGCACGCCCGGCAAGATGGACAAGCCTCTTCAGTCGCCGGACTTGGAACCCGGCTGAGACCAAAAAAGCCCGCTCCGTCGTTGCTTTGAGCTGCGTCACCCGCTTCGGGCGGGGCCGCCGGTTCGCCTCCGGCTACTGGTCCGTTCTTCAGGGTGGCGAGCCGAAACTCTCCCCCCCAACGACTGGCGTTTTTCCGGCCTCTTGTCCGGAGATCCGCCGACCAGCACGCAACCACAGGCACGTGCGAAATTGGGCAAGGGGTGTATATGCCCATCCCCCCCCCGATGCAAGAAAAACTAACCCTGAAACACGAAAAATTTTTTCCCTGGAAACGCTTTACTTTCCAGAGCGTTAACGGGCAAACCGTGAAAGCCTCAGCGCGTTCAGCGCCACCGACACCGACGAGAGCGCCATCGCCGCCCCCGCGATGGTCGGAGACAGCAGGCCCGCCATCGCCATGGGAATGGCTATCCCGTTGAAAACAAAGGCAAGACCGAGATTCTCGCGAATACCGCTGCGTGTTCGCCGGGCGATGCGGACAAAAACCGCCACCAGCCGTGGGTCGGGCCGGGCCAGCACCACCGAAGCCGCGCCTTTGGCGACATCGGTCCCGGTGCCCATCGCAAAACCGACATGCGCCGCCCGCAGTGCCGGACCATCGTTGAGGCCGTCGCCGACAAAGCCGAGCTGGCCACCCGCGGCGACGATCGCGTTGAGCGCGACAAGCTTGTCTTCGGGCTTCAAACTGCCCCGGGCATCGAGAATCCCGAGCGCGGCAGCCACCGGCGCCACCACCTCCGGCCGGTCTCCGGAGAGCATGATCGAGGCAATACCAAGCTCCGCCAGATCGGCGATCGCCGCATGCGAGGTCTCCCGCAGGGCATCGCCAACCACGAGAACGGCAAGGACGCGGCCGTCAACGGCAAGATAGCTCGCGGGAAGAACCCGCTGCCCCGGCTCCAGCGCCTGTTCCAGCGCGCCGATAGCCAGCGCCTGCGTCCCGTCCGGATCAACGAAAACCTTCGAACCGAGCTTCGCGGTGCGCCCCTCGATCACGCCGGCTAGCCCGGCACCGGAAACGGCGCTGAACGCGTCCAGCCCCCCCTGGAAAACCCCGCGCCCGCGCGCCGCCGCGACAAGCGCCTGATCGATCGGATGATCGGATCGGCTGGCCAGCCGCCCGGCGAGCCGGAGCACGTAGTCCTCGGGGGAACTGGTAGCATCGACTTCAGGGGCCGCCTCCGCCGCGACGCGGATGGCAACCAGCGATGGCCGGCCCTCGGTCAGGGTGCCGGTCTTGTCGAAGGCAACATGCGTGAGGCCGGCTGCGGCCTCCAGCGCGGCATGATCCGCCAGCACGAGCCCGTGGCGTGCGGCGGCACTCGTCCCCGCCACCAGCGCGATCGGCGTCGCCAGCCCCAGCGCGCAGGGACAGGCCACGACCAGCACCGATGTCGCAATGATCAGGGCGCGCTCGACCCCCGCGCCGGCGAGCAGCCAGCCGATCGCCGTTAATGCGGCAACGATGAGGATCGTCGGCACGAAAACCCGCGAGACCCGGTCGGCGAGCGACAGCGCCGGCGCATCGTTCAGCCCGGCATCCTCGATCAGCCGCGCGAGCCGGGAGAGCCGGGTTTCATCCTGCACCGCCTCGACCGCGATGAGCAGCGTGCCGCCGGAAACCCCCGAGCCCGCCTGGACGCGCTCCCCTGCCTCGCGCGAGACCGGCAGGCTTTCGCCGGTCAGGCTTGATTCGTCGAGGAACGCCCGTCCCTCCACTACCCGGCCATCGATCGGGAGGATCGTCCCCGGCCGGGCAACAAGCATCATGCCAGGGACGAGGTCGATCATGGGGATGGCGCGCTCGCTCCCGCCGTCGCGCACCACGACCGTATCGGGCAGGATCCCCGCCAGCGCGGTCAGGGCGGTACCGGCCTCACGCTTGGCCGCGCGCTCGATCAGCTTGCCCAGCAGGACGAACGCGATGACGGCGACGCT
>CAZNAT010000067.1:16454-18911 GCA_964571245.1 uncultured Methylobacterium sp.
GGTGCCCCGTGATGCGCCGAACCATCGAAAACATGGCGCAGGCTGAGAACAAAGGCCGTTGTCGTGCCCAGAACCACCAGGACATCCATGCTCGACGTGCCACCCTGCACCGCCGCCCAGGCCCGGCGGTAAAACGGCCAGGCACAGAACCCCTGCACGACCAGCGCCAGCACGGCCTGCCAGAGTGGCGCGATGAGATGCCCCTCCACGCCCGCGAAGACCTCGACCCCCATGGCGACGAAAAACGGCATGGCGATCACGAGGGCGACAAAGGTCCGCGCATAGAGCCAGCGGCTGTCCAGCCTCAGCGCCTCCGCCCGCCGCTCGCGGTTTGCCAGACGCTCACGCAACGTGCCGCCGCGCGCAAAACCCTGGTACCCCGCCGCCGCGATGGCCTCGAGCGCCGCTTCCAGCGCGAGGCCTGGCGGGATATCACCCTGCGGGGTGATGGTCGCGCGATCCTGCGCGAGATCAATGACAACCTCCGCAAGTTCGGGACGCTGCTTCAGCACCCGCTCGATCCTCCGGGCACAGGCCGTACACGTCATTCCGGAAATATCGATCCCGATCCGGGCGATTGTCATCGTCTTGTCATCAAACTGTGTCGAACGAAACGGGGTTGATTATGATAGCGCATGGTGGCGTTCTAGCGGCTCGCCAGTTGCATTGCCACAACAGACCGCAATGGGGGAAAGTGATTTCATGAAGCATCCTGGGCGAAAGTCGATCGGATTTCAGCTCGTGTTGGCCGCCAGGCTGCATCGGACACGCATGGCCATGCTGCTCGGCGAGATCGGACTGTTCCCCGGGCAGGAACAGGCGCTGCAAATTCTGGCACAGAACAAGGCCGGCATGACGATGGGCGAACTCTCGCGCACGCTGCGGGTTCGCCCCCCGACGGCCTCGAAGACCATTGCCCGGCTGGCCGCGCAGGACCTTGTCGAACGCGACAGCAACTCGCCCGATGGCCGGGTTGTTCGCGTCTGCCTGACGGAAAGCGGCCGGGAAAAACTCGCCCGGATCGATGCCGCGACCGACCAGCTCGAAAGCGAATTGAGCGATCTCTTCGATGGCAAGGATTCCAAGCGGTTGCGCAAGGCGCTGCGCAAGATTGCCAAGCAGCTGGGCGCCTCGATCGATCCCGACGCCGAAGCCGATGGCCTTGGCGACGACGAGGCCGACGACGAGGAATAAGGAGACGACGAGAGACAAGCGCGAGGAAGGCTCCCGGAGGAGCGTTCTGCGGCTTGATGTCGTGGGGAACTCCAGCCGACCGCGCCGCGCATGCAGCACGCCGGGTTGAAACTTCGTCCGTGTCAGGCTCTACTCGGGCGAGTGCCCGCCCCTAAGAAAGGGTTGGCCGATCCAGTCAAGAAAATCCCGTGGAGCGCCCCTGTGTCCGATTTTGAAGTGCTGATTACCGGCCCGATCATGCCGCTCATTCGAGAAGGCCTTGAAGCCCGGTTCACCGTGCAGAAACTCCACGAAATCGACGACAAGGACGGGTTCATCGCCCGGCACGGCGACAAGATCCGCGCCATCGTCGGCGGCCACGGTCATGGCAAGATCGTCGGTTCGTTCATGCAGCGCTTCAAGAACCTCGGTATCGTCGGCAATTTCGGCGTCGGCTACGACGGGGTTGACGCCAAATGGGCCGGCGAGCACGGCATCGTGGTCACCAACACCCCGGATGTGCTGACCGACGAGGTCGCCGATCTCGCCATGGGACTGCTGATCGCCACCGTGCGGCGCCTGCCGCAGGCGGATCGCTATGTCCGCGACGGCAAATGGCTCGGCGGCAACTTCCCGCTCACCGGCTCGCTGCGCGAGAAGACGATGGGCATCCTCGGCCTCGGCCGGATCGGCGCGGCCATCGCCAGGCGCGCCGAGGCTTTCGGGCTGCGCCTCGCCTACCACTCCCGCTCGGCAAAACCGGATGTGCCCTACCGATACTATGCCTCGTTGACCGAGATGGTGCGCGATGTCGATATCCTGATGATCATCGCGCCCGGCGGCGACGCCACCCGCCACATCGTCAACCGCGAGGTGATGGAGGCGCTCGGCCCCGCCGGCGTCCTAATCAACGTGGCGCGCGGCACGCTGGTCGACGAGCCGGTGATGGTCGAACTGCTCCAATCAGGCAAACTCGGCTCGGCGGGGCTCGATGTCTTCGAGAACGAGCCCAATGTTCCCGCCGAACTCTTCGGGATGGAGAACGTCGTCGTGCTGCCACACGTCGGCTCCGCCTCGCACTATACGCGCAACAAGATGGGGCAGTTGGTGGTGGACAATATCATCAGCTTCGCCGAGGGGCGCGGGCCGCTGACCCCGGTTGCGGAAACGCCCTGGCCACCCCGGAAATAACTGAAAAAGCCAGCCCAGAACCTGGCGCTAGAGCGGCATCCGATCTGCCTCGATCAGATCGACCGCTCTCTCTTCTTGTTTTGTCGCATTTTC
>CAZNAT010000068.1:0-18346 GCA_964571245.1 uncultured Methylobacterium sp.
TGCTCTGGTGGAAGGGGCCGACCCGGATCAACCCGCATTTCGCGGTTGGCACCAAGGACCGGGACGGGTCGCGGATGTTCTACGAGCCGCTCGCATCCTTCGACCCCGATGGCAACCTGCTTCCGACCCTCGCGGCCGAGATCCCGACACGGGAAAACGGCGGCCTCTCGGCCGACGGCATGTCCGTCACCTGGAAGCTCAAGAAGGGCGTGAAATGGCATGACGGCAAGCCCGTCACCGCCGATGACATGATTTTCAACTGGCAATACGCCAAGGATCCGGCAACGGCTGCAGTGACGATCGGTACCTACCGGGATATCGAATGCGAAAAAATCGATGATCACACCGTCAAGGTGAAATTCAAGAAGCCGACGCCGTTCTGGGCGGACGCCTTCGTCGGCACGCGCGGCTCGCTCATCCCCAAGCACCTGTTCGAGGAATACATCGGCGGTAAATCGCGCGATGCGCCGAACAACCTCAAGCCGGTCGGCACCGGGCCGTACCGTTTTGTCGAGTTCAAGCCGGGCGATCTCGTCAAGGGTGAGTTGAACCCCGACTACCACAAGCCCAACCGCCCGCATTTCGATACGATCGAGATCAAGGGTGGCGGCGATGCGGTTTCGGCGGCCCGCGCCGTCATCCAGACCGGCGAATACGATTTCGCCTGGAACATGCAGGTCGAGGAAGAAATCCTCGCCCGCCTCGAGAAGGGCGGCAAGGGCAAGGCGGTCGTCACGCCGGGCGGCAATATCGAGTTCATCATGCTCAATTCGACCGATCCCTGGACCGAGGTCGACGGCGAGCGCGCGAGCATGAAGACCAAGCATCCGGTCCTCCTCGACCGCGCCGTTCGCGATGCCTTGGGCATGCTGATCGATCGCAAGTCGGTTCAGGATCACATCTATGGCCGCGCCGGTCTTGCGACCGGAAACTTCCTGAACAATCCCGAGCGGTTCAATTCCAAGAACATGAAGTGGGAGTTCAACGTCGAGAAGGCGACCAAGCTGCTCGACGACGCCGGCTGGAAACCTGGGGCGGACGGTATCCGCGCCAAGGACGGCAAGAAGCTCAAGCTCGTCTTCCAGACCTCGATCAACTCGCCGCGTCAGAAAACGCAGGCCATCATCAAGCAGGCTTGCCAGAAGGCCGGTATCGATCTCGAACTGAAATCGGTCACCGCCTCGGTGTTCTTCTCGTCGGATGTCGCCAACCCCGATACCTACGGGAAATTCTATTGCGACATGCAGATGTACACGACCACCATGACCCAGCCCGATCCCGGGGTTTTCATGGACCAGTTCACCTCCGCCGAAATCTCGTCCAAGGACAACAAATGGCAGGGGCGCAATATCCCGCGCTGGGTCAACAAGGAATACGACGAGCAGCACAAAGCATCACAGGGCGAGCTCGATCCGGTCAAGCGCGCCGGCATGTTCATCAAGATGAACGATCTCGTCTGCGGCGACAAAACCGTGATCCCGGTCGTCTATCGCCCGCGCGTTGCGGCCATTGCACATAACCTCCGGCCGTATCTGAGCGGCTGGGATCTGGATACCGGCAGCATCGAGGAGTGGTACCGGGAGGCATGATCATGCCCCCGGTCGTTCGGAAGCTGTCTGGCGTTTTGGAGTAAGCCGTTATGGGCCAGTATATTCTTCGGCGGCTCATGATTGCCGTTCCGAGCCTGCTCGGTATTTCTGTCGTGCTTTTCTGCGTGCTGGCGTTGGCCCCGGGAGATCCTTTCGAGGAACTCGCGACCAACCCCAATGTGCCGCCGGAAGTGCGCATGGCGCTGCGGGCGAAGTTCGGGATCGATGATCCCGTCTTCGTGCGCTATTTTCATTGGCTCGCATCGATGGCGCGGGGCGATTGGGGCTTCTCCTTCGTCAGCCGCGTCGATGTCGACCAGCTGATCCTTCAACGCCTGCCCTCCACGCTGTTCGTCATCGGGCTCAGCCAGGTTCTGGCGCTGCTGGTGGCCATTCCGGTGGGGGTCTACGCGGCGACACGGCCCTATTCGCTCTTCGACCAGATCGCGAGCACGCTGGCGTTCATCGGCTTTTCGCTGCCGACATTCTTCACCGGCCTGCTCCTCATCCTGCTGTTCTCGATCACGCTGGACTGGCTGCCCTTCGTCTACCGCTCGGATATCAGCGCGACCGGGTGGCGCTGGTACTGGGAACACCTGCGGCAGTCGATCATGCCGGTAATGGTGCTCGGCTTGTTCCAGGCGGCTTCGATGACCCGCTACGTGCGCTCGGCGGTGCTGGATGTCATCCGGCTTGACTACGTCACCACGGCGCGGGCCAAGGGGCTTGGCGAACGGGTCGTGGTGGTCAAGCACGTCGTGCGCAATGCACTGATCCCGGTCGTGACCCTCATCGCGCTGCAGATGCCGGCCATCTTCGGCGGGGCGATCGTGACGGAGCAGATCTTCCGCATTCCCGGGATCGGCGCGCTGCTGATCTCGTCCATTCTGGCCAATGATACGCCGGTCATCATGGCCGTGACCTTTGTTTTCGCGTGCCTTGTCGTGCTCTTCAACCTCATTGCGGATATTCTCTATGGCTGGCTCGACCCTCGCATCTCCTACCGCTAACGGCGGATCGGTCGCGGCGAAGGCCTATTCGCCTGGCCGGGATTCCTGGCGCCGCTTCCTCCGGCACAAGCTTGCCGCGATCAGCGCCGTGATTCTCCTCACGATCGTGCTGGCCATCATCTTGGGGCCGTTCATCTGGCGCGTTCCGATCAACGAGATTGATTTTACCGCCCGCCTCGCCGGTCCGTCCTGGAAGCATCCGTTCGGCACCGATGATCTCGGTCAGGATATTCTGGCGCGGATGCTATATGGCGGACGCATTTCGCTGGCGGTCGGGTTTTCCGCCATGGTGGTCGCGGTGGTGCTCGGCACGATCATCGGCGCTGTGGCCGGCATGTCGCGTGGCTGGCTCGGCATGGCGCTGATGTGGCTGACCGATCTTTTCCTGTCGCTACCGCAACTGCCACTGCTGCTGCTGGTGATCTATCTGTTCCGGGATACGCTGAAAGGGTGGCTCGGGCCGGAAGGCGGGGTTTTCGTGCTGATCGTGATCGTCATCGGCGGCCTGCGCTGGATGCCGGTGGCACGGCTGGTGCGCGCGCAGTTCCTGTCGCTGCGCGAGAAGGAATTCGTGGAGGCCGCGCGGGCGCTGGGGGCATCGCGCTCGCGCCAGGTGGTCAAACATATCCTGCCCAATGCCATCGGCCCGGTGATCATTGCCGCGACGATCGATGTCGCCGCCGCCATTATCGCGGAATCGACGCTGTCGTTTCTCGGGCTCGGCTTCCCGCCGGATATCCCGACCTGGGGGCGGATCCTGTTCGACAGCAAGGACTACCTCGATATCGCACCGCATTGGGCGATGTTCCCCGGCGCGGCGATCTTTCTCGCCGTCGTCACCATCAACTTCATCGGCGACGGGCTCCGTGACGCGCTCGATGCGCGCAGGGTGCTCTGACTATGGCTGAAGGTGCAGGCGTATTGCCGGGAAACAACGGACCCATTCTCGAGATCAAGGGCCTGAAGACGCATTTCACGACGGATGAAGGCGTCGTCCAGGCCGTTGACGGCGTCGATATCGCGATCCATCGCGGCGAGACCGTCGGCGTTGTCGGCGAGAGCGGCTGCGGCAAGACCGTCACCGCCATGTCGATCCTCAAGCTGATCGCGATGCCGCCGGGCAAGATCGCCGCCGGGCAGATCCTGTGGCAGGGTCGCGACCTCGCACCGCTCCAGGGCCACCAGCTCGACGATATCCGCTCCAAGGAAATCGCGATCATCTTTCAGGAGCCGATGACCTCGCTCAACCCGGTGTTCACCATCGGCGAGCAGATCGCCGAGGTCGTGCGCCGCCACGAGAAGATGAACCGGCGCGAGGCGATCGACCGCACCATCGAAATGCTCAAGCTGGTGCAGATTCCCAACGCCGAGAAGCGGGTCAACGACTACCCGCACCAGTTTTCCGGCGGCATGCGTCAGCGCGTGATGATCGCCATGGCGCTGTCGTGCAACCCGAAACTGCTGATCGCGGACGAGCCGACCACCGCGCTCGACGTCACCATCCAGGCGCAGATCCTCGAACTTCTGAACGAGATGAAGGCGCGCTTCGGCATGGCGGTGATGCTGATCACCCATGCGATGGGCGTGGTCGCGGAAACCGCGCAACGCGTCGTCGTGATGTATGCCGGCAGGGTCGTCGAGGAAGCCTCCGTCGAGCAGTTGTTCGAGAACCCCCGCCATCCCTATACGCAAGGGCTGATCCGTTCGATCCCCCGCCTCGATCTCGCGGCAACGCAGAAGACGCGGCTCGAGGCGATCGCCGGCAGCGTGCCGCGGCTTTTGAACCCGGCACCGGGCTGCCGTTTTGCCGGGCGCTGCAAGCATGTCATGCCGGCGTGCCATCTGGCCATGCCGCCGCTCTACTCGGTCGAATCCGGGCACAAGGTCGCCTGTCTGCTCTACCAAGACGCGAAGGAAAGCGTTGTCCATGTGTGAGTTTTTGTCATGAGCGAACCGCTTCTGCGCGTTAAGAACCTCGTCAAGCATTTCCCGATCCGGGGCGGCTTGTTCGTACGTGAGGTCGAGCGCGTTCACGCCGTCGATGGAGTGAGCTTCGAGATCAACAAGGGCGAAACGCTCGGGCTGGTGGGCGAATCTGGCTGCGGAAAATCCACCACCGGGCGCTGCGTGCTGCGGTTGATCGAGCCGACGTCCGGCGAGGTCAGCTTCGAGGGCCGCGATGTCGTCGCGATGCAGGGCGAAAAACTGCGCGAGTTGCGGCGCGAGATGCAGATCATCTTCCAGGATCCGTTTGCCTCGCTCAATCCGCGGATGACCGTGGGCGCCATCATCGGCGAGGCGCTCATCATCCACAAGCTGTGCTCCTCGAATGCCGATCTTGAGGCGCGCGTCGCGATCCTCCTGCAAAAGGTCGGGTTGAACCCGGATCACATGCGCCGCTACCCGCATGAATTTTCCGGCGGCCAGCGCCAGCGCATCGTGATCGCCCGCGCGCTGGCGGTCGAGCCCAAGCTGATCGTATGCGACGAGCCGGTTTCGGCGCTTGATGTCTCGATCCAGGCCCAGGTCATCAATCTCCTCGAAGATCTCCAGGCAGAATTCGGCCTGACCTATCTCTTCATCGCGCATGATCTTTCGGTGGTGGAGCATATCTCCAACCGCGTCGCGGTGATGTATCTCGGCCGGATCGTCGAGATCGCGTATGCGCGCGACCTTTATGTCAATCCGCTCCACCCCTACGCCGAGGCGCTGCTTTCAGCCGTGCCGATCCCCGATCCGAAGGTGAAGCGCAAGCGCATCATGCTTCAGGGCGATGTGCCGAACCCGATCAACCCGCCCAAGGGCTGCCATTTTCATACGCGCTGCCCGATCGCCAAGTTTCCGCTCTGCTCGCAGGAAGTTCCGGCGCTCAAGCAGAGCGAGGACGGGCACTGGGTTGCCTGCCACCTCAGGGGCTAGCCCCCCTTCGTAACGAGGTCGAGAAACCCCCGGATCAGCGGCAGCCGCCGGCGCGCTTCCAAGCAGACGACGTATTCGGCCACCTCCAGCGCGACATCGCGGATGCGGAGGATGGTGAAGGCCGGATCCGGGGGAAACTCGCTGTCAAAGACGATCCCGACGCCGAAACCCGCCGCCACGGCCTCGCGCACGGCCTCGCGGCCCTGCACCTCCACAAGAACGCCCGGGCGCACGCCGGCCTCCGCCAGCCGCATCTCGAACACCTCGCGGGTGATGGAGCCAGCCTCGCGGATCACCAGGTCGACCCCGGCGAGGGCCGCGATCGGGATTTCCCGTTGCTGCGCCAGCGGATGCTCGCGCGGGGCAAACAATACCAGCTGATCGCGGCGGAGCAGGACGCTGTGCAGGCGTGGATCCGAGGTGTTGCGGGCAGTCACGCCGATATCGGCGCCGTAGTCGATCAGGTGCTGCAAGACTTTGGAGGAATTGTCGATGCTGAGCGAGAAGGTCAGGCCGGCGTGGCGGCGCTTCATCGCGGAGAGCAGCGGCATGACATGGGTCGCGCTATCGGCGGCCACGCGCAAATGGCCGCGGCGCAGGGTCTTGGCCCCGTCGAGCAGTGCGTGGGCATCTTCCTCCGCGGCGAACAGCCGCGCGGTGATATCGAACAGCCGTTGCCCCAGCGGGGTCAGGCTGACACCCCGGCCCTTGCGATCGAAAAGGCTGGCGGCATGCGTCGCCTCCAGCAGCCGGACCTGGCTGGAAAGCGTCGGCTGGCTCAGGCCGGTCGCGGCGGCGGCGCGGGTAAAGCTGCCCGCTTCGGCAACGACATGGAAGGCGCGCAACCCGGTCACGTTCATGGAGCGAGAAAATCATAGAAAAAATCTATACTCAATATCTAAACTACATATTTGACGAATAGATTTTCGCCCCATAGCCTGCCAGCCACATCCCCATGGCAAGGAACCCCGCTGATGCACCGCCCGATTCTCAACCGCGCCGCCTCGGAGACCGGTGATCCGCTGTTGCTGACGCCCGGCCCGCTGACCACCTCGAAATCGGTCAAGGAAGTAATGGTGCATGACTGGGGCTCGCGCGATGCGGCTTTCCTCCGGATCAACAGCGAAGTGCTGGCGCGCCTGCCCGAGGTGATCAATGGCGTCGGCAGCTTTGTCACGGTGCCGATCCAGGGCTCGGGCACCTTCGCCGTCGAGGCGATGCTGACGAGTTTCGTGCCGAAAAAGGGCAAGGTGCTGGTGCTGATCAACGGCGCCTACGGCCACCGGGCCAAGCGCATTCTCGATATCGCCGGGCGCAAGAGTGTGGTTTACGAAACGCCGGAAGACACCCCGCCGAGCCTGGCCAAGATCGAAACGCTCCTGAAGCGCTCGAAAAGCATCACCCATATTTTCACCGTGCATTGCGAGACGACCTCGGGCGTGCTCAACCCCGTGCACGAAATCGGCGCGCTCGCGAAGAAATACGGCAAAAGCTACCTCATCGATTCCATGAGCGCCTTCGGCGCGCTGCCGCTCGACGCCAACAAGGCGCATGCCGATGCAATCGCGGCCTCATCGAACAAGTGCATCCAGGGCATTCCCGGGCTGGGCTTCGTGCTCGCCCGCAAGACGTTGCTGCCGGGCCTCAAGGGCAATGCGACGACGCTGGTGCTCGACGTCCACGACCAATGGGCGAATTTCGAGAAAACCGGGCAATACCGCTTCACCCCGCCGATCCATGTCATCGTGTCGTTCCATCAGGCGCTGACCGAGTTCTTCGCCGAGGGCGGGCAGAAGGGGCGCGGCGCCCGCTACACCAACAACGGCAAGGTGCTGATCGACGGCATGCGCGCGATGGGGTTCAGAACCCTGCTCGACGACATGATCCAGGCGCCGATCATCATTACCTTCCACATGCCGAAGGACCCGAAATTCGTGTTCCAGACCTTCTACGACGCGCTGAAGGATCGGGGTTATGTGATCTATCCGGGCAAGCTGACGGTGGCGGATTCATTCCGCATCGGCTGCATCGGCCATCTGTTTGAAAAAGACATGCGTGGCGCGCTCGCCGCGGTGCGCGACGTTGTTACGGAAATGGGCGTCGCCCTGCCCGTGCGTTAAGGATCAGGACATGCCAGGCTCCAGCAAGACCGAAATCACCGTCAACGGCCGCGCCTACTGCGCGCCGAAGGCCCCCACCGTCGTGATCTGCATCGATGGCTCGGAGCCCGGTTATATCGAAAAGGCGATCGAAGCCGGGCGGGCGCCCAATTTCGCACGCTTCATGAAAGGTGGCGCGAACCTCATCGCCGAATGCGTGATCCCGAGCTTCACCAACCCCAACAACCTCTCGATCATCACCGGGCGCCCGCCGTCGGTGCATGGGATTGCCGGGAATTTCTTCTACGATCCCGCGACCAAGACCGAAGTGATGATGAACGACCCGAAATTCATGCGCGCGCCAACCATTCTGGCGGCCGTCCACGACGCCGGGTTCAAGGTCGCGATGGTCACGGCGAAGGACAAGCTCCGGCTGCTGCTCTCCAACGGCCTCGATTATTCGAGCGGCCGCGCCATCGCCTTCTCCTCCGAGAAGGCGGACAAGGCCAACAAGGCCGAGAACGGCATCGACAAGGTCTGCGACTTCGTCGGCATGGGCGTGCCGGAGGTCTATTCGGCCGATCTCTCGGAGTTTGTCTTCGCCGCCGGGGTCAAGCTTGCCGAAAGCTTCCGGCCGGATCTGATGTATCTGTCGACGACCGACTACATCCAGCACAAGGCCGCGCCCGGTTCGAAGATCGCCAATGACTTCTATGCGATGATCGATGGCTACATCGGCCGGCTCGATGCGCTGGGCTGCGTTGTCGTCGCCACCGCCGATCACGGCATGAACGACAAGCACCTCGCGGACCTCACCCCGGATGTCCTCTATCTCGAACCGGTGTTCGACGGCTGGCTCGGCAAGGGTATGGCCCGCGTCATCCTGCCGATCACCGACCCCTACGTGGCCCACCACGGAGCGCTCGGCTCGTTCGCCACCGTCTATGTGCCGGAGAGCGCGGATATCGGCGCGCTCATCACCAGGCTGAAGGCAACCCCGGGTGTTCAGGTGGCGCTAACGCGCGCCGAGGCCTGCGCCGAGTTCGAATTGCCGCCCGACCGCCTCGGCGATATCGTCGTGATCTCGACCCGCCACAAGACGCTCGGCACCGCGCCGGAGAAGCACGATCTCTCCGGCCTCAACGAACCGTTGCGCTCGCACGGTGGGTTGACCGAGCAGCGCGTGCCGATGATCTCGAACCGCAGGATCGAAATTCCGGCCGGGCATCGGCTCAGAACCTTCGATGTCTTCGCCGTCGCGCTCAACCATACGCAGTGAGGGGCAAGAAATGACCGTGCAAACCAGGCTGCCCTTCCGCAAGGAGGCGATGCGCATCGCCGGGAAGCTCGTTTCCACCGATGACGTGATCGAGGTCCTCAACCCCTACGACAACACGGTCGTCGGAACCGTGCCGGCGGCGCGGCCCGAACACGTGCGCGAGGCCTTCGCCAAGGCGCGAGCGTTCAAGCCCAAGCTCACCCGCTACGAGCGCCAGCAGATTCTGCTGCGCACGGCGGAGCTTCTGGCCAGCCGCCGCGAGGAGATCGCGCGGCTGATCACGGCGGAAGCGGGCCTGTGCTGGAAAGATTCGCTCTACGAGGCGACGCGCGCCTACGATGTCTATTCCTTCGCCGGCCAGCTCTGCATCAAGGACGACGGCGAGACCTTTTCCTGTGATATTTCGCCCAACGGCAAGGCGCGCAAGATCTTCACCACGCGCACGCCGCTGATGGGGGTGATCTCCGCGATCACGCCGTTCAACCACCCGCTCAACATGGTCAGCCACAAGATCGCCCCGGCGATCGCGACCAACAACCGCGTCGTGCTGAAACCGACCGAACTCACGCCGCTGACGGCGCTGCTGCTCGCGGATGTGCTCTATGAAGCCGGCCTGCCGCCGGAGATGCTCTCGGTCGTCACCGGCAATCCCCGGACGATGGGCGACAGCATGATCACCGATCCCGATGCGGATCTCGTCACCTTCACCGGTTCGGTGCGGGTCGGCAAATATATCGCGGAAAAGGCCGGCTATCGCCGCATCGTGCTCGAACTCGGCGGCAATGACCCGCTGATCGTCATGGAGGACGCCGATCTCGACAAGGCCGCGGAACTCGCGGTGCAGGGCGCGACCAAGAATTCCGGCCAGCGCTGCACGGCGGTCAAGCGCATCCTTGTCGTCCAGTCGGTCGCCGAAGCGTTCTCGAAACTGGTGGTCGCCAAGGCCAAAAAGCTCAAGTGCGGCGATCCCATGGACCCCGCGACCGATGTCGGCACCGTGATCAACGAGGCTTCGGCCAAGCTCTTCGAGGCCCGCGTCAACGACGCGGTGTCGAAGGGCGCGGTGGTTCTGCATGGTGCGCCGCGCGAGGGCGCGCTGTTCCACCCGACGGTGGTCGATCACGTTCCCCACGATTGCGAGCTTGTGCTGGAGGAAACCTTCGGGCCGGTGATCCCGATCATCCGCGTGCCCGACGAGATCGGCGAGATCATCAGGATTTCCAATTCCACCGCCTACGGGCTGTCATCCGGTGTCTGCACCAATCGGCTCGACTATATCACCCGCTTCATTTCCGAGCTCGATGTCGGGACGGTCAACGTCTGGGAAGTTCCGGGCTACCGCATCGAGATGAGCCCCTTCGGCGGCATCAAGGATTCCGGCCTCGGCTACAAGGAGGGCGTCCAGGAGGCCATGAAAAGCTTCACCAATGTCCGGACCTATTCGCTGCCCTGGCCGGGCTGAGATTTTCGAGGCGCGAGCCCCGGATTTTGATCGTCAGACCGGAAACAAGGGCCAAAACCGGCCCAATAACTGCGTCAGCTAATAAAAATGCAAACGAAGACTTGTCACGGAAGCGTCGTTGAAGTGCAATAGCCAACAAGCAAGGCACGACCACACCGGAACGTGCCGCTCGCGGGGAGAAAACAGAATGACATCAAAGCTTTTTGCAGGGCTTGCCCTGTCCGCCACGATCCTTGCCGGGTTTGCTGGCGATGCCGCCGCGCAAGGGCGAACCAAGGTCACTGCCTATACCGCGCTCGAGAACGACCAGCTGGGGCCGTTCAAGACCGCGATCGAAGCCGCCGTCCCGGATATCGAGATCGTCTGGGTGCGCGATTCAACCGGGGTGATCACCGCGCGGTTCCTCGCCGAAAAGGACAACCCGCGCGCCGATGTCGTGCTTGGCCTCGCAGCAACCAGCCTGCTGCTGTTCGAGAAGCAGAACCTGCTCGAGGAATACAAGCCCAAGGGCGCCGATGCGATCAAGGCCTCCTACCGCGATACAACGGGCCCCTATACCTGGACCGGGATGGATGCCTTCCTCGCGGTCGCCTGTTTCAACACGGTTGAAGCCAAGAAGGCCAATGTTACGGCCCCGACCTCGTGGGAAGATCTCACCAAGCCCGAATTCAAGGGCCAGATCGTGATGCCGCACCCGGCTTCCTCCGGCACCGGCTATCTCAAGGTCGCCGCGTGGCTGCAGATCATGGGCGAAGCCAAGGGCTGGGCCTATATGGACAAGCTGCACGAGAACATCGCCGTCTACACCCATTCCGGCTCGGCGCCCTGCGTGCAAGCCGCCAAGGGCGAGCGCATGCTCGGCATCGGCTTCGACATGCGCGGCGCCCGCGAGAAGACCAACGGCGCGCCGATCGACCTCATCCTGCCCAAGGAAGGCGCGGGCTGGGATATGGAGGCTTCGTCGATCGTCAAGGGCACCAAGAACCTCGACGCCGCCAAGAAGCTGATGGATTGGGTGGCTTCCAAGGGCGCCAACGAGCTTTATGGCAAGTACTATGCCCTGGTTGCCCATCCGGAGGTCAAGAGCGCGCCCGCCAACTACCCTGTTGATGCCGAAGCCAAGATGGCGAAAAACGACTTCGCCTGGATGGCCGAAAACCGCGAGCGCATCCTCGCCGAATGGTCGAAGCGCTATGAAAGCAAAGCGGCGCCGAAGTAACGCGCCCTGCATGACTGGGAGGGGCCGGCCTCGTACGGCCCCTCTTTTTTCGACAAGAATTCTCTTTGGGGGGTAGGGGTGTGGCTGCAATCGGCGCAAAGGCGGGCACGGACGGGCAGAAGCCGTTTCTGTCGGTTCGCAAGCTTTCCAAGAGTTTCGGCGCCTTCCAGGCGTTGATGGAAATCGATCTCGACGTCAACGGCGGAGAGTTCGTCTGCCTTCTCGGACCCTCTGGCTGCGGCAAGACGACGCTCCTCCGGGCGATCGCCGGGCTTGACCGGCAGAGCGCCGGCTCGATTGTCATTGCGGGCCGCGACGTTTCGAACGCCCCCCCTTCCGAGCGCGATTTCGGGATCGTCTTTCAATCCTACGCCCTGTTCCCCAACCTCACGATCGTCGATAACGTCGGCTACGGTCTGGTGAACGAAGGCCGCCCCAAGGCCGAGATTGCCAAGCGGGTTTCCGAACTGCTGGCGCTGGTCGGGCTTCCCGAGCAGGGCAGCAAATACCCGGTCCAGCTTTCCGGCGGCCAGCAGCAACGCGTCGCGCTGGCCCGCGCGCTCGCGACCTCGCCGGGCCTGCTGCTGCTGGACGAGCCGCTCTCGGCGCTCGACGCGCAGGTCCGCCTGCGGCTGCGCGAGGAAATCCGCATGCTCCAGCGCCGCCTCGGCGTCACCACCATCATGGTGACGCATGATCAGGAAGAGGCGCTGTCGATGGCCGAACGCATCGTGGTGATGAACCATGGCGTGATCGAGCAGGTCGGCACCCCCGAGGAGATCTACCGCTCGCCGCGCACGGCCTTTGTCGCCGATTTTGTCGGGCGCATCAGCTTTCTGCCAGCGACGGTCAAAACCGCCGAGAGCGTCGAGATCGATGGCCGCGAGTTTGCCTGCGCCGTCGGCGCGGCCCATCCGCCGGGCACCGCGATCGAGGTCGGGCTCAGGCCCGAGGCGGTGCGCGTGCGCGGTGTGACCGGCAAGGAGCGCAACGCCCTTCGCGTGCGCATCGAGGAGCTTGAATTTCTTGGCTCCTTCTGTCGCGCGATCCTGATCGAGGAAGGCGCGGCGGAACTGCGCATCCTCGCCGATTTCTCGGCCAACCTGATCGGCGATCTCGGGCTCGTCGAAGGCGGTTCGATCTTTGTCGAGCTGCCGGGTGAGTTCCTGCGGGTGTTCCCGGCGCGGGCCAAGACATGAGCGCCGATCTCGCG
Source organism: uncultured Methylobacterium sp. (assembly GCA_964571245.1). GTDB lineage: Bacteria > Pseudomonadota > Alphaproteobacteria > Rhizobiales > Beijerinckiaceae > Rhabdaerophilum. The sequence goes on from CAZNAT010000068.1 coordinate 12,791, forward strand.
CTTGCCGCGCGGGCGCCGCGCCGGCTGTTCAGCGAGGCCCGGATAGCCTCGCTGCTGGTTCTCATCCTGATTGCGATCCTCTTGGTCGTGATCGCGATCCCGCTGTGGCTGCTGCTGTCGAAGAGCGCGCAGAATTCGGCCGGCGCTTTTGTCGGGCTCGCCAATTTCAAGACCTATTTCTCGACGCCCTCGCTGGTCACGGCGCTGTTCAATTCGATCTGGGTGGCACTGCTGACGACCGGGATCGTCGTGCCGCTCGCCTTCGTCTACGCCTATGCCCTCACCCGCAGCTGCATGGCGCTCAAGGGCGTGTTCACCGCGCTGGCGCTGTTGCCGATCTTCGCGCCCTCGCTGCTGGCGGCGATTTCGCTGATCTATATCTTCGGCAACCAGGGGTTCCTGAAGGGGTTGCTCGGCGGCAACTCGATCTACGGCCCGATCGGGATCGTCTTCGCGCAGGTCTGTTACTGTTTTCCGCATGCGGTGATGATCATCGTCACGGCGCTGCGCCTCGCCGACGGGCGACTTTACGAGGTCGCCGAAGCCCTTGGCACCACGCGGCGACGCGTGTTCTTCACGGTGACCTTGCCCGGCGCGCGTTACGGGTTGATCAGCGCCGCCTTCGTCGTCTTCACGCTGGTGATCACCGATTTCGGCATCCCGAAGGTCATTGGCGGCCAGTTCAACGTGCTCGCGACCGACGCCTACAAGCAGATCGTCGGCCAGCAGAATTTCGAGATGGGCGCCGTGGTCGGGCTGATCCTGCTCGCGCCGGCGGTGCTGGCCTTTTTCGTCGACCGCCAGATCCAGAAAAAACAGGTGGCGCTGCTCTCGGCACGCGCGGTTCCCTATGAGCCGAAACCCGCGCCGCTCCGCGACGGGCTGCTCCTCGCCTATTGCGGCGTGATCGGGTTCATCCTGCTGGCGATGCTGGGGATTTCGGTCTGGGCCTCGTTCATCAAATACTGGCCTTACAACCTCTCGCTGACGCTCGCGAACTATGACTTCGCCAATTTCGAGCCCGGCGGTTGGGGCACCTACGTCACCTCGCTCAAGATGGCGGGGCTGGTGGCGGTGATCGGCACGGCGCTGATCTTTTCCGGGGCCTATCTCATTGAGAAGACCAAGGTTTCTCCGGGGTTGCGTTCGGTCGCGCATTTGCTGGCGATGTTGCCGATGGCGGTTCCGGGGCTGGTGCTCGGGCTCGGCTACGTGTTCTTCGTCAACGCCAAATGGAACCCGCTCAACATCTTCTACGGCACGCTGGCGGTGCTGGTGGTCAATACCATCGCGCATTTCTACACCGTCGCGCATATCACCGCGACCACGGCCCTCAAGCAGATCGACAACGAGTTCGAATCGGTCTCTTCCTCGCTCAAGGTGCCGTTCTGGACGACGTTCCGCCGCGTCACCGTGCCGATTTCGATGCCGGCGATCCTTGATATCGCAGTCTATATGTTCGTCAACGCGCTGACGACGATCTCGGCGGTGGTGTTTCTGTATGGCCCCTCCACCAAGCTCGCCTCGATCGCAATCGTGCATATGGACGAGGCCGGCGCGACCGCCGCCGCTGCCGCGATGGCGACCTGCATCGTCCTGACCGCGATCGGCGCCAAGCTTCTGCACGTGCTGCTCGACCGGCTGGTGTTCGACCGCCTCCAGGTATGGCGGAAGAGGTAGCCAGGCATTTTCAAGCGAAGCATGCCCCTGCGAAGGTTGGGGTGGACGCCGGTTCGCGTGAAGAAAATGCGTCAACAGGAAAAAGACTTCATGGCCTCGCATAAAGTGATCCAGTCGGAAGGCGACACGAACCTCACCAGCCGCCGCGCCGCTTGGCAGGCCAAAGCGCTGGACGACAAAACGCGGGCGCTGCTGGCCGAGGACGAACGCTATTTCCTGCGCCAATCGGTCTCGACTCCCTGCCTCAACGCGATCGCCAAGGCCGAGGGGATCTACGTCGAGGACGTCGCCGGCCGACGCTACATGGATTTTCATGGCAACAACGTCCATCACATCGGCTATGGGCACCCGCGCCTGAAGCGCGCGATCAGCGAGGAGATGGACCGGCTGCCGTTCTCGCCGCGCCGCTATTCCAACACCACCTCGACCGCGCTCGCGAAGAAACTCGCGGAAATCGCGCCGGGGAACCTGACGAAAACGCTGTTCACCACCGGCGGCTCGGATGCGATCGAAGTCGCGGTCAAGCTCGCACGCACGGCCACGAAGCGTCACAAAACGCTCTCGTTCTGGGATGCGTTCCACGGCGCGGGCATCGGCGCTTCCGCGCTTTCCGGCGAGGCGCTGTTTCGTGCCGGGCCGGCGGCGCCGATGGTCGCGGGCGCCGAGCATGTCGCGCCCTTCGCCTGTTATCGCTGCGCCTATGGCTACCAAACCGACGCTTCAGGCCAGCCGCCGCTCGCGACGTGCCGGCTCGCCTGCGCCAATATGGTCAACTACGTGCTCTCGCGCGAAACCGATGTCGCCTGCCTCGTGGCCGAACCCGCGCGCGCGGTGCCCTATCTGCCGCCGCCCGGCTTCTGGAAGGCGGTGCGCGAAGCCTGCGACCGCCACGGCACGCTGCTGATTTTCGACGAGATCCCCACCGGCCTCGGCAAGACCGGCAAGATGTTCGCCGCCGATCACGACGGCGTGGTGCCGGATATCCTGGTGATGGGAAAGGCGCTCGGCGGCGGCATCCTGCCGATCGCGGCGGTGATCACCCGGCCAGAGCTCGACCTCGCGGGGGACTATGCCTATGGCCATTACACCCACGAGAAAAACCCGGTTACCGCCCGTGCGGCGCTGACGACGATCGAGATCATCGAGGACGAGCGCCTCGTTGAAAACGCCGCCCGCGTCGGCGCGATCGCGCTGGAGCGGCTTGAGGCGATGAAGCGCCGACTGCCCGCGATCGGCGATGTCAGAGGCAGAGGGCTGCTGCTCGGGATCGACCTCGTGACGGATCGCGACAGCCGCGCGCGGGCCGATGATCTTGCGGAGACCGTGCTTTATCGCGCCCTTGATGCCGGTCTTTCGTTCAAGACGACGATGGGCAACGTGCTGACGCTCACTCCGCCGTTGACGGTCAGCGAAGGCGAGATGCTCCGGGCACTCGATATTCTGGAAGCCGCGATCAGCGCCGGTCTCTGATCAGATTTAGACTTGATCAGACCGGGACCCCGAAGCGCGCGAAGGCCGCGGCTGCCCGCTCGTAATTCGCGCGCTTGAAGGGCATCACGCCGGCCACGGCCTCTTCCAACGTCGCCCAGCGCCATTCGCTGAATTCGGGGTAAAAACCTTCGCCCGCGCCCGTCAGGTCGATGTCGTGATCCTCGCCCTCGAAGCGGAAGGCGACCCAGCGCTGCTGCTGGCCGGCGAATTTTTCGAGCCGGTGCCCCGTCTCCGCGTGCGGCGGAAAATCGTAGTGCCAGTAGTCGTCGGTTGCCGCGAGAAAGGCTGCTTTCGTCACCCCGATTTCCTCGTGGAGTTCGCGCCGGGCGGCGGCGATGATCTCCTCATCGGGGTCGATCCCGCCCTGCGGCATCTGCCATTCGAGGCCGGGGAGCACGTATTCCGGCCCATCCGAAATCGCCCTGCCGAGAAAGACCCGGCCCATCCGGTTGAACAGCGCGACGCCGACATTGAAGCGATAGGGTTTTGTGCGAAGGGAAGCCACGACACCTCACTGAAGCCGGATCATCGTCAGGCCCTCGACAATCAGGATCGCCGCCAGGATCCGGTTCGCGCGTAGCGGCTCCTTGAGAAAGATCACGGCAATCGCGGCGCCGAACAAGACGCTGGTCTCGCGCACGGCGGCCACCAGCGGGATCGGCGCCACCGTCATCGCCCAGATCGCGATGCCATAGGCGCCGCAGGACATCGCACCGCCAGCCAGCCCCGGAAGCACAAATCCCAACAGGGGTTTGAGCCCGGTAAAGCCGCGCATCCAGAGTGCGACCAGCGTCAGGCAGGCGCCGTCCATCACGAAAAGCGCGGCGGAATAGGCATGCGGGTTGCCCGAAGCGCGCGCGCCCGCGCCATCGGTCAGCGTATAGCCGCAGATGGTGATGGCGGTCAGCAGCGCAAACAGCAGCGCGCGGCGGCTCATATGGGCGGCGTCGGAGGCAAAGCGCATCGTCATCGTGAAGATGCCGAGGCCGAGGAAGACAATCCCGGCACCGCCAAGCCAGGTGAGCGGTTCGCCGAGCAGCAGCACCGAGAACACCCCCGTCATCAGCGGTGCCGAGCCGCGCGCGATCGGGTAGACCTGCCCCATGTCCGCAAGACGATAGGCCCCGGTCAGCGCGAAATAATAGCCGAGGTGCAGCACGGTCGAGGCGATCAGCCACGGCAGGCTCTCGACCTTCGGCAATCCGAAATACAGCATGGCCGGCACGCCGATCACGCCGCCGGCGGCGTTGATCAGCACCATCGCCAGAAAGGGATCGAGCCTGATCTTGAGTAGCGCGTTCCACCCGGCGTGCAAGGCCGCAGCGGCAAGGACAATCAGAAAAACGGTGCCGGAAATGGGAGTTCCTATGCTGCGTTCAGGCGCGCAAAGCGCGGTTGTCGGAGTCAGAGAGCCAGCTCTGAGGCCACGGCATTTTGAATGGCCGCGCGAGGCGGCAACACACGCCAACCCCCTGCAAGGGCAGGCTGATTCCCATCATTCCCTGTGGTTTGCCGGCAATCAAGTTGAATATGCCCCGCACCTGCTTTGGCAGGGCGGTTTTCCATCCAACGGCGTCACAAGGGAAGCGCCGTGAGAAAAACCGACGAAACAGCCGGGCGATCACAAGCAAAAGCCCCGCTGGCGAGGGCCAAACGGGGCTTTGAATATGCCTAAACATATCGTCGGAATTTGGTTGCGGGGGCCAGATTTGAACTGACGACCTTCAGGTTATGAGCCTGACGAGCTACCGGGCTGCTCCACCCCGCGTCAACGCACACCAGCGACGAACAAAACACGTCGCGATCGGGAATGCGGGTAAAGTGCGCACAACAGGCGCAAACGTTTTGTCATATGTGAGAAGCAATCTTTGGCTGGCCTGGCAACGACCTACTCTCCCAGGTCTTGAGACATAGTACCATCGGCGCTGCAGTGCTTAACGGCCGAGTTCGAGATGGGATCGGGTTTTATCACTACGCAAGGGCCACCAGGCCGGCGAAAGATTGGAAGCAAATGAGGTCTTTTTATCCATGCCTCGTATGAAACGAGCATTGGTAATGAGAGTGATCAAGCCTATCGAGGTATTAGTACTGGTAAGCTCAACACGTTACCGCGCTTACACACCCAGCCTATCAACGTGGTGGTCTTCCACGCCTCTCAAGGGAGCGCTCGTTTTGAGGTGGGTTTCCCGCTTAGATGCATTCAGCGGTTATCCCGTCCACACATAGCTACCCTGCATTGCCGTTGGCACGACAACAGGTCCACCAGAGGTGTGTTCATCCCGGTCCTCTCGTACTAGGGACAAATCCTCTCAACACTCCTACACCCACGACAGATAGGGACCGAACTGTCTCACGACGTTCTGAACCCAGCTCACGTACCACTTT
>CAZNAT010000069.1:0-18020 GCA_964571245.1 uncultured Methylobacterium sp.
GCCAGCCCGATATCCTCGACCGCCATCCGCACCAGGCGGCGGGCGAGAAAGCGCGGATCCTCGCCCGCATCGCACATCCGGCAGAAATAATAGAGCGCGGCATCCGGGTCGGACCCCCGGACCGTCTTGTGGAGCGCCGAAATCAGGTTGTAATGCCCGTCCTGCGCCTTGTCGTAGATCGGCGCGCGGCGCTGGATCACCTCGGACAACCCGGCCTCGTCAAAGATTTCGCCCGGTTTCGCCGCCCGCCAGAGTTCTTCGGCGAGCGTCAGCGCCGCCCGGCCGTCACCATCCGCCATCCGCGCCAGCGCCGCGTGCGCGGCCTCGGTCAGTGGCAGGGTCTCGCCAATCACCGCTTCGGCCCGCTTCAGGAGCCGCAGGATCGCGTCCTCGTCGAGCGATTTGAACGTGAGAACCCGCGCCCGGGACAGCAGCGCCGCATTGAGCGCGAACGAGGGATTTTCCGTCGTCGCGCCGATCAGCGTGATCGTGCCATCCTCCATCACCGGTAAAAACCCATCCTGCTGGGCCCGGTTGAAGCGGTGGATCTCATCGACGAACAGCAGCGTGCCCTGCCCCATCTTGCGGCGCAACCGCGCGCCCTCGAACAGCTTCTTCAGATCCGCCACGCCCGAGAAAATCGCCGAAACCTGCTCGAACGCCAGATCCGTCTCATGCGCCAGCAACCGGGCGACGGTGGTCTTGCCGGTTCCTGGCGGCCCCCAGAGAATGAGCGAGCCGATCGAGCCGGAATTGATCAGCCGCCGCAGCGCGCCGTCCTCCCCCGTCAGATGCTCCTGCCCGACAAGATCGGCGAGCACCTCCGGCCGCATCCTGTCCGCGAGCGGTCGGTTGGTCAGGCCGGCGTCATCCAGACTGGGGCCCTTTTCCAGCACGATCAGCCCCCGAAAACCGTGTTGAAGCTCTGGCCGCCGCGGTTGAACGTCACCCGCCAGACAAAGGTCCGGCCCTTGGTGATCCGGTCGAGCGCGGTGGTATCCTCCATGCGCTGCCCGTTGATGGCGATCAGCACGTCGCCCTTCTGGAATCCGACCTGCTCGGCGGCAGACCCCGGCGCGATCTCGCTGATGACGATGCCGGAATCGATGCCGGAAATGGAGAATTCCTCCTTCACCGCCGGCGAGAGGTTGACCACCGTTACGCCCTGAAACGGCGAATTGGCCTTGATGCTCACCGGGTTGCGCGGCGGCAGTTCGGGCGCCACAACCAGCGCGACACTGACATCCTGCTTCTTGCCGCCCCGCAGCAGCGTCATCTTCACGCTTCCGCCGACCGACCGGGTGGCAAAACGATAGCCGAACCCGTCGGGGTCATCGATCTCGGTACCCTCCACTGCGGTGATGACATCGAGACGCTTGAACCCGGCCTTGTCCGCCGGACCGCCCGGCACCACCTCCGCGACCAGCGCGCCGACCGGGCGCGCCAGCCCCAGCGTTTCCGCCAGTTCGCTCGTCACCGGCTGCAACGAGGCGCCGAACCAGGGCCGGCGCACGACACCGCCGCCCGACTGGGCATTCTCGATCACGGCGCGCACCATATTCGCCGGAATGGCGAAGCCGATGCCGTGACTGCCGCCGGATTTCGAGAAGATCGCGGTGTTGATGCCGATGACACGGCCCTGCATATCGACCAGCGCGCCGCCCGAATTGCCCGGATTGATCGCCGCGTCGGTCTGGACAAAGAACTGGTAATCGGAAATCCCGACCTGGGTCCGTGCCAGGGCCGAGACGATGCCCTGCGTCACCGTCTGGCCAACCCCGAACGGATTGCCGATCGCCAGCACGAGATCGCCGACCTCGAGCTTGTCCGAATCGCCGAGTTCCAGGAACGGAAACGCCTCGGAGGACTTGATCTGCAGCACCGCGAGATCGGTCTTGGGGTCGCGCAGCTTGATCTCGGCCTCGAATTCGCGGCGGTCCGAGAGCGAAACCTTGATCTCGCTCATGCCCTCGATGACGTGATGGTTGGTGACGACGAGCCCGCTCTTGCCGATGATCACGCCGGAGCCGACCGATTGGCGCGCGCGCTCGGGCTGGGCAAGCCCGCCGAAGAACCGCTCGAAAAACGGATCGCCCTCGAAAGGATTGCGCGCCCGCGACTGCTTCTGCGAGGCATAGACGTTTACAACCGCCGGTGCAGCCGCGCGGACGATCGGCGCGAAACTCAGGCTCATCTCCGCCCGCGAAACCGGCGGGCGGGGCGGCTCATTCCGGCGAAGAAAATCAAGGCCTTGGGCGAAAACCACCGCCTGAAAGGCGAAAAAGAACGTTAAAAGCGCTGCAACCCGCGTCAAGGACCAGTAAACCCTGGCAGCAACTTGGTTGAACCCGTTCATGACTTCCTTCACTTTCGTCTGGCAGCCTTGCGTCATCCTGAAAGGGAGTAGAGCGTGCTGACGCAACTTGTCTACACCAGTCGCCCACGTTTCGACGTTTCCGGCCCCGAGGGACGGAAGGTTCTCGACGATATCGCGGCGACCGCACGCAGAAAGCACGCAGAAAACGGCATTTCCGGGATGCTTCTAGTGGGCGAGGACTGGCTCTCGCAAATTCTGGAGGGTGAAAGCGCCGCCCTCGGGCCGATGCTGAAGGATATTCTGGCTGATCAACGGCACGATTCGGTGCAGATCGTCGATATGCGAATGGTCCCCAGCCGTCGTTTCGATGGTGTCTCGGTCGGCGTCAGTTCAAGGCCGATCAGCGATATCCCGATCGGTCGCCTCGCCGATCTCAGTGCCGAGGATTTCGTGGCGCTGGCCGGGGTCTTGGCCCGCTGACATGTTGCTGCGGCATGTCTCCCGGGTGGGATTGGCTAGAGCGGTTTCCGATCTGCCTCGATCAGATCGACCGCTCTATCTCTATGTTTTGACGCATTTTCTTTCGACCAACCGGAGTCCACAGGCGCGGAAAATGCTCTTGCCGCCGCTCCAGCCAAAAAAAGGCGGCCGGAGCCGCCTTGTTCGTCTATCGTTACCGGGCCATCAGCCCGCGTCGGTCTCGGCCGGCGCCGCAGCCGCGCGTGCCTTGTCGGCGGAGCCCTTGGCATCCATATCGCGGTCCACGAATTCGATCACCGCCATCGGGGCGGCATCGCCGAAGCGGAAGCCGGCCTTCATGATCCGGAGATAGCCGCCGTTGCGCGCGGCGTAACGCTTGCCGATGACGTCGAACAGCTTGCGGACCACATCCTCGTCGCGGATCTGGGCGATCGCCTGACGGCGGGCGTGCAGATCGCCGCGCTTGCCGAGGGTGACCAGCTTTTCCACGACCGGGCGAAGATCCTTCGCCTTGGGCAGCGTGGTGGTGATCTGCTCGTGCGTGATCAACGCCTGGGCGAGATTGGCGAACATCGCCTTACGATGGCTGGCCGTACGGGAAAAACGACGACCGCGAAAACCGTGACGCATGGGATTTCTCCTTGATTTGACGACCGCCGTGTCAAGGAACGGTCGACCTCTTGTTTCGGAAGGCAACATGCCCCCCGCAATAAACCGGGCGCCTGAAGCGCCCGGTGCAACTCACTCGATTACCCGCCCCTGGGATTGGCAAACCGGAAGACCGCCTTGCCAGCCAGAGCCCTTGCCAGCCTGAGCCTCAGTAGTGCTCCTCGAAGCGCTTGGCGAGATCCTCGATGTTCTCCGGCGGCCAACCCTGCACTTCCATGCCGAGATGGAGCCCCATCTGCGCCAGGACTTCCTTGATTTCGTTGAGCGACTTGCGGCCGAAGTTCGGCGTGCGCAGCATTTCGCTCTCGGTCTTCTGGATGAGGTCGCCGATGTAGACGATGTTGTCGTTCTTGAGGCAATTGGCCGAACGGACAGACAGCTCGAGCTCGTCGACCTTCTTGAGCAGCGCCGGGTTGAAGGCGAGATCGGGGATCGCGGCCTGGGTTTCGGGCTTCTTCGGCTCCTCGAAGTTGAGGAAGATCTCAAGCTGGTCCTGCATGATGCGCGCGGCGTAGGCGAGCGCGTCTTCCGGGGTGATCGCGCCATCGGTCTCGATGGTCATCGTCAGCTTGTCGTAGTCAAGAATTTGGCCGGAACGGGTGTTCTCGACGCGGTACGACACCTTGCGCACCGGCGAGAACAGGCTGTCGATCGGGATCAGCCCGATGACGGCGTCCTCGGCGCGATTACGGTCGGCGGCGACATAGCCCTTGCCGGTGGAAACATGCAGCTCCATGCGCAATTCTGCGCCCTCGTCGAGCGTGCAGATTTCAAGCTCGGGGTTGAGGACCTCGATATCGCCGGTCACCTGGATATCGCCGGCGGTGACGACGCCCGGACCCTGCTTGCGTAGAACGAGGCGTTTGGTGCCTTCGCCCTGCATCTTGAGCGCGACGTCCTTGATGTTCAGGACGATGTCGGTCACGTCCTCGCGGACGCCGGCGATCGAGGAGAACTCGTGCAGCACCCCGTCGATATGGATCGCGGTGACGGCGGCGCCCTGCAGCGACGACAGGAGAATGCGGCGCAGCGAGTTGCCGAGCGTCATGCCAAAACCGCGCTCCAGCGGCTCCGCAACGACGGTCGCCACGCGCGTCGGATCATCTCCACCCGAAATTTCGAGCTTCGTCGGCTTGATCAGGTCCTGCCAATTCTTCTGGATCACGTTGGAATATCCTTGGCTCTATCCCGGAAACAGCAATCGGGCACCGCGACCATCGTGGTGCCCGTCCTTCGTCATTCAATCGAAATCAGACGCGGCGGCGCTTGCGCGGGCGGCACCCGTTGTGCGGGATCGGCGTCACGTCGCGGATCGAGGTGACCGTGAAACCGGCCGCCTGCAGCGCGCGAAGCGCGGATTCACGCCCCGAACCCGGACCGGAAACCTCGACCTCGACCGTGCGCATGCCGTGCTCAGAAGCCTTGCGGGCAGCGTCCTCCGCCGCAACCTGCGCGGCGTAGGGGGTCGATTTCTTGGAGCCCTTGAAGCCCATCGTCCCGGACGACGACCAGGAGATCGCGTTGCCCTGGGCATCGGTGATCGTGATCATCGTGTTGTTGAAGGAGGCATTCACGTGCGCGATGCCAGAAACGATGTTCTTGCGTTCGCGGCGGCGAATACGTTGAGCTTCTTTGGCCATGTCGTCTGGAGCCTTCGTGTCTCGAATTATTCCCGGCACCGGACCGGCGCCGCAGAATAGCTGGATGGGTCGCGGCGCCGGAGCGGCGCCGCGGAATTCTTACTTCTTCTTGCCCTGGATCGGCTTGGACTTGCCCTTCCGGGTGCGCGCATTGGTATGCGTGCGCTGACCACGGACCGGCAGGCCGCGACGATGGCGCAGACCGCGATAGCAGCCGAGATCCATCAGCCGCTTGATGTTCATCGCGACATCGCGACGAAGATCACCCTCGACCATGTAATCCCGGTCGATCGTCTCGCGGATCTGGAGGACCTCCTGATCGGTGAGCTGATTGACGCGGCGCTCCAACGGAATGCCAACCTTCGTGCAGATCTCGACAGCGTTCACCGGGCCAATGCCGTGAATGTAGCGCAGTGCAATGCACACGCGCTTCGATGTCGGAATGTTAACGCCCGCGATACGAGCCACGTCACTTCTCCTTAGCTACTGGCGGCAACACCCTGGAAGAATGCTGCCTCCGCGCGATGACCCAACCCGGACAGGGCCTTAGGGTTCATCACCAAATCCGTCTTCCAACCGGCCTCTCGCACACTCCCGAAGCGGGAGCAAACAAGAAAAACATAAAAACGCGCGAGTTTCCCCGCGCGGACGGCCTCGTCGGTAAGGGTCTGCGGATAGACGACATCATCGCCTCCCGTCAAGTCCAAATCGACGATCCGAGGCATTTTGACAGAAAAACCCGAGGGAAATTCCAGCCAGAACGCCTCTTCCGTAGCTGTGCCGGAACATCCGGCACGCCCTTGATCCCGGGCGTTTCAGACGCCCAGCACCCTGTCAATCGCGTCCGCGACTTCCGTGATCGGCCGCATGCCGTCGATCACCGTCAATTGGCCGCGCGCACCGTAGAACGGGGTCACCGCAGCCGTGTCGCGGTTATACGCCACCAGACGGGTCTTGAAGACTTCGGGGTCATCGTCCTTGCGAACCGGCTGGCCGGCCGCCAGCGCCTCTTCGGCCCGCTTGACGATGCGGCCGACGAGCGCTTCCTGGTCGACCTTGAGCTCGATGACGGCATCGAGCTTCAGCTTCAGGCTGGCGAGCATGGCATCGAGGGCTTCGGCCTGGGCGACGGTGCGCGGAAAGCCATCAAGAATAAAGCCGTTGGCGGCATCGGCCTCGGCGATTCGGTCGCGGATAATGCCGATCACGATTTCGTCGGAGACCAGCCCGCCCGCGTCCATCACGGCCTTGGCCTTGAGCCCGACCGGGGTTCCGGCGGCGACGGCCGCGCGCAGCATGTCCCCGGTCGAAAGCTGGACGATCTTGTGTTTCGTCACCAGGCGTTGCGCCTGGGTTCCCTTCCCTGCACCGGGCGGACCCAGCAAAATCAACCTCATTAGCGCCTGCTCCCCCTGAGTTTGGCCTTCTTGACGAGGCCCTCGTATTGGTGCGCGAGCAAATAGCCGTGCACCTGGGCCACCGTATCCATGGTGACCGACACGACGATCAGGATGGAAGTGCCTCCGAAATAGAACGGAAGCGACGCCGCCGAAATTAGAAATTCGGGTAAGAGGCAAACAAAGGTGAGGTAGGCCGCACCGATCACGGTGATGCGGGAGAGGACGTAGTCGATGTAGGAGGCAGTTTTCTCGCCGGGACGAATCCCCGGAATGAACCCGCCGTGCTTTTTCAGGTTATCCGCGGTCTCCGTCGGGTTGAAGACGATGGCGGTGTAGAAGAACGCGAAGAAGATGATCAGCGCCGCATAGAGCAGCATGTAGAGCGGCCGGCCATGCCCGAGGTAGGTGTTCATGGTCTGGAGCCACTGCGGCCCGCCGGCCTGCGCAAAGCTCGCGATCGTCGTCGGCATCAGCAGCAGCGACGAGGCGAAGATCGGCGGGATCACGCCGGCGGTGTTGAGCTTGAGCGGCAGGAACGAGGTCTGCCCCTCGTAGACCTTGTTGCCCATCTGGCGCTTGGGGTAGTTGATCAAAAGCCGTCGCTGCGCGCGCTCCATGAAGACTATGAAGGCGACGACAAAGATCGCCATCAGCACCACCCCGAGAATGATCCCGGTCGAAAGCGCGCCCTGGCGGCCAAGTTCCAGCGTGCCGGCGATGGCCGAGGGCAGTTCCGCGACGATACCGGCAAAGATGATCAGCGAGATGCCGTTGCCGATGCCGCGGCTGGTGATCTGCTCGCCGAGCCACATCAGGAACAGCGTGCCGCCGGTGAGCGTGACCACGGTGGAGAGCAGGAAGAACGGCCCGGGATTCTGGACGATCGCGCCCGAACTCTGCAGCCCGGCGCCGATGCCGTAAGACTGGAACAGCGCCAGCAGCACGGTAAGGTAGCGGGTGTACTGGTTGATCTGCCGCCGGCCCGATTCGCCCTCTTTCTTGAGCGCCTCCAGGGTCGGCGAGACCGTCGTCATCAGCTGGATGATGATCGAGGCCGAGATATACGGCATGATGTTGAGGGCGAAGATCGCCAGGCGGCCGACCGCGCCGCCGGAAAACATGTTGAAAAGCCCGAGAACCCCGGCCTGCTGGGTCTTGAACACATCCGCGAGCGCCTCGGGGTTGATGCCGGGCAGCGGAATATAGGTCCCGAGACGGTAGACCAGCAACGCGCCGAGCGTGAACCAGATGCGCTTTTTCAGCTCCTCGGCCTTCGCCAGGGCGCCAAAATTCAGGTTTGCTGCAAGCTGTTCTGCTGCCGATGCCATTTCAATCCCTGTCCAGGACCCCAGAAGGGCCTGTCTCCCGTTCCTGCCTGAAGCCGCCTGGCGCGTGCCGTGCGGCCCAAAGCTCATGGTGAACATTCAGCGGATTGCCGCCGGAGAAACGGGGCGCAAGGAAAGAAAGCGCTCAAGGTCCCGGCGAAAGATGCGCGATGTTCTTCCGTCGAAATAGAGCATGTTGCGCAAAAGGGGAAACCGGTTTTGCGGAACCAACACGCGTCCAAGACATAAGAACGGCGCCGGGGCTTGTCACCCCGACGCCGGATATTTTTGTCAGGCTGCGGGGGCCTCGGCGAGCACCTTGACGGAGCCGCCGGCCTTCTCGATCGCGGCAACCGCGCTCTTGGAAGCCCGGAACACCTCGAAGCTCAGCTTGGCCTTGAGTTCGCCGACGCCGAGGATCTTGACCCCGTCGCGCGGCTTCGAGCAAACGCCCGCCGCCACCAGGGTTTCGATCGTCACGGTCGCCTTCTTGTCGAGGCGCCCGGCGTCGACGGCTTCCTGGATACGACCGAGATTGACCTCGTTGAGGTCACTCGCGCCGATGTTGTTGAAGCCGCGCTTCGGCAGGCGACGATGCAGCGGCATCTGGCCGCCTTCGAAGCCCTTGATCGCCACGCCGGTACGGGCCTTCTGACCCTTGACGCCGCGACCCGCGGTCTTGCCCTTGCCGGAGCCGATACCACGGCCCACGCGCATGCGCTTCTTGGTTGCGCCTTCGTTATCACGGAGATCGGTGAGTTTCATGGTCTCCCCCTCACTCTTCGATGATTCGGACCATGTGCGCGACCTTCGCGACCATGCCCCGTGTCGAGGGATTGTCGAGAAGGACCGAGCGACGGCCGATCTTGTTGAGCTTCAGGCCGATCAAGGTAGCGCGCTGATCCTTCGGACGACGGATCGGGCTGCCATATTGTTCGACAGTGATGGTCTTTGCAGGTGCCTTAGCCATTTTTCAGCCCTCACGCATCGACTGCTTCGCCGCCGTCGATATCCCGACGACGCGACTGCAGAACCGAAACCTTGAGGCCACGGCGGGCGGCAACAGTGCGCGGGCTGTCTTCGGCCTTGAGGGCATCGAAGGTCGCACGGACCATGTTGTAGGGGTTCGACGATCCCAGCGACTTCGCCACGACGTCGTGCATGCCGAGACACTCGAACACCGCGCGCATCGGACCACCGGCGATGATGCCCGTACCGGCCGGGGCTGCACGAAGCAGAACCTTGCCGGCGCCATGACGGCCGGGAACATCGTGATGGAGCGTGCGGCCTTCGCGCAGCGGCACGCGGATCAGCGCGCGCTTGGCGCTTTCCGTGGCCTTGCGGATGGCTTCGGGCACTTCGCGGGCCTTGCCATGGCCGAAGCCGACGCGGCCCTTCTGGTCACCCACCACGACCAGCGCGGCAAACGCCATGCGGCGGCCACCCTTGACGGTCTTGGCGACACGGTTGATGTGGACGAGCTTGTCAACGAATTCGTTGTCACGCTCCTCGCGGTTGCTGTCGCGATTGCGATCGCGCCCGCCTTCGCGGCCACGGCCACCGCCGCCTTCACGTTCTGCTGCCATATCCTATTTCCTTACTTGCGCGGGCAACCCGTGTTCCCCGCTCGCTTGGCACCGCACCCTCCGGCTCGAAAACCCGGGGTGCGGCAAGTTTTTCTGGCTGGACCCTAGAAATCCAGGCCGGCTTCACGGGCGCTATCGGCAAGAGCCTTGACGCGACCATGATAGATGTACTGCCCGCGGTCAAAGACCACGGCGGTGACGCCGGCGGCCAGTGCACGCTCGGCGACGAGCTTGCCGATCGCCTTGGCGGCATCGACATCCGCGCCGGTCTTGAGCTTGGCCTTGACGTCCTTTTCAATGGACGAGGCGGCAACAAGGGTGACGCCATTCGCATCATCGATGATCTGGGCGTAGATCTGCTTCGACGAACGAAAAACCGAGAGACGCGGACGGCCATTGGCCGCCAGGCGAAGCTGGCTGCGGACGCGCGCCTTGCGGCGTTCGGTGGTGGTAAGATGTGCCATGTCCCGATCTCCGCCTTACTTCTTCTTGCCTTCTTTGCGGAAGATGAACTCGCCTTCGTACTTGACGCCCTTGCCCTTGAAGGGTTCGGGGCCACGATAGGCGCGGATCTCCGCGGCAACCTGGCCGACCTGCTGACGATCAATGCCGGAAACGACGATCTCCGTCGGCTTCGGCGTGACAATCGCGATCCCGGTCGGGATGGCGAACAGAACAGGGTGGCTATAGCCGAGCGAGAGATTGAGGTTCCTGCCCTCAACAATCGCCTTGTAGCCGACGCCGGTGATTTCCAGCTTCTTTTCAAAGCCCTTGGTCACGCCGACGACGAGGTTGTTCATGCGCGCGCGGCTGGTGCCCCAGAGGGCACGGGCCCGCTTGGTCGCGTTGCGCGGATCAACCATGATCTGGTTGCCTTCGAGCTTCACCGCAACGTCATCGTGAACGATGAAGCTGAGTTCGCCCTTGGGACCCTTGATGGAAACCAACTGGCCTTCGACCTTGGGTGTAGCGCCGGCCGGGATATCGACCGGCTTCTTGCCGACTTTCGACATGGAAACCTCCTCTCCCGAGCGGTTAGAATACGGTACAGAGCAATTCGCCGCCGACGTTCTTGTCGCGGGCGTCGTGATCCGCCATCACGCCCGACGGAGTCGAGATGATGGTGATGCCGAGGCCGTTGGCGACACGCGGAAGCGAATCAACGGGGCAGTAAACCCGACGGCCCGGCTTGGACACCCGCTTGATCTCGCGGATGGCCGGCTGGCCCTCGAAGTACTTCAGTTCGATGTCGAACTCGGTCCGACCATTGTCGAACTCGGTTTCGGAATAGCCGCGGATATAGCCCTCGGCCTTCAGCACATCGAGAACGCGGGCGCGAAGCTTGGAGCCGGGTGTATTCACGCGGCCCTTCTTGCGCATCTGTGCGTTGCGGATGCGGGTGAGCATATCGCCCAGAGGATCGTTCATGGACATGGCGCTCCCCTTACCAGCTGGATTTCACGAGGCCGGGAACAAGTCCCCGGTTGCCGAGATCGCGCAGCGCGATACGGCTCATCTTGAATTTGCGATAGACGGCGCGCGAACGCCCCGAGACTTCGCAACGGCTGCGGATACGGATTTCCGCCGAGTTCCGCGGCATCTGCGCGAGCTTCAGCGTCGCGGCGAAGCGCTCCTCGATGGAGACTTCCTGGTTCATAATGATCGCTTTCAAGGCCTCGCGCCGGCCAGCAAACTGCTTGGCAAGCTTCTGACGGCGCTTGTTCTTTTCGACCATGCCTTTTTTGGCCATGATATAACTCCTGGTTTCCGCGTCTAAGCGAAAGGGTCTAGCCCTGGCTTACTGCCGGAACGGGAAGTTGAACAATTTGAGGAGAGCACGGGCTTCCTCGTCGGTTTTTGCCGTGGTGCAGACAATCACATCCATACCCCACATCTGATCAGCCTTGTCGTAGTTGATCTCCGGGAAGATAAGATGCTCCTTGATGCCCATGGCGTAGTTGCCGCGCCCGTCAAAGCTCTTGGCATTGAGGCCGCGGAAGTCGCGAACGCGCGGCAGCGCGATCGTGATCAGACGGTCGAGGAATTCGTACATGCGCGCCTGCCGCAAGGTAACCTTGCAGCCGATCGGCATTTTCTCGCGCACCTTGAACTGCGCGATCGCCTTGCGGGCACGGGTGATCACCGGCTTCTGACCGGCAATCGCCGCGAGATCGGCAGCGGCAACGGCCGCCTTCTTCGAGTCGCCGGTGGCTTCGCCGACGCCCATGTTCAGCACGATCTTCTCGAGCCGGGGAATTTCCATGATGTTCTTGTACCCGAACTGCTCCTGCATTTTCGGGATCACGACATCACGGTAGAACTTCTTGAGCCGGGGCTCGTAATTGGTCACATCAAGCATCGATGAGGTCCCCCGAACGCTTGGCGAAGCGGACCTTGCGGCCGTCTTCGAGCGTCTTGAAGCCAACGCGGGTCGGCTTGCCATCCTTCGGATCGGCCACCGCGAGATTGGAGAGGTTGATCGTCCCCTCCTTCGAAATGATCCCGCCCGTCTGGGTCTGGGTCTGGCGCTGGTGCTTCTTGATCATGGCAACGCCACGAACAACCGCACGCCCGGCATCGGGGCGCACTTCAAGCACTTCGCCCGACTTGCCCTTGTCACGACCGGTAATGACGACAACCTTGTCGCCCTTCTTGATCTTGGCAGCCATCACAGCACCTCCGGCGCAAGCGAGATGATCTTCATATGCTGGCGCGCGCGCAATTCGCGCGGCACCGGGCCAAAGATACGCGTGCCGATCGGCTCTTTCTGGTTGTTGATCAGAACGGCCGCATTGCTGTCGAAGCGGATCACCGAACCATCGGCACGAATGATGTCCTTCGCCGTGCGAACGACAACCGCCTTCATGACGTCGCCCTTCTTCACACGGCCTTTGGGAATCGCTTCCTTGATCGACACCACGATGATGTCGCCCACGCCGGCATATTTCCGCTTCGAGCCGCCGAGCACCTTAATGCACATGACGCGGCGCGCGCCGGAATTATCGGCAACGTCGAGATTGGTTTGCATCTGGATCATGAGCTGATCCTTCCTTTCTTTCAGATCGGTTTCCGGAGAGCCATGAGGAGCCACACCGGACTACGCCTGACGAGGGAACGCAAAGCGCCCCCTCCCCCTGGAACCTTTCGGCTCCATGTTCATCGTCTATCGCGTCTCAGCGAAGCGCGAAGCCCTACAGACTTCGCGCCCAAAGCTCAAGGGCAATAATCGTCGAAGCGGCAGATTACGCCTTCTGCTCAGACGCTAGGACAACCCAGCGCTTGAGTTTCGACATCGGACGGGTCTCCTCGATGGAAACCTCGTCGCCCGCCTTGCACAGGTTCGCCTCGTCATGGGCGTGGTAGTTCTTCGACCGGCGAACGGTCTTCTTCAGCAGCGGATGGGAGAAGCGACGCTCCACCTTGACCACGACCGTCTTGTTCTGGACATCGCTGACGACGACGCCCTGGAGAATGCGTTTCGGCATCGCTTTACCCTCAACCCTTCGCCGCAGCGGCGAGTTTGACGCGCTGGATGGTCTTGACCCGCGCGATATCGCGACGGACCTCGCGCACCCGCGCCATGTTCTCAAGCTGGCCCGTCGCGCGCTGGAAGCGCAGGTTGAACTGCTCCTTCTTCAGCTTGACAAGCTCTTCTTGCAATTGATCGCCCGACATCACGCGGAGGTCGGAAAGACGTTGACTGGTTTTCATCTCGCCCTCCCTTATTCGGCGATACGCTGGACGAAGCGAGTCTTCATCGGCAGCTTGGCGGCCGCCAGTGTCAACGCTTCCCGGGCCACCTCGACATCGACACCGCCGATTTCGAACATGATCTTGCCCGGACGGATCTTGCACATCCAGTATTCGGGCGAGCCCTTGCCGGAGCCCATGCGGACTTCAGCCGGCTTCTTCGACACCGGAACATCCGGGAATACCCGGATCCAGACGCGCCCGGCACGCTTCATATGGCGTGTCATCGCGCGGCGGGCGGCTTCGATCTGGCGCGCGGTGATGCGCTCCGGATCCATCGCCTTCAGGCCAAACTCGCCGAAGGCCAATTCAAAGCCGGCCTTGGCGACGCCTTTGACGCGTCCCTTGAACTGCTTACGAAATTTCGTTCGCTTTGGTTGCAACATCTCTCGTTACTCCTCACGCCGCTTCCGGCGCGCGGCGACCCTGCGAACGATGATCCGTCTGTTCGGCGCGCTTGTCCTGCGCCATCGGATCGTGTTCGAGAATTTCGCCCTTGAAAATCCAGACCTTGATTCCGCAGGTGCCATAGGCCGTATGGGCCGTGGCAACACCGTAATCAACATCGGCCCGAAGCGTATGCAGCGGCACGCGGCCTTCGCGGTACCATTCGACACGCGCGATTTCCGCACCGCCGAGGCGGCCCGACGAGGTGATCTTGATGCCTTCGGCGCCAAGACGCATCGCGGACTGAACGGCGCGCTTCATCGCACGGCGGAAAGCCACGCGGCGCTCGAGCTGCTGGGCGATGGAATCGGCCACCAGCGTCGCGTCGATTTCCGGCTTGCGGACCTCGACGATGTTCAGCGCCACTTCGCTTTTCGTCAGCGCGGCAATCTGCTTGCGCAGCTTGTCGATATCCGCACCCTTCTTGCCGATCACCACCCCCGGACGCGCCGAGTGGATGGTGACGCGGCACTTCTTGTGCGGGCGCTCGATGATGATCTTCGAGACCGCGGCCTGCTTGAGAACCTTCATCAGTTCTTCGCGGATCTTGAAATCCTCGTGCAGCATCGAGCCGTATTCGGCCGAATTCGCGTACCAACGGCTGTCCCAGGTGCGGTTGATGCCGAGCCGAAGACCGATCGGATTTACCTTCTGTCCCATGCTCTTACTCCCCGGCCTGACGAACGACGATGGTGATGTTCGCGAAGGGCTTCGTCACGCGCCCCGTCTTGCCGCGGCCATGGAACTGGACGCGCTTCATGACGATCGACTTGCCGACGAAGGCCTGGCTCACCACCAGGGCGTCGATGTCGAGATCATGGTTGTTCTCGGCATTGGCGATCGCGCTCTCGAGGCACTTCTTCACATCGCGGGCGATGCGCTTCTGGCTGAATTCGAGATCGGCAAGCGCGGCCGAAACCTTCTTGCCGCGAATGAGCTGGGCGACGAGGTTGAGCTTCTGCGGGCTGACGCGGAGATTGCGCGCAACCGCCTTCGCCTCCGTATCGGCCTCGCGCCGGATATTGGCTACCTGGCCCATGTTACTTCCTCTTCGCCTTCTTGTCGGCGGCATGCCCGTAGTAGGTACGGGTCGGCGCAAACTCGCCGAACTTCATGCCGACCATCTCTTCCGAGACATTCACGGGAACGTGCTTGTGGCCGTTGTACACCCCGAAGGTCAAGCCTACGAACTGCGGCAGAACCGTCGAACGACGGCTCCAGATCTTGATGACGTCGTTACGCCCAGAGGCCCGAGCGGCCTCTGCCTTCTTCAGAAGGTATCCGTCGACGAACGGACCTTTCCAAACTGAACGCGGCATGAGCCTCTCCTTACTTCTTACGAGCGTGGCGGGACGACACGATAAACACATCGGTCCGCTTGTTAGAACGCGTCTTCTTGCCCTTGGTCGGCTTGCCCCACGGCGTCACAGGATGACGACCACCGGAGGTCCGGCCTTCACCACCGCCGTGCGGATGGTCAACCGGGTTCATCGAAACGCCGCGGTTATGCGGGCGGAAGCCCAACCAGCGGTTACGACCGGCCTTGCCGAGCGAGATGTTCATGTGATCCTGGTTCGACACTGCGCCGATCGTGGCGAAGCACTGGCCGGAAACCAGCCGCTGCTCGCCCGAATTGAGGCGCAGGATGACGTAGCCATGATCACGGCCGACGATCTGGGCGTAGGTACCCGCCGAACGCGCGATCTGCCCGCCTTTGCCGATTTTCATCTCGACGTTGTGGACGATCGTGCCAACCGGGATATTCGCCGTCGGCATCGCGTTGCCGGGCTTGATATCGGCGGTTTCGCCGGCCACCACCTTGTCACCGACAGCGAGGCGCTGCGGCGCGAGGATGTAGCTCAGCGTGTCATCCGTGTAGCGGATCAGCGCGATGAAGGCCGTGCGGTTCGGATCGTATTCCAGGCGCTCGACCGTGGCGGACATGCCAAGCTTGTCGCGACGCTTGAAATCGACGAGACGGTACGACTTCTTGTGGCCACCGCCACGAAAACGCACCGTCACGCGGCCGAGGTTGTTACGGCCGCCCTTCGAGGACTTGCCTTCCGTCAAAGCCTTGACCGGCTTGCCCTTGTAGAGCTCCGAGCGATCCACCAGCACGAGCTGGCGCATCGACGGCGTGACGGGATTGTAATGCTTCAATGCCATTTCAATGTCTCCCGTCTCAGAGGCCGGTCGTGACGTCGATGGCGTGGCCCTCGGCGAGGGTCACGATTGCCTTCTTGACGTCCGATTGCTGACCGAGTGTGCCGCGGAAGCGCTTCACCTTGCCCTTGCGGACGAGGGTGTTGACGCTCACCACCTTCACATCGAACAATTTCTCCACCGCCAGCTTGATCTGCGGCTTGGTTGCGGTCCTGGCCACCTTGAAGACGACCTTGTTGTGCTCGGAGAGCGCGGTCGCCTTTTCGGTGATCACCGGCGAAAGGATAACGTCGAAAAGCTTCGGATCGATGCTCATGTTCGTTCCCCTTAACCGGCAAAGCGCTGCGAGAGCGCCTCAAGCGCCGCAGTGGTCAGCACGAGCTTCTCACGGCGGAGGATGTCATAGACGTTGATGCCCTGAACCGGCAGCACGTCGATGTTCGGAATGTTGCGCGAGGCCAGGACGAAGTTGTCCTGCAGCTCGGCGCCCCCAATGATCAGCGCGTTCGACAACCCGAGCTTGCCGAAGATATCCTTGAGATCCTTCGTCTTCGGGGTGTTGGCTTCCGCCTTGTCGAGCACGATGATCTGGCTCTCCTTGGCCTTGGCCGACAGCGCCAGCTTCAGCGCCAGCATGCGGACCTTTTTGGGCAGATCATGCGCATGGGAGCGCGCGATCGGACCGAAAGCCTTGCCGCCGCCACGGAATTGCGGCGCCTTGGCCGAACCGTGACGGGCATTGCCGGTGCCCTTCTGCTTGTAGAGCTTCTTCGTCGTCCGGTTGATCGTCGAACGTTCCTGCGCCTGATGCGTGCCGGCCTGGCGCTTGGCCAGCTGGTAGCGCACCATGCGGTGGAGAATGTCCGTGCGCGGCTCAAGACCGAAAACGGCCTCGGCCAGATCGACGGTGCCGGCTTCCATGCCAGCCAATGTGGTGATCGCGAGTTTCATCGCTCTCAGGCCTCCGTCGTTTCAGCTGAAGCCGAAGCTTCCGCACCATTGCCCACCAAACGGAACTTGCCGGGAACCGGCAGGCCCTTTGGTGCGGGCTTCTTGATCGCATCGCGAACCGTGATCCAGGCACCCTTGGTACCCGGAACCGCGCCCTCGACGAGGATGAGACCACGCTCGACATCCGTCCGAACCACCTTGAGGTTCAGCGTCGTCACGCGCTCGGCGCCGAGATGACCCGGCATCTTCTTGTTCTTGAAGGTCTTGCCGGGGTCCTGACGACCACCGGTTGAACCGATCGAGCGATGCGAGACCGAAACGCCGTGGGTGGCGCGAAGACCGCCAAAGTTCCAGCGCTTCATACCACCGGCAAACCCCTTGCCGGTCGTGGTGCCCGTCACGTCGACGAACTGGCCCGGCAGGAAGTGATCGGCGGTGATTTCGGCGCCGACCGGGATCACGCCCTGATCGTCGACACGGAATTCCGCCAGCTTCATGCGCGGCTCGACCTGGGCGATCGCGAAACGCGTCCGCTCGGCCTTGG
Organism: uncultured Methylobacterium sp.; assembly: GCA_964571245.1. Taxonomy (GTDB): domain Bacteria; phylum Pseudomonadota; class Alphaproteobacteria; order Rhizobiales; family Beijerinckiaceae; genus Rhabdaerophilum. The sequence goes on from CAZNAT010000069.1 coordinate 17,273, forward strand.
AAACGTTCTTCGGCTTGGCCTTGCCCGAACCGAGCTGGAGCGCGACATAACCGTCGCGTTCCAGGGTCCGGTGCGCAACGACCTGGCAACCGTCAAGACGCAGAACCGTGACAGGAACGTGTTCCCCGCCATCGGTGAAGACTCGGGTCATGCCGAGCTTCTGTGCAATTACCCCTGACCTCATGGGCGTTTATCCTTATTCCAGAGGAGGTCTACAAAACTGAGGACCGTTATGACTAACGGGGTCTCAGAGGCGAATTTCGACGTCGACACCGGCGGCGAGGTCGAGCTTCATCAGCGCGTCCACGGTCTGCGGGGTCGGGTCAACGATATCAAGCACACGCTTGTGCGTGCGGATCTCGAACTGCTCACGGCTTTTCTTGTCGACGTGCGGCGAGCGGTTCACGGTGAACTTCTCGATCCGCGTCGGAAGCGGGATCGGGCCGCGCACTTGCGCGCCGGTACGCTTCGCCGTCGAAACGATCTCGCGCGTCGACGAATCGAGCACACGGTGATCGAAAGCCTTGAGGCGGATGCGGATGGTCTGTCCGTTCATCGCTTTTTTTCCTTGGCTTGCTGCCGAACCCCGAACGAGGCCCGGAGGCAGAGACGCGAGGGTTGCCCCTCAAAAATAACTTTCAACGAAAAAGCGCACCGCCACCTGGCAGCGGTGCACTCCATTCCAGCAGGACAATCAATCCTGGATGGATGCGACGACGCCGGCGCCGACGGTGCGGCCACCCTCGCG